>NETF01000040.1 GCA_002172675.1 unicellular cyanobacterium SU3
CTTGATAAATTGCCGAATTTCCTTCAGGGTGAACGGGATGTTTTCTGGACGCAACAAACAGCGACTCTATAATGGAAATGATATAAATTATCTGAGTACAATGCAGGAAAATTAGCACAACAGAAAATGAAAAGATAGGCTTCAGAATAGTGTTTTGAAGTCTATCTTAGTGACATAGCATTTTGTTTAAAGTGAGGGACAAAATCTTTTCGTTTTAGGGAGCATGAAATGGAAAATAAAAAATCAATTATACCGTACTCCATGGTTTTAAAAAATATGATAATTATCAATATTATTGTAAATGTTTCATAACTTTCTCTGCTGGGTTACTGTCATAACCGAATACTGTTTCTTAAAGTTAAATTAACTTTTTAATAATGTATTTTTTTCTGTTTTTTACATTTACTTCTAAAGTTATATAAGAAAATTAGTGTCTCGTGGTATGCTATAAGCGTCGAGTTTTTACCTGATATTTTATCAGAGCAAAAAATATGAAATTAGCTCAACTCCAATATTTTTTATCAGTTGCTGAAACTAACAGCTTTACTAAAGCATCAGAACAGTTATATATTTCCCAGCCATCTTTATCAGTCAGTATTCAAAAGCTAGAAGATGAACTCGGTGTAAAGCTTTTTTGCCGCGACAAAAAAAGAATTTTTCTGACCTCTTCTGGCGAATATTTTCAAAGACAAGCAGAAGAAATTTTGAGCAAAATTCAAAGCACAAAACAAGACCTTTATGAAAAAAAAATTAGCAAGCAAATCCTAAAAATTGGCGTTTTAGAAACTCTCTCTCTAAATTGCGTCGTAAAATTTATCAGCGAATTCAATAAAGTTTCTTCAGACGTTTTGATAGAACATACGAGTGGTAACATTATGGAACTAGAAAAATGGCTTGAGAAAGGTCAAATTGATCTCGCAATTACTACTACAACAGAAGAAACGAAATTTGATAATTCATATCTGTTGTTTCAACAGGACTATGCAGCAGCAGTTGCAGCAAACCATCCTTTAAGTAAACAACAATCAGTCTCTTATGAAGAGCTTAATGAGCTTCCATTTATAGACAGAATTATCTGTGAAAATCGAGAATACGTACATCAATGGTTAACAACAAAAGGTGTAATTCCAAAAATTCATTACCGAACAGCCCATGACGAACTTTGCAAAGCCTTAGTGTCCACAGGTAATGGTTTAGCAATCATGCCAACTCTGAATAATACACCCAATATTACATATTTGCCTTTGTTGGATTTTGACTTAAATCGTAACATAGGTCTTGTATGGAGTTCTGAGAAAAACTCAAATGATATCAATAAGGTTCTCGAATTTTTGACTTCGTACTTCGAGTCAAAAGAAGCTTTTTGTACATGAGGTCGACGCAGGGAAATCTCTAGACTACTAACAACATCAAGAAGTCTTGAACCCTGATTATATCGTTGGAAAAAATTGTAACTCCTAACTCCGCCACTGCCCTGCGTATAGCGTTCCCTAACCTAACACCGAACTCACGTTTTTGTAGTTAAATTTGTGCAATCAATAAATTATATATTTGATAACTTAGAGCAAGAAATTTAGGATTTCGTGCTTTTTTTGTTTAGTAGTGATCTAATATCAAAGGTCAATAAAAATGCTACAAATTGTCTTTACAGGAAACTAGCAATTCCAAGGTTTAGAGAGAACGTGAACAAACCGAATGTGGTATCATTGATCAACATGGGGCTCCATCTGAAAATCCTGTAACAACCCCATCAAAGCAGGAATTACTGTAGGCGTTAAAAAAGTGGACAAAGCCAGACCGCCTGTTAAAGCAATCCCCAAACCCTGATAGAGTTCTGCGCCTTTTCCTGGGAAGATGGCTAAAGGTAACATTCCCAGTAAGCTAGTTCCTGCTGACATAAAAATGGGACGTAAGCGATCACCAACAGCGTGATAGAGAGAGGCATCGAATTCGCTCCCTTCTGCTTGGAGTTGTAGGGCACGATCAACTAAAAGAATAGCATTGTTGACCACGATTCCCGTCAAGATCACAAAACCCAACCCTGTAATAATGTCTAAGGGAACCACTACCCCAGGAATAGCATTCGCAATGACTAGACTTAATAAAGCACCCGTCATTCCCATCGGTACGGTTGCCATAATTAACAAAGGATAAATAAAAGAGCGATACAAAGCCACCAACAAAAGATACGTAATGACCAGAGACAGTAAAAAAGTAGAGCCTAACTGCAATAGGGTTTTACTTAGAACATCCGCCGAACCAGCTAACTCAACTCTGACACCAGGAGGTAATGCTTGACGTAGCGGTTCAAGAATTTGTTGTTCAGTGCGATCAATTAATGCACCTAAAGGAGCATCGTTGGCTACACTTGCGGTTAACGTAATCGACCTTTCTAAATCCACATGATTAATGGTATCAGCGCCCGTCGTTTCTAAAACTTCTGCTACATCAGAGAGTTGTAATCTCTGACCATGACCATTGAAAATCGCTAGTTGGCTTAGTTGTTCTGGGGTATCAACAAAAGTGTCTTGTAGTTCGACAGAAACATCAAGTTCTCGTTTTCCGTCCACAAATTCTGAGGCTCGCAAACCGCCTAAAGCCGCTTGTACCATTTCACCAATTTCTGCTTCTGACAAGCCCGCCTCTGCTAAGCGTTCGCGGTTGGGAATAACCTGTAATTCTGGCGCACCAGTCACAAAGTCGGAACGGACATTTTGAATGCCTGATAACTCACTGATTTGTCGTTTGAGTTTTTGTTGTAATCCATTGATTTCGTCTAAATTTTCGCCAATAATTTGTATCTCGAATTCTTTTCCAGGATCTTGGAAAATAGAAACGCGCCTTGGTACAAGAAAACGATAACCAGGAAAATTTACGCTAACTTGTCGCAGACGGTTAACCATATTGTCTAGATTCTTACCCGTCGCTAGGTCTGATTTGACAAACCCCGCCACCATTTTCAATCCAGGACGATGCACATAGATAGTACGCATTATTTCTGGTTGTTTACTCATAAAATTTCTTGGCGCTTGGGAAAGTTCCACTGCTTCGGGAATACTGGTACCTGGGAAGGGTTCAGCCAACCATAAAATTAGGTTGCGGTTTCCCTCTGGGAGGTAATCAGCAGGAGGCAATAGTTGAAAACTAATGACTGATAAGATGATAGGAACTGTAAGGATGAATAAGCGACGGTTTAATCTACCCTTTCCTAAAGACCAACGAACGGTTTTTAGCAGAAAATTGGTTAATTTGTTTTGAAAGAAGCGAAAAATTGCTGAATTTTTAGCAACAGCCCGTTCTAACCAATTACCGCTTCTATATTCCCCTCCCGCAAGCATTTGTTCAGCCTCTGCTTGTCTGAGAAATAATCCCCCTAGCATAGGAATCAAAGTTAGAGCAGCAAATAAAGAAAACAGTACCGAGGCAGAAAGAGCGATTCCAATATCAAAGAATAGTTGTCCTGCTTCTCCTCTCACGAGAACAATAGGCGCAAACACCGCGACAGTGGTCAAGGTAGAAGCTAACATGGCACCGCTGACTTCTTGAGTTCCCACGATCGCAGCTTTCATGGGAGTTTTCCCCTGCTGCATGTGGGTAAATACATTTTCTAAAACAACAATGGCATTATCGACCACCATGCCCACAGCAAAGGCCAACCCCGCTAAACTAATCACATTCAGGGTACGACCTAAAAGAAAAAAGACGATAAAAACAGTAATCAAAGTCGTAGGAATGGCGATCGCAATAACGCCGACCGTTCTTAATGATCCCAGAAATAATAATAAGATCAAAGCCGCTAAAATCGCACCAATAATTAAATTACCTTGAACAAAAGAAATTGATTGATTAATATAATCATTTTCATCATAAGGAATATCAAATTTAACCCCTTCTCCTTCACGGTCAAATCTGGCTTCTAAGTCTACTAACGCTTCTCTGATACCTGCTGATATTTCAGGAACATTGCCCCCAACTTGACGAACAATGCCCACGGCAACCGCAGGTTGGTTATTTCTAATCAAAGCTCTGTCTCGTATGGCACGACCCATGCGGGCTTGGGCCACATCTTTCAGATAAACTGTCCCTGACTCATCCCGACGCAAGACAAAGTCTTCTAATTGGTCAACCTCATCAACACGACTGACCGTTCTTACCCGATACTCTCGCCGTCCCAAAACCAAAGGCCCGCCACGAATGTCTCGATTATTACGGCGTAGGGTATTAGCCACATCTCCAATAGTAAGATTGCGATCCGCTAATGCTTTGGGATCAACGATGACTTCGACTTCCCTCTCTCTTCCCCCAGAGACATAAAACTGTCCTACCCCTTGAACCTGACGGAAGCGGGGAACAATAACATCATCCACTAAATCTCGATAGTGATAATCATCAGCCCGAAAGCCTTCTTTGGGAACCAAAATCACCCACATCATCGGATCGCTGCTACCGCTAACCACTTCGACATCCGACTCATCTGCTTCAGTGGGCAATGCTTCGACTTGCTGTAGCTTGTTGAGAACATCCACTAAAGCGCGATCAATGTCGCTATTCCAGTTAAACTCAATATTAATGTTGCTAACCCCAACTCGACTGGTACTGGTAATTTCTTGTACCCCTTGTACCTCTTCGAGTCTTTCTTCAATGGGACGAGTGACTAAATCTTCTACCTCTGGCGGGGAAGCCCCTAAATAGGGAGTCGTAATTGTAATTTCTGGGCGATCGCCCCCTGGCTGTAATTCTAGCGGTAATTGAAATAAGGCTAAAAGTCCAAATAATGCGAGGAGGCAAAATAAAACGCCTGTACCATGTCGCCAACGAACGGCGGTTTTAATTAAACTCATTTTGTTTTCTTATTAATCGATCAAAATTAATCAAACTGTCAGAAAAAAAGTCATTAAACAATCGACAATTAACTATCAGCCGAAGTATTCACCACTTTCACCGCAGCCTGATCCGTCAGTCCATCACCACCAATAACAACGATTGATTGTCCTTCTTCTAATTTGGGGTTACTAATAACCACTTCTTTGCCCAAGTCTGCAATCATTTCTATAGCCATTTGTTGAGCTTTTTGATCTTTGACAGTGAACAATAGCCATTGGTTGCCTCGTCTCGTTAAAGCGTCTCGGGGCACGATAAAGGTTTTGGCATCCGTTATCGGTATGACTAAATCCCCTCGAATGGCCATTCCAGGTAAGAGTTGAGCAGGTGGTTTATTTAAAGTCACTCTGACTCGCTGTCGTCGAGAGACAGTGTCGGCTGTCGGGACTACCGCCGTAATCGTTGTTTTTTGTTGCCAATCAGGTAAAGCACGGGCGCTTAAGTTAACGGTCATCCCTGGAACAACTTGTCCGCTTAAGCTTTCAGGAACTTCTAAAAAAATATCTACAGTGCGATCGCTAACTAAGGTTAACATGGGATCGTTGACCTCAATGTAATCGCCAGGATCAACATTTCGTGACTGCACGATTCCCGGAAAAGCCGCTTCAATTTTAGTGCGTTGCATGTCCAACTCGGCTTGTTCGACGGTAGCTTTGGCGGCGTTAACGATTCCCTGCTGAGCGGCAATTTCTTCTCGCGTTGGGCCAGCCTGGGCTTCAGAGAGCGCGGCGGCCATCTCTAAGCGATCGCTCTTGGCGTTATCGAGGTGGGTTCTGGCTTGAGCAATGTCTTGATGGCTTTGGGTTTCTTGGGCAGTTAGGGCTGCTTGAGCACCTAATTGTTGACTGCGGGCAGCATTGGCGGCTGATTGGGCTTCTACTAATGCTCGTTGGGATATGGCCCCCTCTTGGCTCAAGCGACTGGTTCTGCTGAGGTTGTCTTGGGCTTCTCGTTCGCGCACTTTCGCTCCTTCGAGTTCAGCGCGACGTTGAGCCACTAAGTCTGGTTGTAGGGCAATCAAACGCTTAAGATTTTCTTGGGCTTCTCGTTCGCGTGCCTGGGCTGCTTGCAGTTGGGCTTTTCGTTGGTCTATAATCTCAGGGCGGGTTCCAACTTGTAACCGAGCTAATTTATTTTTTTCTTCGACTAATTTTGCTTCGGCTTCAGCTAATGCTAACTGGGGGTCGGCATCATCGACAATGGCAACCGTCATTCCAGTCGTCACGAGATCGCCTTCTTTGACTAACACTTTTTCTACTGTCCCCTCAATTTGAGGACTTAACGTTGTCTGTTTTTCGGCTTCTACTTGCCCTAATAATTTTATCTGTTTGTTGTTTTTTCCTGATGTTAAATTAATTGTTTCAACAGGCTTGGGAGGTAAGGTTTGGGTAACGGGTTGAGACTCTGGCATAATTGAGGGGATTAATAGTTGCCACACCGCTACTCCTCCTGCTAATGGAATAAAAAGCAATAGCCATCCTATTTTTAACTTTTTTCGACTATTTTTTGAGATTTCTTCGGATGGTAATTCTTCTAATGGAAGTTTTGATTTTTTTGATTGCTTAGAAGGAAATTTAGTTGATTTCATGGCTTTTATTATGCTAAGTTTTATGGCAATTTCGCCGCTTACTAGTTAAATAAAATTTCTCAGAATGTACTGGCGAAAGGGTGCAAACACCGCTAGATATCCTAAAACCGTGTTCATCGTCAAAAAAAGTTTATTTGCCAAAAGCTAATTTTTATATCAAGAAAAACTTACTAATAAGAAATTAACAAGAAAATTAGCAAATAACAAAGATAATTATACTATCAACTTTATAATTTCAATTAATACTCAAAATAATCCCCAAAAATATATATAGTTTCAAACTATAACATTGACAGTTTAAAAGTATTTGACTTTTACTTTTTTAATCTGTAAACTCTCAGTCAGAGAAACAAAAAAAGCTGATTCAAACTTTTGCAAAATCGTCAAAGTTTGAACAATAAATCGATCACAACTCAACGATAGTCGTCAATATTAAAAATAATCATGAGTACAAGTATTTTTTCCCTTCAAAAACTGAAAAATTGGCAAGACTCTGCCAGATCTAATCAAAAGCCAATTCTTACCCAGACAAGTAAACTAATCGGAAAATTAGCAGTCGCTTTGGTTCCCGTCTTAGCAACTGTAGTAACCCAACCTGCTGAAGCTATTTTACTGGTTAACGAAGCTAAGCCGAGTCGAATATTAGCCTTTGATGAAACAAATGGAAATTTTCTTGGGGTCTTTGCCGAAGGTGGCGGCTTAGATGTCCCTGGTGGCTCAGTTTTTGGGCCGGATGGCAACCTTTATATCAGTAGTATAGAAGGAGATCAGGTACTGCGCTACGATGGACAAACAGGTGATTTTATCGATGTTTTCGCCGATGGTAACGGATTAGATAGCCCTGCCATATCAGACTTCGGGCCAGATGGGAATCTCTATGTTGGTAGTCGTGGCAGTAACCAAGTGCTGCGCTACGATGGCCAAACAGGTGATTTTATCGATGTTTTTGCCGATGGAAGTTGGTTAGATGACCCTAGTAATTTTGATCCTGCTGGCTTTGACTTTGGTTCAGATGGGAACTTCTATGTTAGTAGTATCCAAACCGATCAAGTGGTGCGCTACGATGGCCAAACAGGAGAGTTTATCGAGGTCTTCGCTGAAGGTGGTGGACTCGACTATGCTGCGGGATTAATGTTTGGGCCCGACGATGATCTTTACGTCAATAGCCGTCTCGGTGATCAGGTATTGCGCTACGATGGCCAAACAGGAGATTTCATCGATGTTTTTGCTGAAGATAATGTATCTGGCCCAGAGGTATTGACCTTTGGCCCCGATGGCAATGTTTATATTGGTAACAGTGGGACTAATACTGTTGTGCGTTTTGATCGCATCACAGGAGATAGCACTATCGTTGTCGATATCGATGACGAGGTCAACCATCCTCGTGGCTTAGCTTTTACTAGCATTGCTGAAGTTCCAGAGTCTTCTACTTCAATTCCAGAGTCTTCTACTTTTTGGGGAATCATGTTTCTTTCTCTTAGCTGTGGGGCAACAAGATTGTGGAAGTTTTGGACTGATACCAAATTCGGTTTATAAAGTACATAGTAAGGAAGAGCTTCGGAGCAGGGAGAAAAATGTTGCTGTACAATAATAAGCGGATTTAGTATGAGAAACAACCTGAGTAGTATGAGTTTGGATTACCGAGAAACCTAATCTTTTCGGGGCTGGACTTCTAATATGTTCCCTAGTTTTCTCTAGGGAACTATACCGCTACGCGAAAGGCAAAAGTTAGAAACGTGAGTTCGGAGTTCGGAGTTCGGGGTTGGGTCTTTTCTAACGAGAGAATCAATGTTTGAGACTCCTAATTTTGACAATTGGTCTATAAACTCTCTTATATCGAACTCAGGTTAGAAGGTAAAAGGCAATAGGCAATAGTGAATATAAGATCTGAAGATGTTTCAAGATTAATGAGAAACTTGAGTGTATTTTATTTGAAAATGCTATAGCTTAATTGTCATTGAAGATATACAATTACCATTCTTAAGCAATTGAAAAAAGTTTTTTAAAATCATCAATAAGCGAGACAATTGTTATGATTATTAACTGGATTTTTTCTTTCGTATTATGGTCTTGCGGAGTTACATTTATTCTAAGTTTACTGTCGATTTAGAATCTAGACTAATAAACTAAATCAAAAATGACACTATCAATGATATTTAGGTGGTGTAGCAAATCTGTGGGTGACTATATAATTTTCTGATGAAACTTGTATTTATTAATGTAAAGTCTAATCACTAATAAATAGGGAAATTCTACTAGAATTTGACCCCAAATTGTTGTGTAACTAATCTTTGGTCGTCGCAAGTCCATGACGGTATTTTTGTGGACTTTTTTCCTTCTTTTCTAGAAAGAGACTCTTCTGGGCGATCGCTTGATTCTCTTACTATCAAACTAAACGGTTTAGTTTGATAAAAGTTAATACCATTTTCATCAACTTGGACTACAGATGTGGATGTTGTAGGGGTAAAGGGCCATTTACCCCTACGAAAATGTGTGGCTAAACTTTAGGAAATTGGTATAGCTTCCCCCAACTACTTAGAGATAATCCCGAATAAAACTATAGTATAGACCTTTTTTATTTTGACGATAAAATCAAATAATAAAACCATAAATTAAATAGTTTTCAGCCATGTATTTTTTAGTAAAAAACTATATCAAAGATACAATAAATTTATTATATAAAAACTATTTGTAAAGCAGTCACGCAGTCACCTCCTCACCAGTTATCAGGCGTATAGTTGGGGATTTCAACTCGCAACTAACGCATTCCTCTAATTATGAGCAATTATTAGTTAACAGTTATCAATCAACATAATGAGCGTCGGAGACTTAAACCCTATGAAAAAAATAACTGGTGAGGAGGTGACTGAGCAAAGCGTGTGACTGATGACTGTTAAAATTAATTTATCGAAATAAATTTAATACTTATTGACTCAAGTTATAAAGTTAATAGAATAATTATCTTTGCTATTTTTTGGATTTGTTGATAAGTTTTATTTGTGAGTTTTGATAATTTGAAAGTTAGCTTACTGCTACTACTGAAGTTTTCAGAAAATGAACACATCGACAAGCGAGTTTTTAGAACTTCTAATACTTGCGTTGTCTCATAACTACGCCGTAGCAATCACAGTTTTGAAGGTATTTAACTATGTTTATACACAAGCCGAGACAGTCTCTCACTTTAGGAAGAATTAAATTTCTAAGCTATAGTCCAATTTTGTATGGATTAGGTGCTACAATCGCAACCTTTCGAGGAGAAGAATTTAGTCTTTATTACTTTGCACTCGGCCAAATTATAGTGTGGGTCGTGCACATGATGACTCATTTCTACAATGAGTATTATGATTTTGATTCTGACATTTTAAACCAACATCCTTCTCCGTGGACTGGCGGTAGTCGTATTCTACCAAAGGGAATTCTTCGCCTCGAAGATTCCTTAATTCTTGCCATTCTAACCACTATCTTGTCACTATTCTTAAGCACTTTGATGCCCTCACAAACTACATTTTTGGTTTGTTTACTGGCTATCTTACTTTCTTGGGGATACAGCGCTCCCCCGCTCGCTTTCTGTCGAAGAGGACTCGGAGAGCTAATTACCACTGTTGTGTTAAATATTCTCACCCCTGTGTTGGGATTCTTGCTACAAAACGGCAATCTTATTCCAGGAAGAACCAGAGATTTACTCTTAGTCCTGTTTCCCCTTGCCATCATCGAGTTCATTAGAATGATGGTCATGAATATGCCTGATCGAGACTGCGACGCAGCCGTCGGAAAAGATACACTAATTGTCAAAATTGGCATGGACAAAGCCATTAACATCCATACCTTGGGGATGATCATCTCTTATCTATCTTTACCATTGGTTTATTTATATTCAGATATTCCTTTGACAGTGATTGGGTTTATTGCTGGAACTGCCCCCCTTGGATTTTTAACCACCTGGTGGGTACATAAGCGCTGGCAAGATATTCGAGGTTTTTTTATGGTTCCTTTTTGGGCTTCAACCCACAATGCCTTAGCTGCCCTTTCAGCGTTAATTGGTTTTCTGGTGGTTCATCCCGTCGAATCCTTATTTACCCTTGAAACCCAGATAAAGGTCTTTTCAATTTATTTATACTTTGCTGTTTTCGTCTACTTTTCTTTGCTTGGGGATCATCTTCCTGAAGAAGAGCCAACAGCTATGTCAACAGAAACAGTATAAGAGTCCTAAGCACTCTTATTCAGTATCCAGTCTTGTTGTTAACCAAAGCGAAACTTTATCATTTTAGGAGGCTAAATATGTTAGTTACACAGCGTCAGTCAGATCAACGGCAAAAACAAGATTTAGTGCAATTTAAAGGAATTGACTATGTAGAATTTTATGTCGGAAATGCTCGACAAGCCGCTCATTTTTATCGCACAGCTTTTGGTTTTACCCCTATCGCTTATGCTGGTCTAGAAACAGGAGTACGCGATCGCTGTTCATTTCTATTGCAACAAGAAAATATTCGCTTAGTTGTCACCTCTTCTTTAATCCCTAATAGTGCAATCACCAATCATGTAGAATGGCATGGTGACGGCGTTTATGACATTGCACTGCAAGTTGACGATGCTCAAAATGCTTTTGAGACAGCCGTTGCCCGTGGTGCAAAACCAATTCTTGAGCCAACTTTTATTGGCTCTCACAACGAATACATCGTTAAGGCAACAGTTGCCAGTTATGAAGGGGATCTGGTTCACTCCTTTATCGAACGACACAACTACCCCAATTTTTTACCGAACTATCAGTTTCTTCCCACGCTGTCGACATCACAAACAACGGGTTTGAAAGAAATCGATCATCTAGTTTTCAACGTTGAATTAGGGAGAATGAATCTCTGGTCTAATTTCTACCAAACAGTCATGGGATTTAGTCAAGCGCAACAATTTACGAATGACGATATTTCGACTAAATACTCTGCCCTCATGTCGAAAGTATTGCAGAATAACACAGGTCGCATCAAGTTCCCCATTAACGAGCCTGCCGAAGGCTATCGTAAATCGCAAATTCAAGAATATCTCGATTTTTACCATGGCCCTGGGGTACAACACATGGCATTGAGAACAGATAACATTATTAAAACTGTGAAGCAGTTGAAAAACAACGGGGTTGAATTTTTACAAACGCCCGATACTTACTACGAAAAACTGCTTCAACGGGTTGGGTTTCTCGATGAGGACGTTAAAGTTCTGCAAAACTTAAAAATTTTAGTTGACCGTGATGATCAAGGATATCTACTGCAAATATTTACGAAACCCTTAGTCGGTCGTCCAACCTTCTTCATTGAGATTATTCAACGCAAAGGCGCTCAAGGATTCGGCAGTGGCAATTTCAAAGCACTTTTTGAAGCGATTGAACTAGAACAAGCACAAAGAGGAAACTTGTAGCTTTTTGTGCGTTATTTTTCACCAAAACTTGGAGGTACTGTCATGGAATATATTCAGAATTGTCACGTTAAAAAATTAAGTCCTATCGCGACACCAAAGCAGATAAAAACAGAGCTTTCTATCAGCGAAAAGTCCATTAAAACCGTACTCAAAGGACGTCAAACAGTCAAAAATATTCTGCAAAAACAAGATCCCCGTTTGCTAGTAATCGTCGGACCTTGCTCCGTTCACGAGCCACAAGAAGTGCTTGAATATGCACAAAAATTAAATAAACTCAGAAAAGAGTTAGAAGAACAAATTTTTGTCATTATGCGAGTTTATTTTGAAAAACCTCGCACTAGTATTGGTTGGAAGGGGCTAATTAATGATCCGTTTCTTGATGGGTCCCATGACATTGAAACTGGCTTGCGGACTGCTCGTCAACTGCTGCTGACGCTGACTGAAATGGGAATGTATACTGCCACTGAATTTCTCGATCCTGTGGTTCCACAATACCTAGACGATTTGATCGTCTGGGCTGCCATTGGCGCTCGTACGACCCAATCTCAAACTCATCGAGAGATGGCTAGTGGTCTTTCTATGCCTGTAGGATTTAAGAACGGTACCGATGGAGACTTAAACATTGCTATCAATGCCATTAAATCAGCTATGTATTCCCATCATTTTCTAGGCATCGACCAAAATGGACAGAATGCTACCATTTCTACCACTGGCAATTCTTGGGGACACATCATCCTCAGAGGCGGTCGCAGCCAGACCAATTACGATGAAACTAATATTCACAAAGCAATTAAGCAACTATTGTCAGCGCACCTAATGCCAGCCGTTACGGTTGATTGTAGTCACGGTAACTCGCGTAAACAGCATACTCAGCAAGAAATTGTTTGGCATCATGTCCTTGAGCAACGCTTAGCAGGAAACAAATCGATCATTGGTTTAATGTTAGAGAGCTATCTTCGAGAGGGGAAACAAAAAATTCCGACTCATCACAAAGACCTGCAATATGGATTGTCAATAACCGATGGTTGCATTGGATGGGAGCAAACAGAGCAACTGTTGACTCAAAGTTGTGCTGCTCTGCGTCAGAATCAATCTAATTTAGTCATGGTCTGAGGTAGTGACCAATCTGAAATGACTTAATGCTTGTGCATAGATAAGTCAAGTTAGTTAATAGTTAATAGTTATTCTATCAACTATACACTATTAACTAATTCCCTGGTTAAAGTCAATTTTTTCAACCTAAATACATAGTGCCATAGCTGTATTATTCCTAACCAGCAAAGTTGATTTTTTGAAGTAAGTTTCAGTTTTTTCAAAAATAATTATTTCAATAGAGGTATTATGAATATCACTAAAAATACCAGCACCAATCCCGTCATGCTAGTTATACTTGACGGCTGGGGTTACCGAGAAGAACTAGACGGCAATGCCATTGCTGCGGCTAAAACACCAGTGTTTGATCATCTTTGGAACACTTATCCTAAAACGTTGATCCAAACTTCTGGCGAAGCTGTTGGTTTGCCCAAACAGAAAATGGGCAATTCAGAAGCGGGTCATCTGAACATCGGCACGGGTCGCATCGTTCCTCAAGAATTAACTCGTATCTCTAAGGCAATTGAAAGACGTGATTTATTACATAATCATGCCTTGACACAAACTTATCAGACAGTTCGTGAAAATGGGAAAAAACTCCATCTCATTGGTCTTTGCTCCGATGGAGGAGTCCATTCTCACATTGAGCATCTTTTTGCCTTACTTGAGATGGCTAAAACTTGGAAAATCTCCGAGGTTTGTCTTCATGTTATTCTCGATGGCCGAGATACCTCTGCGACCAAAGGTAAATTTTTTGTTCAGTGGCTTCAAGATTATCTTGATTTTTGCGGGGTGGGCCGTATTGTAACCCTCGGTGGTCGTTACTATGCCATGGATAGAGATAGACATTGGGAGCGTATTGAACGGGCTTACAAAGTCATGACTAGCGATCAAGATCAAGAACATTGCTCCGCCGTTGAAGTCATCGCCTCAGCCTATGCAAACGGCTTCACCGATGAATTTTTCCCCCCGACTCGCATCGCGCCAGGGAAAGTAGAATCAGGGGATGGTTGCGTATTCTTTAATTTTCGGTCTGACCGTGCTCGACAATTAACGAGAGCTTTTGTAGACCAAAATTTTACTGAATTTGAGCGTCAACTAATTCAGCCCCTTCATTTTACCACTTTTACTCAATACGATGCCAGTTTACCAGTACCGAGTGTGTTTGAGCCACAACATTTGAGCAATAGTTTGGGTGAAGTGATTGCCAGACAGGGTTTGAAGCAACTCCGCATCGCCGAAACTGAAAAATATGCTCATGTTACCTACTTTTTCAACGGTGGTAGTGAAGACGCTTTTGAAGAGGAAGAGCGTATACTAATTCCCAGTCCGAAAGTTTCTACCTACGATTTGTCGCCAGAAATGTCTGCCTCTGAGATAACAAGAAATGCGATGTCTGCCTTGGAGAAGCAAATCTATTCCTTAATTGTCATTAACTATGCTAACCCGGATATGGTGGGTCATACGGGCAACATGGATGCAACGATTCAAGCTATTAGCATGGTTGATGGTTGTTTAGGGAAACTTTTAGAAAGTATTAACCGAGTCGGGGGAACACTGATAATCACGGCTGACCACGGTAATGCAGAATATATGCGGGATCAAAACGGTGATCCGTGGACGGCTCATACCATTAATCCAGTTCCCTTAATGATAGTCGAAAGCAAAAAATCAAAAAATTGGGAGCAGAAAACCGAACTTATCTTGAACTCAACCAGTTGTTTAGCAGATATTGCTCCGACTATTTTAGAAATTCTAAAATTGCCTCAACCCTCTGAAATGCTTGGACAATCTTTACTAAAACCAATGGAAGAGTCATTAAGTGAGCAACCCATTCTTGTGGGAAATGTAGTCTAAACCTTCCTCCGTTCTTATATAACTTCAATATTTACTTAAGCCAATGTTAACTTCTCTCATTAATCTAAAAATAACTGAACATCAGAATAATTTGACGATTCAAAGACCGGCATCGGGTCTATCTTTGCAGGGTCATATTAGTGTTCCAGGAGATAAATCAATTTCTCACCGTGCCTTAATGTTAGGGGCCCTAGCTAAAGGGGAAACCCTGATTCAAGGATTATTATTAGGAGAAGATGTCTACAGTACAGCGAGTTGTTTTCGTGCTTTAGGCGTCAACATTTCCCAACTTAATGCCCAACAAGTACGGGTTCAAGGACTTGGTCTCGGTAACCTGCAAGAACCTGTCGATGTTTTGAATGCTGGCAACTCAGGCACCACACTACGATTGATGCTAGGCATTTTAACTGCTCATCCAGGACGTTTTTTTACCGTAACCGGTGACAGTTCTTTGCGTTTGCGCCCCATGTCTCGCGTTGTCAAACCTTTACAGCAAATGGGTGCTACTATTTTAGGAAGACAAGGGACAACTAAAGCCCCTTTAGCAATTCAAGGACAGAGACTTCGACCCCTTCACTACTATTCTCCTATGGCCTCAGCCCAAGTTAAATCTTGTATCCTTCTGGCGGGACTAATGAGTGAGGGACAAACAACAGTCACAGAACCTGCTCTCTCCCGCGACCATAGCGAAAGAATGCTAGATGCTTTTGGGGCAAACCTCAGCATTGATCGAGAAACCCATAGCGTTACTATCACTGGACCTGGTCACTTACAGGGACAAACAGTTATTGTTCCTGGTGATATTAGTTCGGCTGCCTTCTGGTTGATCGCGGCAACCATTGTGCCTGGTTCAAATCTTTTAATCAAAAATGTGGGAATTAATCCTACCCGCACTGGCATCCTAGAGGCTCTGTCTCTAATGGAAGCAAACATTACGATAGAAAACCAACGGTTAATCGCTGGAGAACCGATCGCCGACCTTCGGGTGCGTTATAGTTCTTTGAAGGCTTGTGAAATTTCTGGAGACTTGGTTCCTCGCCTGATCGATGAAATTCCCATTTTGACCGTGGCTGCTATTTTTGCTCGAGGTACGACAGTGATTCGAGACGCGGCAGAACTTCGTGTTAAGGAAAGTGATCGTATTGCTGTTATGGCGACTCAACTCAACCGTATGGGAGCTAAAATTACAGAATTCCCTGATGGTTTGGAAATTATCGGAGGTACTCCTTTAATTGGCACAGAAGTCGATAGTTATAATGATCATCGAATTGCTATGAGTTTGGTGATCGCTGCTCTCAATGCTACTGATAAGACTGCGATTCATCGGGCTGAAGCGATTGCTATCTCTTACCCTGAGTTTGTATCTACTTTAAAACACATTAGTGGTCAGGGTTTTAAGTCTCAGTAGATCGCAAAGTCCGTTTGAGGCAAGCGATCGAAGTCAAAATTAGCCTTCAGAACGAATTAATAAGGGGTTGAAGGAATTAACTCTAATTTGGACATAAAACTATGGCTCATTATAACGTCAATTACCTCTCCAGATTGGGAGGATTCTATTATTTTCAAAATCAAGGAACTAATTCTCAACCGAACTAATCCACA
>NETF01000041.1 GCA_002172675.1 unicellular cyanobacterium SU3
CCCGCGCCGTCGTACGGCGCAAGGGAACGCGCACCAAGAAGTAGCCAGGGAGTTTATTATAGAAAAGCTTTCAGCCCCGAATTCTTTGACAGCATAATCTTTATTTTCTGTCAATGCGAAACTTCTAACTCATTACACATTTGCCCTTCCCAGCAATTCCCCCTTACGAGAAGCTATCAATAGGCAACTTCTACAGGAACTAAGCGAACCCGATTGGCAGGCTATGCTCGACCGTTATCTGCCCAAATCTAGCTAGTTGCTGATATGGGTGAGAGGATTCTTAGGAATTCTCTCCTAATTTTTTTGAGTATTGTACCTACAATTTTTTACCAAAATCCCCGTTTTCCGCTAGGCATAACGGTTCGCCAATTCGTTTTTGCTACGGATAATTGAGCCTCAGTAATTCTCGCAGAACTTAAATCGACCCCACAAAGATTAGCCCCTTGTAAATTAGCATAAGTTAAATTAGCCCCACAAAGATTAGCTCCCCTCAAATCTGCACCATTTAAGTTAGCATAACCTAAATAAGCCTCACTCAGATTGGCATTTTTCATCACTGCTTGAGTTAAATCAGACCGACCAAAATCGGCACGGCATAATTCAGCCCCTTGTAAATTAATACGACTTAATTTGGCTTGATAACAATTAATGCCGGGTAAAAAAGCTTTCGGTAAATTCAGTTCATTTAATTCTTGATTAGTAAAGTCCTTTCGTCCCTTTTCATAAGCCGCTAATAAGGTTTTTTCTTGCCATTTTTTCTTCTTTTTCTGAGCTGCTGTGAGCTCAGAGGTAGAGGTTGTTGATGTTTTGCTACGACGACGGCTAAAAGTTTGTCCGTGAGCAATATTGTAACTCACACTTCCTGCCCCTGCGCCCCCACCTCTAACATTAGTAGAATAAGGAGTCTGAACGTCTGTAGACACTGAGGAAACTGGATTTCCCCAAGAAATATGGGTATTTATCTTTCCCATGCTTCTTGTTGGTGGAGATGAACTCACTAAACCCGTACTTACTGAAGAGTTGGGATCTGATGAACTACTAGGAGTCTTGAACCCTGTAATCATGGTGGTCATACTATCCTGCATCCCTTGTTCATAGGGAGCCATAGCCATAGCATCTAAAACTTGTTCAGCGGATTTGTAACGATGTTTGACAGATACCTCTAACATCTTTTTGAGGACGTTGGCCAGAGAGTCGCTAATATCCACATAAGGTTCCCAAGCAATTTCTCCTGTTTCTGGGTCACAACCGATATCTTTAGGGGTTTTAGCCGTTAATAAGTACACACAGGTAACTCCTACTGCATAGATGTCACTGGCGTAAACCGGCCGCATGGCCATTTGTTCAGGAGGAGCAAACCCCGCAGTTCCTACAGCAAAAGCCGTGAAAGCAGTTTGCGTATTATTGGCCACCATAGAGTTAACCTGATTTTTTACTGCTCCAAAGTCAATTAAAACCAGTTTACGGTCTTTTTGAGAACGGATAAGGTTAGCTGGTTTGATATCGCGGTGAATGACTTTTTGAGAATGAATATATTCGAGGATTGGTAAAAGTTCGGTCAAAAATTGTTTAACCCCCGCCTCGGTAAATGGCCCTTTTTTCTTCACCTCTTGATGGAGGTTATACCCTTTGACATATTCTTGAACCAGATAAAATTCTTTGTTTTGTTCAAAATAGTCTAATAATCTGGGTACTTGAGGATGGTTGCCCACCTTACCTAACGTTTCTGCTTCTCGTTCAAATAATTCTTTGGCCATTTTATAGACTTGAGGGTCATCAGTGGCCGGTCTTAATTGCTTGACGACACAGATAGGGTTGCCTGGAAGGGACAGATCAGCAGCCCCAAAGGTGGCTCCAAAGCCACCTTTGCCAAGAATACCTAAAGGTTGATAACGATTATTTAATCGCAGTTGAGAACCGCAAGATTGACAAACCGCCACATTATTGGGGTTTTTGGGTTGGGCACAAGATGGGTTTACACAGTAGCTCATTCACTCTTACCGATGTCACAATTATGGACTTTGACCAATCGGATGCAAAAAGGGGTCAAGATTACCGTCCTTCGGTCATCTAGTTTTAATATTCCCCAATTTGCTCTCAAAGTAACAGGTAAGGTCGGGAGTGAGAGGAGATAGGTTAACTGTATAATTCCTATCTCCTAAATGATGAGTTAATCTAGTTAATCGATGGAGATGCTTTGAGGGCCGCTACCGTTATCTTTTGTATGATCGGTATAGGTAAAGTTAGTCATGCCTTGTTCTTGTAGCCAAGTTTTTAAGGGATCTTCTGAAAGTTTGAGTTTGAGCGCGCCGGAAACCAGTCCCCCAGTGAAAGCGAGGGGTTGCTGCCAAAATTCTTTGAAAATGGGTTGTAATTCATCGAGAAACATGATAATCCTCCTGGTTGAATTTAACTATACTTTGAAAAGAATAATCTCCTTATTAAATGTTAAGTTAATTTAAGTAGTTAAGCTCGTTATTAGGTCATTATTTCCTCATGTCTGTTACTAAAGATACATCAAAGTCTATTAATTTTGGCTTGTTAAGCATTGTTATTTTTCTGGCTGCGGTTGTTATTTGGATAGGGGTTAGGGTACTTTTGCCTGATGTTCCTACGGTTTTTGCAGGGAACCAACCAGATAATTTAGGGGTGACAAATGGCCAATTACATCCTTGTCCGAGTACCCCTAATTGTGTTAATTCTCAAAGTACAGATGCAGAACATTCTATTGAACCTTTAACATACAAAGGGAATAGTAAAGAAGCGATCGCAAAACTCAAAGATATCATTAATCAACAAGAAAGAACTGAAATTATTTCCGAAACTGATAATTATCTTTATGCTCAATTCACCAGTCATTGGATGGGATTTGTTGATGATGTCGAGTTTTATGTTAATGAAAATCAAGGAGTCATTGATGTTCGTTCTGCTTCTCGTTTAGGGGAGTCTGATTTAGGGGTAAATCGTGAACGAATTGAAACCATTAGACAAGAGCTTCAATCAAATTAATTATTTAGTAAGGTGGGCAATGCCCACCCTACATTTTAGGGTAAATCTATGCTAGAAATTATTATTGATACGATTAAACAAAGTCCAAATCAGTGTATTACTTTTGCTGATTATATGAACTTAGTTCTCTATCATCCAGAGCATGGTTATTATAGTTCGGGTAAAGTTAACATTGGCTCTGAAGGTGATTTTTTTACAGCTTCTTCCCTAGGATCAGATTTTGGAGAGTTATTGGCTGAACAGTTTGTAGAAATGTTAGAAATATTGAATTTTTCTGATTCATTTAGTTTAGTAGAAGTGGGCGCAGGATCAGGTGATTTAGCTGCTGATATTCTGAACTATTTAAAAGAAAAATATCCTAATGTTTACTATCAAATTAATTACATAATTATAGAAGAATCACAAGCATTAATTAAAGAACAGCAAAATAAGTTGAAAGAATTCGATAAAATAACTTGGACATCTTGGCAAGAGATTCCTAATAATTCAATTACTGGCTGTATTTTTAGTAATGAATTAATAGATGCTTTTCCTGTTCATCAAGTAACGAAACAAAATAAACAGTTAAAAGAAATTTATGTAACTTGGGAAGATGAACAACTTAAAGAAAAATTGGAAGAAATATTAACACCTGAACTGTTAGACTATTTTAAATTAATTGACATAGATATCACTAAAGATAATTATCCAGAAAACTATCGAAACGAAGTTAATTTAAAAGCATTAAATTGGTTAACAATTGTTTCAGAAAAACTAAAAAAAGGTTATGTATTAACCATTGATTATGGTTATGATGCTTCAAAATATTATCATCCCCAACGGTATCAAGGAACTCTAAACTGTTATTATAAACATCGTCATCATCATAATCCTTATGTCAATTTAGGAAAACAAGATTTGACGGCGCACGTTGATTTTACCGCCATAGAAAAACAAGGAAACTTGTTAGGATTAGAAACAGTAGGATTAACTCAACAAGGCTTATTTTTAATGGCTTTAGGACTCGGCGATCGCTTAGCAGAATTGTCTAATGGTAATTATAGTTTACCTGAAATTTTCCAGCGTCGGGATGCCCTGCATCAATTAATTAATCCCACTGGTTTAGGAGGGTTTAAAGTGTTAATTCAAAGCAAAAAAATAGATAACAATCAATCCCTTAAAGGTTTGAAAGAAGACCTGATGTAATATGAAAGTATTAAAGTTTTTGGCGATCGCAGCCTTGGTAATTTTGCTCATTTGGCTGGTTAATCATTACGGTATCACCCAATTACGGCAACAAGTAGAACAGTTGGGGGTTTGGGCGCCGTTAGGAATTTTTCTGCTACGGTTTACCAGTGTCGTCATTCCGGCCTTACCAGGAACCGCTTATTCGGTGTTATCGGGGGCTTTATTGGGCTTTACCCAAGGTCTTTTGGTCATTTGTCTGGCTGACTTACTCTCTTGTTCGTTAAGCTTCTTTTTATCACGACAATATGGCCGCACCTTAGTTCAACGAGTGGTAGGCATAAAATTTATTGACCGAATTGATAGGTTAAGTCAGCGTCACCTAGAACGAAATTTTTTCTTGCTGACAGGATGTTTAATGACAGGGTTTTTTGATTTTGTTTGCTATGGTGTTGGCTTAACAAAAGCCCCTTGGTTTAAATTTGCTCCTGCATTGGTGATCAGTATTGCCATTTCTAACCCCCCTATCGTCGCCCTTGGTGCCGGACTATTAGAAGGGGGCAAGCTCTTGTTAGGATTAGCTGTATTAGGGGTTTTTATCCTTGCCATGATCACAGGGTTAATACAGCGTACTCACCTATCTGATTAATAATTAATAATTAATAATAATTAATTATTATTAATTATTAATTATTTAAAGGTTTTCTTCTTCAATTTCAATGGTTTCCTCAATTTCAGCCGGCTTTCTCATTACTAAAGGCTTTTTTTCTAGTTCGGGTAAAGCGATTAATTCTCGTTCATGTTGTCTGACGGGTGTAGGCATTAACATAGGTAAGGGTTCGGTTTCGTCGCGCCAATAAGTCGCCACGGGTAAAGTATGCTCTAAGTCTTCTAGGAGTCTGGGAATAACCATCATAGCGTGTAATTCGCCAATTTTCTCCGCTTCGTGCATTCCTGCTTCAATAGCGACGGCAACATTAGCCACTGACCCCCGAATAATGGCGGTACAAAGTCCATCGCCGATAATTTCGTAAGAGGCTAACTGAACATCAGCAGATTTTAACATAGCATCGGCAGCCCCTACCATAGCCGGAAAGCCTCTGGTTTCGAGTAGTCCAATGGAGCGATTACTGAGACGACTGTAACCCTGTTGTTGTTGAGCGATTTCCACTAAATGACTACCAATAGGGAAAACAGCCTCTAAATTAGGCATAGGGCGAGCAATGACTAACTTAGAAATTAATTGACCGAACTTTTCGGCGGTTTTTGCCCCTTCTTCTACAGCCAGACGCACATTAGCCACTTTACCCCTTACAATAGCAGTACAGTGTCCACTACCAATTTTTTCATAGCCCACTAGGGTGACTTCTGCTGATTTAAGCATCATGTCGGCGGTTCCCACAATAGCCGGGAAACTATGGGTGGAAATTAGGCCAAGTGCGCTATCACTGGGTAAGTGGGATGATTTCATGTGGGGGTGTGGAGCGTAACGATGGTTAGACTTGGCAAGGCTTGTCATGTAATCTTGTCCGTATCGATGGGTAGGTAGAGCTTAATAATTTACTATAAAATTTTTTTTATCTATTTCTATTGTAGTTGATATTTTATCGTGATCTCGCCAAAATACCCTAATCTTGTCGAGTCTATATAGACTTATCCTTTTTTTGAAATTGTGTCATTAACCATTGTCCTATGGCCGACTGATCTTCGTGGCGACTTTTGCGTAATGCTTCTTCTAAAATGGCTAAATTTAACCCAAAAAATAGATTCGATGATTTTATCTTGTAAGAACCGTCTGATTTTAAAGCATAAGCAATTATTTTACAATTTTCTACATCAATCACCCAATATTCTTTAATATCTAACGATTCATACAGCGATCGCTTTGTGCCAATATCATCAAGAAAGCTAGTTTTAGCAATTTCTACCACTAAGTCAGGGGATAAATACTGATTCAAATTCACAATATTTGTCCCTTGGGGAATAATTCGTGTTTTCTCTTTAACATAGACAGCAATATCCGATTGAAATTCTTTGATACCAACCTTACGAAAAGAACAATTATCTAATAAATTGATAGGAAGATGACGAACAATACCAAATAAATTAATGGCAAGACTGATTAATGAATGATCCTTACTGTGATCAAAGCCAACCGGTAACATCTCTAACCTCATGTGATGGTGATAATAATAAGCTTTTAAGTTCTTATTAGCAGGATCATCGATAATTTGTCGAAAATCTTTCCATTTAGTCGGAATCCAAGTATCTAAGATGATTGGGTTTGTCGTATTTGTCATAAGTGTAGCCAGAAAAATATTGTATCCAGGGAAAACCCTTAAAGTATCATTAAAATTTCCCCATAACTTCCTGAGAACTTATCCGAAATGAGAAAAGAATCGATAAAATAAGGGGGGTTGGTAGTTAATAACGATATTCTAACTAAGGGAGTCAACCCCCTTAAGGTTGAACTGTCAGATCAATTGATTGGATTTGACTGACAATAAAAATAGTACGGGTGGGTTTTATTATCTAACTTGCCAATGAAATCGCAAAACGTCCTTCGAGGTTGCTACTGGTTATGCTTCTTGAATCATTACAGTCCACAGTTGAAGAGGTTAATATTTTTTCAACATCGGATCTCTTCTTACGTCAGCGTCTAAAATTAGTCGAAAGTTTATGGGAATCAGTATTAAAGGCTGAATGTGGTCAAGAATTAGTAGACCTATTGGAAAAATTACGAAAAATTTGCTCGCCGGAAGGACAAGTTACCGATAAACCGAAAACGTCTATTAATGAACTCATCGAAGGGTTAGAACTCAATGAAGCCATTCGTGCAGCCAGAGCGTTTGCCCTCTATTTTCAATTAATTAATATTGTTGAACAACATTATGAACAACGGGATCAACAACTAAACCGACGGGCAACCTATCAAGAGTCGGAAAAAGCCAGAAAAAACCATCCTAACGAAGAAAATAAGGGAAATGGTTCGCTAGGAGCTGATTTATTAGAAAAAGCATTAGTAGGAGAAACGGAAAATCAAGAAAAAGGTGGAACTTTTCACTGGTTATTCCCCCAACTAAAACGGTTAAACGTCCCCCCCCAACAAATTCAACGGTTATTAGAGCAACTGGATATTCGCCTCGTTTTTACCGCTCACCCGACGGAAATTGTTCGTCATACCATTCGCCTCAAACAAAGACGCATCGCTACCTTACTGAGACGCTTAGACCAAGCAGAAGAGGCATTTCGGGGCATGGGATTAAGCAGTTCCTGGGAAGCAGAATCTATTATTGAACAACTGAATGAAGAGATTCGTCTTTGGTGGCGTACGGATGAGTTGCATCAGTTCAAACCTAGTGTTCTCGATGAAGTCGATTATACGTTACATTACTTTGATGAAGTATTATGTGACGCACTCCCCCAACTGTCTCAACGATTGCAACAAGCTCTAAAAGCGAATTTTCCCAGAATTAAACCCCCACATAATAACTTCTGTCGCTTTGGATCTTGGGTAGGTGGCGATCGCGACGGAAACCCCTTTGTCACAACGGACATAACTTGGCGCACCGCTTGTTATCAACGCAACTTAATTTTAGAAAAGTATTTAGTGGCCGTTGAAGATTTAACAGAGATTTTAAGCTCATCTTTGCACTGGAGTAACGTATCCCAGGACCTCCTCGACTCCTTAGAACGCGATCGCGTGACCATGCCTGAAATTTATGATGAGTTGGCCATTCGGTATCGTCAAGAACCCTATCGTCTCAAATTAGCTTATATCGAAAAACGCTTAGAGACCACCCGCGATCGCAATAACTATTTAGCTAACCCAGAAAAACGACAAATTTTAAGCGAAGAAACCCCCCCCAATATTTACCACACTGGGGCAGAATTTGAAGCAGAATTACAACTCATTAAGCGCAATTTAGAAAAAACTGGGTTAAAATGCCAAGCTCTGGAAAATTTGATTTTTCAGGCGCAAATGTTCGGCTTTACCCTCACGCAATTAGATTTCCGTCAAGAATCTTCCCGTCATTCTGAAACCATCGAAGTCATTGCCAACTATTTAAACGTCTTACCTCGTCCCTACGGCGAACTTTCAGAGACAGAAAAAGTTAATTGGTTAATTGGAGAACTACAAACCCGTCGTCCTCTAATCCCCATGGAAATGCCATTCGATGAAAAAACCATCGAAACCATTGAAACCATGCGAATGTTGCGTTATCTTCAGCAGGAGTTTGGTGTCGAAATTTGTCAAACCTACATCATCAGCATGACCAACGATGTTAGTGATGTGCTAGAAGTGTTGTTATTAGCAAAAGAAGCAGGACTGTATGATCCCGGCACCAGTACCACCACCATTCGTATTGTTCCCCTATTTGAGACGGTAGACGACTTAAAACGCGCTCCTGAAATCATGGATGCTTTGTTTAAGTTACCCTTATATCGGGCTGCATTAGCTGGGGGTTACGATTACTTAGACGAAGGCAAAAAAGAACAATTATCTCCTCCAGAGTTACAACCAGCCAACCTACAAGAGATTATGGTAGGTTATTCTGATAGTAATAAAGATTCTGGTTTCTTGAGCAGTAACTGGGAAATTCATAAGGCACAAAAATCCTTACAAAAAGTGGCAGAACCTTACGGTTTAGCCTTAAGACTGTTTCATGGTCGTGGGGGTTCCGTGGGACGCGGTGGCGGGCCTGCTTACGCTGCTATTTTAGCCCAACCCACCGGCACCATTAACGGACGCATCAAAATCACCGAACAAGGGGAAGTGTTAGCTTCTAAATACTCCTTACCGGAATTGGCCTTATATAACCTAGAAACGGCAACCACGGCGGTGATCCAAGCGAGTTTACTAGGGAGTGGGTTCGATGATATTGTCCCTTGGAACGAGATTATGGAAGAATTGGCCAGTAGTGCAAGGAAAGCCTATCGGAGTTTAATTTATGAACAACCAGACTTCTTAGACTTCTTCTTATCCGTTACGCCTATCCCCGAAATTAGTCAATTACAGATTAGTTCTCGTCCTGCCAGGAGAAAAAGTGGTAAAAAAGATTTAAGTACCTTAAGGGCCATTCCTTGGGTGTTTAGTTGGACTCAAAGTCGTTTTCTTCTGCCAGCTTGGTATGGAGTGGGAACTGCATTAGAAAGCTTTTTGCAACAACAACCAGATGAAAATTTGAAGTTACTGCGATATTTTTACTTAAAATGGCCCTTCTTCAAAATGGTAATTTCCAAAGTAGAAATGACCCTTTCTAAAGTGGATTTACAAATTGCTCACCACTATGTTGAAGAACTTTCTCAACCCGAAGATATAGAACGATTTGAAAAGGTATTTGAGCAAATTTCTCAAGAATATAATCGGACTCGTGATATTATTTTGAGCATCAATGAACAACCGAAATTATTAGAAGGGGATACCGGTTTACAGCGATCAGTACAGTTAAGAAATGGAACCATTGTTCCTCTCGGTTTCTTGCAAGTTTCTCTTCTTAAACGGTTACGTCAATATACCCGTCAAGCAGAGTCTGGTGTGATTCATTTCCGTTATTCTAAAGAAGAATTATTACGGGGTGCATTGTTAACTATTAATGGTATTGCTGCTGGAATGCGGAATACTGGTTGATGGAATAACAATAGATATTAAAATTGATGATCGGTATAATGAGTGATTTATGACTGATTATCAATTTTTTGATGGACAATCGTTTTAATTTTCCTGAAATTGTCGATTTACTGATTAGATTATTTCTGATCGGATTGTTATTAGCTTGGTGTTTTCTCCTGATTCGTCCTTTTTTGGGTATTCTTCTTTGGGGAATTATTTTGGCGATCGCTATTTTCCCTGTTTTTGTCTGGTTAAAAAACCGTTTAGGAGGCCGTAGGAAATTAGCAGGGGTTTTGCTTATTTTATTCGGGATTGCAGTAATTATCGGGCCGGTGAGTTTTATAGCTACTATTTTTGTTGGCAATGCTCAAACTTTTGCTAATAATATTGTTTCTGGTAACTTAAAAGTTCCCCCTCCCCCAGAAGGAGTAGAAAACTGGCCAATTCTCGGAAACTATATCGATCAAATTTGGACATCAGCATCGAATAATTTAATATCTGTATTAAGTAAATTTCAACCTCAACTAGAAAAAGTAGCCAAAAACTTATTATTTTTTGCTGGTAATATGGGTTTGGTCTTATTGAAGTTTATTCTCTCTATTATTGTTGCAGGAATTTTAACTATTAATTCAAAACAATTAAATAGAAGAATTAAACGAATTTTTATCCGTATTACACCCCAACAAGGGGAAAACTTTTTACAACTTGCCACGGCTACCATTAGAGGGGTAACACGGGGTATTATTGGGGTTTCTTTGATACAAAGTCTTTTAGTGGGTATTGGTTTAATGGTTGCAGGAATGCCATTATCGGGTTTATTAACTGTACTGTGTTTAATTTTATGTATTCTTCAAATTGGACTAGGTCCGGTGGTTTTTCCTTCCATTATTTTTGCATGGTATACTATGGGAACCCTGAAAGCATTATTGTTAACAATTTGGCTAATTTTCTGCACATTAATAGATAATATCCTTAAACCGATTTTTATGTCTCAAGGGGTATCGGTTCCTGTTATTGTTATTTTTATTGGTGTTTTAGGAGGCAGTCTCCTTCATGGAATTTTAGGGTTATTTATTGGTCCAGTAATCCTTAGTTTGGGTTATGAGTTACTATTAGCTTGGGTTAAACAAGATATTAAACCCATTTTAAATGAAGCTAAATCTAATAACTCAGATGAGTAATCAAGAATTAGTTAATAGCTGTTTTTAGTTGCATTTAGTTCGAGAAAAAACATAATAAGATTAATGAGACTGTGCAAGTTGGTATAAGCGTTTTAACTCATCTTCAAGGGTATTATTAGGCATTTTTTCCGTTGCACGATTGTACCAATATTTTGCATTACTTAAGTCTCCTTCTACTCGATGTAAATAACCATGAATGAGACAAGATAAATGATCTGAATAAGATTGAACGATTTCATGAGATTCGTCCCATTTTCCAGCTTTTGCTAAATCTAATGCTTTGAGATGATCACAAGACATTTTTGACTCCTGATACTTAAACCACACTAATTAATATATAGGATTTAATAGTATTCAACCTCTATCAAACATTATAATTATCCTAAAGTTATAATATCATTATGCTCTGATAATGTTAACTTACTCTTGTTGCTGATGTATGATAATGTTTGTAAATTCTTAGCAGAAAGATTTAGCCATGACTTTGCTAACTGGTTATTAAATGAACCCATCGAACTCACAGAATTAAAACCTACAGAACTGTCTTTAAATCCTATTAGAGCAGATTCTTTAATCTTTTTGCAATCAGAAGAAATTGTACTGCATATTGAGTTTCAAACCTCACCTGATGAAGATATACCTTTTAGGATGACTGACTATCGTTTACGGGTTTATCGTCGCTATCCTAACAAAGAAATGTATCAAGTGGTGATATATTTGAAACCGAGTAATTCAGAATTAGTGGATCAAAACACCTTTGAATTAACGAATTTACGTCATCAATTTAATGTGATTCGTTTGTGGGAACAACCAACAGATAGTTTTCTGAATAACTCAGGTTTATTACCGTTTGCTGTACTAACTCGTACCGATAACCCAACAGAAACCTTAACCCAAATTGCTGCTATTATTGATAGTATGCCCAATAAACAACAGCAAAGTGATATTAGTGCATCCACAGCTATTCTATCTGGGTTAAAATTAGATCAAGACAGTATTAAACGAATTCTTAGGAGCGATATCATGAAAGAATCAGTTATGTATCAAGAAATTTTCCATGAAGGTGAAGTTAAAGGCGAAAAGAAGGGAGAAATCAAAGGAGAACAAAAAGCAACTAGAAATATTGCTTTAAATATGCTTAGAAACGGCATGAATATGGAAGATATTGCTAAAGTAACAGGATTAAGTTTACAAGAAATTGAGAAACTTAATTCATCTTTAAATACAGAAGAATAAAACTGAATAGTAATCTTAATAGATTGGGTTTAACAGTGTTAAACCCCTACGAAACATTATAATTATCGTAGGGAAATCATATTATTATGTCCTAAATCTATTAAATAGCTACTGTTAAATCTTTCATTAAGTTTTCAATGTCATTCATGAATTTAGCAAATGATTCAGCAATTTTATCTTTCTGTTTAACAAGACTATTGATATATTCTTCAACATTTTCTGAGAGTTGTGTAAACTCATATTCATCAATCTGTATTGATAATTTTGTCTTATTTTCATAAAATTCTCTTGTTGTATATCCTACTGCCATAAACAGTAAAATAGTCGTAATTATATTTATTTCCCAAGTAGGCAGACCTGATTCTAGTAAAAAGTTTAAACCTAAGTTGCTTTAGTTGTTATTACCTGATTGGTATTTTGAACAAATTCCACCAACATATTAATATCTAGTCGAACCACTGAATCGTCTACTGTAAATCTAACCAATTTTGCTGACTTATCTTGTACAGTCATTATGAATCAGTTCCCAAATATGACTATTTATAAAATGCCCAATCTAGACGCATTAATATCATTAAAGGGTAATCTACAAACTAAAAACCGATCGCCTTTCAAATACAAAAAAACTGACCACTGACAACTGATAACCGATAACTGAATGAGATCAGGGATAATTGATCATGGAAATAGCAGTGGAGAATATTCGTGGAGTCCCAATATAACGCAGCAGCGATCGAACAAAAATGGCAACAAGACTGGGTTAAACAGGGGTTAGACAAAACCCCAGAAAACAGCGATAAACCCAAATTTTACGCCTTATCCATGTTTCCCTACCCATCCGGAAACCTACACATGGGCCATGTTCGCAACTATGTTATTACAGATGTTATCGCCCGTCTCAAACGATTGCAAGGATATCGTGTCTTACATCCGATGGGGTGGGATGCATTCGGACTTCCGGCGGAAAATGCAGCTATCGATCGCAATATTCCCCCCGCAGACTGGACCTATAAAAATATTGCCCAAATGAAGCAACAGTTGCAAACCTTGGGACTGTCTATCGACTGGGATCGAGAAGTGGCCACCTGTTCCCCAGACTATTACAAATGGACGCAATGGTTATTCTTGCAATTTTATCAAGCAGGGTTAGCTTATCAAAAGGAAGCAGCAGTTAACTGGGACCCCATCGATCAAACGGTTTTAGCTAACGAACAAGTGGACAGTGAAGGGTATTCCTGGCGATCGGGTGCTAAAGTAGAACGGAAACTGTTGCGTCAGTGGTTCTTTAAAATTACGGACTATGCAGAACAATTATTAACCGACTTGGATAAACTGTCAGGATGGCCAGACCGTGTTAAGTTAATGCAGGAAAACTGGATTGGTAAGTCGGTCGGTGCATATTTAGAGTTTCCTGTCAAGGATAGTGACGAAAAAATAGCCGTCTTTACCACCCGTCCCGACACCGTTTACGGGGTGACTTATGTAGTTTTAGCTCCTGAACACCCTTTGACCCCCAAAGTTACTACAGAGGGGCAAAAACCAGCCGTAGAAGCATTTATTGAAGAGGTATGCAACGAAAGCGAAATCGAACGCACAGCAGAAGATAAACCCAAACGGGGGATATTGACCGGAGGGACTGTTATCAACCCCTTTAATGGCGAAGAAATCCCCATTTTGATTGCAGATTATGTATTGTATGAATATGGTACAGGTGCGGTGATGGGTGTACCGGCCCATGATACCCGTGACTTTAAGTTTGCAACGGAGAAACAGTTACCGATCAAGGTGGTTATCGTTCCTGAAAATAGCGAGCATAACAACCCCACGTTAACAGAAGCTTATACCGAACCTGGAATTATGGTTAATTCGGGGCAATTTGATGGAATGCAATCTACAGAAGGCAAAACCGCTATTATTAACCATGCAGAAAAACAGGGTTACGGTAAAGCAAGGATACAGTATCGTTTGCGAGATTGGTTAATTTCTCGTCAGCGTTATTGGGGTTGTCCTATTCCCGTGGTGCATTGTCCCAGTTGCGGGACTGTGGCGGTTCCTGATGCAGATTTACCTGTTAAATTGCCCGAAAATGTCGAATTTACGGGGCGTGGGGCTTCTCCTTTGGCAAAAATGGAAGATTGGATCAACGTTCCTTGTCCCAGTTGTGGGGAACCGGCAAAGCGTGAAACGGATACGATGGACACCTTTATTGATTCTTCTTGGTACTATTTACGTTACACGGATGCAATGAATGATCAAGCAGCATTTAAGTTAGAAAAAGCTAATGATTGGATGAATGTGGATCAATATGTGGGAGGTATTGAACACGCTATTTTACACCTCTTATATTCTCGCTTTTTTACTAAAGTATTGCGAGACAGGGGTTTAGTCAATGTAGATGAACCCTTTAACCGTCTTTTGACACAGGGAATGGTACAAGCAATGGCCTATAAAAACCCTAAAACGGGTAAGTATATTCCTGTGGATAAAGTGAACCCCGAAAGTCCCAAAGATCCCGATACAGGAGATGATTTAGAGGTGTTTTATGAGAAGATGTCTAAGTCAAAATATAACGGCGTTGATCCTCAAAAAGTATTAGGAAAATATGGGGCAGATACTGCTAGAATGTTTATCCTATTTAAAGCACCCCCAGAAAAAGATTTAGAATGGGATGATGCTGATGTTGAAGGACAATTTCGTTTTTTAAATCGGGTGTGGCGTTTGGTTAATGGGTATGCAGAAAAGGAAGGCAAAGTTATTAGTAACAAGGAGTTAAGTAAGGAAGAAAAAGACTTAAGACGTGCCATCCATACCGCTATTAAAGAGATATCCGAAGACTTAGAAGGAGACTATCAATTTAATACGGCAGTTTCGGAGTTAATGAAGTTAAGTAATGCGTTGAATGATGCAAAATGTGTTGATTCTGCGGTGTATCAAGAGGGAATTGAAACCTTATTGATTTTACTGGCACCGTTTGCTCCTCATATTGCCGAGGAATTATGGCATAACTTAGGACATGAAACCTCAATCCATTTACAAACTTGGCCAGAGGTTGATCCTGATGCTTTAGTAGTAGATGAAATTACCCTAGTGATTCAAATTATGGGTAAGACAAGGGGAACCATTCAAGTACCTGCTAATTCCAGTAAAGAGGAGTTAGAAAAATTAGCCCGTGAGTCTGATATTGGTCAACGAAACTTAGACGGAAAAGAGGTTAAAAAGGTGATTGTTGTCCCTGGAAAATTAGTTAATTTTGTGGCTCCTAAATAACTTCGTCAGGTGGGCATTTTGCCCACCTTTAACAAATTAATTTGCCAACCATTTTTTTATGTAAACATGAGCAAAAGTGAATCAAAGCAAAATCACAATAATTCTAAGAGGTTCTTTTTTAAGAGTGATAAAAAAGAGTATCTTGTAGATTGTCTATTAAAAAATCATTTATCTTATAAATCTTATCAACTGATTTTAGTAAGTTGTTATTTTAGACTAAATGCACTCATTTATTTTCTTCATACTTTATATAAAAGACAACCAAATATTAAAATAAAAACCTCTGAAATACGTATTTATATTGATAAAGTTACAGCTATTGATATTGAAAAAAAAGAATTAAAAGAATTAGAAGATTTTTTCTCATCTTTACGAAAGATAATTAATGTATCGTTAAAAATTTGGAATAATAATAATTTATTTCATTCCAAAGCTTATTGTTTACTAGCTACCGATCAAACTATGGGTAGTTTAGTTATCGGATCTGCTAATTTAACAGGAAATGGAATAACTTCACCAAATGGAAATATGGAATTGTTATATGATACACAAAATATAAATGAAATTACCAGTTTTTATGAAGATTTAGAAAGTTTAGATTTTCAAGATTTTGACACTCCCATCGCGGGACGCGAGGGATTCTTCTTTCAACCAGCGAACTTAATATACTGATTTTCATCAATACAAAAGAGGCTCATCTGTCCAGAAGCGTGTACCCAATAGTCATGGGTGATTT
>NETF01000042.1 GCA_002172675.1 unicellular cyanobacterium SU3
TAATCTTTTGGTTTGTTTAGGATATTTTTTTAGATAGCTCCAAGTGTAAGTTTCCATTCTTTTTTGAACTAATTATTCATTTTATTATACTATATTTCTTGATTTTATTAAATTATGGAGATGTCTATTAGTCAAATTCTCATACAAATGAAAAAATAGGAAACCAACTATCATCCCATATCGTAGAGGGGTCGATGTTGTTAGCTTCTAATACTTCCGAGGCGTAGTTTTCTTAAATTCTCTAAACTAGACTCAACATCAATTTCATCACCAATATTAACAACAGTTTCCCATTTATCAGGGTTATCTGGATCATCAAGATCCTTCATGCGTTCAGTTGCTAATTGTTCAGCAGATTTATGAGAATTGTCTACTCGATATTTTGTGATTAAAAACTCAACAAAGTCTAAAACCTCCTCTTGTTGTTTAGGAGGTAATAAGTTTATTTTTTGTGTTACTAAATCAATTGTATTCATTGCTTATCCTTCTGTTTACTTGATTAATGATATTATAGCTAATTTAAAACGAAAATTGCGGTGATTATAGTAATACTCGTTATGGTTAGCCAGTTACAGAGATTTCTTGTTTCTCGGAATGGCAATATAAGAAAAAGATTAACTATCAATTAAATCCATCGCCTGAGCAATAATATCAGTTTTATTTACCATTTCTGCAATTTCTTCGGCTTCATATCTACCTTCAAAAGCTTCTAATGCTGCTTGTCTCAATGCAGAAGCATAAGCATCTTCTAAAGTATCTTTTAATTCTTCTGGTTTAAGATAATTTTCTTTAGCTTTACGCCTTTTATTTGTTCGTTGAATTTGCCTAACAGAGTTAGCAATAGACGTTTCCCAGGAACGGGTACTACGTTTTTCGGCTTGCTGTTTAATAAGATGTAATAAAATAATAATACCAAAACTAAAAATCTTATTGAGTTTATCATCTTTGCTCATTTCTGTTAGTTCTTCTACCAGCAATAAAGCATCATCAATATGACCAGCTATTAACAAACTTTTTAGCTCAAATAATTCTTCCATTTAATTATTTCTCCTAAACTAAACAATGACTATGAAAGTAAAGTGGGTATTGCCCACCCTACAAATATTTATACTTTAGTTGCTCTATTTACACTTGGTTCTAAATCACGCATTTTCTTACCTCTCCATAACAAACGAATAGGAGTACCTGGAAAACCAATTTGTTCTCGAAATTGTCGCTCAATATAACGTTTATAATTATCGTTAAATCGCTTGGGATCATTGACAAATAAAGCAATGGTTGGCGGTTGACTAGATACCTGGGTTCCGTAGTAAATTCTTCCTTGTTTTCCTTGTCTACTGGTTGGGGGTGAATGCCATTTAACCGCTTCTTCTAATACTTCATTTACTACAGACGTATTCACTCGACGGCGATGTTCTTCTACTGCGACATCCACTAATTCAAAGATGTTTTCCACTCGTTTTCCTGACATGGCACTAACAAAAACAATGTCAGCCCATTCCATAAAATAAAGTCGATCCATCACCTTTTGCTTATACTCATAAATAGTATAAGAATCCTTTTCTATTGCATCCCATTTATTGACCACAATAATAGCCGCCCTGCCTTCATCAATAATGCGATCAGCGAGTTTAATATCTTGATCGGTTACGCCATCAATAGCATCAATCACTAATAAGACCACATCAGCGCGACGAATGGCTTTAAAAGCTCGATTAATACTAAAAAATTCCGCCCCATAATTAACATTCTTTTTACGACGAATACCAGCCGTATCAATTAAACGATAGGTGTTTTCTCCTCGTTCAACGACGGTATCAATGGCATCTCTAGTGGTTCCAGAAATAGGACTAACAATGGCTCTTTGTTCCCCTAAAAATGCGTTCAATAAACTCGATTTTCCCACATTGGGACGACCAATAATCGAAACATTAATTTCTTCTCTATCGGGAAGTTCGTCAGGAGAGGGTAAATAGGTAATTAATTCATCTAATAATTCTCCGGTTCCACTACCATGAATGCTAGAAATGGGATAAGGTTCTCCTAGTCCTAATTCCCAAAATTCGGCCGCTTGCATTAATCCTTGTTCGGGGGATTCACATTTATTCACGGCTAATAACACAGGAACTTTTTGCCGTCTTAACCAGTCGGAAATCTCACGATCGCCGGCTGTGGGTCCGAGTTGTCCATCTACAACAAAAATGGCTGCACTGGCTTCGGTTAAGGCTGCCATGGCCTGTTCTCGGATCAAGGGTAAAAATTCGGTATCATCATCAAACACTAATCCCCCCGTGTCCACCACTTGAAAATCGCGATCGCGCCAAAACGCTGGTCGATAAGTGCGATCGCGGGTTATTCCTGGTTGATCGTGTACGATCGCCTGTCTATCTTTCCCCAAACGGTTGACAAGGGTTGATTTGCCCACATTGGGCCGTCCAATAATTGCAACAATAGGTAATGCCATAATAGTTAATCTAAGATATCAGTTCGTAGAGATAATAATTTTGCTTGATCTTTAATGATAACGATTTTTTTGGGTAATGAGTTCAACGAATCCTGACATTATTCTTTCGTTCTTATCTCCTAACCTTTCTCTGTCTAAGGGCATAGGTGTTTCCACGATCCCAACCAAAATATTAAGTTTTATATACAAAATCTTATTTTGTAGCAAATGTTACAGAATTTTATGTTATAAATAGTAATGAAGGGTGAAACAAACCACAATAAAAAAACACCATAAACAATCGGAGTCTAAAAATTATGTCTACTCAAAAACAAGCAAGAGCCTTAATGATGCGTCATCACCAAATGGTCAAAAACCGTCAACAATCGATGTTAGGACGGGCGGCCTCTGAGATTGGTGTCGATGTAGAAAAAGACTATTGGACTACTATTCAAGGTAAGCCCTGTGCTGGTTTTCGTAATTCCTACGATCGCTCAAACGCTGCGATGAGTTAATGATGGTTAATGCTTTTTGATCCTAACAAATTAAATAAGCTGTACGACGAACCGTAAAAGGGTGTTCTTCAGAGGAAGGGCCCCTTATTATTTTTTCAGATTGATCACTGTTCACTGGTCACTGTACACTTTAGGAAGTAACAAAATGTAAACTTACCTTGATTTATGAGTCACCCATCTAATCTATCAGAAAAAATTGCTCAATTTTATGACACCTCAAGTAACTTATGGGAACAAATCTGGGGTGAACATATGCACCACGGTTACTATGGTAGAGGTGGGAATTGTAAACTGAATCGTCGTCAAGCACAAATTGATTTAATCGAAGAACTTTTAAATTGGGCAAATATAAAAGACGTTACTAACTTAGTTGATGTGGGTTGTGGTATTGGGGGAAGTACCCTTTATTTAGCCGAAAAATTCAATGCTCAAGCTACAGGAATTACCCTATCCCCTGTACAGGCCAATAGAGCCACAGAAAGGGCTAGTGAGGTCAAATTAGAAGAAACCGTACAGTTTCAGGTGGCTGATGCTTTAAATATGCCCTTTGCAGACAATAATTTTGACCTGGTGTGGTCCCTTGAAAGTGGGGAACATATGCCAGACAAAGAGAAATTTTTTCAAGAATGTTATCGGGTTTTAAAACCAGGCGGTACTTTTATTTGTGCGACTTGGTGTCATCGTCCGACTCATTCTTGGGCGGGAGAATTAACAGAAGATGAAAAACAACATTTAGCAGACATTTATCGGGTTTATTGTTTACCTTATGTGATATCTTTACCAGAGTACGAAATCATTGCCCGTGACTGTGGTTTTAATGAGATTAAAGTCGATGATTGGTCTATGGAAGTAGCCCCTTTTTGGGATATTGTCATCGACTCAGCATTCAATTTAGAAGCTATTGCCGGTTTATTAAATAGTGGTTGGCAAACGGTAGAAGGCGCGTTATCCTTAGGCTTAATGAGTCGAGGTTATGAACGGGGTTTAATCCGATTTGGTTTGATTTCTGGACAAAAATAATGAGGTTTTGGTTAGGTTTTTTTCAAGCATTATTTAATAAACAATCAAGTAAAATGGCCATTAAGGTGGCTATAGTTGTGGGTTCAATTCTCTTTACGATTAATCATGGTAAAGCCGTTATAGACGGAAAAATGACCCGCGACCGTTGGATTTCCGGACTATTAACCTATTGTATTCCTTATATGGTTAATATTCACGGCCAGTATGTCATGGGTCGTAGAAAACAAAAAAAGAAAATTTCTATCAATTAATTATGTTCAGAAAGTAACTTTTCTACTTTAGCTTCATCAACGCGAGAAACTATTTTTTTCCTCTCGTGTAGGTCTCTTTGAGTTTTCGTTCTCCTCAATAATATTATCCCAGTCTAATTGATCTAAATGCGTTAACTCTTGATGAGTATGAACAAACTTTCGTAAAGCATCAGCTTGTTCGATTGTCCATTGATGATAATCTGTCTCGTAAGTATTAAGAAAACCCAGGTTAGTCATAACTTTAACAATACCCCATTAATTCCTCTGTTTGCCATTCTAAAGTATCGCCAATGGTTGAACCATTATGATAAGCAGCCAGTAAAATTTCGCTAGTTTTACCCCAACTAATAACCCCGTTATGGTCTAATGCGATCGCACCTAAATCTCGATCTCGTTTTTTGCACTCTTCCATGGACTTTTGCATCGCATCAGGTAGAGATAACCCATCTCCGGTACGAATTACCACTCGGGCCGCAAAACACTCGTTAACGATATCTTCCCCGATACCCGTGCAACTCACCCCTGCGTCTGCGGTAGCATAGTTACCCGCCGGCATAGCAGAATCACTCACTCGACCAATTCTTTCTAATCCTTTTCCCCCAGTAGAGGTTCCGGCCGCAATTTTTCCCTGAGTATCTAAAGCCACAACACCGATAGTTCCTCGGCCTGCTTCAAAAGACTCTGGTTTGCCAATTAAACGCCCCATTTTGCGCTGAAAATCATCTTTCCACTCTTCAATCCATTCTTTTGCCCGAAACTCCGTTAAGGGGTCATAAACAGGGATATTCAACTCTCTGGCCAATTCGGCCGAACCCATATCCGAGAGAATGCGATCGCTTTCGTCTTGCAAATATCGGGCTAAATCGATAGGATTTTTTACACGGGAGATATTAATCACACCGCTAAAAGTTTGACTCAACCCTTCCATCAAAGAGGCACTCATGCGAATTTGTCCATCGGATTGTAACACCGATCCGGTTCCTGCGTTAAAGCCTGGCTCATTTTCGAGTAACTGACAACCCCTTACCACTGCATCTATTGACGGTTTTCCATCTTTTAACAATTGATACACTTCAGTGACAATTTTATGGAGGGTGGGACGCACTTTTTCTAAACCCCCTTTATCGTATAGGGAACTCGCACCTCCATGAATGATTAGTTTGGGTTGGGTTGTAGTCATGAATTTTTATCCTGTAGTTGAGAACGTCTTCTACGACATCTTTCGGAACAATATTTTACATCATCCCAACATTTGGCCCATTTTTTTCGCCATGTGAAGGAAAGGCCACAAACAGGACATATTTTACTGGGTAAATCGGACTTTGAGCGTTGACGAGCCATTGATTCAGTTTTCAGTGATCAGCTATCAGTTGTTTATTCTTAGTTTATGATAGGAATAACAGACTTATTTTGACTATTGATTGATGGTAACTACAACTTCTACCAATTTATCAACTATTTTATTAGGTTTTCGAGCTTTATCTGATCCGATTCGTTTACAGGTTTTAGAGTTACTAAAAAGTAAAGAGTTATGTGTTTGTGACCTTTGTGAACAACTTGATATTAATCAATCTAAACTCTCTTTTCATCTGAAAAATCTGAGAGAGGCTCAATTAGTGCGATCGCGTCAAGAAGGTCGTTGGATCTATTATCGTTTAAATGTATCTCAATTTGCCATACTAGAGGATTATCTCTCTCAATATCAACAATTTCAAGGCATTTTGTCTACATCTTCTTGTCAGGAGTCTTAGTTAATAGTTTGTGTGGAGTAAACATTTGTTACATTAAATTTTAGATTTTATAAACTTTAATCCATGACATCTTAAAAAAATAAGATAGATAAGTTAGCAACTTATTTATTAGTTATTATAATGTCTAAAATAATTGCTGCTCCTACAAGGTTGATGGCTATAGGCTCATCTTTGTCTTAGTTTCTTATTGTTGTTTGTTAGAGAATTTTGTACCATGAAGCGATTGTTATCTCTGCTATTAATGAGTACCGTTGTAACTATTCCGAGTCTAGCTCTAGCTAATCCTAGCGTACCGTCTTTGTTACTGGCTCAAGAAAATAAACAAGAGAATCTAGAGCAAAAAATACAAGTCGCTTTTCCTGATTTTGTCGTTGTTTTTTTAAAATCTGGAAATATGACTACGGGAAACTTGATCGATTTGAATAACCGTAGTTTAATTATTAGTTATAAAGGTTATACCACTGGTATTCCTTTAACTGACATTAAATTGATTGAGTTTAAAAATAAAGTATTGATTCCTGCCAATGAAACGGTAATTTGTCAACAAAGTAATGATCAATGTCGTCAAGTTTATTTTACTCAAAATCAAGAGCAAGAACCTACAATTATCGAAAATATTCCGATGACTGATTTAAGCTTATTTAAAGGAGCAAAAACAGCTTTACTAATTATTCCTGATGCGCTAGAAGAGGAAGAAATAGGAAACACTGATTATTTCTCTAACAATAATATTAATATTATTAATTTTCTAGAAATAGACGAATCAGGAGAACTGATAACCATATCATTAATTTCTACTCCGCGTAAATAAAAAAACATTATCTTGCTTTTAATTTAAGCAAAAATTTGACAAAATAGAAGATAATTAAGTTATCTATTAACTCCTATGCAGTCCGTTGATGTTACCACCTTAACCGCCATTTTTCATGATTTACAAACCTATTGGATACCAGCAAAAGTTCAACAAGTTTATCAACGCGATCGCTATACCATTTTTATCGCTTTACGCACCCTAAAAAAACGCAGTTGGTTAACTATTTCTTGGCATCCTCAAGCTGCTAGATTATGTATAGGAGATCCCCCTCCTAAAACGCCTGATACGTTTACCTTTAGCGATCAATTACGTCATCAATTAAATGGGTTTGCTCTGATTGATTTAAAGATGATTTCTCCTTGGGAAAGGGTAGTTGATTTACAATTTGCTAAACGTCCAGGGGATGAACCTGTTTGGCATCTTTTTGTAGAAATTATGGGAAAATATAGTAATGTTATTTTAACCGATAATAAACGGCAAATTGTCACCGTTGCTCATCAAGTTAATGCCCATCAATCAACAGTGAGAACCGTGCAAACTGGACAAAAGTATGAATTCCCCCCCGCCTTAACTGGGACATTTCCTAAGTTAGAAGAAGATCAAGAAAGATGGCAAGAAAGAGTTAGCTTAATACCAGGTTCGGTTAAAAAGCAGTTATTAAATAGTTATCGGGGTTTAAGTCCTGTTGTTGCTACTTCTATGATTCAAGAAGCTGGTTTACAACCACAAGACTCTACAGAAAATTTAACAGAAAACGACTGGAATGAATTATATAAACTTTGGCAGTTTTGGCTAAAAACTTTAGAAACAAAAAACTTTAAACCCGGCTATACTGAAGAAGGTTATACTGTTTTGGGATGGGGAATCATTGGTGAAATAATTAATATACAAACTTTAATTAATGATTATTATCATAACAAAATCAATCAAGAAAAATTTAAACAGCTAAGACATCAACTGCAACAGAAACTAAAATCTTCTCTGAAAAAACTTTACAGTAAAGCCGATAATTTTAAGCAAAAAATGCAGCAATCCTCAGAAGCAGATGAATATCGGCAAAAAGGGGATTTATTAATGGCCCATTCTCATCTATGGGAACCAGGAATGAACTCCATAACTTTAAACGATTTTGAAACTCAAAACCCCATAAAAATAAGTTTAAACCCTGAAAAAAACGCCATACAAAATGCACAACTTTTCTATAAAAAACATCAAAAACTAAAACGGGCAAAAAGTGCCGTAGAACCCTTATTAAATGAAGTTCAAGAAGAAATTAACTATTTAGAACAAGTAGAAGATAGTTTACAGCAAATCGATGATTATCATTCTCTAGAAGACTTACAAACCTTAGAAGAAATAAAAGAAGAACTCATTCAACAAAATTATTTACCCTCTCCTAACCAACCCACCCAGAAAAGTCCTGACGAGTCCCAACCCTATCAACATACAACCCCATCCGGTTTTGAAGTGTGGATCGGTCGTAACAACCGACAAAATGATCGCCTCACCTTTCGTACCGCAGGGGACTACGATTTATGGTTTCATACCCAAGAAAGTGCTGGTAGTCATGTATTATTGAGACTTGAACCGGGTGCCGTCCCCAATGAAGCCGATTTACATTGCGCTGCTAACTGGGCTGCTTATTACAGTAAGGCGCGTCAAAGCGAACAAGTACCTGTCGTTTACACAGAACCCAAATACGTCTATAAGCCGAAAGGGGCTAAACCTGGGATGGTTATTTATAAACGAGAACGGGTACTTTGGGGAAAACCATATAAGATACGATCCTATCTAAAAAATCAAGATTGAAACAAATATTTTAAATTTTATTTACAAAAATTCGTGTTTGATGTTACACTTTAGGTATAGAAATCGACTGGTTAGCCAATTTGGGAACGTGCTACCCGATTTCCTCGGAAAACAACAACAATATTTTTATTAGGGTATCCAGCGATCGCGATCGCTGGTTTTTGCTTCTATTGAGGACAAAAATGAAATAGGAACCTTACCAAACAAGATCCCTACTATGGTTTTCTAGAGCTTAAAATCGATATATGGCAATCAGTCATAATTCGTGAGCTATCTTGGTTCGCATCTGTTCCCTGTTTCGGCGTTTCCTTGGACCGTAACTAGCTATTGTAGAGATATGGTGTTATTTATCAACTAAATGAGAGGTTTTCACCCTAGAATTCACTTGTTTGGGGGAAAAAGGGACGACATCATGAAAAGAATTAATATTAATATAATACTTACCATCGGAACCTTGTAAGAAAATATCCACTAATTTCATATCCCACAAAATGTCTTGTGAACTGTATAAATAACGAGCATGAATGGTTTGAGAAAAGGTTTCATCTAACCCCGTTAAAGTTACCCAAAGTTCTGTATCTTCTTGAGCTAAAATATCGGCTGATGTTCCAAAAAAAGGACTATTTTCATCAATGGGGTGCATGACTTGCCAACTTAAACCAAAAATAGGAGTCTGCGATCGTAATAAATTCAAGTCATAAAATCGGCGCATAAAATGGCCTTCACTACTGATTTCATTACGCACCAAACTCACTTGTATTTGTGCTTCTAAAATCTGATTTTCTCGTTGATTAGCGGTGCGAAACATAAGAGTAGGAACCCCATTAAATGGGCAAATAACAGCAACTTTGCTAAACACAACCCTAGCAGTAGGACGGGAAAAACGAGCAAACATTAATCCGGTTAAAATAGCAACTAATAATAATCCTGTCCATACCTCTATAGTGACCAAAATTTGAGCATAAAGGGTTTCGGGATACATAGAACCATAACCCACAGTGGATAAAGTTTGAATACTAAAGAAAAATGCGTCTTTAAATGACCCTGCATCAGCATTAGCAATCCCATTTCCTGCCGTTAAATAAGCAGTAGCGAATATAATATTAATAACTAAATAAAAAATACTGGTTAATAAAAGGAATTTTTGCCAAGATAAGGCTAATAACCAATGATATAAATCGCTACCGGCAGGATGTAATAAGTCAACTTGTTGTAAGGGTTTCCTTCTTCTCGCTATCTTAAAAAAACGTTTACTAAAATAAAATACTGTTTTCATCACTATGACAATTTTACTAATTTAATAAGATTATAAATGACTCAAATTATAACGCATTGTCTCCAGTCTCAGTCAACCTGTTAATTAAATGCTTTTTGATCTCACTGATTCATTTAGGGTTTTATAATTATATATTGAGTTATTTGTTACGTTAGATTTAAACATTTTTTTAACAACAAATAAAAATTCTTACTATTCAATTCTTATCTTATATGTTGTACAATATATAATTAATTATCAAAAATTTAAAGAGAGGAAACAATGTCTAGTTATCCTGGACTTTCAAGCGAGGCGTTTCGTCATCCCTTAGATAAACAAGCAGAACAAACTTTAAGAAGTGTTCCTGGTTTTGATATTGTTGCTAGTAGCTTCATGGAATATCTTTATGAAAGACCTCAACAAATTTCTTTAATGGGAAATAGTATTAAAGTCGGTCCTCGTCAATATGGTACGTTATACGGTATTTTTAGAGAAACTGTCTATGATTTAGATATTAATCCTGAACCGTTGATTTATGTTAGTCAAAATCCCATTGTCAATGCTTATTCTTTAGGTAAACAACAACCTTATATCGTTTTAAATGCTGGTTTATTAGACTTATCTAATGAAATGGAATTAAGAACAGTTATCGCCCATGAATTAGGTCATATTAAATGTGATCATAGTTTATTAATTCAAATGGCCATTTGGGCGATGGGTGCAGCGTCTTTATTTGGAGAATTGACTTTAGGGTTAGGAAATATTATTAGTAGTGGGTTAATTTATGCTTTTTATGAATGGCGAAGAAAAGCAGAATTATCGGCTGATAGAGCTGCTTTATTAGTAATGGATGATACAGAAGCTATTTTTAGAATGATGATGAAAATGGCTGGAGGCAGTCATAAATATGCCCATGAATGTCATTTAGATGAGTTCATAAAACAAGCAGATAAGTATCGCGAATTAGATGAAGATGATCTCAATCAACTTTATAAATTTTTGATTTATAATGGTGGTAATGGCGTATTTTTAAGTCATCCTTTTCCAGTGGATAGAGTTCATTATTTACAAAATTGGGCGAATTCAAATGAGTATCAAAATATTCGTCAAGGAAACTATAAAACATCACAAAAAAGTCAGGCTGTAACCGTAGAAAATAATCAAGAAGCAGAACAATTAAGAAAGCAAATCGAAGAATTACAAAAAGAAATTGAGAGAATAAAAAAGCAAGATAATTAAGTATTAACGGGTAAACAAAATATGACATATTAATTATTTATTTAATTTTTGTTTTAAATTTAAAACTGTTTTTTTGTCAAACTTAGATCGCTTCTTCTACGAAAATGATGAATATCTCAAAATCATACAAGGTTCTATCAGTAAAAACCTTGATAATGTGTCTCTTGCCAATCTTATTGAGAATAATTCTAATGTTGAAATTGTCGGCAGTTCCTTTACTGTAAATAACCCCATTGTTGTCTAAATCTATAATTCTTTTAAACAATTAAGTTGATGTGTGGGGTTAACATTTGTTGGTCCTTTTTTGTAGTTTATATTGCTATCTTTTTTTAATTGATCTAAACTAGGTTTGATGAAATTCCTTGTTCCTCGGAATGACCATTAAGGATACAAGCTATGCAAATTAAAGCGATTATTCATCCAGCAGAAGAAGGAGGATATTGGGCAGAAGTTCCAGCCCTTCCTGGTTGTGTTACAGAAGGCGATAGTATGGAGGAAATAATTAATAATCTTCAAGATGCTATACAAGGATGGTTAGAAGTTGCTAATGAAAGCAAAATCGTTGATGAAAAGTCACAAGTGATTGAAATTGCAGTATGAAGTCTATTTCAGGTAAAAAACTTTGTAAAATTGTTGAGAAAAAAGGCTGGAATCTGAGAAAAATAACAGAAAGTCATCATATTTATGAAAAACCTGATGAGAACAAAATACTTTCTATTCCTGTTCATCGTAATCAAGACTTAAAAATAGGAACCTTAAAATCAATTATGAAAATCGCTAATCTTACAGACAGTGATTTATAGTTTACTTGAATTTAGTGGGAGAAATAAAAAAACACTGACTTAAATGACCAATAATTCTTTTCTAAATATCATCAGGATTAATTCCTAATTCCCGTAGTTTAGCTGCTAATTTTTTAGCTTTTTCTCTTTCTTGATTGGCTCTATTTTCTGCTTCATTAGCTCGGTTTTCAGCTTCTATTGAAGCTTCTTCAGGAGTAAGTATTAATTGCCCATCAGCACTAAAATAGCGTAATTTTGTCTCATGTATTCCTAAATATAATCCTAAGGACTCACTCCATAACCATCCCTGTTCATTCGGTTCAATTGGTTGATATCTACCCCTGATCAAAGTAAACCCTTGAAACTCTAAACTAACAGGATCAAACCAAAAATAATCAGGCGTTCTAAACGTATCTTGATAGATTTGTTTCTTTTCTTCTCTATCTATTTTAGCGGTAGTGTCTGATAAAATTTCTATAATAACATTAGGATATTTTCCTTCTTCTTGCCAAACCACCCAACTTTTTCTATTTTGATTTCTAGTCGTTCCTAAAACAACAAAAAAATCAGGGCTTCTAAAATATTCTGACTTCTTTTGATTGGGACTATAGTCTAGTTAAGTTAAGTGTGGGAGGGGTGGGGAGTGTAGAGAGAATTTGTATTTTAATTCTTAATCTCTTGATATAAAAACTGCTGTCAAAGCTTAATTTTGTGTAATAACTTACCTATCTTCATAAAAGTTCTCGTTAAACTAGAGACTATCGAAGGAGCCAAGAAGAAGCTTATGGTAACGCTGTTAGAAAACCCATTTCGCGTTGGACTGCGCCAAGAAAGAACCCCAGAACCCTTAATACTTGTCATTTTTGGAGCATCCGGCGACCTTACCCAACGTAAACTCATTCCTGCCCTCTACAAAATGAAACAGGAACGGCGACTACCCCCAGAATTAACTGTGGTGGGGGTTGCCCGTAGAGACTGGAGCCATGATTATTTTAGAGAACAAATGCGTGAGGGGATTGAAGAATTTTCCGATGGCATTGGTAATGAAGAATTATGGAATGATTTTGCCGAAGGATTATATTATTGCTCAGGAAATATGGATGATCCTGAGAGTTATCAAAAATTAAAAGGATTTTTAGAAGAATTAGACGGCAAACGAGGCACTAGAGGTAATCGTGTTTTCTACCTCTCGGTGTCTCCGAAGTTCTTCCCCCCAGGAATTAAACAGTTAGGGGCGGCAGGAATGTTAAGCGATCCCATGAAACACCGTATTGTTATCGAGAAACCCTTTGGAAAGGACTTAAGTTCGGCACAAGTTCTCAACCGCATTGTACAGAATGTCTGTAAAGAAGAGCAGGTTTATCGCATTGACCACTACCTGGGTAAAGAAACCGTTCAAAACTTATTGGTGTTCCGTTTTGCCAATGCTATTTTTGAACCCCTGTGGAACCGTCAATTTGTTGATCACGTCCAAATAACCGTAGCGGAAACCGTCGGCGTTGAAGATAGAGCTGGTTATTATGATACGTCCGGGGCTTTACGAGATATGTTGCAAAACCATCTCATGCAGCTATTTTGCTTAACGGCCATGGAACCTCCCAATGCGTTAAACGCCGACAGTATTCGTAACGAAAAAGTTAAGGTATTACAAGCCACCCATCTCTTTGACGTTCATAACCTCGAAAAATCAGCTATCCGAGGACAATATAAAGCAGGATGGATGAAAGGAAAGCAGGTTGCTGGCTATTTAGAAGAACCCGGTGTAGGGGAAAACTCCTCGACTCCTACTTATGTCGCCATGAAACTGATGGTAGATAACTGGCGATGGAAAGGGGTTCCTTTTTATCTAAGAACCGGAAAACGGCTACCTAAAAAAGTTTCTGAAATATCCATCCAATTTAAAGATGTACCATTACTCATTTTCCAGTCAGCAGCCCACCAAACTAATGCTAACGTCCTCAGCATGAGGATACAACCCAACGAAGGCATTGCCCTCAAGTTTGAAGCCAAAATGCCAGGGTCCGAACTGCGAACCCGTTCAGTAGAAATGGACTTTAACTATGGTTCCTCTTTTGGTATGGCCAGTGCAGACGCTTACCACCGTCTCTTATTAGATGCCATGTTAGGGGACCAAACCCTGTTTACCCGCGCTGACGAAGTAGAAGAAGCTTGGCGAGTGGTGACTCCTGTTTTATCTGCCTGGGATGGGCCAGCTGAACCCAATAGCGTTCCTCAATACGAAGCCGGCACCTGGGAACCCACTGAAGCCGAATTTTTAATTAACCGTGATGGCCGGCGCTGGAGACGCTTATAAACTTTGTAGGGGTTAACGGCCGTTAGCCCCTACAAATCTAACAATCTTGTCTCAACTCCCCTAAATAACTAAACCATTATGACTACCCAAACTCCCCCCTTAGTTTCTCTACAAGACCCGAAAGATGTCTCTATTGATGTCATTGAGTCAGAATTAAGCAGTATTTGGCAAAGCTACAGCGATAATGATGATGGTATTGTTGCCACCCGTGCAACATCCTTTACCTTCATTGTCTATGAACCTGAACCCACTCAACACCTATTAGCAGCCTTGGGCTTTTATACTGGTCCTATCGATGGTATTGCTGGTCCCCGTACTGTTGCAGCCATTAAATCAGCCCAAAAAGCTTATGAGATGGAGGTAACAGGGAAATCCAATCAAGACTTTATTCATAAACTACAAACCGAGTTTGAACAGGCAAAAGCTAACGGTCAACTCAATGAAGAACAAAAAGTGGCCGCTGGTTCCTATACTCCTGACTTAGAAGGCACCGGTTTAGCCGATAGCATTGCCGCCTCTAATCCTTGTCGCATCATTACCCTCTGTCCCACTGTGGGAGAAGACGAAGGGGTAAAAGCCCAAGTTTCCGCCTATTGTCCTATCAATAAACGCAGTCAAAGCACCCTTATTTGTTGCGAATATATCACCCTCAGAGGAACCGCTGCCGCTTTAGAGAGAGTTGGGGGCATTATTTCAGAATTAACCATTAGTGGTTTGCCTACCTTTGTCTGGTGGAAAGCTAGTCCGGAACCGGAATATGGACTATTTAAACGGTTAGCTTCCCAAGGAGATACGTTAGTCGTAGATTCTAGCAACTTTAGTGACCCCGAAGCTCAGTTATTAGAACTGGGTCAAATGTTAGAACAAAATATACCCCTAGCAGACTTAAACTGGGCAAGACTCAGCCCTTGGCAAGAATTAACGGCAGCAGCTTTTGACCCTCCAGAACGTCGTAGTGCCGTATTAGAGATTGACCGTGTTACCATCGATTATGAAAAAGGCAATGCGACTCAAGCGTTGATGTTTTTAGGATGGGTTGCTAGTCGTCTACAATGGAAACCGGTTTCCTATGAACAAGAAGGTGGTGACTATGATATTCGTCGCATTAAGTTCCTGACTGATGAACAAAAGACCATCGAAGCTGAACTTGCAGGGGTTCCCTTAGCTGACTGGGGTGATGTGTTAGGAGACTTAATTAGTATTAAGTTAAGTTCAACTAATTTACAAGCAGATTGTTGTACGGTGTTATGTTCCGGTACAACTGGATGTATGCGGATGGAAGCCTCCGGTGGGGCGCAAGCTTGTCGTATTGAACAAGTTACTCCATTAGGGGACCAAAAAACTGAAAATTTAATCGAGAAACAATTGCAACGTTGGGGCCCCGATGCGTTGTATCAAGAAAGTATCAACGTTACCATGGGAATTCTTAAGTTAGCTCAGAATAACTAACTGGAATTGTCATGATTTTTTAAGGCGAGTTTTAGGGTGATATTACCTTAAAACTCGTTTTGTCAACAGAAAATATCTTTGTTGAAAAGATGGTTTTAAAATAGTGAGAGAAACTATCAACTTGGCAACTGATCCTGATCAAATTATTCCTTTAACCTGAGTTCGATGTAAGCAAAAGCAATAAATTCCTAAAAAACAAAGGAGCATCTTAAGAAAAACAAACATAGCAATTTCAGCCAGTTAGTATTTAAAAATACTGGCTAAAACCAATCTATTTGATT
>NETF01000043.1 GCA_002172675.1 unicellular cyanobacterium SU3
TTAAGTCCAATCTTCTATTATATAAAACAAACTTATGTTTAAGGAGGTTTTTTGGGCTGTTTCAACGTAAATTGGCGATCGCAGATTAACGTTTCGCCTCTCTGAAACTGAGTTTGTGATCTACTGAGTTTAGGAAGGCAAGAGGCAAGAGGAAAAAAAATTTTATTTTGATTAAAACTACTTTGGAATTGATTTTCTTTGTTTCCTGTTCCCCGTTGCCTGTTTCCTTGAATTAAGATTTTGGCCAGACTTTTTTCTTATTAATAGGTTGTTGTTCTCCAGGGGGAACCGTTCTTTCTTCCATAAAGTAAATTTCGAGACTTTCTAACTGTTGTTCAGCAGAATGGTTAGTATTCCATTCCCGAATCAAATAGTCAACAAAATGAGGATAAAGTTTTTGTCCAATGGCACGATTAAGATTAATATAATAGACACGCCATTGAATGGTTTGGTAGAGTTGTCGGCGTTGTTTTAAAGTTGGTTTATCCCAAGAAATAGGCCTCTTTTCATCAAGAAGGTTAATAGTTTTTCCATTCTTTAATTTTCCTATGATAACGTGCCATCCATCATCTAAAGGAGGTGCCGGAGCAAAAATACTCCAAGATTGATCTAAACGAGTTAAATAACCAATAATATTAAGACGTTGAAAAGTACGACGACTTAGAAAATTACGAGTCGATAAAATCCAATCTTTTTTATTATTATTACGATAGTTTGGATTACGGGCAACTGTTTGATCCACAAACCCTTTCAAATTCCACATCGTTGTTAATAATAATAAGACTAATACTGTAAGATTAAAGGGTACAGAAGAATTGATACTGAGAGGACGAAACTTAAATGGTTTGGTAAAATTACCGGCCACTTTTCGGTTAGACGCAATCATTTGATAAAATTTTGTTCCCCCTTTCATCACTGGTTTCCAACGCAATAAAGGTTCTACAAAAGATAGGATAGGGGACAAACTTACCACATAAGTGATCGCCTCAAATTTATAATGACGATTCTCTTGCCAATCTACCACAACCCAAGAATTTTTTTCTAACATATCTTCATAGATAGATTCATAGCCTTGTGCTTCTAGTAAAGGGGTTCTGGGTAATATTAATAAAGTGCGAATTCCATAAACCACTTTTTTACAAAAACCACAATCTTTATCATAATAAATCGTTAAACCTTGTCTAGATTTAGTCGTAATTTTTTCTTGTGCTTTATCCCAGACTTCTGTGGGTAATAAAGCTAACCAATTAATGATACTAAGATAACTTAAAACCCCAATATCAAAACATAATTCAAAGCCAATATGTAAAAGAATAAAAGAAATAATAGCAACACAACGGAAGAAGCTAGTCCGAAAGGGAATCAAAATTAAAAATGGTCCAATCCATTCAAAAACTAATGCCCCAAAGGTTAGCATTTGTAAAATAGGAATAGGAAACCCTAATAAAAAATGACCAAATTCTGTGGCATATTGATCAAAATGTAGGGAATAATAAACCGCATCGCCATCGGGCCACCATAATTCACTTTTCGTTTTATAAGCTGCTGACCAAGTATAGATAAATATAAGTTGTACTATAAAGGCAACCGTTGCTACATTCATAACCCTTTTTGGCAGAGGTTTCGGGTTAGAATTTAAAGCACTATCAATAGAATAAGCACAACCTAATGGCAAAAACATTGACCAGAAAAGCATCGCTCTTAAGACATCATCTCCTGCAAAAATTAAAGCAGGATTACGATTTTGCAAAGAAATATTTAATGCCCAAACAGCAATGACAGCTAACCTAGTACGATATCCAACTAATAAAAATAAACAGATAATAAAAGCAATGATAAATAAGAAAACTTGAAATAATAAACCACCATTGAGTAAATTAAACGACCAATACCAAGGATGCAGTAAAGAATTATCGGCTGATTTAAAGGCGATAAAAGAACCAAATAAATTAGGGTGTAACGCTTCTATCGGTAATACCCCTTGATCGGTATAATGGGCTGAAACTCCCCTAAAACGACTAAATAAATCAGCCATTACGACTAAGGCTAAACCCATCCTAAAAATGGCCAGCGATCGCAAATCTAACCCAAAAATATTAGTTAATTTTGATAACTTTTCTTGATTCATACCGATTATCGACTCTTGTTAAAAAGTAATCATTTTAAAATGATATTTTTATGTAATAACTGTTTACTGTTTACTATTTACTCTATTTATAACAGGTTTTAATTGTTCGGCTAACTGTTCTGATCTCTGTTTTCTAGCTTCAAAAACGAGGTGATGATGAGTATCAGCAAAGAGACTAGAATCGGTTTTTAAATTGTAATCACTTTTATCATAAACAAGGGGGGCAATTTTACTTAATTTTTTCGTTATGTCCTCCATATTGGATAAGGTTTTTTCATCTTTACTGGCATAAACCCAAGGCAAAGATAAGATTAAAGTAGCATCTTTGGCTTCAACTTCTCGACGAAACTGTTTAATCCGTTTAACAGCATGGGGAGAAATAGACTTATGAATTGTCCATTCCCACCATTTTCCTTCGCGGTATTTTACAGTAGAGGGATCACCTCTTTCGGTTAATGGGTCAGAATAGTATCCTGTAAAACGGCCTTGTTGAACTAGGTCAACCGTTGATTTGGTGATGGCCCTGAGACTAGGAACTCCTTGCATCCATAGGGTTTCCACTAATTCTTGAGGAGGGACTTCCCCTAGTCCGGGTCTTCCGATGGCAATACCAAACGGGCCCGAACGTTCCAATAAGCCATCTTTATCCAGTAATATTAAGTCTTCAGGAATTAAAAGAACAATATCCCCAGGACGCACCGCCTTGAGAATACTGGGTAAAATAACATTTAAACCCACCGGCCCGTCTAATCCCATGTTGAGGACAGGGATACCTAATTTTTCTTCTAAGACTTTAGAGTTGAGGGAATGATGAGCCCCAGAACCCCCTAAAATTAATAAGCGAGGAGAGTCTTTAACCTCTGCTGCTAGGGATATTTTCTCAAAATACATTCCCCGTAAGAAGCTTAATTCACCGCCATAATAGACATTATAGACAAAGCCCAATGACCAGGCTGCCGTTGCTGCGATCGCCCAAGGGGCTAATTTCAAAAGTTTCTGCATAATCCTTTAACATGGTATAACATTGTCTCAGTTTAGCTAATAAAAGCCGTTTAATAAAAATGATTAGATATGGATTATCTTGGTTTATTATAGGTGCTGGTGTCGTTTTTTCTTTGTTTTTATTGGGTCAAGTTCCTGAGGGGGTTTATTTTAGTGGAGATGGTGGTCTTAAGGCTTTATTAGCGCAACAATTAGCTGAGGGAAGTTTAAGCATTGATTTGATCAAGCCTGATGCTGAGTGGGTTCGTCAACTGTGGAAAGATGGGTTATATCCTTACGAAGAACCCTTTGTTTACTATTTGAATGATCGTTATTATATTACCTTTCCTTATCCTTTTTCTCTCATTACCGCCCCTTTTTATGGGTTGTTGGGGGAGAGGGGTTTGTATTTGATTCCTTTGGTTGCTACTTGGTTAATTTGGATTAGTTGTAACTTCTATTGTCGTTATTTAAAATTGAGTCCATTTCAGCAATGTTTGGCTATTTTTCTTTTAGTTTTTGCTTCTAATTTAACCTTATACAGTGGGATGTATTGGGAACATACTTTGGCTGTTCTCTTTTGTTTCATTGGGATGATCGTCTTATTAGTCCCCAAGGAATCAGTGACGATAAAAGAAGCAATTTTAAGTGGTTTTTTTGTTGGTTTATCTGCTTGGATACGTTCAGAATTTTTAGCGATGATTGCTACTTTGACCTTTTTAGTAGGAATCATGACCATTTTAAAATTCCTGACCATTAATCAAGAGTCTAGTCAGTCTAATCTGGCCAATAAGCTGAAGTTAAACAAACTCTTATATTTAGGGGATAAGGGATGGATTTTTATTTTAGTTATGTATGCCACTATTGGATTGTTTTTTATTAGTAATAAATTAATTTATGGTCATTTCCTAGGAATTCATGCCCTACAAATTGTTGAGGAATTTTCTATAATTAGACGGTTAACTGAAGCTTGGGAGAGTTTTCTAGAGATTATCGTAACGTTTTTTGAGTATTTTCCTGTTGCCTGTTTTTCTTTACTTTACTTATTATTATTTCTAATTATAAAAAGCTTTCAGCAGAAAATACCGAGAATTATTTTGACGGCTTTAATTATCTTTTCTGTGATCACTAGCTTCTATTGGGTTAATACTCATGGATTAGCAGAAATCAAGCTGTTTATTAAAACCTATGGAATTTTAGTTATCTTATCAGCCATCTGGTTATTTTTAAGTAGAAAGGAAAATATTAATATTAATCAAAAAATGGCTTTTGTTTATATCATGAGCTTATTATTCACTACTGGAGTCGCTTTATTAGTGGATTCTGGTTCCGATGAGATTGCTGTAGGAGGAAAACAGTGGGGACAGCGGTACCTATTAATTTTATTGCCTTTTTTCTCAATTATGATTGTCCAACAGTTGAAATTTTTTCTAGATAACTCAAAATCTTTACTTAAATATTATACAATTTTCTTATTTTCAATATTCTTGATACTTGGATTACATAAGAATATTTATTTAGGAACTGTCTTTTTCCAGAAAACTCATACAGGAGTTGCTCCTGCGATTGAATTTTTAGCTAATGATTCTCGTCAAGTTGTGGTCGTTTCTCATCAATATGCAGCCCAGTTATTAGAATCTCCTTTGAGAAAAGATAAACTCTTTTTTCGTGTCGATCAACCAGATAATTTAGTGAAACTAGGTCAGACTTTAATCAAGAATAATCAATCAGAGTTTATTTATGTTTGTTATCCTTATCGTAAGTGTGAAATTCCCGATTCACCCTCTAAAGAATTTACAACACAAAATAATGAAAACTCTAGTTTTCAAATTATCTTTAATTCTTTAGGAGATAAAGGCAGATATACTATGTATGAAGGAAAACTGATCTCTAACAATTCAGTTGACTAAAATCAAGTTTATGTTTAAATTCGACATTAACCAAACAAGCTGATACAATTTAAAATGGAGGCTAGTTTTTCCTTATTAAACTTAATATCATGATTCAACAAACCAATACTCAAACCATGATCGAAGAAATTACTTATAATGGTCAAGTATTAGCCATTATTCTTCCTTCTGAGTTTCGTCAACCAGGAATTCATTTTTTCACTCCTGATAGTTTTTCCCAACAACTTGCTTACATGAGACATCCTGAAGGAAAAATCATTAAACCTCACATTCATAGACAAGTTCGTCGGGAAGTTTTTTATACTCAAGAAGTTTTACTAATAAAAAAGGGTAAACTTCGGGTTGATTTTTATAATGATGACCAAGATTATTTAGAAAGTCGTATTTTGCAAGCAGGGGATGTTATTCTGTTAATTAAAGGGGGTCATGGATTTGAAGTATTAGAAGAATTAGAAATGATTGAAGTTAAACAGGGTCCCTATGTTGGAGATAACGATAAAGTTCGTTTTTCAGGTATTGATGGAAGTGAAGCTGATGTAAAATAAAACCTGAGATTCAATCAATAACAATTCATCTTTAAAATATAATTATTATGGCTGACTTTATCCCTGTTAATGAACCTTTACTCGATGGTAATGAGAAACAATATTTAAACGAGTGTATTGATACCGGTTGGATTTCTTCAGAAGGCCCTTTTGTCAAAAAGTTTGAAGCAGAATTTGCTCAAACCGTCGGTAGAAAACACGCAATTACTGTCTGTAATGGTTCTGTTGCTTTAGATGCTGCGGTGGTGGCCTTAAACATCCACCCAGGGGATGAGGTCATTTTACCTACTTTTACTATTATATCCTGCGGTGCAGCTATTGTCAGGGCTGGAGGTATTCCTGTGGTGGTAGACTGTGACCCCCTAACCTGGAATATGGATATCAGTCAAATAGAAGGCAAAATTACTCCAAAGACAAAAGCAATTATGGTGGTACATATCTATGGTCTACCAGTGGATATGAACCCTGTATTAGAAATTGCTGATAAATATGGCTTAAAAATTATCGAAGATGCAGCAGAAATGCACGGACAAACCTATCGGGGTAAACCTTGTGGTAGTTTTGGGGATATTAGTACCTTTAGCTTTTATCCTAACAAGCACGTTACCACAGGGGAAGGGGGAATGATTGTCACTGATGATGACAGTTTAGCCGAAAAATGTCGCTCTTTGCGAAACCTTTGTTTTCAACCGAAAAGGCGGTTTATTCATGAAGAACTAGGCTGGAATTTTCGCTTTACTAACTTGCAAGCTGCGGTAGGGTTAGCACAATTAGAAAGGTTATCAGAATTTGTGCAACGAAAGCGCAAAATGGGGGCTATTTATACAGAATTGTTATCAAATATTCCTCAATTAGAATTACCTCTCATTAAAACTGATTACGCAGAGAATATTTATTGGGTTTATGGGATGGTTATCAAAGATGAAGTTCCTTTTGATGCAGCAGAAGCAATGCAACGGTTACGGGAGAAAAAAATAGGAACCCGTCCCTTTTTCTGGGGAATGCACGAACAGCCGGTATTCCATAAAATGGGATTATTAAAAGACGTTTCTTGTCCCGTATCAGAAAGATTATCCCGTCGAGGGTTTTATATTCCCAGTGGGTTAGCATTAACAGAAGACCAAATGAAACAAGTCGTCATCGCTGTTAAAGAAGTGTTTAACTAAAGTTATGTTAAATTTATGTTATTAACCTTACAACAATTAGAAATTCCTCCCGGCGATCGCTTAATATTAACAGCTTTAAAATGGCAAGATTATGAGCAAATTTTAGGAGAATTGGGAGAACACCGCTCCCTTCGTTTATCTTATAGTCAGGGGACTTTAGAAATTATGACCCCTTTATTTATTCATGAAAATACTAAGATTTTGATAGGAGATTTAGTCAAAATTCTTTTAGATGAATTAGACTTAGATTATGAAGCAGCCGGATCGACAACTTTTAAAAGTCAAACAATGGATCGAGGGGTTGAACCTGATGAGTCTTTTTATATTGATAATTGTACTAAAATTCGAGGCAAACAAAGGATTAATTTAGACATCGATCCTCCTCCAGATTTAGCTATTGAAATTGACATAACCAATCGTACTTTATTTAATAATTACGAAGCGTTAAGAGTTCCTGAACTATGGCGATATAATGGAGAAAGATTAGAGATTAATATTATACAAAATGGTCGATATGTTACCACAGATACAAGTTATATCTTTCCACAATTTTATCTTATTCACAAGATTCCAGAAACTTTAAAAATAGCAAAACAAATAGGTAGTGCAAAAGCTTTAAAACAGTTTAGAAAATGGGTAGAACAAATAATTACATAAGTTATCTTTATATCTTTGGTGGTAACATAGCTTGAATTGATAAACTAATTTGAGGAAATTTTAATAAATTTATCTCTTCTTCTTCTTTTAAAATAAAGCAATTTGTATATCCTTCTGAAGTTGGTTCACGAAAAATATTTAACCGTCTATTATTAACATCCAATACCCAATAATCTATAATACTTGACTTAGCATAAGCTTGAGATTTGACAGTTAAATCATAATCCAAACTGCTATCAGCAACTTCAATAATTAAATGAATGTCTGAAGGGTTCGGATGATGTTCAAAATAATCTAAGGAGTCAGGAATAACTACAATAATATCAGGTTCAGGTTCTGAATAATCATTTAAAGTAATGGGATCTTGCGTATAAATAGCAGCTTGGTTATTTAGCAAATTTTCTAACAGTTTTGTAGTTCGTCTTGTTGCAACTGTATGAGAAGTTCCTTTCGCTGCCATACGAATAATTTGTCCTTCTAATAATTCCAGTTTTTCCGTTGGATGTAATACGCCAATTTTCGTCAGATAATGATATTCTTTAACAGTCCAGAGACGAAGTTTTTGGGTATTTTTTATGGTCTGCATATAGTTAATACTCTTAATTTCAATTGAAAACAGTCATATTATTGATTATATCTAATATTTAATTTAATTTAATTTAAACTCGTTTTCTGCTTAATTTTTTTAACCACAATCCACCTACAACTGCAACGGTTAATGATACAAACCCAGTGATAGACTGTAATAATAAAAAGCCACCAACAGCAAACATACTGCCAAACATCACTAAAATGGCTGCGATTACTTTTGACATATCATTGCTTAAGTTTTGTGCTGGTTTTAACCCTGTTTTATCTTGTTGATGTTGCCAACCAATGCCCCCAGGACGAACTTTTGTATAAAAATTCAATAAGGTTTCTTCATCTTCGGGAGGCGTTAAATACATCACTGTTATCCATACCACTGCCGTCATCACAGAAATACCTAATAATCGCCAACCAAAGTCTGGAAAAATATTATTAACGTCAGGATTAATCGTGGTAATTAAACCAATCAAAAACCCTGCCACCATTGCTGATAACTCCGCCGCTGCATTAATTCGCCACCAAAACCAGCGTAAAATTAACACCAGTCCCGGACCCGTTCCAATGGCAATTACTAACCGAAATACCGTCCTTACATCCGTGGCATAAAAAGCAGCAATTGACCCTAAAACCGTCACTAAAACTGATGCTAATCTCACTGCATTGGTTAACTCTCGATCTGAAGCTTCAGGACGGAGAAAACGACCATATAAATCATTAGTTAAATAAGAAGCACCCCAATTAATGGATGTAGAAATGGTACTCATAAAAGCAGCAATTAAAGAAGCCACCACTAACCCTAAAACCACCGAAGGTAAATAAGTTAACATTAGAGTAGGATAAGCCAGTTCAGGATCTTCTAAATTGGGTAATAAAACCATTGCTGCTAATGCTGTAACAATCCATGGCCAAGTTCTAACAACGTAATTAAGAATATTAAAAAACCATGTGGCTTTTTCTGCTTCTTTTGTAGCTTCTTCTCCTTCCCCTCTAACCGCTAATAATCTTTGCACAAATTCTCCACCCCCATCACTGCGACGAAACGACCACCACTGCACGAAAATATAAGCCGAAAATGTTGTCGCTGTAATGCCAGCAGCATCATTCCAAGTAAAGCTTAAACCTCCATTATGAGTAATAGGAATAAACGATAAAACATCAAAATTCGTTATTTCTTGAACATTAGGGATTAATTGGTGCATCCCCCCTACATCATTCACCGCAATAATAGCCACTAATGCAGCGCCCAATAATCCTAAGAAAAACTGAAAAAAGTCCGTAACCACCACACCCCAAAGGCCTGAAGCCCCAGTATAAATAAGAACAAAGACACTTAAAGCGATGACTGTCCAGAGTTTAGTCGCATCTCCAGGATTAAACCCCAAACTTTGCCATAACTGCAGGGCATCTACCACCTTAACCATGGCTAACATGGCGTAGCCGATACCGATACAATTGATAGGAACCGCAAACAAAAAGGCTTTAGTTCCGCGCAAAATGGCTGCTGTAGTCCCACCGTAACGCAATTCTGTTAATTCAGCGTCTGTGAGCATTTCTGAGCGTCTCCATAGCCCTGAAAAGACGTAAATCAAAACAATATGGGCAATGCCAAAACTCCACCATTCCCAGTTTCCGGCAATTCCTCGTGAGGCGACTACACCACAGATATATAAAGGGGTATCGATAGAAAAAGTCGTAGCGGCCATGCTGGTTCCCGCTAACCACCAAGGAAGATTTCTCCCAGCAATCAATAAATCCAAAGGATTTTGGAAATTTTTTTCTTGAGATTTTTTAGATTTTGTTTCTCTATGGGACAACAATAACCCCAAGGCCATCGTCGCAAAGAGATATATTAAGACAATAATCCAATCTATAAGCTGCATGGTTTAAATTTAGGTTATTTTATTTAAAGTTTGGTTGTGAGGATTTTCTGTGTTAAAACTTCAGTCGTCTAAACAGTGGATAAATCAGTTATCTCAAGTCAATGATTGGGTGTTATTAAGTGTGTGGATGATTATTGGTGGTATTCTCCGCTTTACAAATTTGGCCGCTAAACCCCCTTGGACCGATGAATTTGCCACCATGGTGTTTAGTTTAGGAAATGATTTTCGTTCAGTTCCTCTGAATCAGGTTATTTCATTAGATACCCTTTTGCAACCGCTTCGTGTTAATGGGGACGCACGAATCAGTGATGTTGTTTCTTTGTTGTTACAGGAAGATAATCACCCTCCTTTGTATTTTGTTTTAGTTCATTTATGGGTTAAGTTATTTCAATCTGTCGGGGAATATGTGGATGTGGGAGTGATGAGATCGCTTCCTGCTTTATTTGGTATTTTATCCATTCCTGGGGTCTATGTTTTAGGAAAAATTACCTTTCGTTCTCGGTTAGTGGGACAAATTAGTGCAAGTTTAATGGCGGTTTCTCCCTTTGGTATTTTCCTCGCGCAAGAAGCTCGTCACTATACTTTAGCTATTTTATTTGTTATTGCTTCTTTACTCTGTTTAATTGTTTCTTTGAGACATCTTTATGAACAATCGATTATTCCTTTATGGTTGGTATTGACCTGGATTTTGATTAATAGTTTTGGTCTTTCGGTTCATTATTTCTTTGTTTTAACACTCATTGCAGAAGCTATTACTTTAGCTATTTTAATTTATGCTAAATTCAAACACAATTTTTCACAGTTAAGTAAACGAAATTTAATCCGTGTTTTAGCCGTAATTTTAGGAACAGTAACCACAGGTTTAGTGTGGATGTTTTTAGTTATTCCTCAAGGCTACGGTAATAATATGATCACTTGGATTCATCCTTTGAGTCATATTCTGTATGCCATTAGTCCTCCCTTCCAATTATTAGCGGTTTGGGTTCCCATGTTATCTTTATTACCGGTTGAATCTGATTCTATTACTATTGTCATTCTTTCTGGTTTACTTTTACTATTATTCTTTATTTGGTTTATTCCTTATAGTATTCGAGGTATCAAAAAGGGATTACAGTTGAATCAGTTTCGTCTCTCCCTATTGATTTTAATGACATTTATTAGTGGAGTTATTGCCTTATTCCTTATCATTACTTATATTATCGGCGTTGATTTAACTCGTGCAGCCCGTTACAGTTTTACTTATTTTCCTGCTGTTATCGTTCTCGTGGGAGCAAGTTTAGCTATTTTATGGGATGAAATTAAAAAAGAAGATAAAAAATTGCAAGCAAAAACAACAATTAATCCCCTAATTTTACTTAGGAAATTATACGATAAATTAAACAGTAATGGCCAATTAGCGTTCTATGCAGTTTGGTTCATGGGATTTGTAGGTGCAGTCACTGTTCTCATTAATTTAGGGTATCAAAAATATTATCGTCCTGAACAATTAATATCAATCATCAAAGAAAATTCATCTCAACCTGTTCTGATTGCTACTACCCATAAAAGCTTAGTTCAAGTAGGAGAAATGATGGGAATAGCATTAGAATTAATACAAGAAGAAGTGACATTTCAACCAGCTGATGAAAATGAATTAGATAATATTTCTTTTTTATTGATTAATCAAACAAAAAATAATGATCCACAATCAACTATCAATCTCAAAGAAACAGTAAAGAAGTTACCTAAACCCCTAGAAGTTTGGGCAGTCAACTTTAATGCAACAATTGAATTAAATAATTGTGCCGTTGATACAAAAAAATATCCATATATCGATGGCTATGGATTTAAAAGATACATTTGTAATGAGTCAACTTAAGTGTTGATTCCACAGCTAAATTTTAGGTATAAAATACTTGTTAGACTGACATCTTGCATCAGTACATAAAAACTTAATAAGTAGAGAAAAGTAATCAATGCGCGAATAAGTTAGCATCAAAATGAAATACTGCGGGTTCCGACCTCCGTAAGACGGCGCGGGGTCGCATCGCTATTGCCTCTTGCCTTTTAAACTAGCTAGTTTAAGCTAAGCTACAAGATGTGAGTCTACTTGTTGTATAGTCTTAGTCCTAGGAATTTAAGTCTAACAATATTAATCTTGACGAGTTTTTTACTTTCTCTTTCTAAGGTATAGTCGCAGTAAAATTTTTTCATGAATTTCTCATCATTTTTATCTAAGTAGTGAAATATAAATAAACAATAATCAATTTAAGGAAATTTACGAATAGATTTTTAACAACTTTTACTTTTTTTTGAGAATACTAATGTAGCAGTAATATCCAATAAGTAACCATCTGTATAAGAATCGAAATAAACGTTAAAGAATAGATAAAGAAAAAAATGCAAATTATACTTTTTTAAGTAATTAAGCGGAAACCTAGAAGGTTTTTCAAGAAGTTGTAATTTTGATCACAGTATTTACTGATTCTTTACAGTAGCAAAATTCAATTTTCCGTGCATATACTAATTTACGGATCAAGAATTTTTTGGTCATAATATTACTGTAAGGTAAATACCAAAAAAAATAATTTTCTGATTTTACAGGTTTTTTACCTTTGCTATTTACTATATACAACCAATACGGTCAATTCATTTAACCTACATTAGAATCATGCAAACTCTTACAACTTCCCCTGTTGTTCTAAACAAACTCAACCAACCTAATCAACCTAATATCAATAATATCTTATCTTCTCCGATAGAAGTGCACTTAGTCGACAAAAATGATGTTTTTTATCATAAAGGCAGAATTTTAGCAGAAGATGTTTATCGTCAAGTTTGGAATACTGATAATTTAATTGATGGTAATGATTATGCAGCTGTAGTGGTTTCTAATAATACCGTTATCGGTAATATGAATCTTCAAACAAGAAACAGTCAAAAACTATTAAAAAGCGAGGTGTTTTTTCAAACAAAACATTGGGAAAATTATCTTTCTATCGCTCCAGAAAACATTGCTGAACTTTCAGGACTATCCGTTTCTCAAGAGCTTCCTCTTGAATCTAGACAATTAATTTTAATGATCCTTATTTTAGGAGCATCTACGATTAGTCACAGCTTAGAAGTAGATGTTTGGGCTACTGTTCAGCGAAAGGCCTTAAATCGGATTTTAGCTAAACGTTTTCGTTTATCTTTTATTTCTAATACACAAATTCTTAGACCCAAAAAAGAGGTCCCCAAAGATAAGTATTGGGAGTCTTCAGAAATGCCACAAATCCATTACTTAGACCTCAAGAAAGACCAAAATATTAATTCCTTTGGCTTATTTTATGCCTATCTTCATTTACAGGGTATTCACCTAAAATTCTTACCCCGTTTCCGATCCCTGTCAATGCCTTTTTCTACCTTCTATAATAATTGTTGTCATCAAAGTCAATCTGCTTAATTTGGTGATGAATTTAATCATCGATTTGAAAACCTTAATTATTTTTAATGGAGTTTAACGAGTATGTCTACCTTATCTACAGCTATCTCTCCTCAAGCAATTTATGAGTCTGAGGTAAGTCCAGTCCGTGATGCTTTTACTAAGTGTCCTGCGCTTTTAGAACTTTTTAATTCGGATGCTGATCCCATTTTGCTTGAGCTTTTTCTTATCCACTTTAATGCTTTGGGTGTTTCCATGACGGAACCTGTTGATCGTTGGATTACCCAAGCAGGGGAAAGATGTAAACAACTAGGTTTTGTAGAAGTTGGAAATGCACTGTGTTTACACGCAACTCATGAAGCAGGTCATCATGAAATGATGATCACAGATACAAAAACCCTCGTCAAAAATTGGAACGAAAGACACGCTTTTCAGCTAGATGCAACAGAAATGTTAGCTCAACCCCTTCCTAATGGAGTGCAAAAGTATGTCAAATTGCATGAAGATGTGATCGCTAGTGATACACCCTTTTGTCAATTAGCCATTGAATTGGAAATTGAACGATTGTCCGTTGATGTGGGTCCTATTTTGATTAAACAGTGTCTTGAAATTTTAGGTTCTGATGTTGTCAAAGGATTGAGCTTTTTAGAAGAACATATTGCCATTGATGTGTCACACACACACTTTAATCAAAAGCAGATGAACAAGTTTTTAGAACAACATCCTGATATGGTTATGCCTTTAGCAGATACTGCTAAAAAAGCCCTAGAAGCTTATCAACTATTCCTTAATGATTGTGTTCAATTAGCTAAAGCTAAAATGGCCACTATCAAATAAATGCTCCCCCCAGAGTCTATTTCCCTTACTTTCCTATATCCTTTGTGTAGAGACGTTGTTCCCAATGTCTCTACAGAAGTATAATAGCAGTTTTCACTTGCAGAGATTAAACATTAACATCCAAATACTTCCCTATTATAGCAGTCGAAGTACACTCCCCACCATCACGCTTACTGACATTGTGATGAATTGATATGAAATGCGAAAAGACTAAAAAACAAGCTTACCGATGACGAGTAAACTTGCTTTTGAATTAGTTTATATTTTTATAGGGTCATTGATCCAAAATTGCTAAAAACTTAATTATTTAGCATTTTTGTTGCGCTTATTACGAGAAACTAATGCACCTACGCCTACGGCAGCTAAACTAATAACAGCAGAAGGTTCTGGAACACTTACTCGCATAACGCTAGCACTGACTTGTTGACGGACAGAGAATTGAATTTCTGCTTCACCACCAGCTAGAAAAGTGTAATCAACACCCCCTGGTAAGGTATTTACGTCAATGACAGCATCTATATTAGTATCGACGCCATTTTGATTAACAAGGGCTGCTGCAAAGTCTAATGGTAGTCCAGAAAATACTACCTCATCATCAAGAAAAATCTCATAGGTACCAAGAAGGTCAGCAGCAGCAGTTTTCATATCTCCGTTACTGTAGCCTGTAATTTCCGCCTCAACAAACAGGCTAACTATAGCATCGAAGTCAAGGACATCGCCTGCTTCAACAGTAAAGTTATCACTGAAAATGGTGTAATTAGCGTTACCGTTGGATGAACCATTATCACCCGTCAAGATCGTTTCAGCATTGGCAAATGCAACTGCAGGGTCGCTAACAGGAGCACAGTCAAGACCTGATGTGACGTTAGTAAAGCCAGCCACAGTGGATGCCATAGCAGTTTCTGATACATCCACTGGACATTGCAATGGTCCTTGTGCATAAGCATCGAAGTCTGAAGGGCCACTCTTTCCAGGAAAAGGATTTACAAAAGCACTTCCTTGGAGGGTTTCAAAAAATAGAGGGACAATATTGGTAGAACCTCCAGCAGTGATTAACTGTAGGCTAACGTCGCTAGCTGTAAGCTGTGCTGTACCGCGTACAGTTCCTGCTTCAGCTTGTTGAGCTATGCCTAGGGTGGCAGCGGATGTAAGTCCGAGGATTCCTGCACTAATCCGATTAATTGGTAATTTTTTCATGGTTGACTTAAGATAACTAGTTAGTCTATTCAGTTGTAATGGAAGAATTACAAATTTTCAAGGTCTTTTGTTTTTTTCAAGGAATCTTAACATAAAGTTAATCTTATGCAAGACAAGGATCAAACCTTAGATTAGCTAAGGTTCAAGAACTAAAGTTGAGTTAAAAATGGATATTTTAGATAAAAAATACTGATTAATTAAAGTTTTACTATTATTCAATCATATAGTTTTCAAAAGATTTGCTACCTAGTTGATAATGGTTAGGGAAAAGCAAAGATAAACGTGCATCAACAGAATATAACCTAAGAATTTAGGGAAATTTGCTAAAAAATAGATTATTAAGCCTTATTTTTGCGCCGATTACGAGAAGCTAATGCACCAATGCCAATAGCAGTTAAACTAATCAGAGTAGACGGTTCGGGAGTTCCCACAGCATTAGAGCCAATTGGTAAATCTTCCTGAGCGATTTCAGCAAAGTCTCCTAAAGATGTTGTGCTTAAAGTCTCCCCAAAAATATGTGGGGGTATAAAAAACCTATTTTGTTCAAGGTTAGCACTGACCTCTCGACGGGCAAAGAATCGGATGCTGGCATCCCCAGTGTCTTCAAAAGTGTAATCAACACCTCCGGGTAAAGCATCAAACGGAATCGGTCCAGTAGCGAATGTTTCTGTCCCATTTTCATTATCAAGAGATATATCTACAAAAAGTCCGGGCCCCTCAAAAACCACCTCACCATTGAGAAAAACTTCATAGGTGGCAAGAAGACTGCTAGTCAAACTTGCGGTGTTTCCTTCTTCCCAACCCTCAATGGTTGCTGTCACCAATGGGTTGAGTGTGCCACTGAAGTCAAGTAACTGTCCGTTTGTAACGGTAAACTCTTCGCTCACCAGTTCCCAGATATTGACGGCTCCAAACTCGCCGTTTTTACGTATTGTTTCAATGGTAGCAGAGCCGAATAGATTGGCCACGTCGTTGCTACAGTCAATGTCTGATTCTGAGCGAGCCGTCGTAATCAAAGCAGGTACATTAGCCACACCAGACACTCCACCGGGACAACTATCTGGTCCGTCTGTGTAGCTATCCCTTCTCCAATTGATAGAGGCTGCTCCTTCTACGGTAGTGTTAATAAGGGGTAAAAGGCTAGTGCCGTCTAGAGTTAGAGTTGCATTTTCGACGGCGATGGTTGATTCGGCAGATACCCTTGCTGCTTGAGCTTCTTGAGCGACTCCTAACGTAGTGACTGTTAGAAGTCCAACAATTCCTGCTAAAGTTCGGTTTATTGATGTTGTTTTCATAAATTGGCTTGGATAATTAATTAGCTTCACATAGTTATAAGGGAAAAGCTACAGATTTTCAATGCCTTGTATATTTTTTGTTCCACTCTTAAATTAAAGTCAGTATTTAAGGAACAAATCGGTCAAAATTGAGTCTAACTCACATCTTGTAGCTTCGCTTAAACTAGCTAGTTTAAAAGGCAAGAGGCAATAGTATTTCATTTTGATGCTAACTTATTCGCGCATTGATTACTTTTCTCTACTTGTTAAGTTTTTATGTACTGGTACAAAATGTCAGTAGAGGAAATTCATGAATGGCGACAGAATCTAGGTTCAGTGAAGGAAAAGTAAAGAAAAATTACAAAATCAACCCATTATGATCCAATCATGCTCTAGTAATTGGTAAAGATTTATGTAGCATTGCTGCCTAACAGATAATATAAATGCTACGCTTATGAAGTATGTTAAGTTAAATGAATTGACTTTACTACTTAATTACATAGTAAGTCGTAAAAGAAAAAAAAATGTAAAAAGCTGAGAAACTGTAAGATAGTGTCTCAGCAATTTTATTGATATTTTTATCCTAATGTGGCTCCTCATCCCTAAGTTGTAGAACGTCAGGGCTATCCAATGAGTAGAAGGAATTAATATAATTCCCCCTACAAATATCATTTAAGGTTAACTCACCGCAGAAGGTTGAGGTGTGTTAAAGAAAAGTTGTCGTATTTGTTCAGCAATTTGAGGACTACTTAACCCTAAATCAGCCTTTGACTCATCTGGTTTCGCGTGATCCACTAATTTATCCGGAACTCCAAACCGTTTAACTGGGACAACCACATCATGGTCGAGTAACGCTTCAGCCACAGCCGAACCGAAACCACCCATTAAACAGCCTTCCTCTAAGGTAACAACTTTACCAATGCGCTGCGCTAATGGCACAATTAACTCCGTATCTAATGGCTTAACAAATCGGGCATTAATCACTGTTGCTTCAATGCCATGTTCTTTAAGAATTTCGGCCACTTGTAGCGATTGATGCACCATGGTTCCGTAACCAACAAGAAGCACATCATCACCGTTGCGGAGAATTTCTCCTTTACCGATGGGTATAGGTTCCCAACCTTCTTCCATCAAAGGAACCCCCACGCCACTACCGCGAGGATAACGCATCGCAATCGGTCCATCGGTATGATTGATACCTGTTACCACCATACGCTGTAATTCTGCCTCATCTTTCGGGGCCATGACCGTTAGATTAGGAATACAACGCAAATAAGCGATGTCATAAAGTCCTTGGTGTGTCGGTCCATCTGCCCCCACAATACCGGCCCTATCTAAACAGAAGAAAACGGGGAGATTTTGGATGCACACATCATGTAAGACCTGATCATAAGCCCGTTGTAAGAAGGTCGAGTAAATTGCCACCACTGGCCGCATTCCTTCGCAAGCTAACCCGGCCGATAAAGTAACCGCGTGTTGTTCGGCAATACCAACATCAATATATTGTTTTGGTAATTTAGCTTGTAATTTGTCTAATCCCGTACCTGTTGCCATAGCTGCAGTAATGCCGATAATCTTAGGATTATTTTGTGCCAAAGTGGTCAAAGTATGGGCGAAGACCTTTGAATAACTGGGGGGTTTCGGTTTATTGGAAGGAATGCCCTTACCCGTAGCTAAATTAAAGGGACTTTGGGCATGGTAACCTACTTGATCCTTTTCTGCTAATTCATAGCCTTTTCCTTTAACCGTGGCCACGTGAACAAAAACAGGGCCGACTGCTTTGTGCGCTTGTTTGAAGGTGGTAATTAATTCTTCTAAGTTATGACCATCAATCGGTCCAAAATATTTGAAGCCTAATTCTTCAATCACCGCCCCAACTTTAGGCATAGCTAGACGTTTCATCCCTTCTTTAACCCTTTCCATTTCAGGAGTTAAAGACTCTCCAAAGAACGGTAAATGTTTAAATTGTTCTTCGAGGTTATCTGAAAGAAACTGCACGGGTTCACTCAAACGAACTTTGTTGAGATAGCGAGAAATCGCCCCCACGTTGGGAGAAATGGACATTTCGTTATCGTTTAACACCACCATTAGATTAGTATGGGGCAAATGTCCCCCATGGTTAATAGCTTCTAATGCCATACCACCGGTTAACGCCCCATCTCCAATAATAGAGACAACCTTATAATCTTCTCCTTTAGCGTCTCTTGCTAATGCCATCCCTAACCCTGCAGAAATGCTGGTAGAGGCGTGTCCAGCACCAAAATGGTCAAATTTGCTTTCACAGCGTTTCAGGTAGCCAGCAATACCGTCTTTTTGCCGTAGGGTATGAAAACGATGATAACGACCCGTTAACATTTTATGAGGATAGGCTTGATGGCCTACATCCCAAATGACTTTATCTCGGTCAAGATCAAGGGTTTGATAGAGAGCGATGGTTAATTCTACCACCCCTAACCCCGGGCCAAGGTGTCCTCCACTCGCAGCAATGGTCTGTAAATGCTTTTCTCGAATTTGACGGGCAATATCTTCTAATTGTCGAATTGATAAACCATGTAGCTGGTTTGGATGGGTAATATCACTTAAATTCATAATGGTTGGTTTTTACCATCTTGATTTGATTGTTATATACTATTTTGACACTCTTCTCCCCCTAAGAGTAGGGTAATCCTTATGGGAAACAATAATAAGCCGAAAATTGGCTCAGGGATAGGGTTGGGAAACCATTGTGTGACGAATGATAATTACAGAATCTTATTTTTGAGTTTGCGGTAATAATAGTGGATCTGGCATTGTTTTTGAGGACTAGGTGGGATATCTATTAGATGGCTCCTCATTTATTGCCGTTTTCCCTATATCTGTTAATATACATATCTCAATTTTTTGTTATTATCTAGATTTTTATAATCTTATGATTTACTTAATCATATAAATTCAATGATGAAAACTTAGGTGAGGTTTGATTGAATTCCCATGTGATTAGAATAAATAAGCTTTTAGGAACTTTTTAAAACTCAGAACGTTCACTTAATTAGTTGCATTTCGTTAAAGATTTTTGAAACTTTAGTTAACAGTAATTATTAAATTGGGAGAAAATTAAATGGCGAATTATGGTATGTTTTTCGATGAAAACGAAAAGCATATAGATGGTACTGGCTTTTCCATTGTTGTTTTAGACACAGGTATTGATTTAAATCACCCTTTTTTTGGTTCGGATCATAATAATGATGACGTAGCAGATAGGATTATTTATCATTATGATTTTGCTTCAACATCATTACAAAATACTAGCGACCCTACCAGTAATGATGATGATAATGCTAGTGATACTAACAATCACGGGAGTCATGTGGCCAGCATTGCTGCGTCTAGTGATTCAACCTATCCAGGAATAGCATCGGGTGTCAATATTATTGCCCTCAAAGTATTTGATAACAATAATAAAGCTAATTTTTTAGATATAGAACAGGCTTTACAGTGGGTGGTGGATAACCATGATGCCTATAACATTGCTAGTGTTAATATGTCCCTTAGTAATGGGCTTAACTATGAATCCCCACAATTTTCAGGGAATATCATTGAGGATGAATTACAAGATTTAGTTGATAATAATGTAATGGTGGTGTCTGCTGCAGGTAATACAGGAGAATACGGAGTCTCCTATCCAGCAGCAAGTATTAATTCTTTAGCAGTTTCTAGCGTTAATAATCAAGGTGAAATTGCTAGTTTTTCCCAAGAACATCCCGATTTAACTGACGTATTTGCCCTAGGGGTGAATATTAAAGCCGCTAACAAGAATGGAGGAACAACAACTTTATCCGGAACCAGTATGTCGGCTCCCCAAGTAACCGGAGCGATCGCCATAGCACAACAGTTAGCTGAACAAGAGTTGGGAAGGAAATTAAAGTTAGATGAAATTCGAGATTTACTCACCCAAGGAGACGATGTTGTTAACGAACCCCAATATGAAGGGAAATTATTAAATATTAAAAAATTAGGAAACGCCATCTTAGATATGGCTCCATCCCAAGAAACCATAGATACCTCGTCAACTGACCTTGAAGATACTCCTACTGAGAATAATGCTGTCATTGCTGAACTGGGTCAGATTACCAATTTAAACCATCAAAGTCAAACCATTTTCTTTGAACATACCTTTAATAACCCAGTTATTTTTGCTCAACCCTTATCTCACAATGGTGCTGATCCTTCAACCATAAGAATTACTGACATACAAAGCGATCGCTTTTCTGTCCAACTTCAAGAAACAATCTTAAAAAATGGTAATTCTCATAGTGGTAATCATACGACAGAAACCTTTAGTTTTTTAGTGGTTGAACAGGGAATATGGGAACTGTCTGATGGCACAATGATTGAGGTTGGAAACGTCGCTACAGATGCTATTACTACTTCAACTTGGGAAACCATTAATTTTAATCACAACTTTAGCAATACCCCAGTAATATTAACTCAAGTTCAAACGGATAATGATGCAACTTTTGTGAGAACTCGTCAAAAAAATGCAAGTCAAAATGGATTTAAAGTTGCCTTAGAAGAAGAAGAAGCCTTTAAGTATGATGGACATGAGTCAGAAAATATTGCTTGGTTAGCCATTTCTCCAGGCCAAGGTAATTGGAATGGTAATAGTTTTATAGCAGGTAATACTGGTGATCAAGTGACCCATAATTGGCATACCATTGACTTTGGCAATAATTTTAGTAATGCTCCTAAATTCTTAGGAAATATTGCAACTTTTGATGGTGCTGATGCTTCAGGTTTAAGATATCAAAATCTTAACCATGGTAATGTTCAAGTTATGATTGAAGAAGATACCAGTAAAGATAGCGAAACCAATCATACCACTGAAGACATTAATTTCTTCGCCATTGAAAGTAACAAAAGCTTAACTGGAACGACTGCTGATTATTTAACGGGATTAAATCATTCTCAATTAGCAAGGGTTAATGGGGATATTTTTACTTTAGGTAATGAAAATGAATCATTTTATGATAACTATGGACAACAAGATTATGCAGAAATTTCTAATTTTGATATGGCTACAGATATCATTCAATTACATGGCACAGTTAATGATTACCATCTTGGATATTCGCCTTTTTCCGTCAATGCTCAAGGTATATTTTTAAAAATTACTGGGATGGAAGATGAATTAATTGGTGTTGTCAAAAATGCAAATAGTTTAGATTTAAAAAGTCAAAATTTTGTTTTTGTTTAATGCTTAAATATCGGTTTTTTATCATTATAATCTTTATAGTTTATTGGATAGTATTGGGAGTTTATACACCCACTTTATCCAATAACTTTCTATCGGAAAAAATTAGTATTGTTCTAGAAAAAGCCTTATGGAGAAAATCAAGTAAAGAGATTACTTATCAAGATATTACTCTTGATTTAATTTGTAAAAATAATCATTGTGATTCGGAAATTTGGGGATTTGCTTCTGAGTTTAATCAAGCAGAACATCAAGGAACTGTCACCCTTACTAAATCTCATAATCAATGGATTTTACAAGTTGATTTAATGATTAATCCTGACCATTGGTTATTATTATCAGGAAAAGCTAATTATCAAATTGAATTAACTAAGAAAAATGATAAAGTTTTAGTCGGAAACTATCAAGGCAATTTTAATAATAAGTTATTACAAGGAGAAGCTTCAGGGGTAATCAAACAAATATATCCTCAACCATTAACTTATCATAAACCGATTCAGCCTCAAGAACATCCTCGTTTACTTTTTAGAAAAGACGATTTACCAAACATACGAAAAAAAGCAACAACAAAAATAGGAAAGCAAATTTTTAATAAATTAGAAGAAACCCTGAATCAAACTGTTGTTTATGACGGCTATGTTCCCAATGCAGGATATTACGCAGCAGGACAATGTTTTCGCGCTTTAATTAAAGAAAACTCCAAACAAGCTGATCAAGCTTGGACAGTTGCCCAAAAAGCTATAAATACCTCTTATCGTCGCTTATTTGAGTTGTCCCCAGTGGTCACAGGAATAGCGATCGCTTATGACTTGTGTTATTCTTATTGGGATAATAATAATCGCATCAGTGTGTCTAATTGGCTGGCTCAACAAGCACAATTATTGATTGATGGAACCCCAGACAGAGGATGGAACCCTACAGCGTGGAGTAATTGGAACGCTAGAGCGAGAGGGGCTGCAGGATTAGCTGCATTAGCTATTCTAAAGGAACCAGAAGGCTATTTTTCCCCAGATATCGATATTGAACAACTGTTAACCATTGCCAAGCGTAATATTATTCGCTACCTCGAAACAGCGATCGGAGATAAGGGTTTTGGAACCGAAGGCGATCATTATACTACTGAACCTTTTATCTTAACTTTGTTTCCTTTTTTCACAGCTTACTATCATGTTAAAGGAGAAAACTTTGCAACTAAAAATTCTAATTTAGCTTGGTTATTACCTCACTATTTAATGAGAATTATCCCGAGGGACAATAGTTATCCTATTCCTAGTTATGGAAGACATAGACATTATCCAGGAGGCTCATTATTTGCGATGGGAATAGGTTCAGTTCCTGTTAATTTTTTACCTGGAGTAATGTGGGGATTTGATCATTATTGGGGAGAAAATGGAGATCAAAGTTTTGGAATTAAAAATAGTTTAGATGCAATCTTTTTGCTAGTTAATTATCCTAAAAATTTAAAAATTAAGCATCCTTCTAAGATTTTTTATAAAGTTTTAGCAGACGAAAAAAAGGGATTTTATGTGTTTCGTAATCAGTGGAAAAATAAGAATGATTTTGTAGCAAGTATTTATGGAAAACGAGAACATTTAAACAAGTCTTGGTCATTTCCAGATGCAGGGAGTTTCCGTATTTGGGGGTTAGGAATAAATTGGGCGATCGCAGGAAAAAGTCAAAAGAAACCAGAAAATGAAAATATTATTATTCACAAAAATGCTAATCAATTAATCATGCAACCTATTTATTTTGATTCAAAAAAAGATGGTTCAGGGATTGTTAGTTTACAAGGAAAAGATTGGTTACGATCCTTCGCTGTTGATTATTCTAATATTTCGGGAGTTCCTGGTTTATTTGTCGTAGTTGATCAATTTAATGATTCTCAAAATTATCATACTTGGGTCATGAATACTCAAGAAAATGTCAAAATTGATAACAATACATTTATGATTAAAGGCCATGGAAATGCAACTATGAAAGGGACTTTTATTACCCCTCAAAATATTAACTTAAACTATGATGCCAAGAATCAGAGAATTATTGCTAAAGGAAAGGGCAATTTTTTTGTTGTTATGACAGTTCAAAAAACTAACATTCCTAACTTAAAAATCATCAATTCTTCTTTAAGTTCTCAAGTTCAAATAGGAAAGAGAATTATTACTTTTAAAGACAAACATATTGATTTTGATATTGATTAGTCTCATTTAAGTATTCAACTGTTGACGGATTTCTAATAACTGATGATTAATAAGTTTTGTGGCTTCTTGGGACGTTAAAGGACGAGCAATTAAATAACCTTGAATCGCTTCGCATTTTAACTCTTGTAACTGCTTAAGTTGAAAATTTGTTTCAACCCCTTCAGCTACTACATTCATCCCTAAAGATTGGGCAATATCAATAATGGCTTTAATAATACTAACATCAGCTTGATTATAATTATAATCCAACCCGTCTACAAAAGATTTATCAATTTTTAGGGTATTAATAGGAAACTGTTTCAAATAATTTAAAGAAGAATAACCTGTCCCAAAATCATCTAGACTAATTTCAATTCCCTGTTTTTGTAGTTGAGGTAAAAGAGAAAGAACTCTATCAGTATTTTTAATCAATAAACTTTCTGTCAACTCTAATTTTAGATGGTTTGCCAGTAATTTAGTCTGAGCTAACGTTTGATTTATGGTTTCCAAAAATTGAGGAGATTGAAAATGATAAGCAGCAATATTCACACTAATTTTAAGAGAATGAGCCATCGGAAAATCAGCGCACCATTGAGCCATTTGGCCACAAGCTTCTTGAAAAATCCATTCACTTAAAGGAACAATTAAACCTGTTTCTTCAGCCAAAGGAATAAACTTTCCTGGAGAAATTAAACCCTTTTCGGGATGAACCCAACGCACTAAAGCTTCAAAGCCCAATAATTTTAAAGAACTAGCAGAAACAATTGGTTGATAATGTAAGATAAATTGTTGTTCTTCTAATGCTTGTCTCAAACTCGTTTCAAGCTCAAAGATTTCCTGTACTGTTTGACGCATTTCCACGTTAAACAGTTCATAACTAGCTAAATTATTGCCTTTAGCGCGATACATTGCGTTATCAGCATCCCTTAAGATATCTTCTCCAGTAGCATACTCTGGACTACTCATAGCAATGCCAATACTAGCAGAAGTAAACAGGGTTTTATCCATTAACTGAACAGGTTTTTTCATATCTTCTTCAATACGTTCAATTACCTGTATGACTTCGTGAGGACTGCTAATATCTTCTAAAAGAATGACAAATTCATCTCCTCCCAGTCGCGCCACTGTATCACCACTACGAACATGATGTTTAAGAGTATTCGCAATATAAATAAGCAGTTGATCGCCGACAAAATGACCTAAACTATCATTGATCACTTTGAAGCGGTCTAAATCAATAAATAATACTGCAAATAGACTCTCAGCATAGCGTTTATGGCGTTGGATGGCGTGGTCTAACCGTTCTGTAAGAAGCGTACGGTTAGGCAAACCGGTTAAAGCATCATGCAGCGCACGATAGCGTAACTGTTCCTCAGCTAATTTGCGATCGGTGATATCGAGCAGTAGTACCACTACCTGAGTTAAGCGGTTTTGCTCATCAAAAGAGGGAAAGGCATTAACTAAAGTCCAAATTGGATCAACTGAAGGGTTGCGCTGAATGCCCATCACATAATTTTCTAAAGGAACTTGAGTCCTCAAAACCTGTTGACAAGGGCGTTCGTCTCGTGGGAGTACGACTCCCGACTCATCGATAAGCTTAATACCTATTCCTGAAGAAGAAGACACAGATAAGCTTTCACAAGAGATGTCTAATAATTCCCAACCCACTAAATTAGCCATTATGATGTTACCCTCAGGATTATAAATAATCACCCCAGCCTGAAGATTGTTAATGAGTTCGTGATAGTTGGCTTCGCTTAAACGTAGTTTTCTCAGGGTAATTTCGAGGGATTCAGTTTTAGCTTGTAATGCTTGGGTGCGTTCAGTTACCCTTTGTTCAAGATTAATCAGAGTTTCTCTCAATTGAGTGAGCATTTTATTGAAAGCCGTAGCGACAATAGCAAATTCATTATCAGTTGAGAAATTTAGTTTTTCTTCTAGGGAACCTTGGGCAATACGGTCTGAAACTTTTGTTAATTGGGTTAAAGGCTGTACAATCGTTTTTCCTAGCCATAAACTGACCCATAATGTTAACCCTAACGTAGTGGTCAAGGTTGCTAATAAAGCAAGGCGACTATAATTACCAGTTCGGATTAATTCTAAACGGGCTTGCTCAGCTTGCGTTTTACTCTTTTGGCTAATCACTTGGAGAATGCCATCAATTTCTCTGTTAATATTTTCTGCAACGATTTGATTGAATAAAACTTGTTGCTCTAGTGATAAAAGAGTATCAAGGGTAGTGGCATAGTCCTGGGCTAACTGTTGAATCGGTGTATTGGTTGGATTATTTTTTAAAGCAGTTTGTAGTTGTTCGAGACTAACCCGTAAATCCGTAGGAGAGCCTTGTTTGTTGGTTTGAAAATATTTCTGTTGTTCTGCGATCGCTTCCCATAAAAGTCTCTCAATCGTTCTATTTCTTACTCTATTTCTATCATTAACGAACTGGTTGATGAGGGTTTGCAGTTTTTGATGGAGTTGATATCCTTCGTCATGAGCAATAACTCGCTTAGCGGTGCCTTGAAACGCAGCTTCATAGTTATTAAATAAGGATTCAAGTATAGTTAGTTCCTCTTTAATATCGGAGTTTTTTCTGTGTAGGGTTTGGATCGCAGAAAGGTTTTGACGAGCTTGGGTTAGATAATTTTCTTGGCTGTTGATAGCGTTTTGAATCTCTGGACTTACTTTTTTAAGTTGCCAGTTATCTAATAAATGATCTTCAGCTTTTCGTGCTAGTAAAAAATTACTTTTTAGTTCTAGACTTAATTCTCGCACACGGGCAGCATAATCAATGGTTCCCTGAGCGCGGTGACGAAAATGTTGTAAGGTTCCATAAATAATCACCGCACTGATTAAGTTCAACAGTAGAATTCCTCCGAATCCTAACATGAGTTGACCCCGAATGGTTTTTAGCCAGTGCAGTTTAGGTATCATTAATAATCCTCTGAAAAGTCACCCATCATTTGCTTAATCTGGGTTTGTAGTTCGGCCACGGCAGACTCTTCCTTAGCACCATCATAAATCCTGTGAATAGTGGTGGCAATGGCTTTAGCTCCTTGATTCCAACGGGGATGGAGAACAACCGTTGGACGAGAAGTCTTCATCGCCGTTTGTACCGCTAAAGCATAGTCAATATTCATTGCTTCTGTGTACACTGAGGGCGTAACCCAAGAAGAAAACCGAGGCGCGCCCCCTGTCATTACGCCAATTTTTGGTTCCATCATCTGACTGGTAGCCCATTGAACGAATAACCAGGCCGCCTGGGGATTTTTTGACTTTTGAGCAATTCCTAATCCCCACAGCCAATGACCGGTTAAACTTTGCTCCTTTGAAGGTGGTAAAATGCTATAACCGACATTTCCTGCTATTTTAGATAGCTTTGGATTATCGAAGTCAGGTCCAAACAGACTGGCATCAATATAAAAGGCTGCTTTGCCTTCCCGAAACAGATGAGTGGCTTCGGGCCAATCCATCTCCTTAATATTATTAGGTCCAGCTTGCATCAGTTGAGCATAGTTCCTTAATCCTTCTATAATTCGTTTATCCGTTAAACGGGGTTGGTTCCAATTACCGTCAAACCAGATATTATAGGGTAAGGGAGAAGGCTGTGAACCCCAATGGTTAAGGATGATGCCCGTAACAGTATCAATAATTGTATCAGAAGGAACTCCCCGCATAACTGCTCCAAAAAACTTGTCTCCGCCTATTTCCTTAATCTTGAGAGTAGCGTCTACCAATTCAGTCATGGTTTTTGGCACAAGGCCGTTTAAATACTGATTAATTAATGCTTTATTATAAAAGAGAATATAGGCTTCAAAGGTGGCAGGAATCCCAAATAAGCTTTGATTATTACCTTCTGGTGGATAGGTGGCAGCTAGGCGGAAATTTTCAGGAAAATCATAAAGATTGTAATCCGATTGGTTTAATTTTGGATTATTAATTAAGGGGGTTAGAGGGTGCAATAGATTTTTACGCCACAATCTATAGGCCGTAGAATCCATCGGTAAAAAAAAGACATCTATTTCTTCTCCATCACCCTTAAGGGTGGACTCCATTACTTTAAAATACTCTGGTTCAGGGACAATCTTGATGTTAATTTTAAGATTAGTTAATGTCTCAAAATCTGATAGATAGGGTTTAATACCTTCTGTCCAAGGATGATCATCGAGTAATAAGTATATACTTTTTCCTGCAAACTGTTGCCAATTAAATGCCTGGTTCATGTTTGATTTATCCGTCTTTGAGCGATGACAAGCTAGGGGTACACTTGTCATGAGTCCAGACAGGAACATCAATCTAATTAATTTTCGTCGACAAAGATTTTCTGTGAGTGGATAGTATTTCAAGTATAGTTAATAGTAAATAGCTAATATTTATTCTATCAACTCTCAACTCCAAGAGAGATGACTGATATGATATTTAATGAGATTAGTAAAACTAACAAGAGGAATGATTGTGTGAGTCAAAAAACCGTTGGAATGCTAAGCAGTTATTCAGGATTGCAAAATAGACGAGATTGGTTATGGAAACAAACCCCTCAACCTTTTGGTTTTTGGGACAACATTCAAATGTTAGGCAATGATCCTGATCCTGATTTTTTATTATTATATCAGTTTGATTTTCCTTTACCGCCTTCCCCTAAACCTTGGTGGAAACGTTGGCGAAAATCTCAGTATTCACCCCTTAATATTCCTGCTTTACTCAGGGGTGTTCCTAAAGAAAGAATCATTTATTTATTAAGGGAACCTCCCTTAGAAGAAGTGATTAATAGAAACTGTGCTAATTATAATGATGCTAGTGAGTATTGTAGCTATGTTTCTGGTCCTGATAACTTTGCTCCTAATCCTAATTATATGCCAGCAATTTGGTATATTAATCATGAGTTTGATGTGTTAGATAAGGGTAATATTCCTGAAAAAGTTAAACGGTGCAGTTGGATAACTTCAGGGATTAATCGCACAGAAAATCATCGTCGTCGTCTCGCTTTTTTACAGCTATTAAGGGATCATAATTTTGAATTTGATCTTTACGGTAGAAATTTACCAAAAGAAGCAAAAAGTCAAGGCACTTTAGAAAATAAATGGCACGGTATGGCACCTTATTATTATAATTTGTCTATCGAAAATTATGCCGATAATGAATGGTATGTCAGCGAAAAATTATGGGATGCTTTATTATGTTGGTGTTTACCCATTTATTATGGGGGAAGTGCAGCGGATAAATTATTACCTCCCGGTAGCTTTTTAAGATTGCCCAGTCTCGATGAAAAAGGACTACAATATGCTAAGGAAGTGACGGCTAGTTTGGATGCTTGGCACGAGGCTAAAAGTGCGATCGCAGAAGCCAGGCAAATTATTCTTCATGAACTGAATTTAATGAATTGGTTATCTGATTTTGTGAAAAAATTTTGAAGAGTTTAACTATTATTAAATATGAATGGAATTTGTACGTTAGGAAATGATTACGTCTTCGATCAAATTGTAGCTTTACTAAATAGTATTGAAGCAATTTATGACAAAAAAATGCCCGTTTGTGTTTATCCTTATGATGATAATACAGAAAAGTTAGCAACCGAAATTGCATCCCGTCCCCAAGTAACATTGTACGATGATTCTGTTTCTATAAAGCGATGGGATAGCTTTGCTAAAGCAGTTTGGGATACTCATCCTACAGCGCGTCAAACTTGGGAAAAAGCAGGAAGTCAGGGTTATCATCGCTTTGGAACCCATCGCCGTTATTGTGCGTTTGATGGTCCTTTTGATCGCTTTATTTACATGGATGCTGATACCATTTTAATGAGTTCTTTAGAGTCTATTTTTGAACAATTAGAGGAGAATGATTGCATTGTTTATGATTTTCAACATAAAGATTTAACCCATGTTTATGATGTTAATTCAAGCAAGTTGAGCAAAGTTTTTACAGAAGAAAGGTTAAGACAAGAAATTTTTTGCTCAGGATTTTACGGTTCAAAAAAAGACTTATTTTCTGAAGAAATAAAAAATGAACTAATTACTTATTTAAAAAATGGAGAAGCAGAAATATTATATTGCATGGCACCAGATCAAACAGTCATTAATTATATGATGATGCGCTCAAATTGTTCTATTTATAATTTAGCTTTAAACTTACCAAAGGAAGAAAAAACAGGATGTTGTGTCACATCGTCTCATTTTGAAAACAAAAATAATGTTCTTTATGATAAAGGAAATCAATTAACTTATATTCATTACATTGGAATTTCGTCACAGATTTTTAGAAAGGTGTGTGAAGGAGAAAACATTGATTTTCCTTATAGAGATATTTTCTTACATTATCGTTACTATCATAACCCAGAAAAATTACCTCAATTTAACCAAAAAGCGGTATATTATCAACAAAAGCCTAACCTAAAACAAAAAATTCTTAAAAAATTAGGACTGAATTAATAGAGGAAAAAATTATGACCCGTGGCATTTATATTACTGCTAATGATAAAGTCATTGAACAGGCGATCGCTCTCTTAAAAAGTATCCGATGTTATGATAAACATACCCCTGTTGTTTTGATTCCCTATGATGATAATTATCAAGTTATTGCTAAGAAATTAAACAAAGATTTTGGTGTCACAGTTTATCCTGATTTAGACTTTATTGAAAGATTATCGATTAAATTACAAAGTATTTTCGGAGAAAATTTTTTTGCTCGTCCTAATCAATTTCGTAAACAAGCTTGTTGGTTTGGTGAGTTTGACGAATTTCTCTATATTGACACAGATATTGTCGTCTTCAAAAAAATAGTTGATGATTTAAACTATTTTAAAAATTATGATTTTATTTGTTATGATTATCAACATAAAGCAGGAATTCGCAATGTTTTTTCTCAAAAGGTGATTGAAGATAAAGTATTTAGTGAAAGCGAACTAAAAGATATGTTTAATGGTGGATTTTGGGCATCAAAAAAAGGTTTAATGTCCGAAGAAAAAATCTATCAAATCTTTGAAGAATGTGCAGAAAATATTGACTATTTTGACTTTACCTATAAAACTTCTGATCAGCCGATTATTAATTATATGATTTTAAAAAATGTTGAAAAACGGTTTAATTTAGCCCATGAACCCGATAAAAATCCTGGAAATTGGGCAGGAAGTGGTCATTTTAAACAAGAAGGTTATCAATTAATTGATCCAAGTAATAATCAACCCCTTCATTATTTACATTGGGCTGGTATTAAAATTCAGCCAGGGTGTCCTTATTGGGATATTTGGAAACACTATCGTTATTTAGGAGAAACAGCACCCGATGATGCAGAATTAATTAAATCAGAAACAGGAATCAAAACACAATTATTGCAACAAGTCAAGAAGATTTTAAAGAGAAAATAACCTATAATCTAAGTAATAATATTTTTTGTTGTAGCAGAAACTTTAATCATGGCCAGAGACTTACGGGGATTTATTAAACAACTCGAAGAAAGAGGACAACTAAGACGGATCAGCAGTTTAGTTGATCCTGATTTAGAAATAGCAGAAATCTCCAATCGGATGTTACAAGCAGGGGGACCAGGGTTAATCTTTGAAAATGTAAAAGGGGCTAAATTTCCTGTTGCCATTAACTTAATGGGAACCGTAGAAAGAATCTGTTGGGCGATGAATATGGAACACCCCCAAGAGTTAGAAACCTTGGGGGAAAAATTAGCCATGTTACAACAACCCAAACCCCCGAAAAAAGTCTCTCAGGCGATCAATTTTGGGAAGGTTTTATTCGATGTAGTTAAAGCCAAACCCGGAAAAAGTTTCCTTCCTCCCTGTCAACAGGTGGTCATTGAAGAGGATGAGGTTGACCTCAATACCTTACCCCTCATTCGCCCTTATCCTAAAGATGCAGGGAAAATTATCACCCTAGGATTAGTTATTACCAAAGACTGTGAAACCGGAACCCCTAACGTGGGAGTATATCGCCTGCAGTTACAGTCAAAAAATACCATGACCGTTCACTGGTTATCCGTTAGAGGTGGGGCCAGACACCTGAGAAAAGCAGCGGAAAACGGCAAAAAATTAGAAATTGCGATCGCTTTAGGGGTTGATCCTTTAATTATTATGGCAGCAGCCACTCCCATTCCCGTAGACCTCTCAGAATGGCTATTTGCAGGGTTGTATGGCGGTTCAGGAGTCTCCCTAACCAAATGTAAAACCCTTGATTTAGACGTACCGGCTGACGCAGAATTTATCTTAGAAGGAACTATTACCCCCGGCGAAGTGTTACCGGACGGACCCTTTGGGGACCACATGGGCTATTATGGCGGTTTGGAAGACTCTCCCTTAGTCCGTTTCCACTGCATGACCCATCGTAACGATCCTATTTATTTAACCACCTTTAGCGGTCGTCCTCCCAAAGAAGAAGCCATGATGGCGATCGCTTTAAATCGCATTTACACCCCCATTTTAAGGCAACAAGTCTCAGAAATTACGGACTTTTTCCTACCGATGGAAGCCTTAAGTTACAAAGCTGCTATTATATCCATTGATAAAGCCTATCCAGGACAAGCAAAACGCGCAGCCTTAGCCTTTTGGAGTGCGTTACCTCAATTTACTTATACCAAATTTGTCATTGTGGTGGACAAAGATATTAATATTCGAGATCCTAGACAAGTGGTTTGGGCCATTAGTTCTAAGGTTGATCCTTCACGAGACGTTTTCATCCTACCCGAAACCCCTTTTGATACCCTTGACTTCGCCAGTGAAAAAATTGGGTTAGGGGGGAGAATGGGCATAGATGCAACTACTAAAATGTATCCCGAAACCGATCACGAATGGGGGGAACCCTTAGAGTCTGATCCAAATGTTGCTGCGATGGTGGATCGTCGTTGGGTTGAATATGGGTTAGGAGATATTGTCTTAACCGAGGTGAATGCTAATTTATTTGGTTATGATATTCCTTAAAGTCGTAGGGTGAGCAAAGGAGAAACTTATGCAAAGCCATTATTAAGTCCTTACAATTCTTGCACACCAACAAATTAAGCTTATTAAGCAGCAACAGAGTGGGCAAAGTAGACACTCATTTAAAGCTATTAGAGTCTCTATCCTATTTGCCCACCCTACCAATTAAGGCTATTCAGCCGCTACCGGGTAAACACTCACCTTTCTACGACTTTTGGTTTTATACTCAAAGGTGACGATCCCATCAATTAAAGAGAAGAGGGTATCATCTTTACCCCGTCCCACGTTATTGCCTGGGTGAACTTTGGTTCCCCGTTGACGAATGAGAATATTGCCGGCAGTGACTTCTTGTCCACCGTAGCGTTTAACTCCCAGTCGCTGGGCCCGAGAGTCTCTTCCGTTTCTGGTACTTCCTGTTCCTTTCTTGTGAGCCATAATTCGTTATCTCTGGTGTAAAATTATCTCTATTGTAGGATTATTCTTCGCTGTCTGAGGTAGTTTCTGCAATAACAGAACCATTGAGACTAATAGAATTAATCATTAAACGACTTAATTCTTGACGATGACCCCGTTTTTTGCGAGTTTTCTTTTTAGGACGCATTTTATAAACGATAACCTTCCGTCCCCGTCGTTCTTCGAGAACATTTCCTTCTACGGTCGCCCCTTCAATATAAGGCTGTCCGATGGTGATTTCATCGTTATTGTTGATCAATAAGACCTTATCGATGACATAGGAACCATCTTCGTTGGCACTGAGACGATTAAGATCATAAAAACGGCCAGGTTCAACGCGGATTTGTGTTCCCCCTGCCTCAATAATAGCGTAGCTCATAATTTTGTCCTTGTTTTTGTTGCCGTACAGGTAGCCCAAAGTCTAATGCTTCGATGATAGCTGCTTTGTGCTTTTAGCGATGTCATAACCTGATCCGAGCATCGAATCAGACACACAATCTATAATTATAAAACAGTCCCACTCACTCCGTCAAACTAATGGTCATCCCCAAAATCAATAAACACCATACCTGTTTTCTTGTCGGTTAACCATTTCTTGTATTTTTCGTAAATTTCAACTCCTGGAATCGCTTCTTTAAACTCTTTCGGTTGTTTATATTCACTGGGGGGATGTTCTTGACGAATACCGATTACAGCTTGATAGGGTTTATACCATTTCTGCATCACTTTGATTAACTCATCAAACTTCATGTGAGAAATGCCGTGTCGATTGGCTAACGCAATAAACTGAATCATTAATCCGTAGGTTTCGGGGGTACTTTGTCGTTCAGACAGTCCAATAATGTCCCGTAATTTTTCAAATAGACCATAATTAACCCTCACCAAAGCAACCAACCCTTTGAAGTCTAATAAATCTTTTTTTCCTAAACTTTGGATTAAATTAGAGATAATTCGTAAAATAGAATAGTCAGCCAATTCATAAGTTTTGAAGAGGGACAATAATTTTAACCCTAATTCATTATCTGATAACTGATCGAGATATTTAGCGTAGTTTTGTAAGGCGGTTCTTCCTTCTTCTGTTTTAATTTGGGGAAGAACATCAGCTAATCTTATATGAACTTGGTCGCGGAATGCTGCTGCATTCTCGTGATCTGATAATAAACTTTCAACAAATTTATAAAACTCTTGCTGTTTTGTTCCACGATACCTTAATTCTGCTTGGTCAATGGAGATAAAACAATCTTTCGCATCAATAGCCACTTTAAGCAATTGTAAACTCTCATAAAGTCCATGATATTCATTAATTCCCTTACGCAGTAGATACTGCATTTTGACAAAGATTAAGAACTCTTGTTGTCCAAACTTTTCATTATCAATCGCTTCGGCTGTTTTCGCAAATACTTTAAGATCAGTCATCTCCCGATTATGCAAAAATAGCGCACTTTCTGAGACTTCTTGTTTGCTGAACTTTCCCAGCAAGTCCTCGACAATACTATCTTCTCCTATCACAGAACGATTCCACCAGGGAACGTCCTTATGAGAGTCTGAAGAAAGAGAGGTCATAGTAGTATCAGTCTTTTTATTCATCAGGGTTTCTCCTCTGGAGTCACAGATTACGCATCAGTTAGGATTTATTATCAGTAGACTGAAATGGCCATTAAGGGATTTGATAAAATCAAAGGACATCGTTACTCAGATCACACCAAATATGGCCAGGGTTTAGACTACGATATTATGTTTCCCAAAAATTCTTATCAAAGTAACATAACTGACCAAACTTATGAACAAAGGTTTTGGAAAGCACACTTTTTCCCTTTTGAAAGTGATAATAATAATTAATCTTTATTAATTATTATTAGTTTATGGGTGAATATTAAACATTACTTGTTTAGGCTTTATTGACCATGAATCCTTTTTTATTTTTCCTCAGTTGAAATAGTTTGCCAACTGAGATAACCATGAATCTTCTACGAAATTATCTTAATAATCTGTTAAAGTGTACTTAAATCTACTGACTCTTAACATCTCTACAATGAATCAATTTCCATCTCTTCCTGTTATTAGTGTCGAAGAAGTGGCTAAACGGTTAGCCCAAGCTGATGATGAGTTACAATTAATTGATGTACGAGAACCCGAAGAAGTAGCGATCGCTTCTATTGAAGGGTTTGAAGTGTTATCTTTAAGTCAATTTGAACAATGGTCTCCTGAGATCGATCAGCGTTTTGATCCTCATAAAGAAACCTTTGTTTTGTGTCATCATGGAATGCGATCGGCACAAATGTGTCTTTGGTTACTTAACAACGGGTTTACAAATGTTAAAAATATATCGGGAGGAATTGCTGCTTATGCTACTAGGGTTGACCCTAATATTCCTCAATATTAATGACTAAAAACTGCTTTAATATTAACAACCATTTTATCAAGTCTTAGATTGACCGCTTAAACCATTATGAATGTTACTGCTTTATTAAATCAACGTCATCAAGACATTTTAAGGGCTACAGTACAACATTATATCGCCACAGCAGAACCAGTTGGCTCAAAAACTTTAGTAACAGAATACGATTTTAGTGTTAGTTCAGCGACCATTCGTAACACTTTAGGAAAACTAGAAAAAGCTGGTTTTTTATATCAACCCCATACCTCAGCAGGTCGTATTCCTTCTGATTTTGGTTATCGAATTTATGTCGATAATTTAATGACTCCTAATCAAAAAAGAGCCAAACAAATAAAACATAATTTGAGTAAACAAATCAAACAAAAAGTCTATAATTTTGAAACGGCTTTACAAAGAGCAACTCAAATTTTAGCCAACTTAAGCGGTTATATTGCATTAATTACTTTACCCCAAACTTCTCCTAATCAATTACGTCACCTTCAACTTATACCAATTTCCTCAAAACAAGCCATGTTATTAGTGGTAACAGATAGTTATCAAACTCAATCAATTGTTGTGGATATTCCTAATACTTTAGGTAGAGATAATGAGGAAGATAAAGAATGGTTAGAAGAAGAGTTACACATTCTTTCTAATTTCTTAAACAGTCAATTAAAAGGTAAATCATTATTAGAATTGAACCAGTTAGATTGGGAAAAAATAGATCAAGATTTCATTAACTATGCAGATTTTTTGAAAAGTTTACTCAAACACCTCAAAACTTATCTAAAAACATCAGTTTCTACTCAAATGATGATTCATGGAGTTTCTGAAGTGTTGAGACAACCTGAATTTTCCCAGTTGCAACAGGTTCAAATGTTACTTCATTTATTAGAAGAAGAACAAGAAAAACTGTTACCTTTAATTTTAGATATTCCTGAATGGGAATTATCAAATCGACGAGTCACCCTAAAAATTGGTACAGAAAATCCGTTAGAATCAATGCGTCCCTGTAGCTTAATTTCTGCTACTTATTATCAAGGTAATATTCCTGTAGGAAGTGTGGGATTAATTGGACCGACTCGAATGTTATATGAAAATACGATTCCTTTAGTTGAGTCAACGGCAGAGTATTTATCAGAAGCTTTAGGCGCAATCAATTGATAACAAAATGATATAAAATCGTAATCAAAATCTTTTAATTCTGAGTAAAAAATAAATAATTATTAACTCTTCATTGATAAACTTGTCACGGTTTTCCTTGTGCTGTTATATTTAAAGACTCGTTAGGTGAAATCGAGGTCAACCCTTGCAAAAGTTACTAAATATTGCCAAAATTATTGATACTATCAACGAATGGATAGGAAGGTTAACTTATTGGTTAGTTCTCCTCATGATTTTTGTAGGTGTTTGGAACGTTATTGGCCGCTATCTGGGGAGGTTTATTGGACAGAATTTAACCTCTAATGCCTTAATTGAAGTGCAATGGTATTTATTTGATCTTGTCTTTCTTTTAGGGGCTGCTTATACTCTTAAACATGATGAACACGTTAGGGTTGATCTTTTCTATAAAGATTGGCCTCCAAAACGAAAAGCTTTAGCTAATTTTATTGGTGTTTTTATTTTTTTAATTCCTTTTTGTTTAATGATAATTTATTATTCTTGGGGAAATATTATTAATTCTTGGAAGATTTTAGAAATGTCTTCTGATCCGGGGGGACTTCCCCGTTATCCTATTAAGTCTATGATTATTGTAAGCTACATATTACTAATTTTTCAAGGACTAGCTGAAGCTATTAAAAATTGGGCGATATTTACTGATCAATTAACCCCACAGGAGGAACCCCATGACCTATGATTGGTTAGGCCCTTTAATGTTTGTTGGTGCATTAATTTTACTTTCTTTTGGTTATCCTGTTGCTTTTTCTTTGGGTGGTGTTTCGATTATTTTTGCTCTTATTGGTGTAATTTTAGGAGCATTTGACCCTGTTTTTTTAAGCGCGTTACCGAGTCGAATTTTTGGCATTATGGGGAATTATACCCTCCTAGCTATTCCCTATTTTATCTTTTTGGGATCGATGCTGGAAAAGACAGGTATTGCCGAAAAATTATTACTCACAATGGGTATTTTATTCGGTAGGTTGCGCGGTGGACTTGCGTTAGCGGTGGTTATTGTAGGGGCATTATTAGCAGCAACCACGGGAGTTGTGGCAGCAACAGTAGTGGCTATGGGCTTAATTTCATTGCCGATTATGTTGCGCTATGGTTATAACAAAGAATTAGCATCGGGGGCGATCGTTGCATCAGGAACTTTGGGACAATTAATCCCTCCGAGTATTGTTTTGGTGGTATTAGCAGATCAATTAGGTATTCCTGTGGGTAGCTTATTTATTGGCTCTATTATTCCAGGGTTAATGATGGCTAGTGCCTTCGCACTTCACGTGATTATTGTTGCTTTAATTCGTCCAGATGTCGCTCCCGCTTTGCCTCCAGAAGAACGAAATATTAGTAAAACAGCATTAGTTAAACAGGTTACTCAAGCTATGCTTCCCCCGTTATTATTAATTTTGTTGGTGTTAGGAAGTATCTTTTTTGGCATTGCAACTCCTACCGAAGCTGGTGCAGTGGGTGCATTGGGAACGATGATTTTAGCTGCTTTTAATAAGGAATTAAATTGGGTAACGTTAAAACAAGTTTGTGATGCTACGTTACGCATTAGCACAATGGTGATCTTTATTCTCTTTGGATCAACTGCTTTTAGTCTAGTTTTTCGGGGAGTTGATGGGGATCGTTTTATGTTAGAAATTTTAACAACTTTACCAGGAGGAAAATATGGGTTTCTAGCTGTCAGTATGTTGACTGTATTTATTTTAGGCTTTTTTATCGACTTCTTTGAAATTGCTTTTATTGTTATTCCTATTTTTAAGCCCGTGGCGGAAACATTAGGAGTCGATTTGATGTGGTACGGGGTTATTTTAGCTGCTAACTTACAAACTTCTTTCTTAACGCCTCCATTTGGTTTTGCTCTCTTTTATCTCAGAGGAGTGGCACCACCAGAGTTGAAAACAGAAGACATTTATCGGGGTGCAATTCCTTTTATCTTATTACAACTTTTAGTATTAATGCTAATTATTATTTTTCCTTCTCTTGTTAGTTTCTTACCCTCCTTAAGTGCAGCGAGAGGTTAAACTTTTGCCAAAGTATAATTAAGACTTATGTATTCTGGATAAATGTTTAAAAATTCATGCTTTACATTCCTTGATGATTAATAAAATATTAAAAATTATTGAGAAAGATTCTCAGAGACATGACGAATTGAAGCCATTAGAGGTCTGTGCTATGCTAAAAGTAGAAAATCACCTTCGGTTTCTATATCCTTTTTAAAGATATAGGGTTTAAAGCACCAATCACTCGTTGAGCTAGTCACTAAATGTGATGAAAAATAGATAAATGAAGTTACCGCGATTAGAAAAAGATGTAAAGAAAAGTAAAGGGTAGAAAAGTAAATTTGACAAAAATAAGTAAATACACTAAAGAAGTTTGACATTAAGATTTGTAAGGTTTAAGAAGATTTGTCAAAGAAGGCGATCGCGGCCTGATATAAATAGGAGTATGGGACAGTCTTGATTGCAGCTAGGACGCTACAACGCTCGACACTGGAACTGGCTAGTTGCTGTTTTTTTTAGTAAGTAGGAGACATATATATGATCAACCCATTAGTTTACGAAATTGGTACATTAATGCTTGTTTTAGGAGCTTCGGGTTTCAACTATCGACAACTTCGTCAGAGTCGTTTAAAAAAAGAAGCAACGTTATTAGAGCAACAAAAAGAGTTAAACCAAGAAAAAGAAAATTTAAGGGAAAAATTGCAGCATCTTGATGATATTAATGAACAACTCAAGCAAAAAAATAATTATTTAGAACAAGATTATAGTGATATCAAGCAAAAAGTGACTGCGTTAGAAGAAAATGTTAGTCAATTACATCACGAGAAAAATAATTTATCTAAGACCATTAAACAAGAACAGGATAAAGTTAATATCGCTCAACAAAATAATCAGTCGTTACAGCAACAAAAAGATCAATTAGAAACCACTTATAAAAAAGATGTATCTAACCTTGAACAAAAACTCGACAGTCTTCAAAAAGCTCATGAGGTAGCTAAGACTCAGTTAAAAGAAGCGAATCAAAATAATGATTCTTTGAACCAAGAATTAAAAACAGTTATAGGTAAACGAGAGGAATTAGAAAATAGTTTAAATCAACAACAAGAAACTGTTGCATCTTTGGAGAAGCAAATAGAGAGTCTATCCCAGGAGAAAAATAGTTTAGAAAAGGAACTACAACAGAAGATTAAAGCTATTACTGAAGAAAAAGAGTCTGTTGAAAATAGTTTAACTCAACAACAAGAAACTGTTGTATCCTTGGAGAAGCAAATAGAGAGTCTATCCCAGGAGAAAAATAGTTTAGAAAAGGAACTACAACAGAAGATTAAAGCTATTACTGAAGAAAAAGAGTCTGTTGAAAATAGTTTAAATCAACAACAAGAAACTGTTGCATCCTTGGAGAAGCAAATAGAGAGTCTATCCCAGGAGAAAAATAGTTTAGAAAAAGAACTACAACAGCAGATTAAAGCTATTATTGAAGAAAAAGAGTCTGTTGAAAATAGTTTAACTCAACAACAAGAAACTGTTGCATCTCTAGAGAAAAAACTACAATCTTTAGAGAAAGAAAATAATAGTTTACAGAAGCAACAAGAAGAAACCAGTCAACTTACTCAGAAAAAAGATGAACTTGAACAACAACTGAAACAACAAGAAGAAACAGTTGCTAAATTACAAAATCAACTAAAAACAATACAACAAGAAAAAGACACAATTGAAACTCAGCTAAAACAAGAAAGTGAAAAGATTACTAAAGAGGCAGGGAAATCTAGTAAAATAGAAGAAACTGAAAACATTTCCGATGTCAAGAAAGCAACTAAAGCAAAAGAAAAAGAATCGAAAAAAAAAGAAGAAGAAAACCAAGAAAAAGTAAAAAATGAAATCACTTTTGATGGCAAAAAATTAGTTGTTGTCGGTAGTCTCGATAGTATGAATAGAGAAATAGCAAAATCTTTAGTCCAACAAGTAGGAGGAACCTTAACCAGTTCTCCGAGTTCTAAAACTGATTATGTAGTGGTGGGCAAAAATCCTGGTGATAAACTAAAAAAAGCACAAAAATTAGGCATTTCTCAACTATCAGAAAATCAGTTTCTCGAAGCATTAGCAGTAGCAGGGATAACAGAAATTAATCAAAAATAAAGAGATAACTGGTTATCAAAACAGCAAAAATGATAGGCTAAATAAAAACAAAGTCTATCATTTAAAGCGTCGTAAGAAAAACCTATGAATGCTTGGCGCGATCGCCTGAACAAATTTACTGGAAAAACCCGTTTTGTGGTTTGTCGTATTTTCGTCCATCTTGCTGGAGATGACATTGCGCCTTTATTGGGAGTCCTCAACAGCGCAGGAAGAAACGTCATAGACGCAGAAGGGGATTTAGAGGTGATTGGAGAAGGTTTAGTTCAAATTTGTCAAAATCTTCTGCAAATGAGCCTTTACTGGCAATCTGCTGCTAATGAGGGGGACTTTTTTTGGCAGGAGGGAGAAGCCGGGGACTACTTTACAGAATTGTTCACCGACTCGGCCCAACGTTACTTAAGTGACGTTCCCTTATCCCAAGAAGATGACAATACCCCTTTGTCCCTCCCCGTCACTCGTAACTTGGTGGTAATGATCACCGTAGCCTTTACTGGAGAAGAACCGGACTTAGAAACTAATTTAGCCGATAGAGAAGCCTTAGAATATGGGTTGAAAGCCTTAATTAACCTTCACTATCAACACCGTTTAGAAGCCATACAAATTCACTATTCTCCGGCACAGTTTGGAGACGAACTTACGAATGATCAACTATTACTCAATTTTTCTGAACTTATACCCTTATGATGCGTAAATTATTAGCTATTTTCTTATCTATAACCCTGTGTTGGACGACCGTTGCTTGTAGTTCTTCCGACTCCACTCAATCGTCTTCTAGCCAAACCAATAACACAACAGTAACCCCAACCAATCAAGTGACTGAGGGACGTTATTCGGTCCAACAAGCAGAATATGACGATGCTGATGGAACTTATACCTTAATGCTGTTAAATACCCCTGCAGGAAAACCCCCCATTTATCGGACTCAAAACCTACAAATGGCGAGATTAACCCCTGAAGAAATAGAACAAGGGAAAAGTACCTATCTAGAAGTGACGGGAGATCAAGCAGTGATGCACCTCACCGAAGAGTTTAAAATTGAATATGTTCACACCGTCACTGAAACCCAACCCAACCCCCAAACTGGACAACCTCAAACCGTTGTCGTGCGTCGAGAGTCCAATTTTTGGGCCCCGTTTGCCGGCGCAGTAGCAGGTCAAGCGTTGGGTAGTTTATTGTTTAGACCGCAATATTATTTTCCTCCTGCTTATCAACCCGGCGGGATAATGACGGGTTACGGTAGTTATGGTAATACTTACACTCAGGCCAGTCAACGCTATCAAAGTAAATATAACGCACCCCCTCCATCTGTCAAAAATCGTCAAACTTTACGTACCACCGGAAACCTAAACCGTTCTTCTTCTCCTTCCACTGCTACCCGTAACAGACAATCTCCCAATGCAAGTAAGTCTAGTGGTTCTGGGTTTGGATCAAGCAACTTAGAAAGTAGTGGGAAGTCTCGATCTAATACTCAACGACAGACAGGGTTTGGTAGTAGTAGTCGTTCAAGATCCGGTTCCCGTAGTTTGGGAAGACGGAGACGTTAGAGAAATCTGCGTTCGGTTTAAATTCGTTGTCCGTTATCCCTACATTCCCTTTCGTCGAACTCACGTATAACCTGTTATAACAGGTTATACTTTCTAAGACAGTCTTGAGCATTCCAAGATAACAGCACTTTCCAAAGCATAAGAAACAAGAAACCTAGTTATCATCAAGGCTTCAGCCTTGACTACGGACTTTATCCAAGGTAGAAGATGTGAGTTATGTTAAATTGCTAGAGTAAAACGGAATTTAATAAATTAGTAAAATATGAAGCGTATTTTTATAACAGGGTCTAGCGGTTGTATTGGTCATTATATGGCAGAATCTTTAATAAACGAAACAGATCATGAGCTTTATTTTTTAGTGAGAAATCCTGAAAAATTACAATTTCATTATCAAAGTCGTCCTAATGTTCATCTAATTATAGGTGACTTACAATCTATTGAAAAATTTAGTGAGTTTTTGAAGACCGTTAATGTTGCAATTTTAGCTGCTACCAGTTGGGGTGGTATTAGTGAGTCTTTTGAAATTAATGTGACTAAAACCATAGGCTTGATGAAGCTATTAGATCCAGAAGTTTGTGAACAAATTATTTACTTTTCTACAGCCAGTATTTTAGATCAAAATAATCAACCGTTAGCTGAAGCAGGAACATTAGGAACTAATTATGTAAGAACAAAATATGAATGTTATGTGCAGTTAAAAGAGCAACCATTTTATGACAAAATCACTACAGTTTTTCCGACTTTAGTATTCGGGGGTGAACCCAATAAACCTTATTCCCATCTATCAGGGGGAATACAAGATGTGATTAAATGGATAGACTTAATTCGTTGGTTTAAAGCTGATGGCAGTTTTCATTATATTCATGCTAGAGATATCGCTAAAATTATTAAATATTTAGTAGACAATCCTCCCACTGAATTAGATAATCAAAATCTGGTATTAGGTAATAAGAAAACAACTGTTAATGAAGCGATTAAAACAATTTGTAACTATCTCAATAAAAGGATTTATTTTCGTATTCCTTTGTATATTTTCTTAGTCAACTTTTTTATTAAAGTCTTTCGGTTACGGATGGAAGACTGGGACTATTTTTCTATTAATTATCGACACTTTACTTATAAAAATACCGTAACCTCTGCAAGCTTTGGGATGGAGAATTACTGCACAACCATTGAAGATGTCATGAAATTAAGTGGGGTTTATCCTCAAAAGAATTGAGAATTAGTCTATCTTTTGTTAAACTAATCCTAGGTTAAACTTCTAATTAAATTTTACGTCCCCTAGCAATAAGGTAGGGGAATTTTTTTAGAGGAAACTACTTGAGAATGTGTATATCAGATCAGGAATCTTGGAAAAAGAAGATAAAAATTTGTTAACTAACCATAGTATTATGCGGGTATTTTTTTTTGATGATCAAGAAGTATTATAAAAAATAGCAAATAACTTAGCGCAAAAAACGGGTGGCTTAAAATCGGAACTCATCTGTAAAGTAAAAGAATGTAAAAATTTTTTAGATTCAACCGATATGATTTTGCTTAACAATATGAACATTGATAATAATCAAGACTATTATCGTATTACTAAGGCGATCATGTTCATGCGTCAACACCACCTAAACCAACCCGACTTAAATACGGTAGCGCAACATATCGGGCTGAGTAAATATCATTTCCAAAGATTATTTACTAAATGGGCAGGAATCAGTCCCAAACGTTTTTGGCAGTATCTAACCATTGAATATGCAAAATCAAAACTTGAGTCCACAAAAAGCTTGCTAGATTTGACTTTAGACGTAAATTTATCCAGTCCAAGTCGGTTACACGATCTCTTTGTTAACTTAGAAGCCATGTCTCCAGGAGAATTTAAGTCCGGTGGGGCTGGCTTATTGATTCGTTATGGTATTCATGATACACCTTTTGGAAAATCTCTTATTGCTACAACTGCTCGGGGTGTTTGTAATCTTTATTTTTTAGATCCTACCGATAACCTTAACCATGAACAAATGCTGCGACATTCATGGTCAAATGCTGAAATTATTTACGATCCAGATGCTACTCAACTCTTTCATGAATTAATTTTTGAGTCAGTTAGTTTAAAAGAGCGAAAACCGCTAACAGTTTTAGTCAAAGGAACTAATTTTCAGATTCAAGTTTGGCGAGCGCTTTTGAGAATTCCATTTGCAGGAATGGTTAGCTATCAAACCGTTGCTCAGATGATTGGTCATCCCACTGCAACAAGAGCCGTTGGAAATGCTATTGGTAACAATCCTATATCCTACCTCATTCCCTGTCATCGAGTCATCCGAGAATCTGGGAAACTGGGTGGATATTGTTGGGGAATAGAGCGCAAGATAGCTATTCTTTCCTGGGAAGCTAGCCATGTAATTAATATTGATAATTAATCCAGTACAATTAATACAGTTGAAAAATAATTAAGAATCATAATCTAACAACCAAAAAGCCTTATGTTTGATGCTCTCGCCGATCGCTTAGAAGACGCTTGGAAAAAATTACGGGGTCAAGATAAGATCACCGAAGCCAATATGCAAGACGCTTTAAAAGAGGTGCGTCGGGCCCTCTTAGAAGCAGACGTTAACTTGCAAGTGGTCAAAACCTTTATTGCAGATGTAGAAAAAGCTGCGATCGGTGCAGAAGTGATCGCAGGGGTAAACCCTGGGCAACAACTGATCAAAATTGTCTATGATGAATTAGTCAAAGTGATGGGGGAAAGTAACGTTCCTCTGGCACAGGCAGAAAATGCTCCCACCGTCATTTTAATGGCCGGGTTGCAAGGGACAGGTAAAACCACCGCTACCGCTAAACTTGCTCTATATCTGCGTAAACAACAGCGAACTGCTTTGATGGTAGCAACGGATATCTATCGTCCGGCGGCGATCGATCAGTTAATCACCCTCGGAGAACAAATAGATGTCCCCGTTTTTGAACTAGGAAACCAGGCTAACCCCGTCGATATTGCCACCCAAGGGGTTGAAAAAGCCAAAGAAATGGGTATTGATACCGTCATTATCGATACTGCTGGACGACTGCAAATAGACGAAGAGATGATGTTAGAGTTGTCTCGGGTCAAAAAAGCGGTTAACCCTGATGATACCTTGCTCGTGGTCGATGCCATGACGGGGCAAGAAGCAGCCAACCTCACCCGTACCTTTCACGACCAAATTGGCGTTACAGGAGCCATTTTAACCAAAATGGATGGGGATACCCGAGGGGGTGCAGCCTTGTCTGTACGGCAAATATCAGGGCAACCCATTAAGTTTGTGGGGGTTGGGGAAAAAGTCGAAGCCTTACAACCCTTTTATCCCGATCGCATGGCTTCCCGTATTTTGAGTATGGGGGATGTTTTAACATTAGTTGAAAAGGCACAAGAAGAGATTGATCTGTCTGATGTCGAACAGATGCAGTCGAAAATTTTAGAAGCAAAATTCGACTTTAACGACTTCCTCAAACAAATGCGCCTGATGAAAAACATGGGGTCATTTGGCAGCATTTTGAAGATGATTCCGGGGATGAATAAACTGAGTACCAAGGACATCGAAAAAGGAGAAGGAGAACTGAAACGAACCGAAGCGATGATCAGTTCTATGACCTTAGAAGAACGCAAAAACCCCGATTTATTAGCAAAATCTCCTAATCGTCGCCGGCGTATTGCCAAAGGTTCCGGGCATCCTGAAACAGAAGTCAGTAAACTAATTAAGAATTTTACCCGTATGCGAGGAATGATGCAGGAAATGGGACAAGGGGGAATGCCAGCGATGCCAGGAATGGGTGGCGGAATGCCGGGAATGGGTGGCGGAATGCCAGGAATGGGAGGTATGTTTGGTCAAAGTGCGCCTCCAGGGTTTCGGGGTCATGGCGGTGGTAAAAAGAAAAAAGCCAAGAAAAACAAGAAAAAGAAAGGGTTTGGCAATTTATAGGTTGATCTTCTTGACGGCTTTAAAATAGCCAATAAAAGGGTCCTATGGTAGCCCCCTTAAAATGATTAGGGATTGGTGGTAAAAAAGAATCTCGCTCCGGCGGTGACAATAGCACCCCCTAAAAGCACGATCAACGCCCAAACCTGATTTTTTTGGGTTCCTTCAACAACCTTTAATCGATTATCCATCCCCTCGACTTTCTCAGTTAACTTTGCCTGTCCTACTTCTAAATTGGTAAGGCGTTCTGACATCTTGTCTAATTTCTGATTAACTTCCTTGTGATTGCTGTCTAACTTGTCCTCAATGCGTTTAAGGATGTCTGCGGTGGGATAAGTAACGGTAGATGGCTCATTCATGAGTTACACTCCTAAGTAATACTATTTTTTTGATGTCCCCCGGCGGCCACCGAGGGGACTGCTTTCATTTTATGCTTCTATCTCCTGAACACAAAAGGATAATTGCTCCTTAGCTGGTGTCGCCCCCCTCGATATTGAATATCCAAAAAGTTTCTGTCTAATAAATAGTTATTTCCTATGATCAAAAGGGAATGATAAGGATGTCATACACTTAAACAACATTACTATGTTTGATGATTTATTTAAAAATCTGCAAGACGCGGTAGCTTCTAAAGTACAAGAGGCCGCTAAAGAGATAGAAAAACTGTTTAGCGTTCCTGAAACTGAAGAACCTTTTATTCCTATTTACCGATTCACAGTTAACGATCCAACTCTAGAAAAAGATGGAATTACACCTCTCGGCCAGGGTGGTTGGCGAATCGAAGCCTATGGTAATAAATCTGATTTTTTAGCCATCAATGAACCCTTGCGGAAAACTGTTTTATTTGAAGTTGCTGAGCCAACAGTTTCAGAGTGTATTCTGGCTTGTCGATTTCAAGCAAGAGCGTTAAAAACGAAAGATAACATTACGGTCAAATTAGGCCGAAGCGAGAAAAGTCAACTCGGAACGACGATTCGATACTGGTCAACCAGTATTTCTCCCAACGAAAATTTTCATACCTTTGAAGTGCGCGCCCATTTCAAGAAAAATAGTAACCCTGCTAAAGCGCAAATAGAGATTGAATTTGAAAGCAACGGTATGCTAGAGATTAAAAATATTGAATTACTACAAGCATCTGTAAAAAATAATTCCTGAATAGGATAAGTAATTTACACAATATACTCAAGTCATGGCTTAGCTTATCATTTCTCAGAATTTTGTACCTAATATGTTTGGCTTTGAAATTTTGTCATAAAATGAGGGTTCTATTTAATCTAAAAACATAGTAAAAAATAAAGATAATAAAAGAAATCTAAGCTAAAGTTCTAGTGACATTAGCTAATCACCCCTCACCACACCTCATGACCCTCAAAACCCTTCCAGGCGAAAGTTATCCCCTTGGTGCAACAGTCGAAAACGATGGAAAAAATGGGGTTAATTTTTGTATTTTCTCAAAACAAGCAACCTTTATAGAATTATTATTATTTGACGGACAAAATGATCCTCAACCCTCCCACGTTGTCCCTTTAGATCCTAAACTAAATCGTACCCATTATTATTGGCATATTTTTATTGAAGGACTTGAAGCAGGACAAGTTTATGCTTATCGGGTACACGGCCCTTATGACCTCAGTCAAGGCCATCGCTGCAACCCCGAAAAAGTCTTACTAGACCCCTACGCTAAAGCCATTGTCGGGTCTTCCATTTATAATCGAGATGCAGCAACCCATCCAGGGGATAATTGTCCTCAAGCGTTACGTAGCGTTGTAGTAGACACAGAAACCTATGATTGGGAAGGAGACTGGGACGAAAACCCCCGTTTACGAATCCCCTACTCTGAAAGTGTTATTTATGAGATGCACGTGGGTGGGTTTACTCGTCATCCCAGTTCAGGAGTATCATCTGAAAAACGGGGAACCTTTGCCGGACTGATCGAAAAAATTCCCTATTTAAAAAGTCTAGGTATTACAACCGTTGAACTCTTACCTGTTCATTACTTTGATGTTAAAGATGTGAGACCAGGACTTACTAATTATTGGGGATACAGTACCATTGGATTTTTTGCTCCTCATGCTCCCTATAGTTCTGACCAAAGTCCAATCGGTCCAGTGAATGAGTTTCGGGACATGGTTAAAGCATTACACAAAGAAGGCATAGAAGTCATTTTAGATGTCGTTTTTAACCATACCGCAGAATCAGACGAACACGGTCCTACGTTAAATTTTCGAGGGATTGATAACTCTACTTACTACATTTTAGAAGACGATCATTCTCAGTACAAAAACTATAGCGGTTGTGGTAATACATTTCGGGGAAATCATCCTATTGTCGGCCGTTTAATCTTGGAATGTCTGCATTATTGGGTCACAGAAATGCACGTGGATGGATTTCGCTTTGATCTAGCCTCTATTTTATCGAGAGATTCTTATGGAACCCCCTTAGAAGAGTTACGAGGTACAACCCCCGATATTTTATGGATTATCGAATCTGACCCCATTTTAGCAGGAACAAAGCTAATTGCAGAAGCCTGGGACGCTGCCGGATTATACGATGTGGGACGGTTTGTAGAGTTAGCTGATTGGTTTGCTGAGTGGAATGGGCCGTTTAGGGATGATATACGTCGCTTTGTGAAAGGGGATAGTGGAATGGTTCCTCGTGTGGCCGATCGCATTTTAGGTAGTCCTGATATTTATCACCGCCAAGATATTGATATCAATCGTAGTATTAATTTTATTACTTGTCATGATGGTTTTACCCTTAATGATTTAGTTTCCTACGATGAAAAACATAACGAAGGCAATGGAGAAGATAATCGAGATGGCGAGAATCATAATAATAGTTGGAACTGTGGGGTAGAAGGAGAAACCGATGATCCTGCGATCAACGCATTACGATTACAACAAATCAAAAATTTCTTCACCATTCTCTTTTTATCTCAAGGAACCCCCATGATGTTAATGGGAGATGAAATAAGACGTACTCAAAGGGGTAATAATAATGTTTATTGTCAAGATAATGAATTAAGTTGGTTCAATTGGGATAACGTAGAAAAAGAATATGATTTATGGTGTTTTGTTCGACGTTTAATCCACTTTACCCAAGGGTTAGAATTATTTAATCAAGAGGAAAGATTAGAGGTTGCTTATAATAGTCCTCACCATCCTCATATTAGTTGGCACGGAGTCAAATTAGGAGAACCAGATTGGTCAGATTATTCCCGTACGTTAGCCTTTAGTTTACGTCATCCTGAAAAAAACGAATATCTTCACGTCCTGCTCAATGCTTTTTGGGAACCCTTAGAATTTGAGTTACCCTGGTTAGAAGAAGGAGAAAGTTGGTATCGTGTTCTGGATACTTCTTTACCTTTAAATCAAAACTTTTGTGAATTAGAAGTGGCGGTTGAAATAACGACCCAAAATTACACAACCAATGGTCGATCTTGTATCGTTTTAATAGCAAAGTCTAATTCATAATTGTTTTCAATTTTTGTCAGTTAAAAATAACGCGAATTCCCTTAATTGACTTTATTTATTTTCGTTAAAATTTTGTCCTTTCTCTAGAGAAAAAACCATGAATGAACACTCTGAACACAACACTACTCACTCCGAGGATAATTATCAGCAACGTCAACAGCAAATGCAATTACAAGAAGAAGAACTCAGGTTACAACAAGAAGAACGTCGCTTAGAAGAAGCGCGACGCAATCTGATTGTTAATCGCTTGTTAAAAGGAATGTTTTTTTTAGTGAGTGCTTTAGAAACTTTGCTAGTTTTACGGTTTCTCTTAAAGTTTGCTGGTGCTAACCCTGATAGTTTGTTTTCTCAAGTGATTTATGGATGGTCAAGTCCTTTTGTCGCACCGTTTATGAATCTTTTTAATGATATCAATTTGGGTAACAACGTTATTGAAGTTACCACCATTACTGCGATGATTATTTATGGACTTCTAGCAACATTAGCAGCCAGATTAGTCGAAGTTGTCGCAGGAAGATAAACAATTAATAATTAATTGAGTATAAACATAGGGGAGGAAATAATTAAACATAGTGTATAGCTTATGATTAATGACATTTCTAAATCATAAACTATGTATTTTTCTCCCAATTTTCAGATTAACTTATTTTGTCTTCTGATTTTGTTGATTAATTGTTGTTGCAATGTATCCGGAAGGATAGTTAGGAAAAGGGACAATATCAGCAATAACAAAAACAATCGCAGCAGCAATCATGAATCTAACAAAAACAGTCATAATATAAGTCTCTACGTAGTTATCTTTACACTGTCTCACGAATATAGCTCTGTTATCTTCACCTAATAGGGTTAAACTTTAAGTACCTGGACAAAAATAAACATTACTCTGAAGTGAGCGGGGGAGTGGGGAGCGAAGGGAGCAGGGAAAGCGCACCTTAAGGGGTTACGGCTTATTTACATTTCTTAAGACAGTTAACTATATTTATGTCCGACTACTTAATAACTATAGCTGAGTGCTTTTTTAATGTTTGAAAACCCGATCAAGGTTACTTTTGCAGAAAAAATCATCAGTTTTTAGGATAATTATTGGCTTTCTCTATTTAACTCTCGTTTTAGGGGATATAAAGGTTCACAACCATTTAACCGCCAAATACTATAAACGAGAATACAAGCAACAGTGATCCAAATAAGCGACGGAGCAAGTAATAAACCAGCTAATAAAGCAGTTTGCCAATACAAAATAGTGACAACAATAGCTGATAACCACGGTCCCATAATCACCACAGGGACGGCTGCGCCTAATTTTCCCTCAACTGTGAAAATAGTATTCCAAGTATCTCCTAATGCTAGGTGAATGACAAAAGCAATTAAGGGAACCGCTAGGAAATTTTCATCAACCGCTTGCCACACCAGCACAGAAGAAATTACCCTTAACACTCCAATAGTCATCCAAATGATAGGAAATGCTAAGGGAGGAGGAGCCCAGTTGGGTCGAGTGACTTGTTGATATCTTCCACTACTACGAGTGTTATCTAATGGTGAAAACAGCCGAGAACGAAGGGTCAATACTGCAAAGAAGACAATAGCGATCCCACGGGGATCTCGCCAAGGCGAGTGCGCTGTTGGCAACCAACTCGGACTATTCTCTAATATCGGTTGGTTAGTCACCCATTCCATCCCATATAAAGCTAACACCATCAAGACAATTTGTATAACAGTACCACCAAGATAAATGAATACAGCTTTGCCATCCAATTCTTGAGTATTAATATTTGCAGTATTTGATGGTGATGGGTTTTTAACTCCCATGACAGAATTGACCACATTTTCAACTCTATTGGTTGAGTTTGATTGACTCATTTTTCTCTCTCAATTTTGCGTTTCACAAGTAACGTTTTTCAGGATCAACAGGAATAAAGACCTTAGACTTCCGTAGATATTTCCAAGCAATACCATCGGGATCTTTACTTTGACTCCATTCAGCAAAACTAGCATCTCTTTTACGACGGCCAATGGTACTAGGGGTTATATCAAGTCGTTTGGCTAAATCGGATTGAATAAGGGTAAATTGCTCTTTTTTCTCGGTATCATTAGAGGTATCTTGAGCTTGACTCTCTGTGTCTGTTCCTGATGAAGTTTCATCAGTGGGAAGGGTAGGCGTTGAGGGTGTTGGTGAAGGAGAAGAAACAGTCTGACTCGGTTGATTTTGCTGTTCTCGTTCTTCTTTAATAGCGGCTAATTGAGCAAAAGGACTGGATAAAGATGAGGTAGAGGACGAGTCAGAGGGAGAAGATTCAACTTGATTACTTTGAGGGATATCAATATCATCCTCATCATCGTCGTCCATCTCGAAGGTTTCAGGTTCTTCAGGTTCTTCTGCCATTGGTTCGCTATCATCTAGGATACTGCCCAATGTACTGGCCGTAATGAAATAATATACCTTTCCCTGTTCAGGTAACTCCCTAGACGTTGCACTAAATTCTTCAGCCTTTCTAGCTAAAAAACGTTTCGCGCTACCTGCACTTAAATTAGCTTTGAGGGATAAATCCATCGCAGTGATTTGTCCCTGGTTTTCTTTGAGTAATTGATTAAAAATCGGGTTAATTTTTGCACTCCACTGTTGCCATTGATAATTGTCCACCAGTTTCCAGACAATAATTAAGGCAATAAATCCTAATACCCACATCCAAGCTTTGTAAAGAAGGACGATCACTGCAGCAAGGGGAAGGATTAGAATCAAAAAGGCGGCCGGGGTTGGATTACCATCGAATACTTTTCCAGTCATAATTTCTGGTGTTCTCTAGAAGTAATTGGCAAAACTGATGTTATTATGCACTACTGTTTCACCATTTATAAATATATTATTGTCAAAGAACTCTATATTATCAGGATTTGGTGTTTTTATCCTAGAAACGACGGGTGACAGAAATACCATAAAAAATCCCCAAGAAAATCGAGATGGTCATCAAAAGTAAGATAACGCTTCCTGAAATAAAACCTAAAATACCTAATCCCCTTAAAATATAGGTCGTTAGAGTGATTAGTACAGATATCATCAAAGCTATGGTAATAGGGGAAAGTTTGGATAAAGTTGATTTGCTCATTAGCATTTAAGGATTAGACTCACAGCGGAGATAGTTGGGGAGATCATTACAATAACTGAATCTTATCTTAATAAGACTCACTAAAATCATCTAGATTGTCCCTTATCTCATCCTTGATAATTATTCCCCTGGTAGCGATCGCGGATTAATTTCTTCAAGGAGAAATGGATTGCAAACCTTATCTCGTCAGAATTTTACTACCTCTAAGTTAGTTGAGTGTTGGGTTGAGTAACGAAACCCAACACAATAAGAGATTATTCCATCTAACTTTTCCTTGATATTTGCGATCGCATCGACGACTAAACCAACTTTTAATTAAACAAAGCTTAGGTTTACTGGTTGTTTGGGGAGACGCGACTCTAACTCCGTTGTAGGAACATCTTTGCTTACTGTCTCGAAGCGCAGATCGTTCATCCAGACTTGTCCGGTTCCCCCTAAAAGTAACCCAAAGGCAACCTTCTGACTTTTTTCTGGAACTTCGAGAACAACGTCATATCGTTTCCAATCCGTTGTGCCTTTTACTGCCCTGTCTTGCATATTATCAAAACTGACAGCGTGCTGGTCTTGTGCATCAACCCGCATCCACAAACCAGACCAACCTTTGATCGCTTCACTCTTGAGATTGGCTGAAAAGCGGACGCGCTATAATTACGTTTTAATTCTACGACCTTATAATAATTCAACATGAAACTTGTTGTACTACAAAATTTAAAAATCTTTACTTTAGTGCGATCTCGAAGAAATCCGCTTTGCGGTGCGCTGATCTCGTAAATTAGGTTGAGGCTTGGCCTGAGGGATAGTCGAAGGAAACGAAACCCAACAAGATAAAAGATTATTCGATATTTTTTAAAATAAAAATTGCTGATTTATTTAGAAAATACTTCTTGCGGTAGATTATATTCACTACAAATCCCAAGTAGTATCTAAGTAAATAAATATGCGTTTTTTGAAGTACTTTATAAAACACATTTAAGTTTAGTTTTTTGTCGAGAATAAGTATTTATTAGTGATGTCAAACTTAAATAAGTATAGCTTTTACTTACCTAAAAAAGCAGGACTCTACCTCGGTAGCATTGCGCTTGGTATAACAACATTATTTCTTCCTGGTTGCCAAGGTGCCGACGAAATTGAACAAGGAAGAACCAATGTCACCACCGAAGACCTCGCTACAGATGATTTACAAGGAGCGACAGGGGCAGGAGGCGAAGAAATTGTTGTTGGACAAGAAGTGACGATTCGCGCTCCGATTCAAGAAGAAATCAGCGATCAAGCCTTTCTAGTGCAAGCAGAAGATGGCACTAATGTGCTTATCATTAACTCCCCTGGAACACCCGTTACTCTTCCTGCCGATGATACTCCCATTCAAGTGACAGGAGAAGTGGTAACATTTGTCATCGCTGATGTCGAAACTGATTATGGTTTGGATCTTGATGATGAGTTGTTTGTAGACTACGAAACCGAGCCTGCCATTGTCGCTGAATCGATTGCCCTTGCACCGACTCCTGAACAGTTAGCCCAAGGAGATGCTCAACCCTTCTACGATCAAGTGATTGCGGTAGAAGGAGATGTGGGCGGTATCATCTCTTCGAATACCTTCGCATTATACGAAGAAGGTTGGATTGATGACATGGGACTACTGGTTATCGGGGTTGACCAAGCCTTAAAGGCAGAAAATATTGCTTTAGAAGAAGGAGAAAATGTGACAGTTACTGGTCGATTAAGGGATTTTGATCTGGCTGTTTTAGAACAGGAATATAATTTAGGTTTAGATGAAGAACAAGCAGCCGATTTTGAAGCAAGATATACCAATAGACCTGTTATTGTCGCCGAAGAAGTCTTCCCTTCGGCAGTAGAAGATTAATTGAGTGTTGTATAGGCTAAACACAACGGGAAAAAGAGTTTGATTAAAAGTCACTTTTACTCAATTGTCAAAACAAAAATAAGGAGAAAATATGATACAGCAAAAAGAAGTTATCCGCGAAGAACATACCAATATCGTCAACCAAACCGATATTCATTATAAACGTGCTGTCGGTGTTTATAAAAGCCGAGAAGACATTGAAGCTGTGCTTAAGGCAATCAAAGATTCTGGCTATGATATGAATCGCGTTTCTTTGATGACCCGTCATATCGATGATATTGAAGGGGCAAAAGAAGTTACCGAAGAGCATGGCAACGAAGCAAAAGAAGGAGCGGCAGCCGGTGCAACCTCTGGAACAGTCATCGGTGGTGTGGGTGGCTTTTTAGTCGGGGTTGGTGTGTTAAGTATTCCTGGTATTGGTCCCCTTTTGGCTGCAGGGGTTGAAATTTCCGCACTCGCATCCACTGCTGCCGGTGCAGGAATTGGTGCTGCAACCGGAGGAATTATTGGTGCTTTGGTTGGTTTAGGTATTCCTGAAGAGAAAGCCAAAGTTTATGAAGACCGCATCAAAGGTGGGGATCACTTACTGATGGTCAGTGGTAACGACGAACAGCTTGAGCAAGTTACGTCAATCATGCAAGATCACCATGTCGAAGAGTTTGACATCTATCCTGCTCACGATCTTGATGAAACCACGGGTGCGCCGAAGACAGAGCAAGTCGAAGCCGTTGAGACTGATGATCACAAAGTTGCGACTACCGAAGCCAAGGACATAGACGCGGACTCTGAGGCAGAGGTAGTGATTGTAGACAAAAGGAATGAAAGAGATAAGGTTCACTAGATTTAGCCACAAATCTTAATCTAGCTATGAGTTGAGTAGACTTGTATCCATACTGTATTTTCATACACAATACAAAGCCCCGTCCTTATCAGGACAGGGCTTTTAGCTTAGTTTAGATTACTATTACTTTTAGTAATCAAAATCTCCACCGCCACCAGCAGGAGCTTTTTCTTTCTCAGGCTTATCAACCACAATACATTCAGTGGTTAAGATCATACCTGCAATAGAAGCAGCATTTTGTAAACCAGAACGGGTTACTTTAGCAGGGTCAACGATACCGGCGGCTAACATATCGGTAAACTCACCCGTTGCAGCATCGTAACCGGTGTTAAAGTCTTTCTCTTTAACTCGTTCAGCCACAACTGCACCGTTTTGTCCAGCGTTCTCAGCAATACGCTTTAAGGGAGCAGTTAAGGCGCGAGCAACAATCAACGCACCAGTTAACTCTTCATTAACTAGATTGCCGTTAGCCCACTCTTCTAGGCTAGGGGTGAGGTGGGCGAGGGTTGTGCCACCACCAGGAACGATCCCTTCTTCTACAGCTGCTTTTGTAGCGTTGATGGCATCTTCTAAACGAAGTTTACGATCCTTCATTTCAGTTTCGGTAGCAGCACCGACTTTAATAACCGCTACCCCACCAGATAACTTAGCTAAACGCTCTTGTAACTTCTCTTTGTCATAGGAAGAGTCGGAGTCATCAATTTGACGGCGAATGAGGTCACAACGAGATTTAACCGCTGCTTCGTTGCCTTCTGCAACGATGGTGGTGTTATCTTTGGTTAGAATCATGCGACGAGCAGATCCTAACATTTCAATTTTGGTATTTTCTAACTTAAGGCCAGCATCTTCGCTGATTAAGGTACCACCGGTTAAGGTAGCGATATCTTCAAGCATTTGCTTACGGCGATCGCCAAATCCAGGGGCTTTCACTGCAGCCACGTTTAACACACCCCGTAAACGATTAACAACCAAGGTTGCTAAGGCTTCTTTCTCGATATCTTCAGCGATGATCACTAAAGATTTACCTTGACGGGCAACTTGTTCTAAAACAGGTACTAAGTCTTGAACGAGGTTAATTTTTTTGTCGGTAATGAGGATACAGGGTTCTTCAAATACCGCTTCCATGCGTTCGGGATCGGTAACAAAGTAGGGGGAAATGTATCCTTTATCGAAGCGCATCCCTTCGGTAATTTCGAGTTCAGTGAACATCGATTTTCCTTCTTCTAAGGAAATAACCCCTTCTTTGCCCACTTTATCCATGGCTTCGGCGATCATTTTACCCACTTCTTCGTCATTTCCGGCAGAAATGGCTCCTACTTGAGCGATCGCTTTGGATTCTTCGATGGGTTGGGCGTGGGCTGCGATTTTTTCAACTAAGAAGTCGGTAGCCTTGTCAATCCCCCGTTTCAGGGCGATGGGGTTCGCACCAGCAGCGACGTTGCGTAAACCTTCTTTAACGATGGCGTGGGCTAACACGGTAGCGGTGGTAGTTCCGTCTCCAGCGACATCATTGGTTTTAGAGGCTGCTTGACGAATCAAGGAAACTCCAGTATTTTCGATATGATCTTCTAATTCAATTTCTTTGGCAATGGTGATCCCGTCGTTGATGATTTGCGGGGCACCAAATTTCTTTTCTAGAACAACGTTACGGCCTTTAGGTCCGAGGGTAACGGCCACAGATTCAGCGAGGATATCCATTCCTCTTTCTAATGCGCGACGTGCATCTTCGTTGTAAACAATAGATTTAGCCATAAGTTATGCCTCTTTTTGGTCGATTCTGAAAGGGATAAATAAAGGGATGAGATAATGATTTGCTTAATTCGGATATTTAAGCAACGGAGGCTAAGATGTCTTTTTCGGATAGGAGTACATAATCATCTCCAGAGAGTTTGACATCAGTACCAGCATATTTGGAGTAAAGAACTTTGTCGCCGACTTTGACATCTAATTCAGAACGACTGCCATCATCGTTACGCTTTCCCGGACCAACGGCTACAACTTCACCAATTTGGGGCTTTTCTTGAGCGTTATCGGGAAGTAAAATCCCTCCTGCGGTTTTTTCTTCGGCGGGACTAACTTTAACAAAAACGCGGTCGCCGAGGGGTTTAACGGTAGAAACGTTGATACTAATTGCTGCCATGGACGAATCCTCCTGATGTTGATAATGGGATCGAGGGCTTTGTTTCCAACTTTAGCACTCTTCCCTTCCGAGTGCTAATTTAGCTAAATAAGGGTAGTCATGGCAACTATTCCTAGGGTACGGGTTCCCGAACTTTTATTGATAATAACTTTTCTAATTCCTGTAAATCTTGGTTAATTTCTGTTTCTAATTCTCTTAAATTTCCTAAAATAATGGACGGTGGATCATATTCAACTTCTTCGTATTCAATTTCTTTGTAACGATTAATCGATAAATCATAACTATTAGATTTTATCTCATCTTTTGGCACAAAAAATGCTTGACGTTTGCGATCGCTAAGAAAAGTCCGTAGTCAAGACTTTAGCCGTGATGAAACCAATGGTTTGGTTAAATGATTCAATTAACTCGACGATTGGACGGGGTGACAAGAACTGGGAAAAACGCGACAAATAAAGATTTTAGAATCTGAATTGACTAAAAAATCAACTTTTACGATAAGTAGTGATGATAATTAAGTAATTTATGATAATCTAAGTTGATATAATGAAAGTGAAAATTATCGACTTAATTTCTATCGGTTTTAATCCCAAAATTGGTTATACAATAACAGAAGTCCCAAGCTAAAATCCAACTTTTCCTAAACAAGATATTAAATAGGGTGTATTACAGTTTTCCTAAGATTTACTTTACAAATAGTCTCTAAAATAACCTGATAAAGTTTTTCTAAATTATCTTGAGACACTTTATCAATTTCTAATTCAATTAATTTTTTAATTTCGATGATTAATATTCTTATCCGAACTCCGCTGTATAGCACGACGGAGTCGCTCTCCGAACCCTAAGAAGGAATTTGCGCTACGATATACTTACCAATTTCTAACGATGCCGTAGCAGCCGGAGAAGGTGCATTACAAACGTGCAAGGCCTGTTCATTTTGGATAATTAAGAAATCTTCCACTAGCTTACCATCCATCCTCAACGCTTGGGCCCTAACTCCTGCTTCACAAGGGAGTATATCGTTATCCGTCACCTCCGGTATTAATTGCTGTAAACTCTTCACAAAAGCAGCCTTACTAAATGATCGCACCATTTCTTTTATCCCCTCATCGGCGTGTTTTGCGATCAGTCGCCAAAACCCAGGATAGGAAATCACTTCAGCCAACTCCCTCAGATTAAAATCAGTCTTTTTATACCCTTCTCGCTTCAAACTTAACACCGCATTGGGCCCGGCGTGAATACTTCCGTCGATCATTTTCGTAAAATGCACCCCCAAAAAGGGAAAATCAGGGTTAGGAACGGGATAAATGAGACTTTTGACCAGATAACGCTTTTCAGGGGTTAATTGATAATATTCACCACGAAAGGGGACGATTTTCGCCTGGGGGTTCACTCCATCCAGTTGCGCCAGGCGATCGCTATATAACCCCCCACAATTTATAATCAGTTTAGCTTTAATTTCCCCTTGATTGGTTTCTAACAGTTTATAATTATCACTATTTTTTATCTGCAAAACCTTAGTATTGAGTTTAATTTCTCCCCCTTGTTGTTCAATGATTTCTGCATATTTTTGACAAACTTTTTTATAGTCAGCAATGCCGGAAGTGGGAACATAAATGCCGGCTAAACAACTTACATAGGGTTCTTTTTCTTTCACTTCTTCTTGGGATATTTTCTTAACTTTTAAACCATTTTCTAAACCCTGTTTATACAAATTATCTAATAAGGGTAACTCCTTCTCTTTCGTAGCAACAATCACCTTGCCACACACCTCATGAGGAAGATCATGCTTTTGGCAAAATTCCACCATTGACTGACTACCAGCGAGGGTAAACTTCGCTTTAAAACTGCCAGGTTTATAATAAATTCCAGAATGTATTACCCCACTATTATGGCCGGTTTGATGAAAAGCGACTTGACTCTCTTTTTCAAGAATAACTAATGATGCAGTAGGAAACTTTTTTCCTAACATCATCGCCGTAGAAAGTCCGACAATACCTCCACCGATAACAGCAAAATCATACATAAGTTTATAATATTCAAATCAATAGTAGGGTGGGTTAGACAGCTATCATCTAGGCTATCACAATAACATAAAAATCCGTCGTAACCCACCATCTTCGTGTGTTATGACAGGTAGTTTTTGGGTTTCGTTTCTCAACCCAACCTACTTTCATTATGTTTATGTTTTATCTTTTAAATGTTTTTTTATTCAGATAAAAATTAAAATTAACTTTCAATTTCAGACTTCATCCGTTCTAACGTCATATTCATTTGATCAAACATTTGTTGAGGAGTCATGCCAAACTGTCCCAACTGAGTTTTTAACTGTTGAACTGTCATTTGTGCCATAAAATCTTCTGATAATTCAAAGCGTTTCATGAAAATTTTGTAACGTTCCATGAGTGCTTCCATTTGGTCGATAAACATTTTTTTACCCTCACGGTCAAATTTACCGTAGTCACCACCTAATTGTATCAAAGATTGATAATCTTCAAATAATTTCTTAGCTTCTTCTTGAACTACATCTGAATCAAAAAATCCCATGATTATATTCCCTGTGTTATTAATTGCGATTAACTATAAACCAAACACTTTTAATTGTAAAGGAATTGAAACAGATTGAAAACTACGGTTTACCGTATCGTTAGTAAGTTTAACCCCAGACTCAGGGGAACCTTCACTGCTGAAAATCGTCTTTTGCATTAGACTGGTTTTGTTCATTCATCTGCTTAACCCCAATGCAACAATTGGAAAAGCTACTGAGTCACCCGAAAAGTCGTAAAGTGGGTATTATCCTCGCTTTACTGTCTACTATTGTACCTTGGCCGATCGCTGGTGTGCATAAATTTTACTTAGGCCAACCTGTATGGGGTATAATGTATTTATTATTATGGAATACCCCAATACCGAGTATTGCTTGTGCCATCGATGCAGTCTGGTATTTTGTACAGGGAGAAGAGCAATTTAATGCTCAATTTAACAACGTAGAAAGTGATCCTCATACAGTCTATCGCAAACAAATAGAACCCCTACAAGTTAATGTGATTTCTGAGGGTTTGCGAGAATTAAATAAACTACGAGAAGAAGGGTTAGTCTCCGACTATGAATTTGAACAAAAACGTCGCAACCTTTTAGATAGAATAAATTGAACAGTTATCAGTTATCATTGAAAAAAATATAACCCCGAACTCTGAAAAAATGGTTTTTTCCTTCTTTTCCACAGAATTTAATCCCCGAAAAAGAAAGCTTCGTCAACAGATAGAAAACAATCCATATTATCGCTTTCAATCATTAGAAGAAATTGCGATCGCAGCAGAATTAGGAATAAAAATTGATGTTACTCAAGCCACCATTGATGACTTATTAAGATTACCGGGGATCTCTATTCATCAAGCCAGAAATTTAGTAGAATTAATACAAACAGGTGTGGACATTTTATCTATAGAAGATATGTCAGCCGCCTTAAATATTCCCCTATCCCGTCTCAAACCTTTTAGCTCAATTTTAACTTTTTCTTATTACGATCCCGATAGTTTAGTTACCCCGAAAAAGATAAATATAAATACAGTCACCTCAGAAGATTTACAACAAATTTCGACACTTTCTAAAGACATAAGCCAAGAAATAATAAGCGATCGCCAAGAAAAAGGGAATTATAAAAACTTAGTTGATTTACAGAAAAGATTAAAATTAAATGCTACAATAATATCAGAATTAATGCACTATATTAGGTTTTAATTTTGGTTTAAACTAGCTTTTAAATCCTCTTAAAGCCTAACTTCTGACTCGGCGACTTCTGACTCGTAACTCAAAAATGTTGACCTTTAAAAAAACAAGCCTAATTGATGCCCCCATAGAAAAAGTTTGGGAATTTCATGAACGTCCTGATATTTTAGATATATTAACTCCACCGTGGCAACCCGTAAAAGTGATAAAAAGAGAAGGAGGTTTATATATTGGTGCAATCACAGAATTTCAACTGATGTTAGGGTTTATTCCGATTCGTTGGTTAGCTCGTCATACAGAATGTAATCAACCTTATTTATTCGTAGATGTGCAAGAAATTGGTCCCTTAAAATCCTGGGAACACCGTCATAAATTCACCCCAAAAAATGGAAAAACTGAGCTCACCGACGAAATCAAATACGAAATTCCTGGGGGTAGAATCGTCGAAATTTTAATCGGTTGGTGGGTTGATTTTCGCCTACAAGATATGTTTACCTATCGTCATGAAATCACTAAAAAAACAGTGAACAGTAATCGGTGAACAATGAACCGTGAACAGTGACCCAATAATTAATAACTGGTCACTGTTCACTGAGAACTGGTAACAGGTTGTTAAAGAATTAGTTAATGAACGAAGCTAAAATCAATTATTATTATATTATTAGCAATGACCAATAAGGTGAATATACCTACAGGTTATTTAATTACTCAAAAGTTAACTACAAGGAAACAACGAGGACAACATCCAAATAAACTCCTATCATTGACCATAGAGGAAAATAAATTATGATCATTGTAATGAAAGTTGGCTCACCGGCTGATGAAATCGAACGCATTAGCCAAGAATTTACAGACTGGGGCTTAAGTCCTGAGAAAATCGTCGGTAAACACAAAGTCGTTATCGGCCTGGTAGGGGAAACCGCGTCCCTAGACCCCCTACAAATACAAGAAATTAGCCCTTGGATAGAAAATGTGTTACGGGTAGAACAACCGTTTAAACGGGCAAGTTTAGAATACCGTCACGGAGAATACAGCGAAGTGATTATTGATACTCCAGACGGACCCGTCGCTGTGGGTAAAAATAATCCCGTTGCGGTAGTAGCTGGACCCTGTTCAGTGGAAAACGAAGCCATGATTGTTGAAACCGCCAAACGGGTTAAAGCAGCCGGAGCAAAATTTTTGCGCGGTGGGGCCTACAAACCCCGAACCTCTCCCTACGCTTTCCAAGGCCACGGAGAAAGTGCCTTAGAATTACTGGCTGCTGCTAGAGAAGCCAGTGGTTTAGGTATTATTACGGAAGTCATGGATGCTGCTGACTTAGACAAAATCGGTGAAGTGGCCGATGTCATCCAAGTTGGGGCCCGAAATATGCAAAACTTCTCTCTCCTCAAAAAAGTCGGAGCCCAAGATAAACCCGTGTTACTAAAACGAGGAATGTCAGCCACCATTGATGAATGGTTAATGGCTGCTGAATACGTTTTAGCGGCAGGAAACCCCCGCGTTATTCTTTGTGAAAGAGGTATCCGTACCTTTGATGGTAAATATACTCGTAATACTTTAGATTTATCTGTGTTACCGGTATTACGGTCTTTGACTCACTTACCGATCATGATCGATCCCAGTCACGGAACTGGAAAATCTGATTATGTTCCCGCCATGGCTGCTGCTGCGATCGCTGCTGGAACGGATTCATTAATGATCGAAGTGCATCCCAACCCGGCCAAAGCCTTATCTGATGGTCCTCAGTCTTTGACTCCTGATAAATTTGATCGTGTGATGCAAGATTTATCAATTATTGGTAAAACCGTTAATCGTTGGCCGCAAGCAGAAGTCGCTTTAGCTTAGAAAGATGGGGGTTTAAGTGTTATGAACCCTCACTTTATTACAGGAAGTTTAGTCGTTACTTTTATGGGGTTTCCCTGTGGGAGTAACGACTACTTCGTTAAAAAATCTTTCTAAGGGTTTAAATCTCTAAATGGATTGATAATCTGTAGGGTATTATTAATAATTAACTCATCCTGCATATCTTCTGAATAGAGAATCTTGGCATCCTCTAAAATAGCACTAGCAACAATCAAACTATCCCAAAATGAAATTAAGTATTGATCCCGTAACTTGACAGCAGATTGAATGGTTTCAAGGGAGATTGGTACAATTTCACAGCCTTGGGAGAATTCTTCGATTAATATCTGAATTTGATGGTTATCAAACCCTGCTTTACGGATTAAATTAGCACAAATTTCATTGACAACTTGTGTACTAATTATAATATTAGGATAATTGGTGAGAGTTGTAGCGATTTGTTGTTTAGAGATAGCATTAGCATCACGGGGATTGATAATGAAGCGATACAGCCAAATATTAGAGTCAATAAAACAGGGTTGAGATTCACCAGCGTTCATTAGTTTCTTCTCTGGTTAATGGCTGGAAATCATCAATTTTAATAGGATTGGAAGTTAATTGAGCGATTAATCCTTTTTTTGGGAAACTTTTTGTTTTAGAACTTGAAGCAGACTCTATAATAATTTGAACAGATTCACCTTCAGTGAGTTGAAGGTTAGTTAAAGGACGTAAAACGCCATTTTCAAAGATTGCTTGACAGTTTTGTTGGCTCATATTCAGTTCTGACCCATATTAGTCTTATTTTAACCGATTAATGAACAACGCGCCCAAGTTTATCTAAACCGCATTAATCAATTATTAATCTGCACTGGTGAAAGATGATAATTCAAAGGTGAGTTTCTCCGGTGTTTTATTTAATACGTGACAATCTGCTAAATATTCATCAATAACTTTATTAAATAATTGTTCTAACTCGTCAAGGGATAAGCCATCGAAAACAATAACATCTTTTATATTAATAACACAACCAAAAAAAATTGATCTTCATCTATAAAAGATAGGTTATATTAACCATAAATTCATCATCAAATCTATAGTTAAAAATAATCCCAAACCTCGAACTCCGAACTCCGAACTCCGAATCCCGAACCCCAACCCCCTCAAGAATTGTTACAATATCCCTCATCTCTACTATGTTTGACGTTAATCTATGATTTGGCCATTTAAACCTAGACCCAGTAAACAAATAGCCCGTATTGAAATCACAGGGGCGATCGCTTCAGAAACCCGTAAATATGTTCTAGAAGCCCTCAACACGGTAAAAGAAAAGAAATTCCCGGCCTTACTCTTACGCATAGATTCCCCAGGAGGAACGGTTGGGGACTCTCAAGAAATTTATGAAGCCCTTAAACGATTACAAGATAAAGTGAAAATTGTCGCAAGTTTTGGCAATATTTCCGCTTCCGGTGGGGTTTATATTGGTATGGGCGCACACCACATTATGGCCAACCCCGGAACCATTACCGGCAGTATTGGGGTAATTTTACGAGGTAATAATTTAGAGCGATTATTAGATAAAGTGGGGGTCTCTTTTAAAGTGATTAAATCAGGCCCTTACAAAGATATTTTGGCTTTTGATCGCGAATTAACGGACGAAGAACAAAACATCTTACAAGAGATGATCGATACCAGTTATCAACAATTTGTGACAACCGTTGCCCAAGGAAGAAACTTAGACGTTGATAATGTTAAAACCTTCGCCGATGGTCGCATTTTTACTGGACAACAGGCATTAGAATTAGGGGTAGTAGACCGTTTAGGGACAGAAGAAGATGCCCGTCGTTGGGCGGCCGAATTAGCCGGATTAAACCCCGATAAAGCTAAATGTTATGATATCGAAGAACCGAAATCCCTCTTAAATCGGATTTTATCTCGTAATCAAAGTAAGTCAAAACTGAGAACCTCAATAGATTGGCTAGAGTTTGAATTGAAAACCAACGGCCAACCCTTATGGTTATATCGTCCTTAAAATACGTTAAACCAAACAGAAAAATGACTCTAGGGGTGCGACAATGGGAGTGCAACTAAAAACACCGAACATTGTTGGAGGGAAGCGATCGTGGAGTGGAAAGTCAGGGGAATTCGAGGGGCAACCACAGTGACAGAAAATAGCCAAGAGGCTATAGGAGAAGCGGTTAAGGAGTTATTGGATGTCATCGAAAACCAAAATCAACTCAATCCTGAAGATATTGTTAGCGTCACCTTCACTGCAACTGAGGATCTCGATGCTATCTTTCCGGCCGCGATCGCCCGTAAACGCCCTCACTGGCAAGATGTTCCCCTCTTAGATGTCCAGCAAATGTCCGTCGAAGGTAGCCTCAAACGTTGTATAAGGGTTCTGATTCACGTTAATACCTCAAAACCTCAAAAAGAAATTTCTCACGCTTATTTGCGCGGTGCTTCTAATCTTCGCCCTGATTGGCGTTTAACCTATACTAGCCATTCTCTCTAAAAAGGCAACACCGTATCTAGCAAGGGTAAAATATCTTATTATCGAGCGATATCAACCGAGATTAAGGATTAAATCAATGGCATTAGTAATTAGTACCGTCAATATGAAAGGGGGTGTGGGTAAGACGACATTAACTGTCAATTTAGCCACTTGTTTAGCAAAAAATCATGGAAAGCGAGTGTTAGTTCTTGATTTAGATGCCCAAATTAGTGCAACCCTGAGTTTAATGTCTCCCCATGAATTCGCCCAAACTAGAAAAAAACGTCGTACCCTAAGTTATTTATTAGATAATATTATTCAACCTAATCCTTATAGTAAACTCGATATTCATGATATTATTCAACCCTATATTTGTGGCATAGAAGGACTGGATTTATTACCCGGAGATTTAGAATTATATGATGAATATATCGTTTCAGAAATGCTCCATAAACAAGCCGCAATGGTTGAAAATCCTGACTTTGAAACGGTTTGGAATCACTTTGAAAGGGTTTTAATTCAGAAAATTTTAGAGCCTGTTCTAGAACATTATCACTTTGTAATTATGGACTGCGCCCCAGGTTATAATCTTTTAACCAGAAGTGGTCTATCGGCTAGTCATTATTATTTATTACCGGCTCGTCCTGAACCTTTATCAGTGGTAGGAATGCAATTGTTAGAACGGCGAATTGCTAAATTGAAAGAAAGTCATCAAAATAATCAACCCTTAAATTTAGATTTATTAGGAGTTATTTTTATCTCATCAGGAGGGGGTTTATTAAGTCGTTATTACAACCGAGTAATGCGACGAGTACAAGCAGATTTCTCTGCCGAAAAACTATTCAAGACTTCAGTGCCTATGGATGTTAATGTCGCTAAAGCTGTGGACAATTTTATGCCCGTTGTTACTTCTATGCCTAATTCTAGCGGTTCTAAAGCATTTATTAAACTAGCGGAAGAATTTTTAAGTAAATTACCAAGTAATGATTAATTAATAATCAACTCTACTAAATTAGGAATTAATCTTTCTGGTTCCATAGGAATAATTGTGTTACCTGATAACATATTTTGAGTCAAAATATTATGGATTAAAGTACCAACAAAAATATGGGCAAGCACTTCGGGATCTTGAATCTTAAGTTCTGGATGTTCTTTGAGATAGCCTTTAAAAATGCTAATAGCGGGTTGAGCAACATTTTGCAAAAAAAGTTGAGATAATTCAGGATGTTTACCCGACTCAGCAATAATTAAACGAACAAAACAAAGATAATCAGCATCATTAATTTGTGTTATGATTCGTTGAGCTAATTGAGTTAAAACTTGGCGGGGTTCTCCGGTTAAAGGTTTTGACCAAACTAACCGAAATTTTTGACAAGCAACATATTGAATTAATGCTGTAAATAATCCTTCTTTATCATCAAAATAACTGTACAACGTTTGTTTTGAAACCCCGGCAGTTTTGGCGACTTGATCCATACGAGTCGCAGCATAACCATGTTCTAAAAATTCTGGTAAGGCCCCTTGTAAAATTTGTTCTGCTTTTTTGTTTAATTGAGTTGAAGAAGAATCTAATATCATCATAATTTTAGGTTATTTTCGATCACACTTAGAAAAGGAATGATTTCGCTTAGTAGAAACAACAGTTCACTGGTCACTGTTCAAGTATAGAGAATTGCCAATGATGATGAGCTAAACGATCCTTAATTTGTTGTTCCCAAGTAGACAATTGTTGCTGAAACTGAGGATAGTGTAAACCACTCAGCCAAAGCACCAGAGCATCCTCTCCCGTTTGTTTATAATAACCTGTTCGTCGTCCTGCCACTTGAAAGCCAAACTTTCCATATAGGGAAAGGGCAGGTTGATTAGAAACCCTCACTTCTAGGGTAGCACGTTCTAATTTTCGCCTCACCGCATCTTTGAGTAAACCATAGAGTAATAATTGACCCAACCCTTTACCTTGATACTGAGGGGCAATCATTAATAATGTAATATGAGCTTCTTCTAAAATTTCCCAAAAACATCCACAACCAATAATGGTTTGACTTGAATGTGAAGATAAAACCCAAAAATGACTATTAGAACTCTTTAACTCCCGTTGATAGCCATCTTTTGTCCACAAACCTCCAAGACAATTTTTATCTAAGGTGACAAGTTCATCGAGATCACTTAACTGAGGTGTACGAAGTTGAATAACAGAAGATGACATGGAAAAACTAAATTTATAGATGTAAAGAAACCTCAATGGTTGCAATAATAGACTCAGCTAACGCAGATAAATCATAACCTCCTTCTAACCCAAATAAAAGACGAGAGGTAACAGTTAATAATTTTTGTGTAAAAATGCCGTAATCTGTTGGTTGAAGATTGATCGATGCTAGAGAGTCCGCTTGATTGGCATCATAACCGGCACTCACAATGAAAAGATCCCCTTGAAACTCCTTTAAAAACGGAATAACCTGCTGATCAAAGGCTTCTTGATACCTTTTTATGTCACTTCCTGGTTCCATAGGAATATTGAGAACATTATCGTACTTTCCCGTTTCTGTAGCTAGTCCAGTTCCTGGGTAAGCAGGAAACTGATGCAACGAACAATAGGCAATCTTAGGATTATTTTCTACGATCGCCTGGGTTCCGTTGCCATGATGCACATCCCAATCTAAAATAGCGACTCGTTCGATCCCATCAAATTCTAAAGCATAATGGGCAGCGATCGCAGCATTGGAAAACAAACAAAACCCCATTCCTGTTTTCGGTACCGCATGATGGCCGGGGGGACGAGATAACACAAAGGCCGGGTTTTGGGTTTCTAATACTTTATCAACCCCATCTAACCAAGCATTGACCGCTAATAACGCCACATTATAACTCTCAGGAGACACAACCGTATCCCCATCGATAAAACCTCCTCCCTTGGCTGCTAACGCTTGTACTCCCTTGACATAGTTATCTGCATGAATCTTTGTTATGTAAGGGATTGGATCTCGTTGGGTTGGGTGAGTTGGCTGTTGCCATTCTATGCGATCGCTCCAAGATACGGTTTTCAATGCTTTAACAACGGATTCTAATCTTTGAGGACTTTCGGGATGAAAGCTACCTGTATCATGGTCTAGAAACGTATCGGAATAAATAATAGGAAACATCATAACTAAATTTTTGAACTATATTAAATTGTACCAAATTATTAATAATTAATAATTCAATCAATCTTGGATAACTGTTTATTATCAACTCTAATTTTTAAGTGCTTTGAGAAAATCATCAGGGTTTTTTACACTCATTAAAACCGAGTAATTATCAAGAGTTGGAATATAAACAACTTCTTTGAATTCAGTAACAAATAAAAGAGCTTTTTCTCCATTTTTAAGCTTAAACCACCCTGAACGATATCCAGGTAATCCAATCCCATTAGTTCGCCAATGAGGTCGATAAGCAGAAGATTTATCTAATTCAATCACTTTGGCTTCATCTATCACTAAACTATTTAAAGGAATATTGCGACCATATAAATCACCTTTAATCATCAATTGTTGCTGATCGATTTCAAATTTAACTTGTTGGGATGAATAAGCAATCAATAAACAAAGACATAACACCCCTAACATTAAAACAGAAAAAATTCCAATTGACCAAAGGGTTTTTGACGGGGCTTGAACCATTGGAAAAACTTCACTCATATTCGTACCAAGGGAAAAAGATTATTCTATTTCATTATCTCAAATATTGAGAAAAGCACCTGGGAGTCTTGCCGTGTTTCGACCCCAAGTGCTTTTCTACTAGCTCTCTCACACCACACATAAATCAATAATTGATTGATTTACATATAGATTAGAACAATCATTTTAAAGAAGCAACAGGGAATGGACAGTTTAATAAGTGTCCCCTTTTATCAGTGGTCAGTGATGACAGTACAAAAATTAGTTAGGACATTGTTTGTATCTTAATTCTTATAGCTGTTTTTAGATCAATAGACTAACCAGGAAAATAAAAATTCCTCCCACCCCTCCCACATTTGCGCTTACTAAAATTTTGATATATTCAATTAAAAACTGCTATTATTATTGTCATTCCGAGGAACGAGGAATCTTCTGTAACTTCCTAATCATAATGGGTAGTAGTATATTATGCTCAAAATTAAACAACAAAAAATCCCCGTACTGATGACAGGGATATAGCAAGAGGAAACCAAATAAACTTAATTAACGTCCTAAATTTTGTGAATAGGAAACCAATCCAGCACTTAATACTTGTCCAAAGCTGTTAATGCGATCTTGTTGTCCTACTCGTGTGGGGGCTAAAAATGTGTCGGTTAAGCCGATGGCAGTAAACATAACCGTAGCAGTGAGAATGATATAGTTGCGAAGAATAATAGTATGGTTAGTAGTGTTTAACATTGGTTTGACCTCTCGTCCTCTTGTTACCTTTATCTTATGAGGTCATCAGGGGTGATGTCAGTCCCAAAAGTAAGGCATATCGGTGATTATAGCGATTTTCATAAGTGGTATAAAGTAGAAATAAATAGAAATTGTCTAATTATTCATGGTAAGCATCCAACTATAAACGACTGTGAGGACGAGAACTAAAGTAACTAAAAGTTCTGTGTTGTTAGATACCCAATGAGAAAAACTTTCTGTTAAAAATAGCAAAGTTTCTTTTCTTTTACGTCCTAGTTGCTTCATTAATATTTCTACTTCTCTATCAACTTCTTCTATGGAGAGTTTTCCTTGTTTATAACGGGATTCAATTTCGTCTAGTTGTTGCCAATATTCTTTCGTTGCTTCAAACAGATTGGGAAACATAATATATTACTTCTTAACTCGTCTCAAATATAATGGATAAATTAGTCTGATAAAAGGCGAAAGAGGGAGCCTTTTGCCCCCCCATTCAGTTTTTCAGTAACTTTAGAAACTGAAAGGGATTTTATGATTACATAATGCCAAGTTGTGCGAGAATTCCTTGACCGGTGAAGTATTCTACTGCAACACCGATGACAAATCCTAGCATGGCTAAACGACCATTCCAAGTTTCTGCAAATTCGGTAAAGCCTAGTTTGGTTTCTTGGTTATCCATGAGAGTGACCTCCGTTATTGAATGTAAATTTTCATTAATTAAATCATACAAAACTTTACATAAAAGTCACAAGGGGGAAAACCGTACTTACCCGAATTTACGCCTTTAGAGAGATATGACTCAAATTCAATCTAAAGAAAATATTAAGAAAATTTTAAATAGCGACACATAACTTTACAATGGAAACATCAAAATAAAAGCCGTCAGCCACTTATATATAAGGCTGGTATATAATAAGTCTCCCCAAGAATTGTAATTCTTGGGGATAATTTTTGTATTGCAAAGATCAAATTATTGAGTTAACCACATCCCATGAAACCCATAGGGAACCCGTTGAGGAATTTGTATTTTAGCCACAGGAGAAGAGGTAAAATCTTGAGCATCAATAATCATTAATTCCGAGGTATTTGATCCTTCATCGTGAACAAAAGTCAGTAACCATCCTTCGTCCTCATTTTCTGCATTGGGGTTAGAGGCAAAAATGGGTTCACCGCCATATTTATGAGAACCAAAATGATGAATATCAAAGCCTCCTTTTTCAAAATCATATTTAATAATGCCATTAAATTTAGGTTCAGAAGACTCTGCCATTTTCCCTGAATAACCATAACGGGTTTTTCGTCCTGTATATTGTTCATTAATACGAGGAAATTCTGAAGGCAGATCACACAAACCTTGTTCTTTAACTTCACCTGTTTTGAGATTAAAACACCATTCATGAAGACGGGGAATATCTGATTCTTGGGTTTCCTCTTTTACTTCTCCTAATACCGTCGTAGCATTCATGCGACAAGCAATTAAAACAATTTCGTCCCCTTCTTCATACGCATTTAACGTATGGAAAATATAACAAGAATTACTTTCAAACCAGCGAACATCCTCATTATTTCCCTGTCTAGGAATAATACCAAAACGAGAAGGGATATCATTTTCAAACTTTAAGGGAGATTCTCCTTTTTGCATTCTTTCAGGGCGAAACGTGAAAGGAAGATCCAGAAAAATTGTATAGTTTTCGGTAATCGCAAAATCGTGCATCATCACCCCAACAGGTAAGTCAATAGGAACCGTTTTTAATAATTCTCCTTGTGGGGAAACAATACCATATTGTAAATAGGGAGGTTCAACCATCGAATAACCGAAAAACATCATGTCCCCGGTCACGGGATCAATTTTCGGATGGGCCGTAAAAGGAGAGATTAACTTACCCTCAAAATTATGAAGGCCGAGGGTATCTAATTCAGGAACCGTCAAAGCATAGGGTTCACCCCCTTCCCAAAGTGCCAGGAGACGGTCAGCATGGTACACTAGAGCTGTGTTAGCGGTGTTTTTGGAGGGTCCATAAGGGTTGTCCATTTGGGGCGGTTCTAGCATCCCTGTCCATAGGGGTTGATTGGCTTCTTTTTCTAAGCAATAGCCACGGGTTTGAATAAAACGGTTACGGTAAGACGCTTTGCCATCTTCTATGTGTACCCCGTGAATCATCCCATCCCCATCAAACCAATGATACTCACCAATGGGGCTAAATTGAGGGTTAGGACCATTTCTAAGGAACATTCCCTTTAAATTTTTAGGAATTTCTCCAGTTATTGTTAAATTTTGAGCCTTAATTTCTTTACTAACGGGGGCAAAATTTCCTGAAAGATAGGGATTGATTTTGATGGTTGTGGTCATCTTAAAATTTAATTATTTTCTATTTTTTTGATCATAACAAATTGGACTCGATATTACCCTTTAGTGAAGTTATCGAAAAATTAAAATCAATAAGAAAAGAAATTCAAGCTACTGGACTAACTAGACAACAGCAAAGAGCTTATGAAGACATGATTGATTTTATTAAGAATACTTCAGAGCAATACTTTAGGTTAAGTGGGTATGCTGGCACAGGAAAAAGTTTCTTAATGGCCAAAGTAGTCGAATGGTTAAAAGAAGAAGACTATAAATATGCAGTAGCAGCTCCCACGAATAAAGCGGCTAAAAACTTAACACAAATTGCTCGAACTCAAGGAATAAAAATAGAAGCGACTACAGTAGCTAAACTTCTGAAACTACAACTGACTATCGATGTAAATATAGGACAACAAAGCTTTGAATTTAACTCAGAAAAAGAGCTAGAATTAAAAGACTATGAGGTAATCATTATAGACAAATATTCGATGCTCAACAAAGATAACTTTGGAGACTTACAACAAGCAGTTCAAGGAGAAGAATGTAAAGTAATAGAAAAACCCAAGGTAAACTACAAAGGATAGCTCATGTTTTGTTAGAATGGAAGAAAATTACGGTTAGCAACTAAAATTATTTGTTAGAATTTAGTGGTAAGAATAATTAAATTATGTAAGTTTTTCTATGAAATCTTCTTATTGGAAAATTGAAAAGTTACCAGGGTTAAGTAAAGCCGACCAAGAACAATTAAAATTATTAGGGATTAATGATAGTCAAGATTTACTCAAAGTAACTCAAACTAAAGCCAATCAGCAAAATTTAGCTAATCAATTAAAATGTCAATTAAGATTAATTAATAAATGGGTGGCTTTAGCTGATTTAGCGAGGGTTCCTAGTGTTGGCTGTGACCATTGTGGGGTAATTCTACACTCAGGTATTATCTCAGTGAAACAGTTAGCTCAAACCCCTGTTAGTTCTTTACATCGACAGATTCTCAAATTGCAAGTTGCCACATTGCAAAACAAAGATTTATGTCCTTCTCCTGATGTTGTTCAAACTTGGATTAATGAAGCTAAAGGAATTAATCAAAAAATATGATTGGGTCAAGGTGTTTGCCATTAATGGTTGCGTCGTCATGATGCAGGTGGTCAAGTCTTCCCAAGGTGTTGAAGCCTGTGATGGTGGCTTTGGCAGTCGAAGGAAATGAAATCCAACAATGTTAAAAACTATTGCGATTAAATATACAAGTTACTCAGACAAAACACTCAATTTAACAGATTGATTATCCTTCAAAGTATCACTACTTCTAGAAACATACCGTTCTCCTGGCCGCAAACCCCCTAAAACTTCCACCTGTCCATCAATTCGTTCCCCTAACCTCACCATTCTCTCTGTTACCGTTGCATTCTCCTTATCTCCTGTCACCACAAACACCGTTCCTCTTTCCCCTGTAGTCCCTTGCAACGCCGTTTCAGGAATAATCACTGGTTGACCACCGGTTTGACCAAAACTAACCCTTGCTAATAACCCACTGCTGATTTTCTGCTCAGGATTGGCTAAAATAACCTCAATAGGAACTTGCCGACTGGTAGGATCGGCCGCAGGAGAAATATTACTGACTCGCCCCACAAAGCTATCACGGGGAAAGGCATCTAAACGTACCCTCACCGACTGGCCAGGACGAATATTAGCTAAATCCAACTCGGAAACTGGGACCACCACCTTAACCTGACTAAAGTCGCCTAAACGGACAATTTCGCTCCCTGGTTGCACTAAATTGCCGGTTTCTATTACCCGTTGCAACACATATCCAGTGATAGGAGAATTAAGACGGGTGTAGGATAATCTTTCTTGTTCCTGTTGAATTAAGGATTGTTGGGCAATAACGCGCCCTTTGGCTGCTTCTACGGCAGATTGACGCACATTTACCTCAGATCGTGCCGATGATAGGGTTTGTTGTGCGGTAAGATAGGCTGTACGAGCTAACTCTACCTCTCGTAACGCGATCGCTCCTTCTTCATATAATTCTTGTAATCGTTGTACATCGTTTTTTGCCTGTTCTACTTCGACTTTTGCCGATGCTACCGCAGAAATAGCGGATTGAACCTCTCCTTGGGCGCTGATCACTTCAGAATTCAACGCTGCTAACTCTGCCTCTGCTTTACTGACTTCTGCTTGTAATAAACTATCATCTAATTGGGCTAATAATTCCCCTTTAGTGACGCGATCACCTACATCTGCGGTTAATATTAATAACTGTCCTTCTACCTGCGATCGCACGGCTACGGTTTGCACCGGTTGGGTGGTTCCAATGTATTCAACAGCATCTCGGATAGAGTCGGTACGGGCGATCGCTACATCAACGGACGGAGTTCTTTCTTCAAAATTAGCGGTTTCTTCTTCTTTTTCCTCAGTATCAGGTATCACATTACAGCCTACTGACCCTAACATTAAAAAACTGACTAATACTAATGTTATGTTAACGCGCTTTTGAGTAACCATAAAGTTTATGGTGGTTGTAATATTCCCTGATTACTTATAGCTTAACAAATCTTTGCATTTATTTAATTTGTCATTGCGAGGAGTGATATAAACAGTAAGCTTTGATTGTGGCTAAAAACACCCCGAAGCAATCTACCATAAATGATAACAAATCATAAAACTCTAACTTATCCCGAACTTAGGTTAATTTGATTCAAAAGGAGACAGAGATAAACTAAATCCTGGTAATATATCTTCTCCACTTAAATCTGTTGGTAACGTTTTAATTTCTACGGGTTGATTTTGACGATAAATTTCTACTTGTTGTTGTTGAGGATTAATTAACCAACCTAAGCGTAAACCACTATTTAGATATTCTTGCATCCTCGCGCGTTCCCTTGCGCCGTGAGACGGCGCGGGGTCGCTCGTCATTTTAGTTTGAAGTGTTTCTAATGAATCAGTACGAGAACGCAATTCTATAACAAAATCAGGACAAATAGGGGGAAACTTTTCTTGTTCTTGTCGACTTAAAGATTGCCACCGAGTTAAACTAATCCAGGCAGCATCAGGGGATCTATCCCCACCTTTTGGTAAACGAAAAATAGTCGAAGAACTAAACACTTTTCCCAGTCCAGTTTGACGGTTCCACAGTCCTAAGTCAATGATAAAATCTGCTTCTCTATTCCCACTAATTCCCCCCACTGGTGGCATAACAATTAATTCTTCTTTTGCAGTTCTTTCTAGTTGCCAATCTTGGTTAACTTGACAAAGACGGTAAAATTGTTCATCGGTTAGATTAACCGTATCTAAGTTTAAAATTACTGCTGTCATGGCTTAACTTTGCCCCAGAAATTACCTTAATTTTAATTTTAGCTAATAAACAAGAACTTATCGTGTTTTCTCTACTCATAACAAAACTAAAGATCATTTTCAGTTAAATCTGCATCCTTCATTATCTGTTTAAGTGTGCCAATGGGTAAATCTCTATTACCATGAACCGGAATCACTAAAATCGCCTCTTTATTCTCTTTTGTATAAATATGATGACTACCTGTTACCCTTTTCAACTGCCAACCTAACTTTTCAACAATTTTACAAAGTTTTTTACCTGAAATGGATTTCATACAGATATTTCTATTTCCTTAGCCAGTTTACTCTCTTTCTCCAGATTTGACTTCTCATTTGCCACATCTAACCATGCTTCGATCGCTTCTTTAAGCATTTCCATTAAATGATCATAGCTTTCTCCCCACGTATGACATCCTGGTAAGGCAGGAACCGAACCACACCAAACCCCATCTTCTTGCCAAATAATCACTTTTATTTTCATTTGTCTTTTTTTTGTTCCTTGAAAGAAATTGATTATCTCGATCATATAAGAAAGTTCGGATAATGAGCAAACTATAATGATAATATAAATTAAAACATAGCTGATTTCTGCCAATATTCTTTCAACGAAGTAGCAACTTTTCCTGATAACAACATACACCCCAACAGGTTAGGAATGGCTAAAGTTAATAACATCATATCGCTAAAATCAACCACCGCCCCTAAACTAACTACAGAACCGATAAAAATACAAGTTAAAAAGATGATTTTAAAAATAATAGAACTCGGTTGACCAAACACATAACACCAACATTGTTCGCCGTAATAACACCAGGTAATCATAGTAGAAAAACCAAATAAACAGATAATTCCCACTAACACAAACGGAAACCAATCTATTACTTGACCAAAGGCCATGGCTGCTAAGGTAGACCCACTAATATTATCTCCGACAGACTCCCCATACATTCCCGTGGTAATAATCACTAAAGCCGTCACATTACAGATAACAATGGTGTCAATAAATGGCTCTAAAATAGAAACAATGCCCTCTTGAATAGGTTCTTTTGTTTTAGCCACAGCATGGGCGATCGCAGCCGATCCCAACCCGGCCCCATTAGAAAAGGCACTGCGTCTGATCCCTTGAACCAAAATACCGATCAGCCCTCCTTCCATGCTAGACGGGGAAAAAGCATCCCTGAACATCAACCTAAAAGCAGCAGGAATTGCAGTAAAATTGGCCACTAAGACCCATGAACACCCCAAAAGGTAAAAAAAGACCATCACCGGCACTAACTTGCTGGTAATCACCCCAATACGACTAATGCCACCAATAATGACCAATGCCACCAATAAAGCCAACGTTAAACCATAAACCCAATCGTAGTTTTTGACCGCCGGAACCACCACCGCCAACGCAGCAAAAGATTGATTGGCCTGGAACATATTGCCACCGCCAATGGCTGCGCCTAAACCAGCAATACCGTAAAAAATAGCCAGTCCTTTACCTAATTTTTCTTTTCCTAATTCTGTTAACCCTTGGGATAGATAATACATCGGTCCGCCGATAATGGTTCCGTCTGGGTTAACAATGCGATATTTTACCCCTAACGTACATTCAACGAACTTATTAGACATTCCCAAGAAACCGGCCACCGTCATCCAAAAGACAGCCCCTGGCCCCCCCATTTGGATAGCGATGGCAACGCCGGCGATATTTCCTAAGCCAATACTAGCCGATAAAGCGGTAGCTAACGCTTGAAAGGAAGACACTTCCCCTTTGATATCATCCTGTTGATCGTATAAGCCTAGCGCAATTTTTACCGCCTGTTTGAAGCCAAGAATATTAATAAAGCCCATGCGTAAGGTAAAAAAAACCCCTCCTATGACTAACCAAAGGATAATCACAGGAAAATGGGCAACCTCAAAAAAAAGTACCCGTTCAATCAGAGTCACCAGACTCGAAAACAGGCGATCGATATTATCTAGAAATTGATTCACAAGATTAACGCAAAAAGCTACTACTCAGCCAAAAAATGAAGAAGATGGCGATGCCGATGACAGATTCACTGACTTCTCCAGGAAGATTCGCCCCTTGTAATAATTGGCTAATTCCCCATCCTAAAACGATTCCTAGGAATAATCCGGCTAAGGTAATCAATAAAGCGCGACCTAGCTTATTTTCTTTGCGATTGAGAAAATAAATATTAGCAAAAACCCCTAATGCTAAAAGCACAGAAATTGAAGAAGAATCCGCACTAGAAAAGCCAGCAATGAGGGCTAAAACCAGGAAAATTCCCGTCGGCCAGAGAATATCATTAGTAGAAGGGGTATCGATAAACTGTTGTAACCAGGGGGGAGAATTATTTAAAGAAAGGGACGGAGGGGTTGGGGGAGTTTCTCGCTGACGTTCAGCAAAACGAATGCGATCGGGGACTTTAATTCTACCTTCTTGACGCAGTTTCAGCCGTTCCATGATAATTGAATCATAGGCTGCTTCAATATCTTCAACGGTTTTTACGTCATTACTATTTTCTTGTGTTAAACGATTTTTGGCGGCTTGGATCTCCTCAAAAGAGGATGTTTCATTGACACCAAGCTTTTCATAGGGTGTTTGTTCACTCATCTAGAACCTCCTTCTATATTTCCCTTATCAAACCACTGAAATAATGAAATTTATCATTTTGTTTGTCAAAATAGTTGACCCTTAAGGGTACTTAACCGTTGACGGGGATTTTGTCATCGATTATATCCTTTCTCAACAGAATTAGGTTGTATGACCCTCAAAAGATTTCACAATGTTTCTTAGGTCATCTTCTTAAGTTTAATTAGGTTTAGGTGTTCATTTTTGTCTTATCGTTATCTGTTGGGGTAGGATTAGCCATTTTGTTTTCTTCGAGTTCTGCGTTCATAGTGACCGATTCTTCGAGTTGTTGGGCCTCTCGTTTAAATTCATTTTCAAACTCTTTAGACGCATCTTGAAACCCGCGAATGGCTTTACCTAGACTCCGACCAATTTCGGGAAGTTTTTTCGGTCCAAAAACTAATAAGGCAATGACTAAGATTAAGGCCATTTCCGGCAGTCCGATGCCAAAAACATTCATAAGTTACTCCTATCTATTCTTTTTTCAGTCTATCCTATAGCAACAAGAGTTGAAGGATAAGGGCTATTCGGAGTTCGGAGTTGAGTTCTCGAAGTTAATGTGTGCAAATTATCGATAAAAAAACCCCGAAAAGTCGGGGAAAATCTAACTTAGGATTGCTGGTGATATGTTTTCTGGAATTGTGAACAACTTTATCACCGTTAATCACTGATAACAAACTTAGGGATTAACCTCCCCAAGTGACGGTAAATCCCTTGAGAATTAGAGAAGAGTTGTAAATTTGGAGGATGATTAACAAAAAGACTAAAAATAAGCCCATGAAAACTCCCATTAAAGGAGTGGTTCCCCACCCAGGGACAACCTTCCCATATTCAGAATTAAGGGGTCTGAGTAAATCTCCTAATCGAGTGCGTTGTGCCATATGTTTTTAATCGGTATCTATCTAAGATTTACAGTTTATCAAAGAAGCACCCCTGATGGTAGATTTTTCAAGAAGTTAAACGTCTCTATCCATAAGAGATACTGTAATACAGTCTTCTAGACTGTACAGTAGTTCATTGAGATAATTAAAATACTGCAATATCCCAAGTCCGTAGTGAAGGTTTAGCCTTAACAAGGTTACTTAAGTAAAGAAGTTGATTTCTAATCATTCAAAGGAAAGAGACTAAGAAAGTTCTCTAACTCAAACCAGTATTCGACAAAGTATTCATTAATTAGAGTGGTGACAAATTCAGAAAAATTGAGGTACTTTTCCCAAACTGCTTCGGTTTGTGCAATTTCTGCTGTTATTTCCCAAAGGGTTTCATGATACTCTTGTTTAGAAATTTCCCCTGTATTTCGATACAAATTTAGCAAGGCATAATCAATAGCAATAGTTTCCTCAACGTTATAGAGAACTGCTTGTAATTTAATATGGGTTAAAAGAATTTCGATGGGTTGAGAATTTTTCATAAGTTGAACGCTTGAGCAAATAAAAAAGTAAATAGGGATTTGATGATAAAAAAGGTGAGGGGAAGAGTAGAGGTATTGATGTTAATTTAATCAAAAACTAGAGAATATTCTTGGGTATTTTTTAGGAATTCTCATAATTTTGTCAAATTAACTCTGTAATTTTATTGATAAAAGACTGAAAAAACCTATAGACTTCTGTGAGTATTCCTGGACTTTTATCAATATATGGCTAATATGGCTAAAAAGAGTTTAATATCTATTCACTCTAGGATTAAAGTTTTTCTGATTTCTCGAGCTTAACCATCTATCAGATTCAACCGTCTCTTGCATATTAGATAGAGAAAACTGATTCAATTTAGATAGTTTAAACCACAAAACACTAGAAGAAGGAATAGATACACTGCTTAGTTGTAAACAGATATACAATCCTAGGGTAATTGTACACGCTTCCATAAATCTTGCGAACATCTCACACCACCTGATGATAATCATCACATTCATTAAACTAGACTAGCTAGTCTAATTACTCTTTTACTGTATTACGACTTTATTGCTGATGACTATGACTAGGTGAAACCCTGTAAAGTGTCACACTGTTGGTTAAACTTAATAAAAACTTTATCATTGTTGTGGTGTTTGTTGCCAAAAATTGCTATTGAAGTTTTATTTTGACTAAAAATGAATATAAAAGTCTCAAAAATACAAAATACTGGTTTAGCTGTTTGGCAGCTCCTTCTAATTATTGTTTTCTCTGGAACAGTTTCCTTTTTAATTTTACCGCGATTTATTAAACGGCAAAATAGTCCAGTTATTGCTAAAGTTGTTAAGGAAAATTTAATCTTGTTTACCCAGAAAAATGGCCTAACTCCCCTTGAATGTAACTCACAAGATAATAATAACGATGGATGGATTCAATGTCGTGCAGAAGACAAAAATGAAAATACAATTTATCTTCAATGTGCCTATGATGATAGACGCTCAAATTGTCAAAAGGTTCAAGAATCAAGAAAATAAAAATTAGGGTTTATAATTGATTTGGTTTCATTGCGATTGATAAATTAGAAAAAATGTTACTAACACTTTTAGAAAAACTAGGCCGTAAACGGATTATTTATGATCGAAATGGTGTAGAACCTTATTTAATCCGTTATTATTTACTATTTAGAGATAAACTAACTGAAACCGAAAGCGCGCGCTTTCTTCCTTTTAATGTCATGTTACACTACATTTGTTTAAGTGATCCTGATGATTTACACGATCATCCTTGGTGGTATGCCACCCTAATTTTAAAAGGTGGTTATTGGGAAATTACTCCAGAGGGTAAATTTTGGCGAGGTCCTGGACATTTTCGCATTCGTTCTCCTCAGTCTCTTCATCGTATTGAAATTTCCCCTCATTCGCAAGGATCTTGGAGTCTATTTTTGTGCGGTCCGAGAATAAAAAATTGGGGATTTATAAAACAAGGAAAATGGTTAGATCATAAAAGTTACTTAAATCAAAGAAAGCAAAGAGTATTAAAGGTAAAAAGTCAATAAATAATATCTTTTCGTAAAAATCTATCCAACAATAGGGAGATAAAACTATGGGAGTTGACTATGATATTGTGGTCATTGGTGGCGGTTCTGGAGGATTAGTTATTGCGGGTGCGGCAGCCCAATTAAATGCTAAAGTTGCCTTAGTAGAAAAAGACCGTTTAGGAGGGGATTGTTTATGGTATGGATGTGTCCCCAGTAAGTCATTAATTCATACTGCTAGAGTGGCTTATGAAGTAAAAAATAGTCAACGCTTTGGAGTTCATACTAATAATTATACTATTAACTTTTCTCAGGCAATGGATCATGTTAAAAATGTCATTGCAGCTATTGAACCCCATGACTCTCCTCAACGATTTGAAGGGTTAGGAGTAGAGGTTATATTTGGCTCAGGAAAATTTATCAACTCTGATGTTTTTGAAGTTAATGAAAAAAAATTAAAAGCAAGAGCATTTGTTATTGCTACGGGTTCTCGTCCTAACATTCCTAACATTTCTGGATTAAAAGAAAGTGGCTATTTAACTAACGAAGACGTATTTTCTTTAACAAACTGTCCCGAATCTTTGGCTATTATTGGTGCTGGACCGATTGGCTGTGAATTAGGTCAATCTTTTCATCGTTTAGGAAGTAAAGTGACGTTGATTAATAGTCGTTCTCATTTACTCCCTAAAGAAGATCCTGAAGCAGCGGATGTGATAGAAAACCAGTTTATAAAAGAAGGAATAGAAATTATTAAAAATGCTAGGGCCGATAAAGTAGAAAGTATTGGAAATCAAAAAAAAGTATGGGCTAATGAACAAGAAGTTATTGTTGATGAAATTTTAGTTTGTACTGGGCGATCGCCTAATGTAGAATCTATAGATTTAGAAGCAGCAGGGGTTGAATATGATAAAAAAGGGGTTAAAGTCAACGATAAACTACAAACTAGCAATTCTAAAATTTATGCTTGTGGGGATGTTATCGGAGGTTATCAGTTTACTCATGTAGCATCCCATGAAGCAGTTACAGTAATAACTAATGCTCTATTTTTTCCGATAAATAAGGTGAGTTATCAGGTCATTCCTTGGACAACATTTACTGATCCTGAGTTGGCAAGAGTGGGATTAACTGAATCACAAGCAAAAGAAAAACATGGGCATAATATTTATGTATTAAAACAAGAATTTTCTGACGTAGATCGCGCCCAAGCAGAAGCAGCAACCCAAGGATTTTCTAAGATCATTGTTAAAGAAAATGGGGAAATTTTAGGGGCTCATTTAGTGGGAAAATCTGCAGGGGAATTAATTCATGAAATTGTTTTAGCTATGTCTAATAAATTAAAGGTTTCTGCTTTGTCCGGTATTCATGTTTATCCAACGTTATCAGAAGTTAATAGTAAAGCAGCCTTGTCACTGAGGAAACGTCAATTTTCTCAAAATCAAGGATTACAAAATATCTTAAGTAAATTTTTTGCTATTATGCGATCGCTAGGTTAAATTTAAAAAAACGGTCAGCACTCAATCGTCAGTCTTCAGCTTTCGGGGATTTAGACTCAAGTTTTCAGATACCTAATTATAGGCACAAATTTTTAGGCTAATAACTGATAGCTAGTTAAAAGAATAATAAACTCTATCAAATCCTTAATTCATAAGAAAAGATTTGTTATACTAAAAAAAATAAAATAATAAAAAATGAAAAAATTAGTATTTCCCTTATTATCCATTTTATTGACTTTCGTTACCTATCCAGTTATAAATATACCCTCAATTACTCCAGCAATGGCACAAGAACAAGTCTTAAGAACTTTAACCGTGACAGGAAAAGGAACAGTGAGAATTCCGACTACCTTAACTGATGTCAGTTTGGGGGTAGAAATACAAGGAAAAACAGCAGGAGAAGTTCAACAAAATGTGGCTCAACGAACTTCATCTTTAGTAGATTTTTTGCGATCGCGTCCCATAGAAAGATTACAAACCACAGGAGTTCGCTTACAACCGAACTATCAATATGATAACAATCAACGGCGTTTAGTCGGTTATATTGGGACTAATATAGTCAGTTTTCGGGTTAAAACTGAAGAGGTTGGCAGCTTATTAGATGATGCAGTCAAAGCAGGAGCAACTCGTATTGATAGAGTGAGTTTTAGCGCAACAGAAACAGCAATTTCAGAAGCACAAAAAGAAGCCTTAAAATTAGCCACTGTGGATGCACAAGCGCAAGCAGAAGCGGTTTTATCCACCTTAAATTTTCAATCTCAAGAAATTATTGGTATTTCTATTAATGGTGCTAATGAACCCCAACCGTTAGTTAGACAGGCAGCAGAAAGCTTAAGCACCGCTAGTGCTGCTGATAGCACTCCTGTTATTGGAGGAGAACAAACCATAGAAGCGATGGTGACTTTACAAATTCGTTATTAATAAAAAAGCATTATTTAGTTATTGTCTGTATTAATTAATACAAAATTGAGCTTTTTTATGTTTTTTTGTACATCTTTAAAAAATATTAATTTGGCTAGTCAAGAACAGAAATGAATGTTATTTATATAGTAGTTTAATAAAGCAATTGGATTAGGAAATAATTACCAAAATATTAATAATAGCTGAGGTGCTTTGAATGTACGAAGATTTTAATTATATTACTGATGATAAGTTTTTAAGAAATTATTGGTGGCAAGAAAAAATAACTTGTCAACAATGTAAAGGTCACGGAAAATTAACCATAGAAGGAAAAGAAAATATGGTTTCTTGTCCTATATGCGAAGAAACTGGAAAAGTTCACCGTCATCAACAACATAAAGTATCTGCTGCTTAATTGATGATTAGACTTATACTATTGATAGAGGTAGTTGCTTGATTACCTCTCTTCTTCAATACAGCTATTGAACTCCATAGGAGATAAACAACATGACTAATTTTAAAAATAGTGTTTCAAATAAATTCATCAGCGTAAGCAACTTGACAAGCTTGTATAATCTGTTCAAAACTAGCATTCGGATAGGCTAAACGAAAGTTTGCCCAAATAGAACGACTCCAAAAATAGGCTTCTTGAGGGACTAAAACGATTTGCTGTCTTAAACAGTCTAAAGATAAATCTTGTTGGTTATAAATGCCATAACGGACGTTTCCTGATGATAATTTATATAACCCTGCTATCACTTTCGCTCTACATAAAAACCCTACTCTTTTATAGAATAGGGTTACGCAACTTTTTTCGATGATCAAGGGTGTTATTTTAAATAACTGTTAAAGTTGTTTGAACAATTAGATCATTGTAATCAAAATCCCTAGAATCTTCAAAGCCAAATACATTTTGATCTAAGAGACGAATGCGATCTTTATTATCTTTATTGGCTCCTAAAAATGGGAAATAAATAGGTGAAGAATCTTTCAATGTTTCCATATCAGCTTTAACAATCATAAAGGGAGCATAAATGCTTCCTCCTGTAAAAAATTCAGTAAAATTCTCAGTTTGTTTATTCTCAACTTGTAACCCAATTTCTGACACTCGGCGGGATAAAGCCGCTTCTCGATAACCCTCATCTTCTGGAGTTATACCATCAATAGTTCCTGTGAGATCGTCAATTTCATAAAAGCCGACGAAGTTATTATAAGAAGCACTACGACTAACTAAAAAGTCAGCTTGGATTTGTGTTCCTACAAATTCTCTTAAGTCAAATAATTCTCCTTCGTTATCACTTTGTGGGATACTATTCGGGTCATTATTCTCTACAATAGGATCGGGATTAGTTGTTGTTGGATTATCCGTAATAACTGGGTCATTTTCCCCTTCAGTGATCTCATTTTCTCCTTCAGTAATAGGCGTTAAATTATGATCATCAGAACTTTGACTATTATTATCAGCAACTACCCCATCATTATCAGAATCCTCACTATTATTATCATCCGCAACTTCATTATTATTATTAGGAGAAGGTTCAACAGAATCATTAATAGGTGATTCAGAATTACTGGTATTAGAGAAGAAGAAATCATCTGAGGTTAAACTGTCTGCATCAGTATTTTTGAGGATAGCAACTGATTGATCAAAGACAGTGATAACGGTATCATTATCATCTTGAATGGTATCCCAATCTGCTCCGCGATCGCCATAAACAAAACTGGTATTTAGTAAGCTAATTGTATCTCCTTCTACAGCATCAAAGTCGGTAATAATATTGGGTTCAGTGGGTAAGTCTTGTTCATCGGTGATAATGACAAAATCATCACCATTTTCACCCCCGTTTATGGTGTTATTTCCTCCACCCGTTCCTACAAAAAAGGTATCTTTTCCTGTTCCTCCATTCAGAATATTATTAACTCCTGAAAAAACAATATCATCACCGCTTTCTAAGTTAATAGTATTATTTCCTGGTGCAAAAGTAACGTCAACAAAGTCATCTCCTAAACTAGCAAATAGAATCTGATTATCTCCATTAAAATTGAATCCATTATCAGGATCCACTGAGTCAATAAAGTCATCATTATCTGTTCCATTAACTGTTTTAGAAAAAGAACCATTGACGGTAGGATTCACAACAAATTCACTAACAATTGTTGGCTGACGAGAGGTAATATTATCAATATCAGCGAGTAACTCCTCTTCAGAATAAGCTTCGATTCCGTAGGTTATTACCTTCAATTGCTGTGTTTCGGGGTCAATATCAAACTCTGTCCAACCATAAGTATGACCGACAAAATAATCACCTTGTATTAAAGTAGCATCAATTAATCCTTCTGCTTGAGGTAAATTGTCATTCAGTCCTAATGGATCAAATCCTAATGGGTTTAATAAAATATGATTGACTGCTTCTTTAACAAAATCGTCTTTATCATTAGGAAGATCATCAGTATCAGGTGCAATCGGTAGAGCATTATAAAAGGTTTGTAAATTAGGATTTCCTGCTGTGAATAAATTACCTAATATTTCTCCAGTTGGTTGCTCAAAAGCAACAGCACCGGTGGTTATTTCAAACACATTAGTTGCAATTTGTTCTCCTTCTGGTTCTTCTTGATAGGTAATATTATTAACAAAGGTAGCGTGAACATCCGCCGCTACAAAAACCACATTATCAATGCTATTTTCGTTAATAAATTTGAGTATTTCTGTACGTTCTTTTCCATACCCTTCAAACGCATCCGTATTGATACCAGGAAAGATGTTTTGTATGGGTTCGGGAACCATAACAAATTTCCAAGTAATACCGTTATTTTCTGCGTCTAATAAGTCTTGTTTAAGATCAGAAAATTGTACACTTCCTAATAAGGTTCGATCCTCGGTTAAGGACTGATTTAAAACATCCAAGCGATCGCCTGTATCTAAAAAGTTCTCAGGGCCATCCAATGCATCATCACGGAAAGAACGGGTATCTAACACAAATACAGCAGCATCACTCCCATAGTTTTCATAGCGATAGAGTTTCCGTTCCCCGTTAAATCTTTCGTCCCCTACATCCCCATAAAATTTGTCTCTAAGGGGGTTATATTCCTGGAAGGTTTGCATACCATTTTCAAAGAGTTGCGTGTCATTTATCTTAAAATGTTGGATTGAAGACCCTCAGTTTTACTGACGGGATGAAAATGCAACCAGTCTATTAACTGCGAAGCATCGTTTACACATCAGGACGATCTTGATCTTCTACATATTGTTTGAGTTGTTCAATAGTTACACCACCGCAACTAGCAACAAAATAAGAACCAGTCCAAAATACTCTTTTAGAATAAACTTTAGATAGTTCTGTTTCAAATTCACGCCACATGGTTTTTGAAGCAGTAGCTTTCATATTAGCAATTAAACTACTAAGAAGTTTGTGAGGAGGATAACAAATTAGTAAATGAACATGGTCAGATTCTCCATTGAATTCTAACACTCAGTAGATCACAAACTCAGTTTCAGAGAGGCGAAACGTTAATCTGCGATCGCCAATTTACGTTGAAACAGCCCAAAAAACCTCCTTAAACATAAGTTTGTTTTATATAATAGAAGATTGGACTTAA
>NETF01000044.1 GCA_002172675.1 unicellular cyanobacterium SU3
TGAGCATCATAGCGGCGGCTTGCTCATTACTGATCGTAGTCGGGAGTTTGACAACCCGATCAACCGGGACAAGTCGTTCGTCAGCATAAGCTCCGGCTGCAAGCTGATAAGCAACGCGATCGCCAGCCGAAACCTCGGTCACCTCTGCACCAACCGTTTCGACAACGCCGGCCCCTTCAAACCCATCGACAAAAGGAAAATTGCTGAGTTTAAAGTCGCCTTTGCGGAAATAAATATCGAGATAGTTAACGCCAATCGCTGTCTGGCGTAAACGAATTTCCCGTGCCCCAGGCTCAGTAATGTCCCGTGATTCTTTACAGAGAACATCTGGTCCGCCTTGATCGTACAAATTTATAACTTTTGACATGAAAACTTTACTCCATTGTTTAAATAGCCGTAGCTTCTAATGTTGGCTGTCCAACAAGGGCTTCAATGTGGCGACGTGCTTGCTCAATTTTGGCTTCACCCTCGAAACGTAAACGGTCTGCTTCTATCAATTTCACATTTGTGATACCAAGAAAGCTAAGCACGTGCTCGAAGTAGCCAGTTACATAATCGATATCACTTCCAATCGGCGTGCCACTTGAAGTTATAATGATATAGGTGTCACGATTCGGCAGAAGCGAACGAGGGCCTTCTTTGGTATATTCAAACGTAAGACCAATTCGGCACACCAGATCGATCCAAGCTTTGAGGGAAGCAGGAATCGAAAAGTTGTAAATCGGGATACCGAAGATAAGAATGTCAGCCGAGGCAAATTCTTGAACTAGCTTATCTGACAAAGCAAGAATTTCTCGCTGTTGTGCCGTTCTGTTTTCTGCTGGTGTGAAAGCGGCCTTGATCCACCCTTCGTTAACAAAGTCGAGTTCTTCATTAAGAATATCTCTTGTGATTACTTCTGCCCCTGAAAAACGTATTTGCAATTGTTGGCTCAAGTGGTCAGCTAGGGAACGACTAACCGAACCTTGCTTACGTCCACTCGAATCAATGCGAAGAATTCGTTTAACGGACTGAATGTGCGTCTGATGTAACATGGCTTACTCCGTGCAACGTTGGTTTACTTTGCGACTAAACAGGTTGAGCAACGAGATCTTTGCGCGGAGGTAAAGTCGGTAAACCACTGGGAATGGTCACGCCTTTTTGAACAGCAGGTCGAGCGCCAACACGGTCGTACCAAGCTTTTAGGTTTGGGTATTTATCGAAACTAAAGCCCATATGCACAGCAGTGAAGAGCCAACCAAAATGAGCAATGTCGACTATTGAATAGTCATTGAGGAAGTATTCACGACCCATTAAAAATTCGTCAAGCAGTTTGTACAAACGCTCCCCTTCCTCTACGTAGCGCTTCATCGCATAGGGAACCGTTTCAGATGCCATGATGGTAAAGTGCGCCCTCTGACCAAACATTGGGCCAATTGTAGAAGCTTGAAAAAAGAGAAGTTCAATGCCGCGCCAGTATTCTGTTGGTTCAGTCGGCATGAGTTTTCCAGCTTTATTTGCTAAATAAAGCAAGATTGCGTTGGACTCGGTGATAATTTGCCCGGTTTCGGTATCTTTGATCACGGGAATCTTGCCGTTGGGATTAACAGACAAAAATTCCGAGGTTTGTCCTTCGCCAGCAAAAACATTTGTTTGATGTACTTCGTAGGGAAGTTGCAGTTCTTCTAAGGCAATAGTAATTTTGTGACCGTTGGGCGATCCGTGTGAATAAAGTGTAAACATTGTTTTTTCCTATTGATTAAAGTTCAGATTCTTGTGCGGCAGATTGAAACGAAATTATTTTATTTCAGTAAATAAAAATTTCTTTTACTTTATAGTTCGACTCTTTTCAATACCGCTTGGTACTAAATTAACGTTTTTGCTTTTTCCTGTCAAGAGGTAGAATAGAAAATAAGAGATTTTTTTATTAGAGAAACGCATGTCACGCGGACGAACACTTGAATTTAATCCAGACAAGGTGCTCGAAACAGCCCTGCTCGTTTTTTGGCAGCGAGGTTTCAAAGGAACCTCATTAAGTAACCTAACTGCTGCAACAGGTGTCGCAAAGCCAGGACTATACAACGTTTTTGGCGATAAAGAAAGGCTGTTTATTAAGGCATTGCAGCGATATTTCGAGGAATTTGCCACTGGCGGGCTGAAGATTTTAGAAGCTCATGAAGATGCATACACAGCGATACGTGCTTATCTCAAATACAACGGTCAGCACGTGACTAACCCGAAATTTCCGGCTGGATGTCTTTTGGTCAACTGTACTTTAGAACATGAGCTACTGAGTCACGAAGCACTTGGTGAACTGCAGAAACTTCAACACAAAGCCACTAAAGCACTTCTATTTTGTTTGATGAGAGCGCAGGAAAAGGGACAATTGCCACCTGACGAAAATTTAGAAGAACTCGCACAGTTTTATATTGGACAAACAGTGGCGATGGCTGTAATGGCAAAAGGCGGCGCAGATCAAAAAACCCTTGACTCTTTTATTGAACACGCTATGCGCGCTTGGCCCCAATAAATTGGCTATTAATGATTAATCATTAACTTATGCAGTTTCCTATCATATTTTTTTTAAATTAACTTTATATATTTAATGAATAGTTGTGGATAATCTCAACTAAATTTATGCCATAAAAAGAATTATTAGTTTAAATTGATAAAGTTTATAATCAAAAACTATTTGACTTTAATTAAAAAACTTTATAAACTTTTGTTGTTAGAAACTAGCGTTATTTTATAAAAATCAAAAAATGCCAAAAAATCAGAAATAACAAAAAACAAAAAGATTATTTCTGCTTTAACTTCTAAAGTATTTATTTGAGATTAAGTAAGCTCAAAACCATAGCATAAGGGTAAACGACCAAAAAATTGATCATTATTCGGAGATTTACTTAAATGTCACACAGCACAGGGCCAATTTACGAAATTTCTTCAAACGTTCCTACTGAAACTGTTGATGATTTTTCAGTTGTGTCACAAGACGACCCTAACCGTCCAGCTTTCTACGTTTCTGGCGACTTGTATACCCAGTTAGCCACCACGAGAGAAACCGACTTCAACTTCAACGTCTTTGATTTCTTCATGCCCGTCGGTGGTGGAGCGCCAGCCCACGTTCACACCTTCGACGACGAGGTGTGGTATATAGCAGAGGGAGAGGTGCAATATAACTTAGGTAACCAAGGAACCGATAGCATAGTCGTACCAGAGGGAGGCGTCGTATTCGGCCCCGTAGATAAAACCCACGGCTTTCTCAATCTCGACTCGACTGCATCAATATCAGGAATCACACCAGGAGCCAGGGCCATTTCAACAACGATGCCTGGGTTGCTTGACCTTTTCTTTTCTGCGGCTGGCACTGAAGTAGCCGATAGAAATATTCCAGTTCCCGGTTCGGACCAATCCACAGAAGAAGGTTTTATTGATCCAGAATCTGCTTTTAAACTAGGTGCTAGAACCAATAGTATTATCGGATTCGTCGATCTAGGATTAGACGATTATCAGCCCCCTGAAGAAGCCCTCGATTATGTCATTGTCATTCCAGAAGACGCAGAGCCAGAAATAGTAGAAAGAGCGGTAGAATTGTCAGAACTTGATGATTTTAGTATCTGGACAACTGGCAATCACCCAGAACTTCCCCAGCGACCAACATTTACTGGCGCATTCGAGATTGAATATACTTCTCTGGTTGACTTAGAAGAAACAGAAAACGTATTTTCCTATAATCAATTTTCTTTAGAGTCCCAAGACCCTGAAACCTTCGATTTTTTTCATCAGGCCAGCCTATCGGGCACTCAAGTCGTAGAACCAACGGAGTCTGAAGCAACTGGGGTTGCGACGGTAGAACTGAATTCTCAAGGAGAGGTTGACTATAGCTTGACCCTGAGCGGTTTAGACCTAGGAGAATGGACGCAAGCAGGAATTTTCCAGACGCCGAATAACGAGAATGATGATGTTACTGCCATTCATCTTCATCAAGGGGAGCCAGGTATTAATGGGCCCCATGCATTTAATATTTTGGATGTTAACCAGCAGCATGAAAATGATTTGAGCATTACCTCAAACGAAGATGGCTCAGTTACCCTCAGTGGTACCTGGAATCAGAGCGAGCAAGAAATTCCCACCAATTTAGTCAATTTTCTTGATAAGAGTAGTATTCCAGGAACACAAAGCGATTTTTACTTTCAAATTCATACCCAAGAAAACCCAGATGGTGAGATTCGAGGACAACTTGCCACAACCGTTAATGCCGATCTTTTTCCAGAACCAGTGATTAGTGAAAATCATCAATATTTTTACGTCACCGAAGGACAACTATCAGTCAAAATTGAAGATCAAGTCGAGGTGGCGAATGAAAATACCTTTGTCTATGTTGCACCAGGCAATGAATATTCAATTGCTAATTTTGCAGAGGAAGCAGTAAAATCATTAGCAGTGTCCATTGTTGACCAAGAACCGCCTTTTCCAGCAGGAGAGGATTCATTCGAGTCTCCTTTGAAGTCTCAAGAAGGCGTATTTCCTGACCAAGTACAATTTTTAAATGATAGGACTAATTTTGGGGGTCGTCGGCTAAACTACAAGTCAATTGGTCGTCGTCGCATTTACGGTAGTAGAGGAAATGATGAACTCTTTGCGATTCAAAAAGATCGTTTGTTTGGTGAAGAGGGAAATGATTTTCTCGATGCCTCTAGAGGGAATGGTAAGAATCGACTCTACGGTGGTGCTGGTCATGATGAAATTCTAGTTAATGTTGAAGATCGTGCTTTTGGCAACAGTGGCAATGATCTCATTGATGCTTCGGTAGGAAAAGTTCAGTCAATATTAAAGAAAAGTGGCTACAATTTTCTTGATGGTGGCAATGGTGATGATATTCTTATAGCCGGCAGCAAAGATCAACTAGTTGGAGGTGAAGGAGATGATATCCTCTACATTCGCCGAGGGGGTGATAATCTTCTAGCTGGTGGTATCGGGGCAGATCGCTTTATGATTGCTAATGGTCAGTTACCAGATGCGTCTAAGGTTGATTATCCAGAGGATATCAATGAATTTTTACCCGATGGTTTTGCGTTCCCAGAGTTAGTCGATACAAAAAACAAAATTGTTGACTTTGAATTAGGGGTTGATAAAATTCAGATTTCTGGTTTGGAAAATATTGCTTCGTCTTTTGAGGATCTTGAGTTATTACCTGCCTTTGGCGATCTTGGGAGTACGAGTATTATTGCCACATTCTCTGAAAATAGCGTCGAAAAAGAGATATCGCTGGTGGATGTATCAGGTGTAATTTTTACGGAACTGAGTGCTGAAGACTTTATTTTCACTTAATTCTATTATCAAAGGGAAACTATAGCAGTACAAAAAAAAAGATTATGACATTGATGTAGGGTGGGCATTGCCCACCCTACTAAGTTACTAAGTTTTGTGATTCTATCAATATCCTAATCATAATACCTAATGCTATAAGAGTGTTATGATGAATGATCGCTTTGATCGCCTTGCTCAATCATGGTTTCACTCTTTTTTGGGGTAACAAGTAGGGGCATTCTGTTTCAAGGAAAGATTGCTTTAAAAATTTGGTTACTAATTTCATGTGGAGTCTGCTCTTCCTCAATCATAATACGTAAATTACTCTGGGTGTAGAGAGACTTTCGTTCCTCTAATAAAGACTGTAACTTTAAAGTTAAATTCGTTTCTTGCAAAAGGGGACGAGTTTGATCTTTCGCAAGTCGCTTCACTAAAAGATTAATAGGCGCATTTAACCAAATAATTAACCCATGACGTAAATAACGCCAATTTTGAGCTTTTAAAACAATTCCCCCACCTGTCGCAATTATACTATTTGTACAAGTGGACAACTCTGCTAATACTTGAGTCTCAATATTTCTAAATTTTACTTCTCCTTCCAATGCAAAAATATCATTAATACTTTGTTGCATTACCTGTTCAATTAATACGTCAGTATCATAAAAGTCATAACCTAGTCGTTGTGCTAATACTTTTCCAACGGTTGTTTTTCCTGTTCCCATCATGCCAACCAGAAAAATATTAATTCCATGCAATGATTTTTGCAGTCTCATCGTGCCACCTAAAAGTGAGTTTTTCGGTCAGAAGTTTGAACTCAGAAGTCAGAAGTTGTTACAGTTCATCTCGACAATAAACTCTAGCGCTATAGTTTTTTACTAATATAACCTGAGTTCAGTTTAACTAATCATAATTTCTTAGTTACTATCATCTGTTCGGGTTTCTCTGTTCCCTTTCTTGAAAAGTTGCTCCACTTGGGGAGACCCCAAGACCGCACTTTTCGCTATTACCGATCTTTTCCTAAATTTTCTTATCCCGAACTGACGTTAAATAAACTGGATTTAGGATAAAGTGTGACATTGACTTTTGTGACGGAGGAAGTGGTCGCAAAAGACAAGGGCAACCATAGCTTCTACCATTGGAACAGCTCGAGGTAATACACAAGGATCATGTCGACCTTTGGCTGCGAGTAATGTTTCTTCACCTTGACAAGTGACCGTCTGTTGTTCCTTGCGAATCGTTGCTGTTGGTTTAAAGGCAGCTTTCATCATAATATTTTCACCATTGGAGATTCCTCCCTGAATTCCGCCAGAGTTGTTTGTTCGGGTACAAATTTCCCCTTGAGAATCAATGTAGAACTCGTCGTTGTGTTCGCTGCCTGTTAATAAAGTTCCAGCAAAGCCAGAGCCAATCTCAAACCCTTTAGTCGCAGGCAGAGACATCACGGCTTTGGCTAAGTCTGCTTCTAATTTATCAAAGACTGGAGATCCTAAACCTCTAGGTACGTTACGGACGAAGCATTCTATGACACCACCAACCGAGTTACCTTCACGCCGAACTTTTTCAATTAGCTCAACCATTTGCTCAGCCATCAAAGAATCAGGACAACGAACGATATTATTTTCTATCTGGTTCACTGTCACTGTGTTAGGCTCGACGACAGCCTCTAAATCTTTGATTCGTCTCACATAACCGATAATTTCAATCCCAGCAACTTGCCGAAGTATTTTTTTGGCGATCGCACCGGCTGCGACTCTACCAATGGTTTCTCTAGCTGAAGAACGACCACCCCCTTGCCAGTTCCGAATTCCATATTTTGCATCATAAGTAGCATCAGCATGGGAGGGGCGATATTTAACTGCCATTTCATCATAATCTTGGGAACGAGCATCCTTATTTCTCACTAATATTGCAATGGTTGTCCCTAAAGTTTTCCCTTGAAATACGCCAGAGATAATTTCGCAAGTATCGCTTTCTTTTCTTGGAGTCGTAATTTTGCTTTGGCCTGGTCGTCTGCGGTCTAATTCTAGTTGAATTTCTGCTTCGGATATTTCTAGTTGAGGTGGGCAACCGTCAATAACAACACCGACACCACCCCCGTGTGATTCTCCAAAGGTCGTAATACGAAATAAATGTCCAAATGTGTTTCCCATAATGATAATTTATGTAGGATTACTCATTAACTATTCATCAATTTTTAGTTTGATCACTAATTTTTTTGCTTGTAAATACAAATTCAGGGTAGAAAATAGCTACTGTTTCAGCGCGATGAATTTATCGTCACATTAGCAGCATTGAGACTGATATTCGCCCTTTGATTGGCGTTCTAAAGATTAGAAATTATGATGGTTTCCCCAGACTCATCAAAGAGGTAGAACTTCGAGATTTTAGCTTCAGCAAAATTTGATTAACGAGTTTAGGCGGTACTTGTTCCCTAATGTAAGCTGAGCCAATTTTAGTTGGCAGCACAAATCGAACTTTTCCGTTTTGAACTTTTTTATCCCAACTCAAAACTTCCATAATCTTGTCAATTTCTAAGTTAGATGGAATACAATTACTCAATTCCGCTTTCTCAATGACAGTTGACTGCCGTTGAGCTTCTTGGCGAGACCACAAGTTTAAAAATACAGCTATTTCACCGGCTGCTAGCATTCCTATGGCTACCGCTTCTCCATGACTAAAATAACGGTATTGGGTCAAACTTTCCAAAGCATGACCAATGGTATGTCCATAATTGAGCAAAGCACGTAAGCCAGTTTCTTTCTCATCTTGTGCAACAATGTTAGCCTTGGCTTGACATGAGCGGCTCAGAAGAAAAAACAAGATGTGTGATCGAACATCGAGAAGTGTTTTTAGATTAGAAGACTCTTCGAGACAACGAAATACTTCAGCATCCCAAACCACACCATACTTGATTATCTCAGCTAAAGCCGAGCGAAACTCATTCCAAGGTAAAGTTTGTAAAACTTTTGGATCAACCAGTACCAGTCGCGGTTGATAAAAAGCACCAATCAAATTTTTTCCTTGGTAATAATTGATTCCAGTTTTGCCACCAATGCTGGCATCTACCATTGCTAGAAGACTGGTAGGAACCTGTACAAAGTTGACCCCTCTCAACCAAGTGGCCGCAGCAAAGCCAGTGATATCCCCAATAACGCCGCCACCTAAAGCAATGAGAGTTGAAGAACGCTCCAAGCGGCTTTTTAAAGCGGCTTTGTAAATCTTGAGTACAGAATCAAAATTTTTGTATTGTTCCCCATCTGGTAAGATACATAAATTTGGTTTAAATCCAGCTTTTTCTAAAGATGCAATGGCTCTTTGACCATAGAGTTTAAAAACAGTTGAATTTGAGACTAAAAGAACGTTACTCCCAGAGCCCAAGGGGGGGTTAGTAAGGGCTTGCATCTTTTCCCCTAGAAAATCTAGGATTCCAGGTGCAATGGTAATTGGGTAAGATTGGGTAGGTAAATTAACTGAAATAGTAGATTGCATAGTGTAAAACCTGAGTTAGTAATGCAGAAACTGCTAAGGTTGATTGTTTAAGCATCTTGATTAAGAGATTTAACTAAAAAGCGAGCTAAATTTTAATTTGCTGCCTCAGACCATGACTTAATTGAAGCCAGCTTGTGGATGTTCTGATTTTGCAAAATTTTAATAGCAGTAAGCTGACTTTCAAGTCATTAAAACTTGTTGATAGAAATCTAGCAAGAAATCAATAAAATGGCAAAGAGAATTATTCTATTAACTTTATAATTTCGATTAATATTCATTAATTATAGTTTTTAATTAGAAGATTTATGTTTAAAAACTATTTGACTTTTATTTCAATCTTTGTGTATTGTGTAATTGTTAATTGGCTAAGAAATAGAAGGGATAAAAATAAGTATGTAGTTATGGTATGTAGTTATGAAAGTGATTGCAAAAATAAACTTTTGTCCTGTATAAAACTGTTAGTCAATTAATGAAAAATTATCAATTTTTGCCATTATTAGCACATTTGTTGGAAAGATTTTTATGAAACCTATAAATTCGCGCGCAGAAAGATTTTTTGATGCGATAGTCATTGGTGGAGGGCCGGCTGGCTCGACTTGCGCTTATCAGTTAGCCGCAGAAGGTTACTCGGTTCTTTTATTAGAAAAGTCGCAGTTTCCCCGATTTCATATTGGTGAATCTATGGTGCCTTATCTTTCTAAGTTGCTTGAGATGATCAATGTCTACGATAAAGTTAAAGAATCTGCATTTGTCAAAAAGACTGGGGTTGAATTTCTCAGTGGAACCACTGGAGAACTGAGACGACAAAGTTTTACGAATTTAGCCGAAGGACAATACGAGAATACCAATAACCTTAATCGCGCTCGTTTTGATAAGGTCTTATTAGACCATGCCCAAGAGACTGGAGCCGAAGTTTTACAGGGGGCAGATGTCAAGAAACTCCTATTGGACGGAGAAAGAGTAACTGGGGTTGAATATCAGTATCAAGGCCAAAGATACAAAGCAAACGCTTCTTTCATTGTAGATGGGAGTGGTCGTGCAGGCTTAGTGTCTAAGCAGTTCAATCTCAGAAAAATGAATAATAGACTGCAAAATGTTGCCGTTTTTCAGCACTATAAAGGCGTATCAAAAGAAAATAATCCAGGTTTTGAAGGTGATGTTCTTTTTGGTTCTCATAAAGAAGGTTGGCTTTGGGGTATTCCCGTTGAATCTGATACCATGAGCGTTGGGGCTGTTATGCCATTAAGTTTACTCAAACAGAGCAATCCCGAAACAGTCTTTCAAGAACATTGTACTCGCTCTGCTCGAATCAACAGTGCCATAGAGGGCGCAACCCCTGTGTTTGAAAAACCAAAAGTGGAGCTAGATTTTTGCTATTATTCAGAACAATTCTCAGGTCCTGGATATTTTATTGCTGGTGATGCAGCCTGTTTTGTCGATCCAGTCTTTTCGGGTGGCGTTTTTCTCAGCATGGTTTGCGGCTTAAAAGCAGCCGAGGCCATTCACGAAATCTTCCAAGGTAAGAGCGAGCAAGCGACGAGTAACGACTTTGAGAATTTCTGTAAAACGGGGTATGACTCTTACTTTCGAGTCGTTTATGCATTTTACTATGAATTCGATAGGGATATGAATAGTATGGGTCTAAACCTGCCAGGAGGTTTTCGCTTTGTACTACAAACATTTGCAGGAGATTTCTGGCCTGATATCGACCAGCCTGTGATGAGTTACCTTCGTTCAAAAGAAGAATGGAGTACCTTTGAGCAGCCTTTTGAGTTAATTTATGATTGTCCCGTCTACCCAGATAATCATTATAAGGCAGCAGATTTACCCAATTTGGCTCCCCCAGAAGGCTTCGATTCAATTTCTGTCGAGTCACCAGCAGAAGAAAAAGATTTAGCCGTTGTTTAAAACAGTATTGGGTCATGGCATAGGAGGCGGGGGTTAGGCGTACTTTATTAACGCTTAAGGTACTGCAATGGGATCATGCACGAATAATGATTCAACAAATAATCCTCTTTCCATTTCCAAACTCCTGCCTCCGAAAGCAGGAGGCAGAGGGCAAGAGAAAAGCAATTATAGAAAAAATAGCTTTAATTTGAGATTAAATTTTGTTGATAAATTGCTTGCTGTTTTTAAAGAGATATTACTCCTTCTAACTCTTGTTCTCTGCCTTTTAAAAAACTAGAATTAAAATTGAAGGTGCAATATCTCAGGATAAATCATTTGTGAATGCAAACATACAACTTTATAGAATGCGAACCTCGGTATGTCTCAACAAAAATCTATTCGGCGAATCAAAAAAGATAACAATAAAAATCTGCTCCAACTTATCAGCAGATGGTTTAATTTGGCGACTAAGCTTGTCTTTTTTCAATATTTACCTGGTATTAGTCTACTGACTGCTATTGCAGTTTGGACTATATGGTTGACTTCAAATGGTATCGGTACAGCTATTTATAATCTGATTGCTCACTGGAAAGTTGCCTTGATTATGAGTTTTGGATCTATGGTTGCTGGCGGCACCAGTATGGGTGGCGGAGCCGTTGCTTTTCCTTTTTTTACCAAGGTACTTCATGTTCCTCCCCAGGAAGCCACCCTATTTTCTTTAGCCATTCAAAGTGTGGGTATGAGTGCGGCTTCATTAACCATCGTGGCTATGAATACTAAGGTGGAGTGGAAGTTTATACGCTGGGCAAGTCTGGGTGGTATTTTTGGGACTATATTAGGCGTATTCTTTTTAGCCCCCATTCTGCCCTCAAATGCAGTCAAGTTTTTTTTTACAATGATGGTTTGCAGTTTTGGTATCACTTTATTAATTTTAAATGGCTCTCGAAGAAAGAGAAATTTGGCAATGTCCGTTTGGGGAAGACGAGAACGACTTTTATCAATTTTAGTCGGATGGTTTGGCGGTCTCATTAGTAGCTTGGTGGGTAGTGGCATGGATATTTTTTGTTTTTCTGTAATGGTATTGCTGTTTGGTTTGTGTGAAAAGCTTAGTACACCTACTTCGGTCATCTTGATGGCGATTAATGCTGTCGTTGGTTTTATTCTTCATCAATATGTCATCGGTGATTTTGTTGAGCCTGTGGTTAATTATTGGCTGGCAGCCGTTCCTGTTGTTGTGGTGGGAGCTCCAGTGGGTGCTATATTATGCAGCTTGTTAAGTCGTCAAATGATTATCAGAATGCTTATCGGACTCATTTTTATTGAATCGCTTAGTTCTTTTCTGCTTGTTCCTCTTAATGCAACCATAATCTATTTTTCCTTGGTTGTATTTGTTTTATTTTCTTTAATTTACTACTGGATGTATCGCTCTAAACTCTACGTTTAAAGGAGAATTTTCAATAATGACCATTGCTAATAATAACAGTATCTATCAGCCTAAATCGGAGTTAGATTCTATCCTTTTGAGCAGCCCTCAACAACCCTCGAAAATCTTTAAGATGCCCCTACAAACATCCCAACAGTGGCGAGTTCGTGGTCTTCGCGGAGCGACTACCGTCGATCATAATACACCTGAATTAATCACGGTAGCGGTTGATCAGCTATTAACCACTCTAGAAGATATTAATTCATTTAGCCCTAATGAAATTGTCAGTGTTATTTTCAGCGTCACTCAAGGTCTAGATGCCTCATTTCCTGCTGCTACAGCGCGTCGTCGTCCAGGATGGGAATATGTCCCTTTATTAGACGTGCAGCAATCGCCAGTTGTGGGGAGCCTTAGCCATTGTATTCGAGTTCTAATTCATCTCAATACTTGCTTACCTCAACAAGCACTACGTCACGTCTATCTTCGTAAAGCGGCTCGATTACGTCCAGACTTGGCAATGATAAATCAATGATAAGTAGATTACCCAAATTTTAGGAGATACATCATGACTAACAAACAACTAGAACAAATCGATCAACATCTAATCGAACTACTCAGTCAAAGAATCGCTGTTTTGGCACAATCAGAAACTCACTCAGCAACTCCTTCCTTGAATGAGCAATTGAACGATCCTATGCCAATCCTAGCACAAGCTAACGTTCCCAAGTTTCTCTGGGAAAATTTGGTCAACGGTTGTACGGCAGCCTTAGCTCAATCTTCCCTAACTTCGGTTAATAAGATGCGACGGGTTACTATTATTGGCGGTCGCGGCTTAATGGGAAGCTTTTTTAACGAGTGGCTGTCTGCATTAGGCCATGAGGTTAATATACTCGAACGCAATGATTGGCCCCAAGCTGAACAACTTCTGAGGAGAGTGGACATGGTATTAATTTGTGTTCCTCTCGAAAAAATGCCCGAAGTCATTGCTAAAGCAGCGAAGTATCTGGATAAAACCACTGCCTTAGCTGATGTTGCTAGTATCAAGTCCTCGGTGGTGCAAACAATGCTAACGCATCATCAAGGCCCTGTCCTCAGCTTACATCCTATGTTTGGAGGCGGAATTAAGTCGTTTCTTGCCCAAAATGTTGCTGTTTGTCCTGGTCGTGACTACGAAGCCTTTGAGTGGCTACTTGATCTTATTGTGCATGATGGCGGCAAAATCGTGATGTGTGATGTTGAAGAACATGACCGCATGATGACAGTAATTCAGGCGATTCGTCATTTTGTCACTTTTAGTTTGGGGGTGTTTTTAACGGGAGAAAATATTGATATTGGTCGCAGTTTAGAGATAGCGAGTTCTCCTTATCGCATGGAAATGAGTCTACTGAGTCGTTTGTTTTCCAATTCTACTCCCTTGTATATAGATATCATGCTTGCTACTAAGGAGCGTCGTGAAACAATTAAAAGACTTGCAAAGACTTATAATCAACTTGCACAACTCATCGTCCAAGAAGATCGAGATTTCCTCCTTGAAAAGTTTGAAGCAGTTCGCACGGTGTTTGAGCAGCAGAAGGTATGTAGTTTAGAAGAAAGCACTCATTTGATTAATTCTCTCAGTACCCTATTAACTGCTCAACGAATGTCTGAGAGTAATCAAGAGAAACATTTTGTGACACTTCAGTAGCGATAAAACTATTCATAGAAGTTTTTAGTTGGGTGTTCAACACTCTAGATATATCTCTATACTGTCGGATTCCTGTTGCAATTGGGATTCTAATCATAATTTGAGGGTAATCAAAATTAAAAATGCAACCTATCACAGGCAAGACAAAATTATTAGGAATTATTGGTAATCCGGTTAAACATTCTTTGTCTCCTATAATGCAAAATGCAGCCATTAAACATTTAGCAGTGGATTATATTTATATTCCGTTTTCTGTGAAATCAGAAAATTTAGCTACTGCTTTAACGGTTTTTTTAAGTATTGGGGTGCAAGGATTTAATATTACCATTCCCCATAAACAATCTATCTTGCCTTTGCTCTCAGACATTACACAAACTGCTAAATTAGTTGGAGCCGTTAATACGGTTTGGCGCACAGAAACGGGATGGCAAGGAACCAATACTGATGTAATTGGATTTTTAGCTCCTCTAAAATCTTTCTCTAAAAATTGGCAAACGATCTCCCCCATCATCTTAGGAAATGGTGGGGCTGCTAGGGCCGTTGTTGTCAGTTTAGCTGAGTTAGGATGTCCTCAAATTCATGTTGTCGGACGTGATCAAAATAAGTTAGATAAATTTAAACAAAGTTGGTTAAATCATGAATTTAAAGTAGAAATTATTGTTCAGACATGGGATAAATTATCAGATATTTTATCAGAGACTGAACTATTAATTAATACAACTCCTATTGGGATGTCTCTTTATCGTGATCGCTCCCCTATGGATAGTTCTTTATGGAAAAAAATTACCAATCAGGCCATCATTTATGATCTCATTTATACTCCTAGTCCAACTCAATTTTTAAAAGAGGCAAAAGAGCAAGGATTGATTACTATTGATGGATCAGCTATGTTAGTTTATCAAGGGGCTACTGCTCTAGAATTATGGTTACAACAATCAGTCCCAGTTGACGTAATGAGTCGTAGCTTAAAAGAATATTTACTAATTGTTAAGTAAGTGGGCATAAATAAAGGTACAATGTAAAAGTCCTGGTAGTGATTCCCATGTAGTGGAAATTTTATAAACTGTTAGCAACCGGGGCATTAGACATCTCCAAGAATCCATAACCCAGTTACAGCAATGAAAACAGGCAGATTAAACTTGAAGTCAAAATTAGCCTTCAGAACGAATTAATAAGGGGTTGAAGGAATTAACTCTAATTTGGACATAAAACTATGGCTCATTATAACGTCAATTACCTCTCCAGATTGGGAGGATTCTATTATTTTCAAAATCAAGGAACTAATTCTCAACCGAACTAATCCACA
>NETF01000045.1 GCA_002172675.1 unicellular cyanobacterium SU3
CTAAATCTCTAACTTACGCCTAAATATCTTAACCAGAAAAATCTTTAGTATTACTATCAATTATAAAGCTAAAGAAAGAGAGTTTTAAGATTTTTGTTAGCGGACAGCATACGCTAACTTTTCTCTTCCGTTTCTAGGTAACTTTTGAAATTAAAGTTGTAAGGCAAAACTCCCTTGACATCTGACTTACAGCCTTAAGTTGTCACGAATGGCCCTCGAACGCTATTTAGGGGTTACGGATAAGCAAAAACAACACGCAATCTCTACCCTTGATTTTTAACTTTTTTGTTCCTAGTTAAGTCTCGAAGTTGCAAAGTAAGTTGCTCGAATAAACTCAAGACATTCGGAAAAATGTTTATGTTCAGTGACCTTAAATCCTTCGTTTTTAGAATATGTGTATGATGATATTGCCTCTTTTGGCGAAGCTAAACAAGCATGGTCAGTAAATAATGAAAGCTCTGGGCAAAGATTTTGAACATGACTTTCATCTCCATTTTGCGTAATAGAAATACTTTCTCCGCACAATTTTATCTTTCTTTCATGATAGTCTGATGGTAATTCATATCTTCTTAAAAGAAAATCCTCTGTTGTTTCTTTCCTATCTTTATCTAGTTTTTCGTTATCATAGCTTAAATAATATATGCTAAAAGCGTATCGTTCGCAGTATTGAATAAATGGACATCTTAATGGAACGTTCAGTTCTTGACTACGTTTAAAATAATTCACTTTATCCATTTTTAAGTAATTATATGAATTGTTTGATTTGTCAATATTAGAATTCTCATTAGCTAAGGATTCTAGTAACATTTCAAGGGCAGACGATATAGAATTCAATTCTTGCTGTTTTCTATATTTTTCTAGATATTCATAAGCAAGATCCGATAAATAACCTTGAACTCGTTTTTTATTAGTCGGCATAGTAACTTACTTTTTAACCAAGTACGTCATAATCTAACTTACTGGTGAAACACGAGTTTTGTCAAGTCTTTAAATCTTATTTTATTCACTTATAATTTGGGCTAAATAATTCTAAACCTCGATTTTTATTATCCTTTCTCGCTCATATTATTTATATGGGGGCAGTATGCCCCCATACCCCCTGTGTGCTACCTTCTACCTCCTTCCACTTGTTCCGCTACGCTCCACTCGTTTCAGTCGGTTTCAGCCAGCTTTTTTTCTCAAACCCCCTCTAGATAAAGGTTTTAGCATCAGTAGTTTACTGGTGTAGCTTAAAGTACCTTACTATATTTACTTAAGTATTATACAATTATACTTAATCTACACTAACTACTTTAAAGTATTATACTTAACTTAATTACAGTATTGTACTAAGTATTTAATCTCTGTCAATTCACTAATTACTTATTTTAGTAATATACTATAGTTTATGTAGTGTATTAAAATTAATTACTAATTTAATTAAGTACCTTACTTTACAGTTTATACTTTTGATTAGTGCGTTACTTGACTAAAAAGTATTACACTATATTTTATGTAGTAACTTAATTTAAGTTAAAATAGTTAAACTAGAGAGGACTTTAAGTTACCTTATCCTAAATAAAAGAGTAATGGCTACTAACGAATGGTTACAGAATCACGCTAAAGTCACAGCATACCTAGACTTAAGCCTATACAGCAGTCTAGAAACCTGGATGAAGACTCACAAAATTAAAAAGGTGTCTCAAGCCTTAGTTATCATCCTTGAGCATTACCTTGAGGGGAATATTCCTACTGAAGTGCTACCAGAGACTCTTGAAGAAGAAGTCAAAAACTTGAAAGCTAAAACTACCGAAATAGACGACTTATCTGCTACCGTTGCTGAACAAGAATCTGAGTTTACTGATGAGATAGAGTCCCTAAGAACTGAGATTGATCAACTTAGACAAGCTCTTATAAACACAGGCTTATCCTCTCTAAAAGAAAAGTTTGAAGACATCCCTAGAGGAAACATAGAGTTTACTTGTTCTGATGAAGAAATAAGTAAAGGTCTAACAAAAACAGACCTTTGTAAAAAGATTAACCTAACTTCTAGCCAAATAAATCAATGGGCTTCTCGACTGAATCTTAACCCCGATGATTACCTATTAGAACTCACAGGGTGGCACAAACCCCCCTCTCAACGTCGTTATTTTCCGTCTGACTATACTCCAGTCTCAGATACTACTGCATCAGACACCACTGACGACGATTAAAAAAACACCCCCCAAGTTAACCATCTTGTTTTACATAATGGTTAAACAGTCCTAGACACAGCTAAAAAACCGCGCCCTTCTGCTAGTTATCATCAAAAACCACACCCCAAGTTAACCATTTCTGTCAAAGGATTGCAGATTGGAGAAGGCAGATTGTAGATTGAACCTACTATTGAAGTATGTGGGCAAGGGAATGTAGATTGAAGATTTTAGAAAAACCAATGTTTGAATAACAAAGGCTTGTCTTGATATCAATCTCCAATCGGCAATCGGCAATCTCCAATTTTCTGTTATATCGTTCCTTTTCTAATTGGAACGATAAACCCCAACTTTGTTAGAAACTCTTCGCCATAGCCCCATTAAATGTCCTTTTGATAAACTTTTAGTAATCTTCTCTCTGGCTTTTGATTCTTGTTTTCTAGGCAACTTTCCATAAATCCCCTCTAGGATTTCACTAATTGTCCATTCTCTCCCAGGATTAGATTTAAACAACTTTTTGATCGCTCTCTCTATTGATAACCCTTCATAGGGAGATAACATTCGAGGTGCAGCATCCGGCGCTGTTGATAACGGTTGTTTCTTTTTAACCTTGTTTTGTTTCTTCTGTGACTCTAATTCTTGCTTAAACTGAGATAGTTTATTAACTCCATTTTCTGTCCATAAATAATGACCTATGTTATTCCTAAAATAATCTCTTCCTTCGATAAATTCATTAGAATAAATATTTTTCACTTCGTAAATTTGATCAGGTCTAATTGATAAGGATTCAGCAACTTTTTTAGTAGGTAAAGTATCACTCTTTAAATTAGGAAACAGAGGATTATCCCCCTTGTTATTAGAAAACTCAGGGAAATCTAACAAAGTAAATGTCCAACAATCAGGAGCGTCAGGCACTTGTGACCAAAGATGTTTAAGAGAGCCAGTTTTTAACTTCTCTAAAAGCAACGGTTTAATTTCTAGTTTGTCATATTGATTAACCTGTCCATAAAAATGTTGTATGATGTAATCAATCTGCAACATCTTTCCTCGATCTTTCTCAAAGAAATCTTTAAGTTCTTTTAGGGTAGGTAAAGCATCTTTTCTATTTAAACTGTTGTCATGATTACTATCATATTGAGTAAGTGGTGGCTCCCCATTTAAAACTGATTCAACCTCCTCATCACCTTCTGTTCTTTGGGATGCCACCTCTTCACTATCTTCTAGGTAATAGTCCTTATCTTCGGTGTCTAATTCAGACTCAAGATAATTATCTTCTGATGGTGGATCTCCCAATAACCAAAATTTCATTCGGTCAAGAGGTAAACCAGTATCTTTTCCCAGTAACGCCTCAACATGAACCAGCTGTTGGGCTGCTATCATCGCCGCCTGTTGATGGTACTCCATTAACTCACGGTAATATTCGCCTAACTCTTCTAAGTGTTCCGTGGCTTTTTCTGGTGGTGATGGGGGTTGAATCATAATTTATTGTTTCTGCTCTTTTTTAAATCGTTTACATTTTTTCTTACTACCATTGCACTGATCTCCGTATTTCGGGCAACTTGTAGCATAGGTTTCTCGTTCACACGCCTCATGACAAAAAGAACAGACTAATTTGAAAGTACGGGTATGGATTTCCCGTTCATGCGCTCGGACGGTGTACTCTTTAACAAAAATTTTCTTACTAGCCATTAATTAATTAAGTTAGGGAACAACAGTATTCTTATTTTGCCCGAATTTGAGCATAATTTATGACTGAGAAAGTTTCAAGAACTCTTGAACCCTTTACCTCTGTCTTAACACAATAATCGATTTTTCTCTAACTACCTTTAGGTGAAGATTTAGGCTTTTTTCCTTGAGTCGTTTCCGTTGAATTACTCTCCTTTTTACCATCTCCCTGTACGGCAAAATCAAACAACTTTCTATCAATATCTCTCGTCAAAAATCCCTCTAATCGTTTCATAATAACCCCATCATCCAATTCCCCCTTATCCATCATCTCTATCATCAACGCCCCTAGTAAAATTTTTCGTCTTGTATCTTCCTTTCTTTTCTGTGCTGTCTCCCTAGCTCTCGCCTTCTGTATCCGTGCGTTAATCTTCTCTCGTTGCTCTAATAATTTGTCTAACTTTTTAGTCATTATATACTCCTCATATTATGGTAAACTTAGACCATTATGGTAACTCATCATACACCAGCTTTCCCACCTATATTCTATACTATAATCAAGTAGCTAGATCCCCTTTCTGAAAAAAAGCGCACTTACGCAAGCTATCGCTTGCAGTGCGCCAGGGGGCATCGCCCCCTAAAACCCCCTTTTTTGGGCGGATGGGAAAGGAATTGCTCTACTCTTAAACACAGCACACTCCAAACAAAAAGATGGCGATCTACCATCTCAATGCAAAAATAATATCTCGAAGTAATGGACAGTCAGCTACCGAAGCTGCTGCCTATCGTGCTGCTGAAAAAATCTACGATGAACGCACCGGCTCTACCTTCAATTACACCCGGAAAAAAGGTGTATACACTACCGAAATATTAACCCCCCAAAATGCCCCTGATTGGATGAGCGATCGCTCAAGTCTTTGGAACGCAGCCGAACTATTTGAAAAACGTTCTAACTCTCGAACCGCTAGAGAATTTGACATTGCTCTCCCCACTGAACTTACCCATCCCAAAAAGCAAGAATTAGTCAGAAACTTTGCTCAAGATAACTTTGTTGATAAGGGGCTAGTTGCTGATCTAGCTTTTCATGAAATAGATACCCATAATCCCCACGTTCATATCATGATTACCACCAGAACCGTCGATGAAAATGGACTAGGAGCAAAAGATAGATCCTTAGATAAAAAAGACTTTTTATTGAAGCTTCGAGAAAGTTGGGCAACCTATACAAACGATGCTTTAGAAAGTATTGGTAGTTCTAAAAAAATAGATCATAGAACACTAAAAGAACAAAACATTACTCGCATACCTCAAATTCATTTAGGGGCAAATGTAGCAGCGATGATGAAACGAGGCATTGCTACAGAACGAGGTGACGAATATCTAGAAATTCAAACTACAAATGAGCAAATTGAAGCCCTCAAAAAACAATTAGTTGCCGTAGAAAATAGTATCAAATCTGAAAGCCTACTTATTCAAGAGTCATCCCCTAAAAACTCATCTATGCAAACAGTTAATTCTGATGCAGACATCACTGAAACAACGTTAGAATTATCGAAAACAAGAATCAATCAAGGGGTGAATGATGATGGAAATGAACGGGAATGGCAAGAAGATTCCGAAGCCGATCTCACAGCAGAGCTACGAAGAATTAACGAAGCTGTTATCGAGTCTAATCGACAAGCAGAACTTAACCGACAGCGATTACAAGACCTTAGTAACCGTCTTGGAAAAGATAGCAGTCAAACTCGAAAATCTAGAAAATCAACTCAACAAAAACGACCAACTCCATCATCAAAATCTCAAACAAGTTCAGAACAATTTAACCAACGAAATAAACCAACTCAACGAAAATTATCGTCTGATTTGGAAAGCAGCACAGTACGAGAAACAGGAAACAAAAAAACTCCTCGACAACGTGATCGTGTTCCGTCCCCTAACCCTTCTAAAATTGATAGGACTGATTCTGATAACCTCCAGTCTCGGAACTTGGATGTTAATCAAACTCCTTCCCCCCAACAGCCACCAACTCCAGAAAATCAACGGACGGGTCAACAACATCGAAATCAAGCTCAATCGAATGGAGAAAAACAATCCTTAACCCCATCTCAACGTCAACAGGACTTAAGTAACGTAATAATTTATTCGACTTTTATTCGCTTAATGCGTTATGTCAAAGCCAAACCTAAAAACGGTTTTAGGACTTATGAAGGGAAACGCTACATTTTCAAGCTTTCAACTGATAAACAAACGATGGAGTTACACGCCAAAGATGGACGGGGCTTAATCTTTGAACGGAAAGACGGCAAAGTAACCGCTAATTTAACCGATGAGGATAGAAAAATGCTTCACGATGTTGACTCACAAATTAGCCAGCGCATCGCTCAATTACAACGGGAACATGAACAGCGAGAAAAACAACGCCGTCGGGGTCGCGGTTTCTCTCGTTGAACACCTAATGTATTTCAAACCCATCTGCCCTTTTTAAAATAGACAAATGTACTGCTTTTTCCAAAAGTCTGAAGTGGTGCATAAAGGTGCATAAAGGTGCATAACCAATTTAAAACTCATTTTCTGAGATTGAATGAGTTTGCATATTGCCCCCATATACTTTGTATAAGGTTAAAGTAACCTCACTAAATTCAATTCTCTCTAGAATTTCAACTTCTCTAAGATCAAAGGGGTCTGTACGTGCAAGGAACCCAGAATCAAGGTCACGATATCTGACATCATAGTTGCCAGCCTTAATATTTTCGATTGTAAATTTTTCACCAGCACGAATAAAAAACACTCGTACTGGTGCTGGACGATTAGTGTCTAGAGTAAATAATTTTACGAATACGTCAGAATCATTTTGTGAATTATCTACAATTACTTTTGAGTAACCATCTGTCGACTGTATCGGATAACCATCAATATAACTGGATGTAGAAGGAAACGGAACACCATTATCAGCTGTAATTGGACGAACATATTCAGGTTTTGGCGGTGATGGTGAACTTGTATCAGGGTGTGTAGGCGACACGCTTGGGCTAGTGTGATTAGTTTCAGTTGGAACATAAGCAACCGAACTGACAAAGAGAGTAGCAACAGCGATTAATATACTTCCTTGTACGTAAAAAGCTCGATTAGGGATTGACCAAACATTTTTCAGCCGTTTTATTGGTGTTTTTGTATCTAAAGCAGAGAGAAGTTCTTCTACTAAATTTAGAACTTTTCTTTTATCTTCCTTCTTGATTTTTCTTGCAAAATCTTCAGCGTCTGCTGCAACGCCGCGTGCAAGTTCAAACTTATTTTGAGTTGCAAAGACCCAGGCTTGATATATTAATAAACGCGCATTCACTTCATTTGGTTTACTTCCGCCAAAAAGATTTTGGAATATTGTTGATACTGAGTAAATCAAACCCCAGGGTAGTCCCCACCAACCCAGAAGCCAAGTGGTTATTGTGCTTTGTATTGCTTTGCTTTCAGCACATTTGGGACAGAAAATTCCCTGAATTGGAGTTCGAATAGTTAAAACAATAAAGCTTGTAACTTGGAAAAAAATAATATATCTTGGCTGAGCAGTGACTTTTTTACAGCAGGAACAAACAATAGGTTCTGGTGCTACTTGGTGCGAGGATGCTGTCTCAGATTGAGGAATTTGAGCATATAAAGTATCGTATCGCGCACGGGTATCAGGATTGCTTAAAACTTGATAAGCCTCATTAAGATGCTGAAACTGTCGAACTGCATCAGGTGACGGATTTCGATCAGGATGAAGAGCTTTCGCGTTTTGACGAAATGCAGACTTGATTTCAGTAGCTGTTGCAGTCTCGGGAACACCTAGCAAAGCGTAGTATCCCGCTGGATCTTTCTTGTTCACGTTTCTTTAAATCTGTCCAACGAATATTCATGCAAGTCTAATTGGTAGAGTACCCACAGATAGCCTTGAAACTGAAGTCCCATCGATAACCTAGAGAGCTAATACCAATTATCTTACTCTTAACTCCCATAGCCCCCATTAGACAAGGTTTTGAGGCTGCATAGCTCCTTAACAATGCAACCATCAGTTATCTTAGGTGGATTTTTACCCCCTCTTTTAGTATATTTAAGGTTAAGGGAAGAGATCAGCATTCTTGCATGAACTTTTCCCAGACAACATAACCGCTATGAAAGTTCTTAAGCTAGTACATAACTTGAAAAGGTGTAAAAGCTCTGATGGTTTGAACAAGTTTTAAAAACTTTTGGCAACCCTAACACCGAACAGTCGAATTAATTAGTTTGGCGACTAAGAAAACTGTGAAGGTGGTTGCAGGGGGTTGCTGTCTTTATGGTACACAATTTTGTTGTGTCCGTACAGTCAGGAATTGCTGTAAAACCTCTGAAACTCAGATGGCAGTGGACTTGACGAATTATTTTAGACAAGGGTTTTTCGTTTCTGGCTTATCAGTCACTCTCGTATCCCTTATCCTCTAAAACTGATATAAGACAGTATTTCCCTTCCTGTCAACGGGTAGCTCGCTAACCTTAGCCCATGCGAAGCCCTCAATGAAGGAAACCAACGGAAAACACAATTATCAACACTTAACCCCTGATACTGTCACCGGACAGCGATTCACCCAATATTACCATCACGGATGGGACTTTATCTTAGAAATAGACGATAAATGGACAACAATCAACATTTATCCCCTAAGTCCTAGAGAAATCTGGGATAAACACCAAGATCCTCAAATAACCATCGGATTACGGTTCGGGTCAACCACCCGACACATAACCATTGATATCGATAGAAACAGCCCCTATCACCCTTTAAACGACCCAGAAGCCATAAAAACCATAACAGAAGCCCTAGAAGCCATAGGGCTATGCCGTCACGTCCTCATTCAATCAAGTGATAGCCAAGGCATACACCTAATATTCCCCCTACCCGAACCCCTACACACCTTCAAAACAGCCTGTTTAGTCAAAGCCACCCTAGAAGCAGCCCAACTAGAAATAAAAACAGGGCAACTAGAAATCTTCCCCAACCCCAAGAGATACGCCAAAAACGGCAAAAAAAGCCGTTATAATGGAGTACGCCTCCCCTTACAACCCAATAGCGGATCATACCTCCTAGACCAAGACCTAAACATCATCAGTAATAATGTAGAAGACTTCCTAGACCAAATGGACTGGGCCGCGCAAGGGCAAGACATAGAAACCTTCAGCAGCCGATTAGACGTAGCCTACGAAGAATTTAAGGCCCAAAGAAGCTGGCAAAAAGCTTACTATAGTCCAACAGCGCAAGCCTGGAAACAAGCCCTAGAACAACTACTAGAACTAGGATGGACAGGACACCACCAAACCAACTACCTACTAACAAAATTCGTAGCCTATCATATCGTCTTCAAAGAACTAACAGGAGCCAAACTAAGAGCAGCAGTCAAAGAGGAAGTAATCAACGCCCCAGGATATAATCAATGGTGTCGCCATCAACACGAAATAGAGCAACGAATCGAAGAAATCTGTTACTACACAGAAAGAAACGAATATTACCTACCCTACTGTAACTATCCCAACCGAAGCAGTAACTATAACAAAACCTACAACAGAAACAGCAGTAACCAAAGAACATTAAACATAGAAAAGAGGATAACGGAAACAGTAGCCCACCTAGAAGCCAAAGGAGAGCTACCCCAAAAAGTAGTAGAAAGAAGACAAGCCATCATAAAAATAGCCAAAGAAAAATATGGCACAGGGTTTTCAAACAGAACCTTATCGCAGAAAAATTATCTAGCACTGTGGCATCCCAAATATAGAAGCAATCAAGAAACGATGCAATCCCAGAGCCAGAAAGAAACTGCATCTATTACTGAACCCCAAAAAAGCCCCGAAACTGACCAAACCACCCCCCCAACAAAACAAGCTGAAACCCATACTCAGAGCAAAAGTGCATCATTTAGCCCTATATATGAAGTTTTTGAAGGGCTTGAATCTGACCCACAAAAAAAATTAAAAAATAATCCCACAACAAAACCAAAATCTAAGCCACCTACTGACCCTCCTCTCTCCGACGCACCGATTCAGCTTGGAGAATTACCCGATGATCTTCCAGATCACCTAGCCAAGCGCATTGCTTCGCTTCATTCTGCTAAGCAAGCCTTTTTCAATTTGGGCTTATTCATTCCCCACGGTCTAAAACGCCTAGAAGCCGAGTTAATGGCAGAAATAGCCCAGTTAAACTCATCGGATGATGAATTCATTATCCAACCCAATCAACCTACCTTAAACGGCAAAATTGACCATGTTGAGCCTACAAACATAAAACCAGAAGACACAACAGAACCCACTCCATCAATCTCTGAAGATTCCCAAGTTGATGACACCACCAATCAATCACCAACTCAACCATCAACCATTGATAATAATCAATCTTCACCATCGACTAATGGCCAACCCAAAAAACTCAGTAAAAAGAAGCTACTTGAGAAGTGTGACGATTATGGCATCGAAGTTAACCGCACCATTGAGCGATTAATTAAATCCAATTCGTCAGAAGTGGTGTTAAACGCCCTAGAATCCCTACGAGAGCATAAACGCCAGGGACAAGTTAAAAACCCTGCCGGCTTCCTAGTCAACGCCATTAAGCACAAATGGAAGCCCACCACAGCCACCAATACCCCACAGGCATCCTCTAAGCCATCGTCATCCTCATATCCATCTAACCCAACCGCAGGAATAACCGAGGAATTTCTCCAATGGTATGAGAAGCAGATCGCCAGTGGATTAGTGGAGAACGTACCGGTTTACCACTTGCCACTGTACCAACATCGAGAGCCAATGGTGAAGGTATTGACCCCTGATAGTAAATTTCCTTTCGATCTAATGCGTTGGACTCGGGCTAGAGAGCTTTACCCGTTCACCACAACATAGTCTTGAGGGAAAATTACGATCTTTTTCTTTTTTTATCTTCCTTCTTATCTTCCTAAACTTAGGTTGAACTGTTATTAAAGGATTTATATGATTTCTATCAAGAAAGTTTTGTATGTTTAAAGTTTTCTGATTAAATATGAGGACACAATTATGACTACTGATTTATCTCAAAAGTTAATTGATAATCTCGTAAGTGCTAACTCTTTTACTCTTAGCAATAAATTAATTCAGGTTTCTTTTAGTAGTACCAGTTTTGCTGGTGTACCTCTTCTTAATTATTGTGATCCTGATTTTCATTTAAGCTTTTTTGGTGATGAAATCAGGATTGTTGAAAGCGAAATTGGGGAATTAGTTACAGTTACATTAGAAAATATTCCTGACTTAAGGATAGTTACCTTTACTCTAATTTTACCAATTGTTAAGGTTTTACAAGATAATTCTTTTCCAATTAATATTGCTGTTCCTGGTTTAATTACTACTACTCCTATGAATTTTGGAGGTTTCCCAATGATAGGTCAGCAAAGAACCTATCGGCAAGTCTTTTTAAACGGGCCAGCTCAATTTCTTGTTTTTTAACTTTTTTGTCTTTTTGAATTAACTACAATTGGATATAGAGGCGAATTGATTAGCTATTTTCTTCCTTTTCTTCATAGTAATATTCTGGGGTTATGTAAACTAAAAGACTTGTTACAACCGTACCGAGTGCAGTAGTAACTTGAGGGGGGATCTCTAATGTCGTTGTCGTTTCAACAACCCAAACAATAATTGTTGCTAAAGCTCCCGCCAAGCTTCCTACTGCTAGTTTTCGAGTTCCTGGTATTTTTTTGTCTGACATAATTAAATCTTTCTGCACTTAGTTCGATACGAAACTTATCTAATACAAAATCTTTTTTAAGAATACGACTTTAATTTAATAGTAGTCCTCCTCTTTATTACTTTTTAAGAAGACTTGGGAATTAATCGAACCAACAACGTGAATAAAGCGGTGGCGAAAGCCACGATGATAGGAGACTCAGTAGAAGGGTCAGAACTAGCCAAGCTGTCACCAGGGGCAATCTAGCTTATAACCCTTACCCTATAAGGATTTCAAAATTGATATTTGGCGATCGCAAGACACTAGATTTTTGCAGTCTTTGACTAATCTCTGCAAAATCCAGATTTTCTCATCAAGTTACTTAATAGCTAAAACATATACGCTGCAAGGAATAAGAGCGATTGTTGTTCAAGAGTGATTTTTATTACCTCAAACACTAAAACCTGCAAAATTATCTAGATTGCCCCTCATGTCACGCTCGCTAGTTTTCCCCCTAGAAGTGGATAGGTTAAAGAAGGGCAATATTTTCTACTTAATTCCACTTCTCATCCATAAAGAGAATGGCGAAACCCCTGAATATATCTTGTTTTTGGGACTGACATCACCAGAAATGACCCCGTAATATGAAGGTAACAAGAGGAACAGAGGTCAAACAAATGTTAAACACCACCACCAACAACACCGCCATCGTCCGCAACTACATCATTCTCGCTGCTACCGTCATGTTCGCTTCAATGGGCCTAACCGATACATTCCTAGCCCCCACTCGTACCGGACAACAAGATCGCCTCGATAACTATGGACAAGTTGTTAGTGCTGGCCTCGTTTCTTATTCTCAAAAGCTTGGTCGTTAATTACAGTCTTCAATGACCGTCTTCTCTTGTTATTTACCTCGTCAAACGACGGGGTTTTTTTTTATTGGGAACCGCGTGTTACAAAAACTTGTGAATCTGGTGATAAATTATGTATCCAGAAATTCTTTAATCAATTTCATCATAAAAATCACCGCCTCCGTCAAAAGCTATATCTGACTCCCATTGCAGTAAATCAGTATGTTCTCTTTGGTAATCTTTCATCTCAAGTATATCTTCTACATTTTCTCCACTTTCCATAGCGTGAAGGTGTTTATCAATTTTCTCTTTGAATTTTTCAATCGCTTTTGTTCTAGGTATTGGTTGAAGTCCTAAATTATCATGTATCCCATAAGGATGAGTTTGACTTTTCTCTGCTTTAATTATATACATACCTTCTGAATTCATTTCAGAATAGTTTGCGCCAATTTCTTGATAAAGTTCTGCTTCTTTATAAGATAAAATATATTTTTTCATGCTCTTATCTTCTATAATCTTTATAGTCTTTCATTATAGTTTAATTTATTAACACTAAATATTTTAGACAACAGTTCACCTAAACCCTTTTATGATCTTGAGAACGCTCTCTTAAACGAACCAATCCTCAATGGTTAAGCCCTCCACACGGCTAAACTCATCCACATTATGGGTTACTAAAATTAAATTATTCGCTAAAGCAATCGCAGCAATCTGAAGATCATAAGGGCCAATAGGAGTCCCACGACGGGCTAGATAAGCACGAATATAACCGCAAATATCGGCTGCCTGACCATCAAAAGGTAAGCTGATAAAATCCCCAAAAAACTCCCTTAAATTGGCTAAATTCTTTTGTTGTTTGCCACTTTTATAAGCCCCATAATAAAGCTCATACTTGACCACATCACATAAGGCCACATCATCAGGGGATAAACTATCTAAACGCTCCCTAATGGCTAGTGAACGCCCATTAATATAGGCAATACAAGTATTTGTATCTAACAAATAAATCATTCTAACGGTTCTCTTTCTGGTAACTCCCCTTGAGGTTCTCTTACCAAGGGTTCCCCTTCCCAACAGCCAAACGTCTTCTCAAAAAATCCCTCGGACCAACTTCTTTTTGAACTCTTATCTACCGGCTGATAAATAACCACCACTTCCATATCCTGATTAGCCATTTGATTAGGAAGCTGAATCTTTAATAACCCGTCATCACCTACATGGGCTGTTACCTTGATACTTTCCATTGTCAAACCCTCCATTCTCTGTATATAAGGAAAACTTATTAATTGAGTGTTAATACTCAGTAATCTTAAAGTGAAACCATAAGAATATCTAAAGTCCTCTGGCTGTAACAACGGATTGATGAAGTTTTAAGGCGTTTACGTTATTAAACTTCACTTTGCTAGCGTAGAATTGAAGAGGGCAGATTGCAGATTGCAGATTGGCAGAAATTATGGACAAGGAAAAGTTTAAGGAAAGAACCCAATCTTTTGCTTTACGGGTAATTCGTTTAGTCGAAGCCTTGCCTAAGAAAAATCTAACAGCAGAAGTCATAGGTAAACAGTTACTCCGTTCCGGAACGTCAGTAGGAGCCAATTATCGGGCTGCTTGTCGCGCCAAATCAACGGCTGAACTTATCACCAAGCTCAATATTACCTTAGAGGAAGCCGATGAATCGCTTTACTGGATGGAATTGATTGTTAAAGCGAATCTGATGGACTCTAACAAACTTCAGAGCTTGATGAAGGAAGCTAATGAAATTGTATCAATGCTGGTGTCCTCTCTCAAAACCTTACGAGCCAAGCCTAAAGATAATAGAATTTATAACCCCAAATGATCTGTCTCTTCAATCTACCCTCTATAACTCAAAAACAATCTGCAATCTGCAATCTTCAATCTGCAATGAAATGAAAGTTAATCGTTATGGCCGCGCTGAAATCCTCACCCCTGATCAGATATCTCTATTATTCACCGAAGGCTTCATTAATCCAAGGGATAAAGCTTTATTCGGTATCTGTCTCTACGCAGCCATTCGTGACAACTTAAGAAAATCAAGCAAATGTCAAGAGAAGTTAAAAAGTGAAAGTGGGCGGATGAGAAAGAAAAAACTCGCTTTGTCCTAAAATAAAAGGCGATAAACCATAATTAGCTTTCAA
>NETF01000046.1 GCA_002172675.1 unicellular cyanobacterium SU3
GAGTTTGATAGCAAAAGGAGCTATGACCCTTTCCATAATGGAGGTGTGGTTTATCCTATCGAAGCATTTTTCTATGTCTAGCTCTAGTATTCTCTTTTCCTTTCCTTTTCTTCTTGAGTTTAGGTTTAGGAATAGAATCTTTTGAGCGTCGTGCGTTGAGCGTCCAGGTCTGAACCCGTAGCTGTTGGCGTGAAACAGTGCTTCGTGTGCTGGCTCTAGGGCATATTTAACAAGGCATTGCCAAGCTCTGTCTGCCATAGTAGGAACCTTGAGCGTTCTGGTTGTCCCGTCCTTTTTGGGGATGGGTATTTCTCGTAGCTTGGAGTGCTTCCACTCGTTTGCTGTGAGTAACCTTTCTGCCAAGGTAAACCGTTGTTTGAAGTTGAGGGATTTTATTCCGTCGATTCCTGCGGTTTTCTTGCCAGCGTTTAATTGGGATACTTGTCGGACTGCGAGTAGTCTAGCTGCTTTGGACTTCAGAATCAATTTCTGTAAGTTCCTGGCTCGCCGTGTGTCTTCTGCTTGAATGGCTTTGAACAATCTTCTTTGGAGACGAAAGAGATTCTTACGGAGTTTCTTCCAGGGAATGCTCTTCCAGAGTTCACTAAAATCTTTGATTTTGTGTCTAACCATGTTCACCTCGGTTAATCGTTTTCTTTTTGCCTCAAGGAAATTACTCCTTGTCCTACCCGAATCTAGAGGGTTCCGCATCTCGTCTTGCCTACCCAGGTTTCGACCTTCCTGAAACTCTAAACTCGTTTTTATTCGTTCCATCCGTTTGATTGATTGTCCCTTTAGATTGAACCTTTTTGACTATCGAAAACCCATGGTTATATCATTCTCAAAAGGAAAAGATGATGGGTTACATTGCTTCGATGAGGTCAGGGGATTCTATTCTTTCTGCTTTCCTGCCTGAAACTGAGTCACTTTTCTAGGTTCTGTTTAATCATGGGAGCTCCTTTAACGCCAGTGCATCCAGCAGTCGGATTCTGATTGCGTCCTGATTCGAGCTTCGACCTCCCGAATTCCGAGTCGGGTCATCGTGGACAGGTTTTGAGTCAACCGTAACCTTCGGTGGGAGGGCTTGCACCTCCATCAATCGGACAGTTATCATCTAGCTTTTGGAGCTAGAAGCCTCGGTTTATAAGCCTTTGAGGGCTATTTCGCCGAGAACGAATCGCACCCCCTTTATGTCTTAGATAAGATTCAATATCAACCTGGAGGAATTCCAGTTCCTTCTGAAGACTATAAACAGACTCATGAGGAAATTATCAGTAAAGATGAATGGGTAATTGATGGGTTTGGTTCCCTAGAAACGGTATGGTTGCGATTAGAAAAAGCAGATACATTGATTTATATTGATTTACCTTTACCCGTCCATTTTTGGTGGGTAACAAAACGGTTGATTACGGGGTTTTTTGTTCCCCCTAAAGGTTGGCCAGAAAATAGTCCTTTGTGGAAAAGTTCTATGAATAGTTATAACACCCTTTGGTTATGTCATCAACAGTTAACCCCTAGATATCGTGACTATGTTTTAGAAGCAGAAAATAGTAAAAAAGTTTATCATTTGAAATCAATTAAAGATATCAAAGATTTTTATGAATTAATCGCCTCAAGTTAGATAAAATTGAAGTACAGTAACATCATTATTAACGATTTTTTTAGCCATGAGTGATCCCTCTACCGTTAGCTATACTACCGCAGAAATCCTCAAACGTATTGAGGATAAGATAGACAGCAACCAAAAAGAGATTAAACAGGAGATTAAAGAAGTTAATCAGAAATTAGATAAAATTAATGAACGTCTTACTCATTTAGAAGTCGGACAAGGAAGTTTAACTGAGAAAGTTGAGGGGATGGATAAACGACTACAAAATGTAGAAGGGACCCAAAAAAATCAAATTTGGGCGTTAATTGTTATCGTTGCTAGTGCTATAATCACGGGCGGAGCAAAATTATTTTTTACCCCGAACCCTTAATGAAGTCAGAAGTTAGTAAAGTTTTATTTCAGTTAAAATTAACTGTCATTGCGAGGAGTAAGATAAACCGTAAGTTTTGATAGTAACACAAAATACCCCGAAGCAATCTATAGCACTATTCATGATAGTTAGCACGTTACAGAGATTGCTCGTTCCTCGGAATGACAGAATAAGGATATGAAAATGCCCTAACCAATTTTTATACTGCTATATAAGAACACCCAATAGAAAAATAGAGATTGCTTCAGTAAAACCTTGTAAGGTGGGCAATGTCCACCCTACAATAAACATAACTTACAAGTATGAGAATTGCTATATTATGAGAGAAAAAATTATTAATTGGCTAAAAGATAATGTTTCCGAACATCGCCTGCAACACATTTTAGGGGTTGAAAAAATGTGTGAAGACTTAGCGATTCATCATAAAATTGACCAGAAAAAAGCGGCACAAGCAGGATTAATGCACGACTTAGCCAAGTTTTTTCCGCCTCCGAAACTCTTAAAAATGGCTAAAAAAGAATACAATGAAATTGATCCAGTTTGTCTATCAAATCCCCATCTTTTACACGCCGATGTGAGTGCAATGGTAGCTAGGGACACTTTTAATGTCACCGATGACGATATTTTAAATGCCATTCGTAACCATACTTTAGGAAATCCTGAAATGAGTGATCTTAGTTGTATTGTCTTTATTGCTGATGCTTTAGAACCTAACAGAGGCAATACTTCAGAATTAGAAAAAATGCGTGAAATAAGTTTTAAAAATCTCTACAAAAGTGTACAAAAAACCTGTGAATATTCCTTACAATATTTAATAAAAAACAATAAAACCATTCATCCTCGCGCTATTTTAACCCGTAATTGGGCATTACATAAAGTTAGAAATACGTAGGTGGTTCATAATATTAAGTCCATCAAAAACATTAAAAAACTAAGAAAAAAATGTTAATTTATGATTTATTTAATTATGGGAGTATCAGGATCAGGAAAGTCAACAATTGGTAAAGCATTAAGTCAAAAATTAGACTATACTTTCTATGATGGTGATGATTTTCACCCTCCAGAAAATATTGATAAAATGAGTCAAGGAATTCCTTTAAATGATAGCGATCGCTTACCTTGGTTACATAATATAAAATCAGTCATTAATAAACATAAAAATGCTGTGATTACTTGTTCTGCCTTAAAACAATCTTACCGAGATTTATTAGAGGAAAATAACACAGATATTATTTGGATCTATTTAAAAGGCAGTTACGAAATTTTTCTAAAAAGATTACAACAAAGATCAGAACATTTTATGAAAGAAAATATGTTACAATCTCAGTTTCAAGCATTAGAAGAACCAAACAATGCTCTTATCATTGATGTCAATTTATCCGTTGAAGAAATTATCCAAGAAATTATCAATCAAACTTACGCTAAAATAGATAGTAATAGGAAGCAATAAAGGTTAGTCTGATGATTACCACTTTAAATCAATCTCAACAAGCAAAAGAAGAAAATCAGGAGATAATTTTTCCTCAAGGAGAATTTTGGAGTGATGAACCCCCTTTGGAAACCTATTTACACCTAACTCAGATTATCTTATTGCTGAAATCTTTAGAATGGTTATGGCAAGATAGAGATGATTATTTTGCAGCAGGAAATTTAACCATATACTATAGTCCTAAACAGAAAAAATCAGAATTTTTTAGAGGTCCCGACTTTTTTGTTGTTTTAGGAACCCCTAGAAATCCCAACCGAAAAAGTTGGGTAGTCTGGGAAGAAGACGGTAAATATCCCAATGTTATTATCGAAATTTTATCCGATAGTACCGCAGAAACCGATAGAGGAGAAAAGAAACAAATTTATCAAGACACGTTTAGAACCCCTGATTATTTTTGGTTTGATCCCTATACATTAGAGTTTCAAGGGTTTACTTTAATCAGTGGGAAATATCAACCCATTAAACCCAATGATCAAGGATGGTTATGGAGTGAACAGTTACAACTATATTTAGGGATTTATGAAGAGAAATTAAGATATTTTACATCAGATGGGGAATTAGTTCCCAGTCCCGAAGAAGCAGCGATAAAAGAAAAACAAAAAGCAGAAAGATTAGCGGCTAAACTTTTAGAATTGGGGATTGATCCTGATGAAATATAGCTAAATATTAATGCTTAAACCCTTGTAAAATGAGATAGATATATAAACCAACATTCTCGTAGGGGTTGGTCTTTACACTAATTTAATGAAAAAAATTATAATAAAAACCTTAAGATTTTTTCTTTACATTTCATTTTAATTCTTAACTCTTTATCACCTCGATAATATCAATCTTGCGTTATACTGAATTTAATTCTGAGTAAACTGATACACTATATTAGTGAAAGTACATCCATTGAAAATTACACCACTTCAAGCAAGTTCATATAGGTAATTTATACGCTTTAGATCAACAATAATTAATTAATTAATTAACCCAGTCAATTGAGGAAAATTTATGATTAGTAACGCTAACACAACTCAAGATATTAATCTACAAAGATTAGAAGAATTACAAATCCATTTATGGGGGAAAATTCAACCTCACGGGGTTTTATTTGTTCTCGATGAGTCTAATCTTAGTATAGTTCAAACGAGCAACAACACAAAGCAATTTTTCGGCATTCCCCCCGAAGACATTATTAACTTAACTTTAGATGATATTTTTGATAGTTTCCAAATTGAGCAGTTGAAAACAGGATTAGAAAGTAATAATTTAGATTTTATTAATCCTACCAAACTTTGGGCAAGGATTGATGGAGATAACTATGTCATTTTTGATGGTGTCTTTCATCGTAACATTGAAGGATTCTTGATTTTAGAATTAGAACCTGCGATTTCTCAAGAAAATATACCTTTTTTGAGTTTTTATCACCTAGCTAAAGCTTCTATCAACCAGCTGCAAACTAATGCGAATTTAACGGATTTTTGTCAAATTATTGTTCAAGAAGTCCGCAAGATGACCGAATTTGATCGAGTCATGTTATATAAATTTGATGAAGACGATCACGGGGAAGTGATCGCAGAGGATAAACTAGCAGAATTAGAACCCTATTTAGGGTTACATTATCCTGCTTCTGATATTCCCTTACCCGCAAGAAGACTGTTTAGTTCTAACTATATCCGCTTAATTCCCGACGCAAAAGCAGAAGGAGTTGATTTATTTCCTAAGTTGCATCCCCTTAACGAAACAGCCTTAGATTTAACTCATTCTATCCTCAGAAGTGCCTCCCCTTGTCATCTTGAATATCTCCATAATATGGGGGTAGGTGCATCTTTAACTATCTCCTTAATAGACGAAGGAAAATTATGGGGACTGATCGCTTGTCACCATTTAACCCCTAAATATGTACCCTACGAATTAAGAAAAGCTTGCGAATTTTTAGGTCAAGTGGTTTTTGCTGAAATTTCGGCCAAAGAAGAAACCAAAGACTATGATTACCGCATGAAATTAACAGGAACACAGGGTGCATTAATTGAATCAATGACCCAAGCAGATAACTTTATCGAAGGGTTATTTAAAAGTCATCGAAATCTCTTAGACTTAACCAGTTCTCAAGGGGTTGCGGTTTGCGTTGGGGATGACTATAAATTAATAGGAAAGACCCCCAAAGAAGAAGACGTTAAATATTTACTACAATGGTTAAAGAAAGAAATTAATGAGGAAGTCTTTTCGACTCCTTCTTTACCTAATTTATATGCAGATGCACGTAACTTTAAAGACGTGGCCAGTGGGTTGTTAGCGGTTAAAATTTCCCATCGTAATTATATCCTATGGTTCCGTCCCGAAGTAATACAAACGGTGAACTGGGGAGGCGATCCGTCGAAAGCTTACGAAATGGAGAATATTGACGGGAATTTGAAGTTATGTCCCCGAAAATCCTTTGAATTATGGAAAGAAACCGTTCGTTTAACTTCTATCTCCTGGAAACCCGTAGAAATAAACGCAGCACTAGGGTTAAAAGAAGCGATAGTTAACATTATTCTACGACAAGCGGACGAATTAGCCCAATTAGCCCATGATTTGGAACTTTCTAACGCAGAATTAAAGAAATTTGCTTACGTAGCATCCCACGACTTACAAGAACCCTTGAACCAAGTCTCCAACTATGTGCAACTGTTGGAAATGCGCTACGATGAGGCACTAGATGAAGATGCCAAGGAATTCATCAATTTTGCCGTCGAAGGGGTCAGTTTGATGCAAACGCTGATAGATGATGTGTTAGCCTATTCTAAGGTGGATATGCGAGATATCGAGTTTCAACTGACCGAATCTGAAACCGCATTACAAAAAGCGATCGCTAATCTTCGGGGACGTATTGCTGAGGCCAATGCTATCATTACCCATGATCCTCTACCCACCGTCATGGCCGATGGTACCCAGTTAATACAATTGTTCCTTAATTTGATTTCTAATGCGATCAAATTCCGCAAAGAAGCAACCCCAGAAATTCATATCAAAGCGCAACGGTTAGAAGATGAATGGTTATTCTCCGTACAAGATAACGGGATGGGGATCGATCCCAGGTTTAGCGATCGCATCTTTGTCATCTTCCAACGGTTACACACCCGTGACGAATATCCCGGAACCGGAATGGGTTTGGCTATATGTAAGAAAATAATGGAGTGTCATCGCGGTAAAATTTGGGTAGAGTCAGAATTAGGCCAAGGTGCAACATTCTATTTCACCATACCAGTAGGAGGTCAACAACGTGATCGCAAGAGAGGGTCAACAAGATAAAATTATCCTCTTAGTAGAAGATTCTAAGGCAGATATTCGTCTGGTTCAAGAAGTGCTAAAAACCAGTACCGTTCCCCATCAATTAATGATTGTTAGGAATGGTATGGATGCGATGGCCTACTTGCGAAAGGAAGGGGAGTTTAATGAGTCTCCCCGACCTAATTTAATTATTCTTGATTTGAATTTACCTCGCAAGGATGGGAGGGAAGTCTTAGCGGAAATTAAAAGCGATCCTAGTCTTAAACGAATTCCTGTGATTGTGTTAACAACATCAAGTAATGATGAGGATATTCAAGAAAGTTATGATCTTTATGTTAACTGTTATATTACTAAGTCTCGTAACTTAAAAGACTTGTTTAAATTAGTGAAAGGAATTGAATCATTTTGGTTAGATACGGTTACTTTACCCGATAGTTAGTAAGAGAGAACAAGGTTAAAAATTGGCAAGAGACTTAGTACATCAAGCAGTCAAAAAAGCTTTAGTGAAAGATGATTGGTTAATCACTGATGATCCCTATACCATAAGTTTTGGTGGAGTAAATATGGCAGTTGATTTAGGTGCAGAGAAATTAATTGCAGCAACTAAAGATAACCAGAAGATTGCTGTAGAAATTAAAAGCTTTTTGGAAAAATCTTCTGCTATATCTGAATTTCACACTGCTTTAGGACAATTTATTAATTATCGGGCAGTTATTAAGCGAAAAGAACCAGAAAGAGTTCTATTTTTAGCTGTTCCCGATTTCACTTATGATACTTTTTTCTCTCTAGAATTTCCTCAGTTAATGATCAGAGAAAATCAATTAAAACTGATTATTTTTGAACCCAATAAAGAGATTATTATATCATGGATAAATTAACTAAATATCGTCAATTAGTAAAAAATATTTTATTAGAATATACTCATTATAAATCAGATTCTAATGATTTAGAGATTCAAGCAATTTTTGATGAAGAAAGAGAACATTATCAAGTTGTTAGTTTGGGATGGGAAGAACAAAAATATGTACATTATTGTCTCATACATATTGATTTAAAAGCGGATAAAATTTGGATTCAATGGAATATGACAGAACAAGATATTGCTGAAGATTTAGTTAAATTAGGAGTTTCTGCAAAAGATATTGTTATTGGGTTTCATCCTCCTACTTTGCGTAACCTAACTGATTATGCGATCGGGTAAAAATTATGTTTTAAACCCTTGCTTTTCTTGACATGATATTATAAGTATAATGGAAAAGGTGTACGCTTGTTACCTCACTTTGAAAGGATGTCATGTATTGTTTTTATCTAAAACATCTCCTCGTTTATTGACAACATTTGAGGTATTGAGTGCCTAAATTACCTAGAGTGAGTAGTCAAAAAATCATCAAAACCTTAGACTCACATCTTGCATCTTGTTAAAAATTGGCTAGTAGTGAAAGGGTGTAGGGTGTAGGGGTTTATTTTGACTCTAATATCAAAAATGAAGAAGGAGAAATAATTGAAGTCGGTTGTGTTATTCCCATGCAAAGAAAAACTCTGGCAGTAGGAACATTAAAAAATATTTTAAATCAAGCAGGGGTAACAGTTGACGAATTTCTAGACAATTTGTAAATAATTTATGAACCCTATGGACATAATATTATTACATTATTTATCTTCGTAGTTATTAACTAACAAAATTTGCGACAGTTTGTAAACTTTGCTAAAATCGAAGTTTACTTATAATTTGTAAAACCCCCGTGACTATGAGTTTGAGTTGGATGCGTCGTGCCGATCGCCTAAAAGCTTTACCTCCCTACGTTTTCGCTAGATTAGATGAACTCAAAGCCAAGGCGAGACAACAGGGATTAGATTTGATAGACTTAGGCATGGGGAACCCTGACGGAATGGCACCCCAACCCGTCATAGAAGGGGCGATCGCCGCCTTACAGAAGCCTCAAACCCACGGTTATCCCCCCTTTGAAGGAACCGCCAGTTTTCGCCAAGCCATCACTGCATGGTATCATCGCTGTTATCGGGTGGACTTAGATCCCAGTAGCGAAGCTTTACCTTTAATTGGTTCAAAAGAAGGGTTAGGCCATTTAGCCTTAGCTTACATCAATCCGGGGGATGTAGTCTTAGTTCCAAGTCCTTCTTATCCGGCACATTTTCGTGGGCCTTTAATTGCCGGGGCCAAGCTTCATCCTATTACGTTATCAGAAGAAAAAGACTGGTTAATTGATCTGAATTCTATTCCCGAAAATGTTGCTAAAGCAGCAAAAATTTTATACTTTAATTATCCCAATAATCCTACTACCGCCACTGCACCAAGAGCCTTTTTTGAAGAGATTATTAAATGGGCAACCCATTACGAAATCATGTTAGTTCATGATTTATGTTATGCAGAATTAGCCTTTGATGGTTATCAACCCACCAGCTTATTAGAAATTCCTGGAGGTAAAAATATTGGTGTAGAATTTCATACCCTTTCTAAAACTTATAATATGGCCGGTTGGCGTGTAGGTTTTGTGGTAGGAAATGCCGAAATCATTCAAGGGTTAAGAACATTAAAAACCAATTTAGATTATGGTATTTTTGCAGCTGTCCAAGCCGCAGCAGAAACCGCTTTAAACTTACCCGATACTTATATTACAAAAGTTCAACAAAGGTATCAAACAAGACGAGATTTTCTCATCAAAGGATTAGGAGAATTAGGTTGGAAGATTAAACCCTCTCAAGCGACTATGTACCTTTGGGTTAAATGTCCAACTGATATCAATTCCACCGATTTTGCCCTCGATGTGCTGCAAAAAACAGGGATTGTATTTACTCCAGGGAATGCCTTTGGAGAAGGGGGAGAAGGGTATGTAAGGATTAGTTTAATTGCGGATTGCGATCGCTTAGGAGAAGCGTTAAACCGTCTTAAACAAGCAGAAATTTGTTATAAATAATATCAGTAAGGAGCTTGTGTAGGTTCAAATTTATATCCATTAAAATCATGAAGTAACTTAGGTTCACTCAATTGATTAGCACTTTTAATTTTGAATTGATAAAGACAACCTTTTTCTGCATAATAAATTGAATTATTCCACCATTCTGCCCATTCCCAGTCTGGACTAATTAACGATTTTCCTGTTTGATTGTAAACAATATGGTCATCCCAATAACACCCTTTTCCTGGTGGCGAATCTACTTGTGCATGACATATTTTTTGTAATATCCATTGTTTAGATAAGGTTTTTTCAAAGATAGTTTCGCTGTCTAAATATACTTTTTTTGATTGTTCAATTAAAGTCCATCCATCCCGTTGAAGTCGATTATAATAAACAGTCAGACATTCACCTCCATAATAATTAGGGGGACGATAAGTTATATTTCTTTTCACTTCTTTACTATCAAAAGATAACTGATGATTATCGATATAACCCCCATTTAACCAATAAGAATCATCCTCTAAAAATAAACCCCCACCAAACCAACAGTCATTTTTAGGAAAGAAAGCGATCACTTTTAACCAGGGAACTTTTGCAATAGCAGTCCATGCTCCCATATTAGAATACCATTTACCATTCATGGCAAAATAGATCCAATATTTCCCAGACGGAGATATATCGCATCGTCTTTCATAAATACGTCCTTTTAACCATTGAGATACTCGAAAAACGTTATTGTTTCGATCCCAACCAATAACACAAGTTTGTTTTGACGGGCCTCTTCTAATAATGATAGCTTGATTGCTATGTCTAGCAATTAAAATATGAAGTCTTGCAGGAAATATTGTTTCTTTCATCTTTTTTCTATTTTTAAATATTTTGGATCAATAAAATCCACTAACCAAACCCCGTTATCTGAACAATAAAAAGTGATTCTATCTTCATACATTTGTTGAGCATTGATACTCAAAACAATAGCTTTCCCTCGACGAGAACCAACTTGTAAAGCTGTTTCTTTTGTTTCAGATAAATGAACATGATGACGAGACATTTTTTTGATTCCCTTTTTGACAATTTTCTTAATAACTTTGTGATAAGTGCCATGATATAAAATAGGAGGAGGAACTAAAGGATTTAACTGTAAGTCAATGGGAATACTATGGCCTTGATTTGCTCTAATTTTTGTTTTTGTTTCATTAAAAGAAAATCGTTTTTTATCATTATTTTTAACTACTTCTTCTAATTCAGTCAAAGTGATCATAAATTTGTTCTTTTGAGTAGCTTTCAATAAACTTATGACAGATACCCATCCCCCTGCTTCTAATTCTAATCCTAATTTTTCAGGCGAATGACGTAAATGATAAGATAAAAATCGACTAATTTTAGTTAACTTTTTGCCTTGCATTTTTCTAATAGTTTTGATACTTAATGATTGTCAAGGATCAATTCTTTGGTAAGATAGCCCTATTCGTGAGCCATAATTGATCATGACTATTCCTTCTCAACCCCAACCCTTAACCATTCCTCCTCGCTTATTAATGGGGCCAGGCCCTTCTAATGCAAACCCCCGTATTTTGTCGGCCATGAGTTTACCAGCGATCGGTCATCTTGACCCATTTTATCTAGAAATGATGGACGAGATCCAAGATTTATTACGGTATGTATGGCAAACTAAAAATGAGTTAACCATCTCTATTAGTGGCACAGGAAGCGCAGGAATGGAGGCCAGTGTAGCCAATGTGGTAGAACCTGGGGATGTGGTATTGATAGGGGTTATGGGTTATTTTGGCCACCGTTTAGTGGATATGGCCACCCGTTATGGTGCAGATGTTAGAATCATAAGCAAACCTTGGGGTGAAAATTTTAGTTTAGCAGAATTAAAAGAGGCGATTGAAACCCATAAACCAACTATTTTAGGGTTAGTAAATGCAGAGACTTCTACCGGGGTAAGACAACCCTTAGAAGGGGTAGGAGAGTTGTGTCGAGAACATAATTGTTTATTGTTAGTTGATGCTGTCACCAGTTTAGGAGGAGTTCCTTTTCATGCTGATAAATGGGGTGTCGATTTAGCTTATAGTTGTAGTCAGAAAGGGTTAGGGTGTCCCCCCGGACTGTCACCCTTTACTATGAGCGATCGCGCGTTAGAAAAGTTGCAAAAACGCACAACTCCAGTGTCTAATTGGTATTTAGATATGAACCTGTTAAGTCAGTATTGGGGGGAACCAAGAAAGTATCATCATACTGCCCCTTGTAACATGAATTATGGTTTAAGGGAAGCATTAGCTTTAATTGTAGAAGAAGGGTTAGAAAATTGTTGGCAGCGACATCAAAAAAATGCGGAATTATTATGGGAAGGGTTAGAAAAGTTAGGGTTAGTTTGTCATGTAGAAAAAGAGTTTCGCTTACCTACTTTAACCACGGTTCGTATTCCTGAAGGGGTTAACGGAAAAGCAGTTTCTAGTTATCTTTTGAAAGAGTATAATATCGAGATAGGAGGTGGTTTAGGAGAATTAGCTGGTAAGGTTTGGCGTATTGGTTTAATGGGTTATAATTCTCGTCCTGAGAATGTTTTATTATTGTTAGAAGCTTTGAGGAAAGTTTTATAAGTAAAGTTAGGGGCAAAAAAATCATGAAAATAGAACTAAAAAAAATTAAAGAAAATCCCGAAATTTTAGAAACTTTAGCCACAGAAAGCCAAGAGATAATTATTACCAAAAATGCTCAACCGATATATAAACTAACCAGAATCAATCAACCAAATTCAAAACGTCGTCATCGTGGTAGTGCCAAAGGTTTAATCACCATCAGTAATGATTTTGATCAACCATTACCCGAATTTGCCGAATATATGTAATGCAATATTTATTAGATACTCATACTTTCCTCTGGTTTGTTAACGATAGTGACGAAATACCAGAACAACTTTTTGATTTACTTTAATCTGATGTTGATTTATTATTAAGCATTGCCAGTCTTTGGGAAATAGCGATTAAAGTTAATATTGGTAAGTTAATTTTACCAAAACTATATACAAATTTTATTAGTGAACAAACCCAACTAAATGACATCGAAATTTTGCCTATTTCTTTAGAGCATTTAAACTTAATTTCGACTTTGCCTCCATATCATAAAGATCCTTTTGATAGATTAATTATTGCTCAAAGTTTAGTAGAAAATTTAATAGTTATTAGTAAAGATTCTACTTTTGATGATTATAATATTACAAGACTTTGGCAACTTTCTTCCTAATAAATATATTCTTTCTTTATTAAATGTCAGAGAAAATAATAAATAAAAACACCATAAAAATTATTGACGTTTATTATGGATTGGGTTATGATGTAGCCGTCGATTTATAAAATAATAGTAACGAATCAATCAAAAACTTATATTAACTATTCTTAGAAAAATATTAAATAATTAATTTCCTTTCTTGAAATAAATAACCTAATAAACTTTCTCTTCTAACTTTTAGTACATTATGTTTAATCTAAAAAAGCTTTTATCTAATCCTAAGTTAACTGAGATCCTTGCTTTATTATTTTACTTAAGCGTTTCTATATTTTCAGGTTTTTATTTAGTTAAAAGTTGTATAAATAATGAGTCGATATTAAGAACTATTGCATTATTATTAGGTTTTCTTCTATTTATTACTAATACAGTTTTTAAATGGGGTAAACTAACAAACCCAAACTTATCGGATGAAACAAATAATCAACCCAAAAATAAACTATTCTCTAAACAATGGTATTCAGAAAATTTAGGAGCAATAATTACTATGATTATGGGAATGAGTGTACTGCTTATTTTATTAATCATTCTTATTGTAAATGGTGATTGGAATAAAACTTATACGGTTAGTGATCCAAAGTTTGAAATACTAAATTATTGGTCTATAATCTTGTTTGAATTTGGTTGGTTACTTGATTCTTTAAAAAAGTTTCCAAAGCTTCAGAAAATTTTAGATAATCAACTGAGCAGTTTATTAAGTACAATAACAGTTCTTTCTGCTTTTATTATGTATATGATATACGCAGTTCACATAACAGAAGTACCTTAAAAAATATTAATATATCTATGATAGATTGCTTTGGGGTATTAAAGAGCGAAAATAAAAATTTACTGTTTATATCACCCCTCGCAATGACTATTTAAAAGGTTTGAGAATTGGTATAATAAATAAATGCTAGACAATAAATTTACACCGAAAATAACGGATGATGGTTCTTATACTTTCTTTTCTGATGAATTTGATGAATTATTTCATTCCCATTCAGGCGCAAAACAAGAAGCACAATATAAGTTTATTGAACCCTGTCAAATCAAAGAAAAAACAACGATTAAAAATACTATAAAAATCCTTGATATTTGTTACGGATTAG
>NETF01000047.1 GCA_002172675.1 unicellular cyanobacterium SU3
TTTAAGAGTGTTTTAAGAGTTTCTGCTGATTCACTTATTTCGATTTTTACTACACCTGACATAAAGGGAGACCGCTTGAAATTAATTATTTATACAAGTGTAGCTTAAGTTTATGAAATTGGTATTACACTAGCCCGTTCCAAAAGTTTCAATTGATTACCTAAAATCTAAAATGTTAAACAATCGAGATTATAGTAATTCCAATAAAGAGTCTAAGTCTTCATCAGTATTCACTTTTCTTGTAACTTTTCTCTAAAATTAATTAATTTCTTCTCCCAAACAAACATCTTGGTTGAAATACACCGTTACTTTAGGTCTTACCACTCTTGCACCAGCTATTGTCATTTAACTTACCTCCATCATTTTAAGGTTTTAGGATTTTTAGCCATATAACTGACTTTTCCTTTGTTCCCCTTACAATGGGATTAGCGTTTATCTTTAGCGTTACCACTTGTCATTAAACCGTTAATCTTTAACACTGTCAAGTATTGACGTTAATAGTTAGCATTATTATAATAATGACATCCTTGTAATTTATGGACATGAGAGATTTAAGAGAGAAAGCTGGTTTAACGATTCTAGATGTAGCTTACGAACTAAAATGCGCTGAGTCTTCTATTCGTAACTGGGAAAAAGGGCGAACCACTCCTAAACTCGAAGTCTGGCAAGTTTTTCGTCTCAAAACTCTTTACAACTGTTCCGAAAGTGAACTCGAACAAGCTGCAAAAAACTCCATGTCCCTATCTCAGACATAACAAACATAGAGATTAAAGCTTATGTTTAGACAACTAAAAAATTACTGTCAATTCAAAATATCTAATCCCCAGGAAATCGATATTCGCCAACTAACCTCCGAAGAACGAAAACAAAAGATTAGAGAGATTGAAGCTTTAATCGAAACCATCAAAGACAACCCTATCCAAACATGGGTCTTGGACAAATTGCGATTTATCGAAGTTCAAGGAACTGATGATACAAAATCAAAATTATACATTCTCCTCGGACAACTTAATTATCTTAATGGAAATCTAGAAGAAGCTCTGAATAATTTTAACCAAGCTCTCGAACTAGGAAATCAATCGGCTCAACAGCCTCGAAATATGCTCTTACTCGAATTGGCAAAAAACCATGCCTAATAGCTAGACAATGTACCCATAGCCGAAAGTCAATGCGAATCTTTTTTCTTGTTTAGAACAGACTGAGGCATAGATTTTTTGTCGAGACCGCCGTTAAAGAGTAGAGAAGTTTTCTGTACAGCAACGGATAATTTACAGGTGGAGAAACTTTATCCTTCTCTAAGAAAGTGGAAAATTATATCGGAGCGATTTGGTATTTTATCCACCATTATAATACCCAGGTTGCTAACAGTTTGTAAAATTTCCACTACATGGGAATCACTACCAAATCAACACCTTGAAAGGGCTGCTTCTACATCCTTAGCATTCACAACTATCGAGCCTTATTAAGCAACGCTAAATTCGCTACACTACCTGCAAAAAACCGTTGGGACTCCAAGTAACATTAATCCCATAGAGATCACAAAGTTCACGATTTATTTGAAAACGATTGGGATAATTAGCTAATATGTAGTCAATAGCTTGATTTGGACCTCCTTCGTATTGAGCATATTGTAGTCCTAGATAAGAAACGATTCCATCTTCTACAACATAGCTGTCGCCTGGTGTAAGCAGAGTTCGGAAGCTTTCAAACACCGAGATACAAAGCTCGCGACTGTGATCTGCATCTTCTACTACCAGCCAAGGCTTTGGCAGAGATAAAAGCAAATGTTGAATTTTGCCAAGCTGTTCCGCAGAAAGCTCAAAGAAGCGGATGCCTTCGTAAGCTAGGGCAATCGGATTCATTCGATTGTTATTATCAATACAGACTAGATTCGGCTGTAGTCCTTCAATCGACATCTGATCGGCAAAAAAGAGCGCACTGCCTCCTGAGTGTGAACCAATCTCAATAATACTTCGAGGCCGCTTTTCAGCAATAAGACGGCAATATATGGCTTGGCAGAAAGGTGATTTGAACATTGGCACTCCACGATGAAAAGTCCCATGCATTACTCCGTGCTGAATGCTTAATAACTGTTCTTCAGTAAACGGAACACCCGGAAGGCTTGAATGGGTAGGTCGTTTACGCTTACAGAAAGACAGCAGAAGCTCAGAGGATTCAATGTTGCCATCATTCATCCAGCGATACTGAGGAGGGACGAAGAGATTTCCTTTAATCTGTCTATATTCTTCATTCCAGATTTGGTGTTTCGCCGTTGTGGGTTGATTGGTCGCTGTGCCACCATGTACCTGATGGAATGTCCCTTCTCCCAACATCATTACCACTGAATGATGGGGATTACTAACGAGTCTCTCCCACATCTCAAGATTCGCATACCCTCCTCCTAAGCTTGTAAAACGCTCATCAAAGCCTCCAAGTCGAAGCCAATTTGTTTTACTGGTGAAAAAAAGATTTGATTCACTAATTTCACTGTACCAACCATTGCCAGAGCTTCCTGCTAAGCTAGAAATTTCAAATAAGCGATATCCATCTACTGGAAAATTGATATTGTTGAGTAAAGTATCTTCGCGGTTTTGGTTGTAACCTTCGAGTACAGATTCCATTTGAACTTTTGGCCCTAAATGAAATCCATAAGTACCAACGACTGTGCTGGGATTAGCGGAAATAAGCTCAGTAGCCCGAGCGAGAATTCCTGGACTAAGGATTCTCGCTCCGTCAATCATGACACCTATAATTGAAGCACGTGCTAGAGAAATTGCGTAATTAAGTCCGGCTACGGGGGAAGCTGATGGCTCTCGCCGCATTAAAACCTTACTAAGTTGTGGACAACAGGCTTTAAGCTTGTCAAGGTCTGGTAGTGTTGGAGAGCCATTATCCACCAACAGGACTTCGTAAGGCAAATTATCCATCCGTTGCTGATAGGTATCACTCAGACTAGTCAGGGTGCGCGGTAGCTCCCGCTCCATCACAAATCCTGCCACAACAACACTTATCACGGGAACGGAGTTGTTCTCGGTAGTCGTAAGTTCAATCTGGTCAAAGACGGTATTGATAGACATCATAAATAAAGAATAGCAGTCTTATCAACTAGCTAGAAACAGAAATCATCAGGATCGATAGCTCCGCAACGCTCAAGAATCTCTTTCGGGAGATCTCGTTCTTCAGCTAAGTGATGGCGTACAAGAGGATTGTACTGCTGTGTTAGCAGCTTGTTAAATTTATCTAAATCACTAATTACTGCAACTCCAGTAGGTGCAGTGTCAAGGAGAGTGATTGTTAGATCAGTCCGTAGAGTTTGAAGTAGGTCAATTAACTTCCAGACATCTCCTGTCCAGACCTGGGTTCGGCGTTGTCGTTCGGCCTGTGCGCAATGAAGTGGTAGTACGTCGTCAATCACAATGATGCTGTCTGCGTGACTGCGTTTCTCAAGATTGATAAAATCTCTAAGTGCATACTCGAACAGATGCATGCCGTCGATAAAAGCTAGGTCAAATCCCTCTACCTCATCAGCACGCAGCCCTTCATCGATATCACGAAAGTAGCGATCACTAGTACAATTATATACTTTAGCTAGGGAGGACAAATCTACTGTCAACTCTGGAAAAGGATCAATCCCAATAGCTTGACCTTTCGCTAAGGATAGAGATCGCCCATGACGTATGCCACAGTAGTCAGGTTTTAGAAATGCTACGCTAGATTAATAACATCACATACACCCCGTTTTCTGCTAATTTATGAATACTGCTAGGGTTTATGAAACAACGTTGCAATCGCTCCTCAACTCTGTAGTTTTTTCTTTAACTACAATCAATTTATCTCATCGACTCATATATCTGTATATTGCTCAATTTCAATTACTATTATAGGATTAACTGAATAAGGGCTGGAAGAGTTACCCGATCAAGGTTACAGAGAAATCTCGCTCCCGAAAAGTGCAACAAAAAAGCGTGCTATGACCCCCAAAAAGCCCTAAAATTGGTAAAAGTCTCTTGCACCTGGTTAAGTAAAACAAATGTACCGTAAAGAAGAGCGATCGCCAGTTACCCCAGAAAATTTTGAATTACCAATAGGTACAAAGTTATCAGAGGAGAATCGTTGGGTGATCATGTCCGAATTGATACCTTGGGACGATTTTGAAGAAGAATACGCCAAAAATTTCTCGGACAACATGGGTGCGCCAGCTTTATCATTTAGGATGGCTTTGGGGTCATTAATTATTAAAGAGAATAACAGAATAACGGATAGAGAAACTGTAGAACAAATAAAAGAAAACCCTTATCTACAATACTTTATCGGCTTAAGAGCTTATTCATTTGAAGCTCCATTTGATGCTTCAATGTTAGTTCATTTTAGACAAAGAATCAGCCCTAATCTAGTTAATAAAGTTAATGAAGAAATGGTGAAACGAGGAAGAGAAAACATTGAAAAGCCAGAAGATAATTCAGAATCACAATCTGAAGAGATAGGGGAGAGAAAAAATAAAGGGAAACTGATATTAGATGCTACCTGCGCCCCTGCGGATATCAAATATCCGACGGATTTAGACATCTTAAATCAAGCGAGAAAAGCAGTAGAAATCATTATAGACATCCTTTATTTTACCTTAAGAAGAAAACTGAATAGAAAGCCAAGAACTTATCGAAAAAATACCAGAAAAGAATATTTAAAAATAGCTAAAAAACGGCGCATTTCTCATCAAGAAAGAAGAGAATCAATCAAGAAGCAACTACAATATATTAAAAGAAATTTATCCCATGTAGAAAGATTAATTAAGAAGGGAGCGAATCTAGATAAGTTAAATAAAAGACAACAAACTTCTTTATCAGTTATTAAAAAAATTTATGAACAGCAGAAGGAAATGTGGAAGAAAAAAACTAAAAGTGTTTCCCAAAGAATTGTGAGTATAACTCAACCTCATATTCGCCCTATCGTGAGAGGAAAAGCCAGAAACGAACAGAATTTGGAGCTAAACTTTCCGTCAGTTGTGTTGATAATTATGTCTTTTTACATTGCCATTAAGTTTTAAAACCATCTAAATTAGCTAAAAATGACTTACTTTAAAACCTAATGGCTATCTATACTAAATATTAGAAATTTTAGGGACTATTTAATTCGATTCAGTGTTCTTATCGTTAGCAAAATAAGCCCAGGTTCCTAATGTAGTAGCTAATAACCAGCCAGCAACTAAAACTAAAACAACAGGTAAAAATTCAGTCGTCATAATGGAGCCTCCGAATAAGTAACAATACTTATTAATCTTACCTAGGTTTAATATTAGCTAGATAGAGTATTTTTTGCTCTATTTTCTATTTTTTTGAGATATATTTACTTATTAATCTTATTCTAAAAAAGACCCAAATTATGAGTTTTTTCTATATCCTTACATCCGTAATTCATTTAGTCATGAAATGATAAAATAAGGAATTTATTAAGTTAGTCTAGTTTCCCTCTGTACGAGCGTACACTCGTAGTATGGCTCTTAAAAATTCTAAGTTAAGACACTTAATTCGGCAAAAACCCAAGTGGAATAATCTACCCACTAAAGCTGTTCGAGTCCCTGAATGTTTTATTAATGAAATCACCGCTTATGCTCATAGTTTAGACCATAATCCTAACCATAACACCCAGATTCCTCGATGGCTTGGGATTAAACCTAGTATTTCTAAATTAGGATGGGCGGTTATTGAAGGGGAACCCACAGAAGAACCGAGTATGGTTGATTTTGGTTTGATTGAAACCGATTCCCATGACTCTTTACCTTATCGACTGGGGGAAATCGAAACCGATTTACGGGAAATCCTTGTTGAATATCAAGCCAAAAATATTGCCATTGAACAGCCTTTTATTCAGGCTGAATATCCTTCAATGACTAAGTTACTGCAAGTTTTAGGAGTGCTTAATCTGGTCGCTTACCGTCACGGTTGCTTACCTATCATGATTTATCCTGCAACATGGAAAAGTAACCTCGATCATCCTCGGGCCGAACGAGAAGACCTCACTGCTATTGTTGAGGAGTTGTTTGATTTACAGAGTATCTTATTAAACCAAGAGGTTGATGCCATTGCCATTGCTTATACGGCTTGGTGTGGGCTAGGGCAAACTTCTTAATTATTAGACAAACAAAATAAACAATATTTCTTAACCGATTAACTAAATTGTTAAAAACGTTAATATTTTTTCAAATAATTGTTAATTAATTCTTAATTTTAAAGGAGTTAACTTTATTTTCATATATGAGACTTTTTCGTTTCTACTAATCTGTATTTTGTTTGACAAATACATAAAACTTAAACAAAATATAATAAGAAATTAAAATCATTTTCTAAGCATAATTCTCGCAATCTAATCTTGTTTTCTCTTGATTTTATTCTCCTATTTTTAAAAAGTATCTTTGGTTACAAAAAAATATAATAGATGTGTGAAGATGATAACAAAGCAAGTTTTTTTATCTAATTTCATCGGATAAAGATTTTGGCGACAAAAAGACCCCAAAATCATTAATAGAGATTTAGAGTGTAGTTACAGTTCTTAGCTTTTTTTGGAGAAAAAGTCTAAATTTAACCCCATAAAGTCAAGACTTTACTCTATTTGGCTCTTAATGATATTTAGGATCAACAGAACATACATATATTTGATTTGATGAATATTTCATCGAATAACTCTCAGGCCTTGTCAAATGAAATAGACAGCTAAATTTCTAGCTCTTTCGTTCAAATTCTTTTCAACTTTGTCGTTTCTTTGACAATCGTTTCTCATTGTAGATTTGATTTTCTCTTTTCAATCTACTTCTCGTCATTACACTTGCTGAACACTTATCTCATACTTATCCTCTTCTCAAAAAACATTTGAGCCTTTATTTGCTGATTAGTTACTTGGTTGATAACTCTTCTCACTATAAGGGTAAATTCTCTAACGATAAGTATCAAATATCACCGTTTCTACCTCTCTAGATTAAACAAACTTGAAGATTTCTTCCTTTTGACTACTCTATATTTAAGGAATAATTTTGGCTATGGCTTCCCAATCCCTTTTAACCTTATACGTTGCTGGAAACACTCTTGATTCTCGAATGGCTTTGACTAATCTCGACCAGATTTGTCGTCAACAACAAATTTCTCCCTCTCAAGTCGAGGTGGTTGATGTCTTAAAGCAATTCGAGCAAGCTGAATCTGACAAGATCATTGCTACTCCTACACTTATTTTACGTTCACTTTCTTCTCCTGCAAAGCGATTGGTTGGTAACTTGTCTGATCGACAGCAAGTTCTTCGAGAAATTAAAACTTTACTTGCTTCCAATGAGTTTAACTGTTGCCCTCTCGTTGCTTGATTCCTTATTCTTTAGACAATCTCTTATCAACTTGGGATTATTATATCCCAAGTTTTTATCTAAGTGGTGATCATTGAATTTTTCTGGTTCCGTTGCAAAAACTTTTTAGGAGTACAATTATCCCATGTCCATCTAACTTTTTAAGCAGCGATTTCAAAAAGAGATTCGATAAATTCTTTTTGAGACACACTATCCCCTTTACTAACATTTTTAACCTGACCTTTTCTGATCATTTGTATTGTTTCAATCCCTCTAATTGTTCTCCATGCTGTACGGAATGATTGATATCCTAAACCTGCGTTTATTATCAGTATTAATGACTCTAGGTTATTTGGTATGATTAGCGTCTAGAGCTTTTTTTAGAAATCTTCTAGCTGCTATTTTATTTTTTTTGGCACTTAGCATGAAGTCCAGAGTATTCCCTTCACTATCCACTGCACGATATAAATATTTCCATTCCCCTCTAAACTTTGATATAAGTTTCATCTACTTTCCAGGAATCATTTGTTGGTTTGAGATAACGACGAGTTCTCTTATCTATTTCTGGTGCATAGGTATGAACCCAACGGCAAATGGTACTATGATCAACTTAGAGTCCTCTCTCTAACATCATCTCTTCAAGATTTCGGTAGCTTAAAGGATAGCTTAGATACCAACGAACGTTTAATAATATTATTTCTCCTTTAAAGTGTCGCCATTTGAACGGGTCTTTGGAATTCATGAACTCGATAACTGAGCATTTCTACTTACTCCATTCTATCGGCGATCGCTAGTTTTTGCAACGCAACCAATTTTTATCCGAAAGATTGATTAAAATTAACCTCTTTAATTGAGGAAAATGTTACAAATGGAGATAAAAAGTTGGGAGAGAAAAAATGATTGTTTTCTTATTTTTATTACTCATTACTTTACTGGGATTAACGATTGTATTTGAACTTATTGTTTATAATGAAGGAAACTTATGAGGATAATTGTCAAAGTTAAGGAATTAAAAGAAAAATTAGGGTTTCGTTGCCAAATTTTTGGTAGTGTTGCAAAAACAAACAATCGCCGTCAAATTTAGATTAACTGTTCGTCTAGGCGAGACTGTGCCAAATCTCTGATTAAACCAATACGCTGTTCAATATAAGAAGCTAAATCATTTGTTTCTTGCCAAGTAAGACTTTTTTGTCCTTGGATACGATTAATCAAACTTTCGATTAATTCTCTCTTAGAAAGATGCAAAAGGCTGTGAGCGTGAATTTGCTCTGTAGCTAACCAGAGTTGCTTAATGAGAATAGGATGTAGCACTTTCTATTTTCCCCACACTTATGATAAATTCTAAGAAATTATAAAAATAAAGATTTTAATAAATAGTAGTTATTTACACACTTTCATAATTTGTAATATATTAATAAGCAGAGTGACAAAGCATAGATAAAAAAATAAAACCCATAGCCACCCCCACTACTAAAATCAGTAACAATAACTTAGATAAAAAGCTTATTTGCACATCAATCTCCCATTTTCGTCAATTACTACTATATATTCTTATTTAAAAGTTGTTATTAATATAAACTTAGAAAAATGAGAGAAAGAATTCTCAGTATCTTAATGTTAGTAGATTATTTTAAAAGAAGACAAAACTATACTTTTGATTATGCTTATTTATCTGGTTGCTGACTATGGAATTAACGATCCGGCTTTTGCCGAAGTCAGCCAGCAACTATTAAAACTTCTACCTTCAGCAAAAATTCAATGTCTTTCTGTTCCAGCTTTTAGTACCTTAGCCACTGGTTTTTGGATTGCTCAACTGGGACTCAATTCAGGTCCTAGTGAACGACTCATTTATCATAATTGCGCTCCTCGTCAAGATAATAAAGAAGCTAGAGTTAATAACGAAGGAGAAGGTTTAACTTATGTAAAATTGGTTAATGATGTTAACGTAGTCGGGGTTTGGGCTGGTTATACATTATCCTTTCTCAAAGATTATGTCTCATTGGTTAAAGAAGTCAATGTATCTCGTGGTGGCTCTCAATTTCGTTCTCGAGATGTTTTCCCTGCGGCGGCGGTGGCTTTAGTCAAAGGAGAAACTCAACTATTAGGCAATGAAATTAACTTATCCCAAATCCCTGATCCTCCCTCAGATCGGGTAGTGTGGTGCGATGGTTATGGCAACATGAAAACTTCTATTGCTGCTGATTCTATTGACCTTCCTCATCAAACCTCTGTTACCATTAGGATTGGGGATGTCGTCAGCGATGCACTGTACACTGATGGTACTTTTGAAGTTCCAGAAGGGACTTTAGCTTTTGCTCCTGGTAGTTCGGGATGGGTTCGTTGTGATGGCACAACTGTACGATGGATGGAGTTATTTCTTCGTAGGGGGAATGCCTCTAAACGCTTTAATCAACCACCAGTTAATCAAGTTATTACTTACCAACCAAGATAAGAGACGTATATTTTACTCCTATGAATAACAAAGCTAAAATTGAAAAGAATATTTCTCCTATTTGTGTATATCTTTAGATAGTGTTGCAAAGATTAATCAACTACAAAGTCAAGGAAAAGTCGCACCCCCCAACACTTGGATCGGCACTACTAGCATTACCAAGAAAAACGGTAAGCGTTACACTTATTACAGGCTAATGAAAGCTTATTACCCTCCTGCTACCGAAGATAATCCGAATCCTACTCGTAAGACTAAAATGGTACAGTATTTGGGGACAAAAGAGAGTGTAGCTTATCGGGAGATGAAGGAGGCTATTAAGCGTCGTAACGAGATTCAGCGATTAGAGAGAAAGCTGTATAAGTTAGAGCAAAAGGTTAGTGTCGCATTAACTCAGAAAAGACAACTCAATAAGCAATCAGCACTAACTCAGTTGGTAGGGGAGTTAGTCGCACAGGTGCAAGGGTTGGTCTGTGAAATCGCATCGATTAAAAGGAAACTTATTCTACAATTAAAAAGAAATCTATTGCTTATTGACATAACTGATTAATCTTGAGAGCGTGTTGATTACATCTGCACTAACTCAATTAAAGTGATTTATGGTAACAGTTGCTCAAATTCAAGAAGAAATTAAACAAATCCGTGCTAGTGGAGATGTAGCACCTCCTAATACTTGGATTAGTTCTAGTAGTATTAAGAAAAAAGATAAAAAATACACCTATTATCGTCTCCTGAAAGCTGACTATGATCATCGAACTAAAAGTGGTAAACCTAAAAATAAAATGGTAAGTTATTTGGGTAGTGCTGATAGTGAAAAATATCTCGAAATGAAGACCGCTATTGAGCGTCGTAATCAGATTGAGAAATTACTAAAACAACTTGAAAAAATAGAACAACAGGCGAATATGGCTAATCAACCATCAAAAAGAGAACCTCACCAACCAACACTAACAACTTTAGTCATGGAATTAATTACCCAAGTTCAAACTCTTCAAACCGAGATACAAGAATTGAAACAACAGTTGTCTTCTACTCACAAATAATCATTCAAATATGCTCAGAGAATCTAGGTAATCTTCAGTTAAATCTTCTTGTTCACAAACAAGATCACTTTCTTTATTCCGACCATATTCATCATTAAATTCTTGAAAACTATCTAATCTAATGCCTTCTCTAATTTCATTATGATAATTTGAGTAACTTTTCCATTTATTACTCTGTCTAACTAATAGTTCATCTTCCGAATTAGTTTCGTCATTATCCTCAGTATTTTTAATTTTAGTTTCTTTAGAAGATTTACTCATAAATCTACCTTTTATTCACCTTTATTATACTATAAAATCTTACTAATTATTTCTCCATATTCCTACAACAACCCCTTGTATTTTTACAGTTGTTCTCGGAACTTTCAAGGAGGTTTCTTTATTAAAAGAAGTCAATGTTACCTCAGAAAAATCTAATGTGTATCTTCCTAATGTGACACCATAGCCTTCGACATTAGCAACGACAAATTCCCCGTTTTTTACCGTTTCTTCTGGGGTGAGACGACGAATGATAGCTATGTCTTCATGGGCGATCGCTACATCAACCAACCCATTACCATCTACTCGTAAGGCATAGTAATCATCTTGGTTGAGAACATAAGGAAGTTCTAAAGTTGATTAGACCTCTTGCAAAAATCTTTTGTGCTATAATTGAAAGCTGTTTTTTTACCAATTTAAATTGCTCAGATGGACAAAATATCTGATTTCTTTTAAAGAATTAAATAGGAGCGATCGCTGATTAACAAAAACATTAAAAATCCGCAGCTTAAAACAGTTCAGCTAATAATTAAAAGCTCAACTAAGTATTGCTTTAACTTGAATTATCGGTTTTCAGATGAATATAATAGGTAAGTGACCCTCTTTGAAGAAACAAATCATAGCACAACACAGAAGACGACGAAGTTCAGCGCAAGAGTATTTGACTCAAGACAAGTTTAACCAAATATTGGCACAGTCTCAGTCTTACTCAGTGCCGACGATTGATGACCCCAAAAAGCGATCGCTTTTGTTTGTAACGGAACCGATTTAAGGCAACATAAATCGACGTACAAAAAAGCGATCAGGAACTGCGTCTGCTTGCTCTGGTATCAGACGATGGCGGATCTGTGATTCTGTAACCCAAACCTCTTGCCCTGCCACAGTAAGATTAACAGGTGATTTGAGATCGGTTGCTAAAGTGTCAATGGTTTTCAGGTCAGCAGTTGCAGAAACATTAATGCGTAAAAGGCGACCATTGCCACTTTCGACTGCACCTTCGGTGAGAATCAGCGAGCCATCGGGGGCAAACTGCATCCCGTCCGGGTTTTCAAGCAGTCGTTCTAAAGAAATGGCTTCGACCCTTGGCTGCCTTTGAGGTTGAGGTGTCACTTTGAATAGCTCACCATTAGAATAGTTCCCAACAATCAAAACACCATCCGATCGTCGTGCAATGCCAGCCAGTCCAATTCCCTCAGCACGGAACCGTTCATCCGTTACCCAAGTCTGTAAGTGGGTTGTTCTTGGTGCTAGATAGTAAATACGAGCCAAAGTGCTGTCGGTGATGTAAACGCCACCTTGAGGATCGAGGGCAAGATCATTGCCAAAGCCATCATCAGGCATCAAAATCACCCGCAGCACTTCACCAGAGCGAGTATTGATCGCAAAGATACGATGTGAGCGATGAACTGTTTCACCATTGGGGCCGCGAGTCCCTAAGAAATCGGGAGAACTTCCCCATAAAATGCCTCGTAATTCATCAAGGCGCAATGCAGTAGCAGCAAATACCTCATCATTTCCATCGAAGAATGTTTCGATCTTGCCGCTAGGGGCAACCCGCAAGATTTGCCCACTGGTGATTGAGCCAATATAGAGTGTTCCATCACTGGCATGGGTAATTCCATTGGGATACTGGAAATTATCAGGAAGTTTGATCGGAGGCTCTACAGTACTCAGATTGTTGTTTTGGGCGATCGCCTTTGCATTGAAAGCAGATAAGTTTGGGGATGTTCCTAGTTCTGCACAAGCTGTAAAAAATGGTGACAGAACAGGCAGTAAGACTGTAAGCACAGGCACAATCGGGAAGATTTTAGGCATCTAACTTTTACCTCTTAGTTAGAATCAACTAGGCTATATAGTAAGCCTAAATCATTTGGGTGGTGTAGCGAATCTGTGGGAATCACTAAGAAGATTTTTCCCACAAAAACTGGTGGATTAAGCAAGTATAAACATTTGGGTGTAGCTGGTAGTCCTGCTCACGTTGAAGCCGTGATGCAGATGAGTCGTCGAACACAGCTTGATGCCTTGGGTAGAAGCTTCGACTCATTTATGGATAGTTGGTCTGATGTCTATGGCTCCAACAAAAAGCGGTGCGACCGAACTGCCCTTGTAGGGCAGATTCGCAAGCGCACCAACCTGAGTTCGATGTAAGCAAAAGCAATAAATTCCTAAAAAACAAAGGAGCATCTTAAGAAAAACAAACATAGCAATTTCAGCCAGTTAGTATTTAAAAATACTGGCTAAAACCAATCTATTTGATT
>NETF01000048.1 GCA_002172675.1 unicellular cyanobacterium SU3
TTAAGTCCAATCTTCTATTATATAAAACAAACTTATGTTTAAGGAGGTTTTTTGGGCTGTTTCAACGTAAATTGGCGATCGCAGATTAACGTTTCGCCTCTCTGAAACTGAGTTTGTGATCTACTGAGTCTTACGTCATCAATTCTCGAAATATTGTTATGATAATCAAGAAACGATTAAGCGATCGCCTAACATACAGAAAAGATGACCGTTATGCAACCTTATTCTAGGCAGTAATCAGTCACAATAAAAAAACTGATCACTGAGAATTGATAACTAATAACTGAATTATGACATTAACTGTATACAATACCCTAACTCGCAAAAAAGAACCCTTTACGACCATAGAAGAAGGCAAAGTCAAAATGTATTGCTGTGGTATTACAGTCTATGATTATTGTCATTTAGGTCATGCGAGAACTTGTATTGTTTGGGATGTAGTCCGTCGTTATTTACAATGGCGTGGCTATGATGTCACTTATATTCAGAACTTTACCGATATTGACGATAAAATATTGAACCGCGCTAGACAAGAAAAAACTACAATGGAAGCGGTATCAGAACGGTTTATTGAGGCGTATTTTCAAGATATGGAACGCCTCAGTGTACAAAAAGCTGATGCTTACCCTCGCGCTACCCATACCCTCAATGGTATTCAACGGTTAGTTTCAGAGTTAGAAGCAAAAGGCTATGCTTACGCCTCAGAGGGAGATGTTTATTATAATGTGCATCAGTTTAAACCCTATGGTAAGCTGTCTGGCCGTAAATTAGAAGACTTACAAGCAGGGGCCAGTGGTAGAGTTGTAGTAGAAGAGACTGAAGGTAGTAAGAAAAAAGATCCCGCTGACTTTGCGGTGTGGAAGTGTGCAAAACCAGGGGAACCTGCTTGGGACTCTCCTTGGGGAAAAGGCCGCCCCGGATGGCATATTGAATGTTCTGCTATGGTAAGGGAGAGACTCGGAGAAACCATTGATATTCACGTCGGTGGGAGTGACCTCATTTTTCCTCATCACGAAAACGAGATCGCTCAGTCAGAAGCAGTCACTGGTAAACCTTTAGCCAGTTATTGGTTACATAATGGCATGGTTAAGGTGGGTGGGGAAAAAATGTCCAAGTCTTTGGGTAATTTTACGACTATTCGGGAGTTATTAGAAAAAATTGACCCTATGGCTGTGAGATTGTTTATTTTACAGGCACATTATCGTAAACCGGTTGATTTTACTGATGAAGCTTTAGCCGCAGCCACTAATGGTTGGCAGACGTTATCAGAAGGCTTATTATTTGGCTTTCAGCATGGGGAAACGTTAGGATTTAAGGGAGAGGTTACTGAGTTATTGCCTGAGTTTGTACAACGGTTTCAAGCAGCAGTAGACGATGATTTTAACTTTGCCGGTGGGTTAGCGGTTTTGTTTGAAATAGCCAAAGAATTACGCAAAGAAGGTAATGTATTAGTGCATCAAGGCAATACAGCAACTAACTCAGAAATATTAGAAAAACAATGGCATACGTTAGTAACTTTAGCTCAAGTTTTAGGGTTAGAAGCTGATACGAATCAATTGACACCTGAAAAAACTGACGGGTTAGATGATGCAGCCATTGAAGCATTAATTGAACAACGAAAAGAAGCCAGGAAAAATAAGAACTTTGCCGAAAGCGATCGCATTCGAGATGAATTGAAAGAACAAGGTATTATTTTAGTCGATCAACCTGGAGGGGTTACGACTTGGCATCGAGGATAACACTCACTTACGTTGACGGATAACGTTATCCGTCAAGGCGATCGCTAAATATATTAATATCATTTGTATAATCTGATTTAGAAATTCATACCTAAATTGTTTAACTATCATCTAATCTTGTTGACTATTTTTAGTACACATCCAACAGATTTCTCTTCCTAAATTGGTATTATAAAGATGATAACCTTTCGCTCTACCTAATCCGCCTGTATTCCACATGGTACATAATGTATTAAGTCCATCCCAAAAATGGGCTTTAGTTTGTCTTTTTTCTTTGCAAATTAAAAATTTATGGTGAATTATATCCTTACTATCTTCTGGTTTCCAATATTTTAAGTCTATCTCTCCAATTTCTAAAATTTTATCAGCTAACTTAACCGTGTCTTGTAATGAGTCAAACCTATGATTATGGATATAATTACCACTTTCTAAACTAACTTTAACATGATAGTTGTTATCAACTCTGACAGCACATATCGAACGGTAAAATGGTAACTCTACTTTCATTTTCTGAACATCTAGACCCTAACTAAACAAAAAAATCATCATCTAAAATTTGCTCAATGGTAAATATACATTCACTAGGATAGTCTGATTCGTCAGGAATAGGAACCCCAAAAGATGCTTTTTTACCTTCTTTAATAGCAATATCTCTACCATCATTATAAGCGTCTTCTAAAACCTTGGGTAAATAACTTTTGAGAGAGGGTGTTTTAGACAGTTGCTTTTTAATGCGTTTACGATGTTCAATCACGGAATTATACCAGCTATTTTTCATCGTATCTGGTACATCAGCTTGAACAGTTAACTTTAATAAATGTGCCAATAAAATCATTAAATTACTTTCTAAAGCATTTTTTTCTGCTTTTCCCAAATCTTTCAATTCCTCAATTAAATTAACTTTATCTAAGGCTTGAAATTGATTATTTTCTAATTTATTAATGGTTTCTTCTAACCATAAATTAAAATCGGTTTCGTAAAGATTCGCACTCATGATTAATTACCTAACCATAATAAAGCTATCAAATATTATAACATTTTTTAGTTAGAAAAGCTGTGATTTAATATGTTTAAGCTAAAATACAGTAAGGTAGGCTTATATTATTGAGAACAAAAACTATGGTTAATGCTATAGAAATCAACTGTAATTCTCTAAAGTTAACAGATGACCAATTTTTTCAACTGTGTCAAGATAATCGTGATTTACGCTTTGAAAGAAATAGCAACGGAGATATAGTAATTATGCCACCCACTGGAGGAGAAACAAGCAACCGTAATATTGAAATCGCTTATCAAGTTCAAGCATGGAGTCGTCAAAATAAACTAGGAATTGCTTTTGATTCTTCTGGAGGGTTTAAGTTACCAAATGGTGCAGATCGATCGCCTGATGCTTCCTGGATACCTCTAGAAAAATGGAATAATTTAACTCCGCAACAACGTCAAAATTTTTTACCTTTATGTCCTGATTTTGTTATAGAATTACGTTCTCCTACTGACACTTTAAAAACCTTACAAAATAAGATAAAAGAATATCTAGAAAATGGCACGAAATTAGGCTGGTTAATTAATCCAAAAGATAAACAAGTCGAAATTTATAGATGAGGAAAAGAAGTAAAAATATTAGATAATCCCACAACATTATCAGGGGAAGATGTGTTACCTGATTTTGTGTTAGATTTAGAAACTATTTGGTAAAATTAAATTATGAATTGATAACTAAGAGGAATAAACTATGGTTGATTCTATACAAGTAAACTGTGATTCTTTAAAGCTAACAGATGAGCAATTTTTTCAACTGTGTCAAGATAATCGTGATTTACGCTTTGAAAGAAATAGCAATGGAGATATAGTAATTATGCCACCTACTGAAGGAGAAACAAGTAATCGCAATAGTTCAATAAACTATCAACTTTACGGATGGAATCTTCAAAATAAATTAGGTGTTACATTTGATTCATCCACAGGTTTTAAGTTACCAAATGGTGCAGATCGATCCCCTGATGCGTCTTGGATACCTCTAGAAAAATGGAATAATTTAACCCCTCAACAACGTCAAAAATTCTTACCTTTATGTCCTGATTTTGTCATTGAATTACGTTTTCCTAGTGATAGTTTAAAAACCTTACAAAATAAGATGAAAGAATATCTAGAAAATGGCACAAAATTAGGCTGGTTAATTAATCCCAAAACTAAACAAGTTGAAATTTATCGATAAGGTCAAGAAGTCGAAATATTAGATAATCCCACAACATTATCAGGTGAAGATGTATTACCTAATTTTGTGTTAGATTTAGAATTCATTTGGTACAATTAAATTATGAATTGATGACTAAGAGGAATAAATTATGGTTAATTCTATACAAGTAAACTGTAATTCTTTAAAGCTAACAGATGACCAATTTTTTCAATTGTGTCAAGATAATCGTGATTTACGCTTTGAAAGAAATAGTAATGGAGATATCGTAATTATGCCACCCACTGGAGGAGAAACTGGTAATCGAAACCTAAAAATTATACAAAAACTTGCTAATTGGACAGATACAAATGGAAAAGGAATTGCTTTTGATTCATCAACAGGATTTAAGTTACCAAATGGTGCAGATCGATCCCCTGATGCTTCCTGGATACCTCTAGAAAAATGGAAGAATTTAACGCCTCAACAACGTCAAAAGTTCTTACCGTTATGTCCTGATTTTGTTATAGAATTACGTTCTCCTACTGATAGTTTAAAAACGTTACAAAATAAGATGAAAGAGTATCTAGAAAACGGCACAAAACTAGGATGGTTAATTAATCCCAAAACTAAACAAATAGAAATTTATCGACAAGAAAAAGAAGTCGAAATATTAGATCATCCCACAACTTTATCAGGGGAAGATGTGTTACCTGATTTTGTGTTAGCTTTAGAAAGCATTTGGTAAAATTAAATTATGAATTGATAAGTGAGAGGAATAAATTATGGTTGATTCTATACAAGTAAACTGTGATTCTTTAAAGCTAACAGATGAGCAATTTTTTCAACTGTGTCAAGATAATCGTGATTTACGCTTTGAAAGAAATAGCAACGGAGATATAGTAATTATGCCACCCACTGGAGGAGAAACAAGTAACAAAAATAGTGATATAACCTATCAACTGTACGCATGGAATCGTAAGACTAAATTAGGTATTACGTTTGATTCGTCTGGAGGGTTTAAGTTACCAAATGGTGCCGATAGATCCCCTGATGCTTCCTGGATACCGTTAGAAAAATGGGAAAACTTAACATCGGAACAACGTCAAAAATTCTTACCCTTATGTCCTGATTTTGTTATAGAATTACGTTCTCCGACTGATAGTTTAAAGACATTACGAAATAAGATGAAAGAATATCTAGAAAATGGTACAAAACTAGGCTGGTTAATTAATCCTAAAGCGAAACAAGTTGAAGTTTATAGACAAGGAAAAGAAGTCGAAATATTAGATAATCCCACAACTTTATCAGGAGAAGATGTCTTACCTGATTTCGTGTTAGATTTAGAGTTAATTTGGTAGAAAAAATATTAATTCTTACAACAAAAGCTTGACATTATCAATAATTCCGTAGGGTGGGTTAGACGGGGATAATATCAATTATAACCAGTATTTAACTATCCGTCGTAACCCACCAACACACATAAATCTTGTAGATGTTTAACACTGTTTAAACCCATCCCATACCTTTAACTGATAACTGAATTAAAGGGGTTTATGGTTCAATTAAATATGGTTCTTTTTTACGATATTCAGCAATTAATTTTTTTCGCTTCTTATAAGATGTAATTAACATTGATGCAAGGGGAACACTAGAACCTGCTAATGCTAAGATAGTATAAACATTAATTCCCACTAAACTTAACCATCCCAGTGATGCACCAGATATAAATGTTAATAAAATACAAATATCAGTTATTTCATTATAGAATCCTTGTTTTTTCATTCGTAAGAAAATTCTCGTAAGAATTGTCCCAGAAGTTACACCAAGAATTGCACAAGAAAATAACCAAAAAATTGGCCCATAAATTACCTGAAAAGATAGATCCATTATAGCCCCCGCAATAGCCGCCACAATTGTTAAGGAGACTGTGGATAAAATTATAAAAGAAGATATTTTTAAACCTAAATTTCTTGCAAACAATACTCCAGAAAATGCCCCGCTAATTCCCCCAGAAATTCCTATATAAATTGCAAAATCCCTTGCATCTTCTAGTGACAAAATCAAACCACCCCAAGCAAAACTAAAAATAAAAAATAAACCTAAATATAACCAACACCAATTAGAAATTTCTTTAGGATAAGATGGAGTTTTTACTATTATTCTATACTTTGTTAATTCTCCATTAATCTCTACGCTGATTGTCCTTTCTATTGTTTCATTACATTTTAATTCGCTGGTATCTACTGTCACTTCAAATTGAATTTCATTTCCTATAATTTTTTTCTGATTAACATAAATCCAACTTTTATCGTTATCATCAATTAACCAGTTTATCGTATCACCATAAGAATAATTAATAGTGATTATTTGAGTCAACTTCTGTTTCCATTGACTTGCTTCAAAGCTTAAACAAACGTAAGGAATATCTGGACTGCTAACTAAATTATCAATACTATTTAACACATTTAAAGCTTGTTTAGCATCAGGAAAACGTTCCTCCATCTTGGGTTTTACCATTCTTTCTAACCAGTTAATAAACTGTCGATTATATTGACTAAGTTTTGACTTAAAATTAATAGTAAAATTTGAGTCAATAATAGTATTTAACTGAGTTGATTTTATCCCTGTTACTAAACAGATAATGGTTGCACCTAGACTATATAAATCAGACGCATTAGACAAAGGTTGACCTAATATTTGTTCAGGAGGCATAAAACCAGGTGTTCCCCCAAACATACTACTTAAAGCACTGTCATTTGTTCCAATTTTAGCGAGTCCAAAATCAATCAAATAAACACGATCATTTTCAGCATCATATAAGATATTTTCTGTTTTAATATCTCGATGAATAATAACAGGAATACGAGACTGTAAATAAACTAATATTTCTAATAATTGAGTAGCAATACTTTTTATTTGTTCAGCATCAAACGTTCTTGATCTCGATAAATTAGGTGCATTAATATAGTTTTGAACTAAACAAATATCATCAGGATGATTAATGGTTTCTAGATAGTTAGGAATACCAATATGATCTAAACCTTCTAAAACATTAATTTCTCGTTCGACTTGTTTATAAACATCCCAATTTTGACTAGAAGCAAATTGAAATTGTTTGATAATAACGTAATCATTAGTTGATAGTTTAATTGCTTTATAAGTAATGCGTCCCCCTTGAATATTATTAGAGAGAATTTCTAGAAGACGATAACCATAGGGTGTAAAATCAGGTAACTCATACATGGTAGATTCTGGGGTAAGATGTAACAATAAATATAGTATTTGTAAAGATATTTTTTTCATTCTGTAGAGACTTTTCATGAAACGTCTCTACATTAACCTTATATTGACTTAACCTAGCACAATGGTGGGTTACGATGGATTTATATATTCTCGTTATAAGCCAGATTATAGCTATCTAACCCACCCTAGGGTCAGATTATAATTATCTTAATATTGATTTTTGTAAACCGACTTTGAACTAAAATATAGCAACTTAGGGCATAATATTACCACTGACTTAGAATAATTATCTAGAGGATAGTGGACAGTTTAAAAATTGCACACTTCATTAAAAAGAAATCATAATCTAAATATCTAATTAAAGGATTTGGGTTTAATATTGTTAAATCCCTACAATCTTATTGATTTAACTTCCGGTTCCAAACAATTTTTTAATCTACCTTTAGTAACTTCAAGGTCATATTTTACTTGTAAATTTAACCAAAATCTTTACACAACTCTTCATTATTGTTCTGCTAAAATTTCCTCTAAAATTTCTGGCGTTAATCCTCTTGCTTATGCTTTTTTGCTAATGTCATCCATTGTTCTTTTCAAGGTTTCTACATTAGACTTTTTGTAATCTTTAAATAAAAAACTAACTAACATTTCTAACTTTTCTTTATCACTATCAGAAATAGTTTCAAAGACTCTTACTGCTTCAGAATCAAGTTGTAAAGTTAAGGTAGATTTTTTTTTAGTTGACATAGTTAATAAATGAAAATCAATCTAAACACTATTGATCTGACTTTCTCTTTTATCTCAAAACCTTAAAGAAATCTTAAAAAAATTAGGGCAAATCTAAGAACATCCCGAAAAAACCGTTAAAATCAAAATCCTGTAGTATAAATTGTTTTAATAAACACCATAGATCAAATACTCTCAGATTCGATAGCATGGGAAATAGAGGCCCGTTGATTCAGCAACAGCACAATACTTGTCCCCCATAGACATAGGTTAAACAAAAACCTTTTGAGCGAATCGATACCTTAACCATTCCTTAAGCTGCGGTTTAGTTGCATCATGACTAAACCTCTCTTAAGCAACTCCGTAACCCTTAAATTTTGACTTGTATGGATGAGCGTACCATAATGAATATGACCCAAAATACCCATAACCAACCCAACGCAACTTACATGGGAATACCTTCCCTTGTAGAAGAAAGAGACGCTTGTGGGGTAGGATTTATTGCAGATGTCAAAGGAAATGGCAGCCATAAACTGATCCAACAAACCTTGACCGCGTTAAGCTGTATGGAGCATAGAGGCGGTTGTAGTGCCGATAATGACTCAGGAGATGGATCGGGGATCATGACAGCTATTCCCCGTGAGTTATTATCTCCCTGGTTTAGTGAAAAAGGGATCACAATGCCACCTGTCGAACAGTTAGGGGTGGGTATGGTCTTCTTACCTAAAGATAGCAGTAAAAGACAAGAAGAGCGATCGCAGGTTGAAAGTGCAGTCAAAGCAGCTAAGTTAAAGGTTTTGGGATGGCGTGAAGTTCCGGTTAACCCTGATGTATTAGGGGTTCAAGCAAAAGAAAATCAACCCCATATCGAACAAATAATGGTGACATCTGAAACAGGGTTATCAGGGGATGAGTTGGATCGTGTCTTGTATGTCGTGCGATCGCGCATCGGTAAACGGTTAGCCGATGATTTTTATATTTGTTCCTTTAGTTGTCGTACCATTGTCTATAAAGGAATGGTACGTAGTGCCGTCTTAGGGGAATTTTATCAAGATTTAAACGATCCCAACTATATTAGTCGCTTTGCGGTATATCATCGCCGATTTAGTACCAATACTATGCCTAAATGGCCCCTGGCACAACCCATGCGCTTATTGGGTCATAATGGAGAAATTAACACCCTCATCGGTAATATTAACTCCATGGCCACTAGGGAAGTTAAATTAAAAGTACCTGGTTGGACAGCAGCGGATCTCGACGCATTAACCCCCATTGTTAACCCAGACAACAGTGATTCCTATAACTTAGATAGTGCTTTAGAATTATTAGTAAGAACCGGTCGCAGTCCCTTAGAAGCGGCCATGATTTTAGTACCAGAAGCTTACAATAATCAGCCGGATCTCAAAGATTATCCCGAAATTACCGATTTTTATAACTATTATAGTGGTTTCCAAGAACCCTGGGATGGTCCTGCTTTATTAGCCTTTAGTGATGGTAAGATGGTGGGAGCCTGTTTAGATCGCAACGGGTTACGGCCAGCCAGATATTGTATAACCAAAGATGATTATGTGGTGGTGGGATCAGAAGCAGGTGTGGTAGACCTACCCGAAAGCGATATTGTCGAAAAAGGCAGACTTGGCCCCGGACAAACCATTTCCGTAGACTTAACCACTCAAGAAGTGTTAAAAAATTGGAAGGTTAAGCAGCGCATTGCTAAAACCCATCCCTACGGAGAATGGTTACAAAATCATCGTCAAAACATTAACCCTCAACCATTTTCTGATCACGTTCTACTAAAAGACTCAGGCCAACTGTTACAACAACAAACCGCTTTCGGTTACACCGCAGAAGATGTAGACATGATCGTGGTTCCCATGGCCACCCAAGGAAAAGAACCGACTTTCTGTATGGGGGATGATATTCCTTTAGCGGTATTATCAGACAAACCTCACCTACTCTACGACTACTTTAAACAACGGTTTGCCCAAGTTACCAACCCTCCCATTGATCCTTTAAGAGAAAGTTTGGTCATGTCTCTGGAGATGTTACTCGGATCAAAAGGTAACTTACTCGATCCCAAAGCAGAAGACGCTAAACTGCTAAAAGTAGAAAGCCCTGTTCTCAATGAAACAGAACTAGAACAGATCAAAAACTCAGATTTCAAAACCACTGAGTTATCTACCCTGTTAGATATTACCACAGGACCAGATGGCTTAAAAACAGCCTTAGAACGTCTTTGTAATGAAGCAACCACCGCAGTGCAAAATGGGTCAAAAATCCTCATTTTAAGCGATCGCTTCTCAGGGGTTGGCAATGTTAATGAAACCACCAGTTATATTCCCCCCTTATTAGCAGTCGGAACGGTACACCATCATCTAATTACACAAGGGTTACGTTTAGAAACCTCTTTAGTGGTGGATACGGCCCAGTGTTGGAGTACCCATCATTTTGCTTGTTTAGTAGGTTACGGGGCCTCGGCAGTGTGTCCGTACCTCACCCTCGAAACCATTCGTCAATGGCATAGTGATCCCAAAACCCAAAAGTTAATGGCCAACGGGAAACTAGAAACCATTACCCTAGAAGACGCATTAGGTAACTATCGTCATGCAGTCGAAGCCGGGTTATTAAAAATTCTCTCTAAAATGGGAATATCCCTCTTAGCATCCTATCACGGGGCTCAAATCTTTGAAGCCATCGGCCTGGGTATGGAGTTGGTTGACATGGCCTTTAAAGGGACCACCAGTCGTGTGGGTGGTTTAAATATAGCAGAACTCGCTCAAGAAATTATCGCCGTTCATAGTCGTGCCTTCCCCAGTTTAACTGATAAGAAACTGAAAAACTTTGGCTTCATTAACTACCGTCCAGGGGGAGAATATCACATGAACTCCCCAGAAATGGCGAAATCTCTCCATAAAGCGGTTCAAGCCTATAAGATTGGTGAAAATGGGGCGAATGCAGAGGCTTATGATCACTATGAACTCTATCAAAAATATCTCGGAGAACGACCTATTACTGCCTTACGGGACTTATTAGAGTTCAAAGGGGATCAACCGTCTATCCCTGTCGAAGAAGTTGAACCCGTAGAAGACATCGTTACCCGTTTCTGTACCGGCGGAATGTCATTGGGGGCCTTATCACGGGAGGCCCACGAAACCCTGGCGATCGCCATGAACCGTTTAGGGGGTAAGTCCAACTCTGGAGAAGGAGGGGAAGATCCAACCCGGTTTATTACTCTCTCTGATGTGAATGAAAAAGGCTACTCTCCCACGTTTCCCCATCTTAACGGTCTAAGGAACGGTGACACGGCCAGTTCTGCCATTAAACAAGTAGCCTCCGGACGGTTTGGGGTGACTCCTGAATACCTGATGAATGGTAAACAAATAGAAATTAAAATGGCCCAAGGGGCAAAACCAGGAGAAGGGGGACAGTTACCAGGCAAGAAAGTCAGTCCCTACATTGCCATGTTACGCCGTTCTAAACCCGGTGTTACCCTTATTTCTCCGCCTCCTCACCATGACATCTATTCTATTGAAGACTTGGCCCAGTTAATCTTTGACTTGCATCAAATTAACCCTAGTGCTAAGGTATCGGTTAAATTAGTGGCTGAGATCGGTATTGGAACCATTGCTGCTGGTGTGGCTAAAGCTAACGCCGATGTAATTCAAATTTCTGGTCATGACGGTGGTACAGGTGCATCACCTCTCAGTTCTATTAAACACGCCGGTTGTCCTTGGGAACTGGGTGTGACGGAAGTGCATCGGATGTTGATGGAGAATAAACTCCGCGATCGCGTCATTTTACGGGCTGACGGTGGCTTAAAAACAGGCTGGGACATCATCATGGCCGCTTTGATGGGTGCAGAACAATACGGTTTCGGTTCCATTGCTATGATCGCCGAAGGGTGTATTATGGCGCGGATCTGTCATACCAATAACTGTCCTGTTGGGGTAGCAACGCAACAAGAAAAGTTACGGAAACGGTTCACGGGAGTACCTGAAAATGTGGTCAACTTCTTCTATTTTATTGCCGAGGAAGTCCGTTCAATTTTAGCAAAATTAGGCTATCGTTCCTTAGATGAGATCATCGGACGGTCTGATCTGCTGACAATGCGGAAAAACGCCCATTTAACTAAGACTAACTCCATTAACCTAGACTGTTTGTTAAACCTTCCCGATGTGAAAAGCGATCGCAGTTGGTTAAACCACGAAGAGGTACACAGTAATGGGCCGGTATTGGATGATGAGTTATTGGCTGATGCTGCCGTTAGTTCTGCTATTAATACCCACGGAACCATAGCAAAAAATGTGAAAATTGTCAACACTGATCGCACCGTTGGGGCGCGTATTTCTGGAACATTAGCCAAGAAGTACGGTAATACTGGCTTTTCTGGAGAGTTAAAATTTAACTTTACCGGGGCTGCCGGTCAAAGCTTTGCCGCCTTTAACCTTCCTGGTATGATTATGCACCTAGAAGGGGAAGCTAACGACTATGTCTGCAAAGGAATGCACGGTGGAGAGGTGGTTATCGTTCCTCCGAAAACCGCTAACTATGCAGCAGCAGATAACGTTATCGTCGGCAATACCTGCCTTTATGGTTCTACAGGCGGTGTTTTATACGCCAATGGCCGCGCCGGTGAACGGTTTGGGGTGCGTAACTCTATGGGGAAAGCGGTTATTGAAGGGGCCGGCGATCACTGTTGTGAATACATGACCGGTGGTGTTATCGTTGTCCTCGGTTCCGTTGGTCGCAATGTGGGCGCAGGAATGACCGGCGGTTTAGGTTATTTCTTAGATGAAGATAACAGTTTCCCCGAAAAAGTTAACCCCGAAATTGTGGAAATTCAACGGATATGTACCGAAGCTGGAGAAGGCCAATTAAAAGGATTAATTGAGTCTCATTTTAAACGCACTGGCAGTAAAAAAGCCGAACATATCCTCAATAACTGGGGTGAATATGTCGGCAAATTCTGGCAAGTGGTTCCTCCCTCTGAGGCAAACAGCCCTGAAACGAATCCTAACCCCGTTATGGTTGAGGAAAAAACCTTAACCCCTGCTAATTAATTAACCCGTAGGGTGGGCAATGCCCACCTTAGTTTTTACTTAAATCAAAGACTTTAATGAAAGTTAAAGCGGTATTAAAGCGACTTAAAGCAGATGGATGGTATCAAGTAAGAATGCGCATTCGTGACAACTTAAGGCTGTAAGTCAGATGTCAAGGGAGTTTTGCCTTACAACTTTAATTTCAAAAGTTACCTAGAAACGGAAGAGAAAAGTTAGCGTATGCTGTCCGCTAACAAAAATCTTAAAACTCTCTTTCTTTAGCTTTATAATTGATAGTAATACTAAAGATTTTTCTGGTTAAGATATTTAGGCGTAAGTTAGAGATTTAG
>NETF01000049.1 GCA_002172675.1 unicellular cyanobacterium SU3
CGTTAGGTTTTTATTAGTTCTTGATTATTGTTCTCTAGTTTTGAAAGAGAACTAATGTAAACCCCCATCAAATAAGGGTTTTAGCTATCGCTTCTCATATCGACTTTTCTTGGTGCAAGATGTGAGTTTACCTCAATCTGCTTAACCCGAACTCAGGTTAAAATAAAACAAGAGCATAACAGCCATCGTCTTTTACTCATATTTTGCAGCTTCGCTTAAACTAGCTCGTTTAAAAGGCAACAGGCAATAGGCAATTAGTAATTTTCTTTTAATTTAAGCAATACTGCCCCGTTTTCTTGCTTCTTTGTAAGAAGTCCCCACATTTTGTAACCCTGCGCGAATCATTTGTTGTTCAAGTAAAGCGAAGAAACGAATGCGATCGCCTCCTCGGATCACCGCTTGGTTATGGGACTCAGCCAAAGCCACAGGATAACCAAACCCTTTATTGACCTGTGCTAACATAATGCCCAAAGCCTGATTAAATAAGTCTTGATCTTCAACCACCCAAGCCGGCACTTCTACCCTAGCAATTTCTGTCCCCACATTAACGTAACAGAAATAGATGCGTTGAGCTTCATCGTAGAGGTCAAGAATACGGGCTGAACTTTGCCACAGAGGTCCCCGTTGTCCGGGTTGCAAACTTTCTCCCCATAAGTTGGTATCTCGCAGGGGTTCAATCACTTGACAAGGGGTTTTTTCTTCCCCCATATCCATGCAGTTTAGGGTACAGTTAGGGGAGTCAAAGGTGCAATTATGGAGACGTAAAAAATTGACCCCTTCAACACTTCTAGAGGCACTCAGATAACCCATCAAAGGAATACGTGCCGCCCGTAATTGTTCCCAAGCTTCTTGAATGGGCAGTAAAATTAAATCACGAGCATCATTGGCTAATCCATCTAAAAACCAATAGATTAAAGAACCATCTACCATGGCTAAATTAGGTTCATGGTGGGCCCCTGGAGGGTTAACCCAACCGCAGGCCATTTCCGCTAAATATTGGGCTTCTAAGACGGTTCGCCGATACCCTAACCATTCATCGGTTCGGATACCCCATTGCCTCGATACATAAAGGTCTTCGGGACGATAATAAACTTCGGGGAGACTATCAAGTAAAGGATGCAAATTTTGTCCATAATGAAGCATGACTCGTCCCACATTGATTAAATAACAATAGGCAATTTCATGGTGAGACGGAGCAATTTGTGACCCATCGGTGGCGAAGACGCTATGACTATCAGAGGGAGAACTAATGGTGATGGGAGTGTCCAAAGGTTCGATGGGAATAGCTGCCGAAAAAATCAGGCGATCGCGCCAAGTTTGGTAACGTTCGATTAATTCTTCTTGTTGGCTTTGGGCTTGTTGCAAGATAGTTTTTGCGAGTTCGAGTCGTTGGGAACTTGCGGTCATTTCCTGTTGAAAATGTTCACTAATTCCTGGAATTTTACCGGCGAGTTTAGCGATGTCTAACATAATCTATTTTCTTTAATAATAGGATAGTTTAATGAATAAAAGGGGCAAAAAAATTAAGTAAAGCATAACGATGGCGAGATTGTATCCAAATTTTACCGCTTCCTTGAAAATGACAAAACAGATTATTTTCTCCTACACTTCCTATATGTAAACCTGATAAAGATAATCCTTCAACTTGTTTAATTTTATAGTTCAAAGTATCTTCAAAAGCGACTAAATAATTAAGATTTATCCAATAGTTGCCTGTCACTGGAATTTCTTGAATATTTCCGTAATAACTTAACCATAAATCTCCTATGCCCGACAGATGTAAAAAACAAGAATCCTCTTCACTCATTTGTTTAATAATAGGAGATAACATGACTCTTAATTGAACATTTTCACTACAGGCTAAAAATGAAAAATCTTGAGCAATTACTCCTATTTTTTCTTTTAAAGAGTAGTGTTTTATGCTACCAAGAACATCAGGAATTAGATAAATACTGCCAGGTAATTTAGGAGCTATTATCTCATTAATACTTAAATTAGAAGCAAGAGTTGAATTGGAATCTAATGACAAATAATCAGTGGCGATCAATTTACCAATTTCAATAGAAGCATCTTTAATACTTAGGCTAGATGTTTTCACAAAAACCTTTTCTAAAGATTTTAAATGAATCATTAAATAAGCGGCTTCTGCATTATTTTCAATTTGATGGTCAAGAGGTCGATAGCTTGTCATTTGATAGTTAAGCGTTTACTTAGATTTTAATTTCGTCGCACTTAAATGTCCCCAATCTTTAGCATGATGAGTTTGACAGTATAATTTACCTTCTCCTGTAAACTTGATAAATAACTTTGGTTTTGCCCACCAACTTCTTAAGCCTTGGAGTTTTTGTTGAGTCACCTCATATTTTAAACTATTTTCAAAAGCAACTAAATTATCAATATTTACCCAATAGTCTCCATCAACATCAATCGTATAAATTGCCCCTAGTCCATTGAGCAATACTTTACCGTTTCCTGTAATACTTAATAAAGTTAAGTCTTGATTATTATGAGGTAATTTAATTTCTGGAATCCCAAAAAATAAATTCATGTTTCCATCGCAGGCTAAATAAGCAGAGGGAACAGTGATTAATTTATAGTTAGTAATTTCATGAACAATAATATTACCAATAGTCGAAGGAGCTAGCCAAACCTCATTTTTAGGATCAAGTCCCCGAAATTCTGTTAAAAAGATAGATTCTGCAGGTATGATTCCTGGATTGGGTAAGTTACTTTTGGTTGAACTACGACGAAATGTGGTATTTTGGGTTATATTACCTTGCAAAGCAAGCAAAGTTCCTGCTTGAGCCATTAATAGTTCATTCTCCTCTAATAAAATACGAGCGACGGAATTGTCTCGTTCGTCTAGAATTTTAACTTTCATGTATGTAAGTCAAAATAAGTCCTTATTTGAATACATTTAATTTTAATAAGGATTTCGCTCAGGGAACATCAGACAAAAGAACAAAGTTATAATTAAACAGAAAAAATGATTTAAAGTAATTTAAACTCTGATTGTGGTAGCAGAATGACATGAATATTGTACATTTAGTCAAAGTCATCGGGGGAATCAGTGTTATCGGCCTAAGCACCAGCATGGTATTAACCAACCCTGGACAACGAGATTATGAAAGTTACGCCACTGATACCCTAACCAGTTATTTAAAACAAGAAGTCTGTTCAAAAGCATCTGGTGGGTTGGCCAGTTTTTTAGCGAGTCATTGTAAAACATTAGTGGATACGGGAAAACCCCATATTAAGCGGGCGATCGCTAATCAAACCATTCGTCAGAATTATTTATTATTTAGTGTTTACGAAACGGAATTTCTTTTACCCTCTCCAGTCCCTAATTATCAGTTTGAAACCATTGGAGTATTTCAGCACTTTTACACCTATCAAGCAGATAAATTTTAGTTTGTATGACGACACCCTATAACACCGGTAGCCCTCGTTTAAATCCCATGGCTACTTCTTCGGCCACAGAAGTCATTGAAACTCTAATCAATCTAGCCGAACAAGGAGAAATCGATCCTTGGGACGTTCAAGTTATTGAGGTGATTGATCATTTTTTAAGTGAATTAGGGATTAGCGAATATTCCGATAATATTTATGAACAAGCGACTTTACCCAAATCAGGCCAAGCCTTTTTATGGGCTTCAATGTTAGTCCGTTTTAAAGCTGACTCTTTAGAACGATTAGAAACCGATGAGAGTGACCAAGAACTACCCGGTGATCTAGAAGAGATGACCGAAGACGCACACAGACAGTTCCGCATCTCAGACTTAGAAAAGCATCTTCGTCGTCGTAGTGCAGCCCCACCGCCTCGTCAACGTCGCGTCACCCTTCAAGAGTTGATTACTCATATTGAAGAAATTGCCCAAGAAATAGAAACAACAACGCCGTCTCGTCGCCGTAAACCAACCCCCCGCCCCCATTCTCAACGAGAAGCCATGAAAATGGTAACTCAATTGGCACACCAAGAAAATTTAACGGAATTAGCCCAACAATTAGAGGTCTTTTTTCAAGAACAGTGGTCAAACTATGAGCAAATACAACGAAAATTTAATTTAGATGAATTATTACAGCGATGGCATCAAGTTAACCCTCCCCATGATGACCATAATAAACAAGATCGAGTGGGAGTATTTTGGGCTTTATTGTTGCTCTCATCCCAATCAAAAGTAGAGTTATCCCAAGAAGAATTTTATCAAGACCTAACTATTGAAGTGCTTTAACTAGCTATCAGCCATTAGCTATATTTTTATAACACTGACTTCTGAGTGCTGAACGCTTTTTAAGAGGCCACTAATCACAAATTACTATCAACTGATTTAAGATGATTATCGGGATTTCGCAAAAGTTAATGGTACACTAAGCATTGTCACCGTAAACACTTGATGGCGAAGATTGAGGAAAGAGTATTCATGAAAGCCATGATTCTGGCCGCTGGGAAAGGAACTCGCGTTCGTCCCATTACCCACACCATACCTAAACCACTAATACCGATTTTACAAAAACCTGTGATGGAGTTTTTGTTAGAACTCCTGCGACAGCATGGTTTTAAGGAAATTATGGTCAATGTCAGCCATCTGGCCGAGGAAATCGAAAGTTATTTTCGTGATGGTCAACGGTTTGGTGTACAAATCGGCTATTCTTTTGAAGGAAAAATTGTCGATGGAGATTTAGTGGGAGAAGCTTTAGGTTCAGCTGGTGGTTTACGGCGAATTCAAGATTTTAATCCCTTTTTTGATGATACCTTCATCGTTTTATGTGGGGACGCTCTCATTGATTTAGATTTAACGGCTGCGGTTAAATACCACAAGGAAAAAGGCTCGATCGCAACCATTATTACTAAATCTGTTCCTAAAGAGGTGGTTTCTAGTTACGGTGTCGTGGTAACAGACGACGAGGGGAAAATTCAAGCGTTTCAAGAAAAACCCTCTGTCGATGAAGCCCTCAGCACTAATATTAATACAGGAATTTATATCTTTGAACCAGAAATTATTAACTACATTCCCCCCAATCAAAAATATGATATTGGCGGTGAATTATTTCCTCAGTTAGTAGAAAAAGGTGCGCCTTTTTATGCGGTGAATATGGACTTTGAATGGGTGGATATCGGCAAAGTTCCTGATTATTGGCACGCCATACGTGCAGTCTTACAAAGAGATATTAAAAATGTGCAAATTCCTGGTATAGAAGTGAAACCGGGCATCTATACCGGCTTAAATGTGGCGGTAAATTGGGATAAGGTGAATATTCAAGGGCCTGTTTATATTGGGGCGATGACTCATATTGAAGATGGGGCGACCATTATTGGTCCGAGTATGATTGGCCCGAATTGTTGGATTTGTAGTGGTGCAACAGTAGATAATAGTGTTATTTTTGAATATTCCCGTCTTGGCCCTGGGGTGCGTTTGGTGGATAAGTTAGTGTTTGGACGCTATTGTGTGGATAAAACGGGTGCAGCCATTGATGTACAAGCGGCCGCCTTAGATTGGTTGATTACTGATGCTCGTCAAACCTTTCCTGATGGAGATCAAGTTAAACAAAGGGCGATCGCAGAATTACTTAATCGAGATAGTTAATAATTAATCATTAATAATGGATAATTAATAATTTATTGATTGGTAAAACACTTGTTGAGCAAACAATCAGCAATTCTTTGGGCAGCCCCTGGTTGTCCTAGACGTTTTTGACCATTTTTAGCAATAGTTTGCAGTTGTTTGGGATCATTGATTAATTGTTTTAATGTGGTTCCCACTTGTTGGGGTCTGTCGACTAAAGTAACAGAACAACCTAAGAGACGGGTTTGATTTTGGGCAAATGTTTGGGTAAATTGTGGACCCTTTCCAGGGAAGCTAATCACAGGTTTTCCTAAACCAACAAATTGTTCTGTGGCAGTCCCGGCCATGGCAATACCTATATGAGATAATTGTAAACAAGTTTCATAGGCTTTTTGGCTAAGAATTAAAGTAGCGTTGCGGTCAGTGAATGAGATAGATTGAGGATCTTGGATGGATAGAGGATAGGTGCGATCAAGTTCTTTAGTCCAACCTTTCTCGATTAAATCTTCTTGAAAGGGGACAGAGTTGAAACTAGGGGTAATGGCTGCTAAAAATAATAGCGATCGCTCATTAAAGGCTTCTATGACACTGTAAACAGCTTGTAAGATTAATTGCCAATTTTGTTGCGCTTCAGGCATTCTTGACCCTGGTAATAAGAGGATAATTAACGGTTCAGTCTCAGAGGGAAAGGTAATAGATGGATTAACTGAAAAATGATCCATCATGGGGTTTCCTAAGTCATAGACAGGAATTGACCATTGTTGCAAAATTTGAGCGGTAAGGCTATCTCTAACGAAAACCCCTCGGCAAGCTAAACGACGCATTAACCAGCGTTCCCAGGGAAAATACATCGAGCCTAGCCAACGTTCAACCAAGGATGTAGACGTTAGCCACCCTGTTTCATCTCGCAGATAATATTCTGATTTGGCGGTTCCCACAAAGGCAAACTCTCCCCCACTTAACCAAGCAAACAAGAGAGGAAGAATGTCCCCTACAGCTAAGATTTTGCCACCTTTTTCTCCCCATCGTTTAATGGTTTGGTATTGATGATAAGTCAGGGTTAATAACCCTCCATTAACATCACGCCATAATTGGTTAATATCTTGGTTAAAGCCTCCCGATGGCATGGTTTTTACGGTTCCTATAATGGGAATATTGGCTTTTCCGTAAGCATAACCTGTCCCTACTAAGGGTAAGGCCGTAATTTTAGAAACGTTAGAAAACTTCTTCAATGCTTCAATAATCGACACGGCAATAACATCTTCTCCATGACCATTACTAATCACTAAAATTTCCATATTTTTTATCCTATTCCCTATTTCACTTCTACTAACCAAGGAGAAACTGAGAAGAGAGAGTCTGCTTGTTGGGCTTTTAATTTTGCGATCGCTTGCTCGATATCGGCGCTGGTTCTAATGGGGGAGGTGCATTGCAAAAACACCAATAAGTCTGGGTTAATATGTTCCTTTTCTAATGCTTCAAGACCATGAATTAACGCTGACTCAGAGGATGCTGTATCATTAGCTAACTCAGCCGAGCGATCAATAATTTTTGCGCCGTATCGAGTAGAAACTGTGGCAATTTCTTGATCGTCAGTAGAAACATAAACTTGATCGATCAAGGTCAATTCTTGAGCATTTTCGATAGAATGAGCGATTAAGGGTTTTCCTGCTAAGGGACGAACATTTTTACGGGGAACTCCTTTTGATCCTCCACAAGCCGAAATAATGGCGATAATGGTCATTAAACTTTTAAAATAGTTAGGTTGTTGATCTTGATTAACATCAGAACATAGAATCGGTCTGTGAATATGTTAAACCAGAAGAGAGCAATTTTGTCGAAAAATTGGCTTATTCTTTAGGATTATAAATAGTCGATTGTCTCTAAAAGATTAGAAACTTTATGAATTACTATCAACAATCATTGACCATTAAAACCAGAGGAAAAGACTTTCATCGCATTACCCGCGATGTTGAAAACGTCGTTAATCAATCGGGGATTGAAACGGGATTATGTACTATTTTTGTCCGACATACTTCTGCTTCTTTAATTATTCAAGAAAATGCTGACCCTGATGTTCTCACGGACTTAAGTCATTTCTTTTCTAAGTTAGTTCCAGAAGATTCTAAACTTTATATTCATACCACAGAAGGACCTGACGATATGCCGGCACATATTCGTTCAATGTTAACTAAAACCTCGGAACAAATTCCCATTTCTCAAGGTCGATTAGTGTTAGGAACATGGCAAGGTATTTACTTATGGGAACATCGTCAGCGTAGTCATCAGCGTCAAGTAGTTGTTCATATTAATGGACAATAAAATAGCTATTTTACTGTTCGTATTTAAAGCTTTAGCTTTGATGATGACTAGCTTTTTCGGTTCTTATGAATCACTAGAAATTTACGTTTATTTTTGCTTATCTACTGACTACTTTTGTTGATCTTCTATCTCCTAAAATGATGAAACATAACTTATTTGATAAAAGTGCTGATGCACTGGTTACATTTAGCCGTCGTTGGGGTCGTCAAAGTTGGCTCATTTTTCTTGTTTTTTTTGGTATCTGTTTAACTCTAATTCCTTTGACTATGCCTTTTTCTGTCCAGTCTCGTAATCAACCAGCAGAAATTAGAGGGGTTTGGTTAACGAATATTGATAGTGAAGTTTTATTCAATTCTCAAATCCTTACAGAAGCTATTGATACCCTGTCTGAACTAAACTTTAATACCTTATATCCTACGGTTTGGAATTGGGGTTATACCTTATATCCTTCTGCAGTTGCTAAATCTGTAGTCGGTAAAGAATTAGACCCCACAGACGGTTTACAAGGTCGAGATGTTCTCAAAGAAATTGTTAAACAAGGACATGATAAAGGAATGTCTGTCATTCCTTGGTTTGAATTTGGTTTTATGGCACCGGCCGATTCTGAATTGGCAAAACGTCATCAAGATTGGTTAACCAAACGTCAAGATAATAGCACAATGTGGTTAGAAGGGAATGTTCATGAAAGGGTTTGGTTAAGTCCTTTTAACCCTGAAGTACAAGAATTTTTAACCGATTTATTGGTAGAAATAGTTACAAATTACGACATTGATGGCATTCAAGTGGATGATCATTTCGGTATTCCCTTTGACTTCGGCTATGATGATGCAACGGTACAACTTTATCAACAAGAACATAATGGAAAAATGCCCCCGAAAACCCCTAGTTATTTAAAAATGGGACGAAATAATTGTTTAGCGAAAGATGCAGCTTGGACAGAATGGACAGAATGGAGAAATAATAAAATTACTGAATACATGGGAGATGTTTTCGCAGCCGTTAAAGCGGTTAAGCCTGATATTATTGTTTCCGTTTCTCCTAATCCTCAAACCTTCTCTAAAAATTGTTTTCTTTTAGACTGGGCTAATTGGGAAAGAAAGGGACTCATAGAAGAATTAGTTTTACAAGTTTATCGACAAAATATGGTAGATTTTCAACGAGAAATTAATCAACCTGAAGTTCGACAAGCTAAGGAACATATTCCTTTTGCTGTGGGAGTTTTATCTGGTTTAAAAGGTCGTCCAGTTCCGATGCAACGCATCAATAATCAAGTAAAAGAAACCCGTGATGAAAAGTTTGCTGGTGTTTCTTTCTTTTTCTATGAAAGTCTCTGGAACTTTGGTCCAAAATCAGCTAATGAACGTCAATTTATGTTTAAACAAATGTTTCCAACTACTGCTAGTCGTCCCTCAATGAAAGGATAGTCGGTAAGGGTTTAGCATTGCTAAACCCTGGCAAGAGTCGATAGTCATGATCAATAAGTCTGGTTATTCCTACAATATAGACAAAGAACTCAAAACTCCCCATAAACCATAGTTGGTTGTCGCTAATCCAGGAATGCTCACACAACAAACAGCCCAATGTGTAGCGTTCTTGCTGTTGCTTCAATATAGTCTGACAATTCATCAGGTGATTGGGTCACAGAAGGAATTTGCTCATCCATGAGGAGCATCCCTAAGCCATGTATGGCAGCCCAAATAATCCGTACTGCTTGCACAACATCATTATTCCGCAGACGCTCGCAACGTTTGGCTGCTTCTACAATGCGAAATATAGGCACTGCTGCGGCTTTTGAAGCATTTTGTAGTTCAGGCTCAGTCGTCCGTTCCTTCATGCTGAACATCAGACGAGTAATTTCTCGATTATTCAGTGCAAATTCGACATACGCTTTCGCAATAGCTCTAATGCCTTTGAAAGCATCACTTTCAACATTTTGAGTCGTTTTTTGTAAGGCTTCGGCAAGTTGTTCAAACCCTGTCTGGGCAACACTAATAGCGAGGGCTTGCTTATTGGGGAAGTGGCGATACACAGCCGGTTGGCTGACCCCTATTTTCTGTGCTAACTTGCTTAAATTCAATGCGGTTGCGCCTTCCTGCTCAATCTGTTGACAGGCTTCATTGATGAGTGCTTCGCGCAAGTGACCATGATGATACTTTTCGATATTCACTGTTGATTTTCAAAAAACTAATGTTATAGTTTATAACAATGTTATTGAATATAACATTGTCAAATGTTGGCACGAAATTAAGAATGCGGTGCTTGCCGATGAGTACGTTGGCCACCGTTTTACCATCGAGCATGGCTTGATTCAAGGCATGGAAATCTGTCCACTTCCATCATCGAATAATTGAGGGACAAAACTCTCAAACTCAATTGTTCCGCTATATCTAATCTCATCAACGATTCAATAGGGCATAGCGATCGCAATAATTGTGGTGTGCTTTAACCGATTCGAGAAAAATATTCAGATATCTCTAGTTATTTTTGAGAACTGGTATAACTTGAGATTTTTCTGACTACTTATTACGCCCAATAACCGCTAAGATCGAAACTAGGTAATATTAAGGAGAAAGATTTGTGACTCGTCAATCAACCCCAAGCTTGCAACCCTTAATAGGTGGGATTATTGCTGCATTATTAGTCGTTATTAGTTTCAACTCGTTTGTTGTGATTAACCCTGGACAAGCAGGGGTTTTAAGCATTTTAGGAAAGGCTCGCGATGGAGCATTATTAGAAGGAATTCATTTTAAACCCCCATTAGTATCTGCTGTAGATGTTTATGATGTTACCGTCCAAAAGTTTGAAGTTCCGGCACAAAGTGCAACCAAAGATTTGCAAGATTTAAGCGCAAGTTTTGCTATTAATTTCCGACTTGATCCCGTACAAGTTGTTACCATTCGACGCACCCAAGGAACCTTACAAAATATTGTTTCTAAAATTGTTGCGCCTCAAACCCAAGAATCATTTAAAATTGCTGCGGCTAAACGCACTGTAGAACAAGCCATAACCCAAAGAAGTGAACTCAAAGAAGACTTTGACAATGCCCTGAACTCTCGCTTAGAAAAGTATGGCATCATTGTTCTAGATACCAGCGTTATCGATCTTAACTTCTCTCCCGAATTTGCCAAAGCAGTAGAAGATAAACAGATCGCAGAACAAAAAGCACAACGAGCCGTCTATATTGCCCAAGAAGCTGAACAAGAAGCACAAGCTGACATTAACCGAGCTAAAGGTAAAGCCGAAGCTCAAAGGTTGTTGGCTGAAACCTTAAAAGCTCAAGGGGGTGAATTAGTGCTACAAAAAGAAGCGATCGAAGCTTGGAAACAAGGTGGCGCACAAATGCCTAAAGTGTTAGTGATGGGAGGGGATAGTAACAGTAGTGTTCCTTTTCTCTTCAACTTAGGAGACGTGGCTGCTCAGTGAACAGTGATCAGTGATCGGTGAACCGTTAAATGATGAAAGTGTAGGGTGGGCAATGGTAACAAACAGCCTACAATGGTTATCTGAAACACTCTATTATTAAGGTTTTGCATTAGTGCAAGATGTGAGTATTAAACATTGCCCACCTTATGTTTATCTAAAATATGGCGAATTTTGCGATTAATGTTGATAAGGTTAGCTTCAGTTGGCACGAAAATGCCCAGGTACTCAAGTGTTGCTCATTGGCTGTGCCAGAAGGGGAGTTTTGGATGCTTTTGGGGGCTAATGGCAGTGGTAAGTCAACGCTGTTAAGACTGTTGACGAATTTGTTAACCCCCCAAAGTGGAATCATTACCATGACTCCTCCGGTGGGCTTTGTCTTCCAAAACCCCGATCGCCAGTTAGTAATGCCGACGGTTGGGGCCGATATTGCATTCGGGTTAGTGGAGGAGAAATTACCCCCGTTAGAGGTGCGTTATCGTGTCAGAGAGGCATTAACCGCAGTCAATCTATTAGAATTAGAACGAAGACCTATTTATGCTCTTAGTGGGGGTCAAAAACAGCGTATTGCTATTGCCGGAGCGATCGCCCGTCATTGTTCAGTATTATTACTCGATGAACCCACCGCCTTACTTGATCCTGATACGCAAATTGAATTAGTCGAACAAGTACAAAAATTAGTCAAGAGTCGAGGGATTACTGCTTTATGGGTGACGCACCGTTTAGAAGAGTTAAATTACTGTGATGGGGCGTTTTTATTGGAAGGAGGAAAGGTTGTGCAACAGGGTGATCCCCAGCTAATTAAAGAAAAAATTTCTCATTAGTGTTTTTACTTATTGTGCGATCGCTTTTAATGGGTAAGTGGTAACTGATCCCTATTAACTGTTAACTTTTCGCTTGTTGAGTATGATAAAGAAACAGGAAAAGTAACCCCATCGGCGCAATAAATAGAGCCAAACTCCAACATAATAACATAGTAAAGAATTTGATCACCAAGATCAGGAAAGGATTAATGATTAAGCCTTGATTTCCTGATAAATGATTAATACTACTTCGGTAAGCAAAGCGTGAATAAGGGTAAAGAAAAGTATTGAAAAAAGAAAAAGCAAAAAGCTCGATAGAATATTCTTCGACCAAAAAAATAAATAAAATTGTTAAAAATAGACTAAAAATTAGATGGCGAAAATAATAGTCTAAAGAAAGACCACCGAAGGTTTTTCTTAAGATGGGATTAATCATTTTTATATGAACTCAGTAGCTTTTTAATCGGTTATAACAAAGTTATTGGTAACGGATTATATTCTTAATAGTTTTTTTCTTTTCTTTGAGCAGTTCTCAATTATTCCTTAATTCCTTATTCTTTTTACTTTAAACCCTCTTTTATGACTACGGGGCAAGAATGTCGAATTAGCAAGCAACAGGGAATGGATATTCTATAAATAAACTTTGAGGAAAAGGAGAGCCACGAAAGCGATTCATAATATTAATTAATTGAGAAAAACCCAGTTCAAGATGTTGACTGGGAAAAACAGATAACCAAGGTTGAATTAGACAGAAAAAGATGAATG
>NETF01000050.1 GCA_002172675.1 unicellular cyanobacterium SU3
TGGCACAGTAAAAGATGTTTATATTCCCATCAATGATATTTTACCTCTCCCTTCTCCTGCTACATAATTTAAACTTATGAATTTTGGTGGCGATCGCTTGTCTCAAGCTGACTTTGTGATCTACTGAAGCTATCCCCATCAGCTTTACCCCAGACAAGTTTTTCTCTTTTGGTTTTGATATTGGTGGATTTCGTGATGCTGCTTTTAGAGCCGCTGCCAGTGGGAGTTCAGTATCAGCTTCGAGTGCTGGGCTTGGTAATGCTGGTAATATCATAATCGATACTAAATATTTGAACATTTTTGATGGTGCTTTTATCTCAACCAACCCACTTTTTGGGGGAGATGGAGGCACAATAACTGTAAATGCCTCAGAATCTGTAGAAGTATCAGGTACCTCAAAATTCTATATACCACCTAACTTGAATATTTCCAGAAGTCTTCTGTGGACAGCAACAACAGGTTCTGGAGATGCCAAATCTCTTACGATAAATACACAGAGGTTAATTGTTCGCGATGGCGGTACCATTCAAGCCACTACATTTGCGACAGGAGAGGCAGGCAATATATTTATCAATGCCTCTGAGTCAGTTGAAGTAAGTGGAGTCGGATTTTCCCCAACTGATGGTGAACTACCTAGCAGTATAAGTTCGAGTAGTTTTGGATCTGGAAACGCTGGCAACTTAATTATTACTACGAATCACCTAGTTGTTGAGGAGGGCGCAAACATCTCAGTTGAGGCTGTTGAGCAAGGGATAGGACAGGCAGGTAATCTCACTATTAATGCTAATTCCCTTTATTTGAATCAAGGCACTATTACCGCCGAAACTGAAACCAGTGAAGATGAAAGCGGGGCAAATATCACCCTTAATGTGGCAGACTTATTGAGAATAGATAATAAAAGCTTAATTTCTGCAACAGCCAATGAGTCAGCCGACGGAGGTAATATTGATATTGATACTGCATTGCTCGTCGTTTTTCCTCCAACTGGTCCGAATGGTAGTGATATCATTGCAAAAGCTGAACAAGGGAACGGAGGGCGCATTGCTATTAATGCTCAAGGGATTTTCGGCATTGAAGAGAATCTGGCTACCCCAGGCAACCGTAGCAATGACCTTGATGCCAGTTCAGAAACCGGTTCAAGTGGCGAAATATTGCTTAACCGAGAACTTGACCCAAACCGAGGCTTAATTAGACTACCAGAAAATGTCATAGATCCTAATGCCCTCATTGCTCAAAATGTCTGTAAACAGGGTTCAAAAAGTGAATTTGTGGTGACTGGACGGGGTGGTTTACCTCCTGGTCCTACTTCAGAACTCAACAGTGAAGCCACCCAAATAGAATTAGTCCAACCGGCTCCCATACACACAATGATGCCAGAAAGTCAAGAAAAGCCAGAGAATAACGGGGCTTTGACTTCAGTACAAAAGTCTATTGTTCCGGCGCAGGGGTGGGTATTCAATGAAAAAGGAGAGATTGTTCTTGTTTCTTATAATCCTACGATTAATGGATCTCAACGCTTGCCAGAAAATGATGAAAAATGTTCTCGTTGAGTATAATAATTGATTGATTCTCAAGCAAACATTATTTAGAGAGAATTCGATGAAAATACCCCGTAGGGAATCAGTTATTCTCTTATTGCTACTCTTTTTTATTTCAATCACTATTCCCTTATTGATTGTACAAGTTTCTTTATCAAATCCTGTTATTAACACTCACAATAATCCCTTACATTTGATAGAGGAAGCGCAACAATATTATCAATATAGAAAGTTTGAAGAAGCAGCAAGAATATGGAAACAAACGGCTGATGTGTTTGAGAAAAAAGGAGATAAACTTAATCAGTCTATGGCTTTGAGTAATCTTTCTCTAACTTATCAGCAATTAGGTCGATGGACAAAAGGAAAACAAATAATAGATCAAAGTATTTCTTTATTAGAATCTCTTGAAAAGACTTCCCCACAACAACGTATATTAGCAGCTAGTTTAGAAATAAAAGGACAATTACAATTGTCATTAGGAGAATCAGCCAAAGCTCTCGAAACTTGGCAATCAGCTACGAAAATTTATGAAAATATTGGCAATAATAATCGTTTAATTCAAAGCCAAATTAATCAAGCTCAAGCGATGCAAAATTTAGGATTTTATCCAAGAGCTTGTAAAATGTTAATAAATGCTTTAACTTTAGAGGGGAAAGATTGTCAGTTATCAGAACAAGCTTTCGATAATCTGACTAATAATTTATCTATTTCTCAACAAATTATAGGGTTACAAAGCTTAGGGAATGTTTTGAGAGTCATAGGAAACCTCCAGCAATCAAAACTGGTTTTATTGAAAAGTTGGCAACTCGCAAAAAATAAAAATGATCCTGACACTTTAGCAGTCGTTTCTCTCAATTTAGGAAATACGATAAGAGCGCTAGGTAATAAAACAATAATGAGAGAAAAGCAACAATTACCTCCAAATTCAAGAGAATTAATAACTTGTATTTCTAACAAAAATTATCAAACGAGTAGAGAATTTTATCAACAGGCGATCGCTTGTTATACTCAAGCTACATCAGGTAACTTATCCATCACTAAAATACAGGCTGAACTCAATTTATTAAGTCTTTTCATACAAACACAACAATGGAATCAAGTCTCAAACCTGACAAAAACACTGCAAACTCAACTAATACACAAGTTTGAAAATCATAACAGTTTATTATACCCAAGTTCAAAATTAGTAACGGCTCAATTGAAATTAGCACAAAACCTAATATGCTTACACACTGTTTTAAATCCTAACAACCCTCAATTGGTTACTCCCATTTTACAGTCTTGTCCTAACATTAAAGAACAAGTCACAATTATAAATCAACGAGAAACAATTGAACAATTATCTATTTCTTCTTGGTTAGATATTAAATACATTGTAGAAACAGCACTTAACCAAGCTCAAAACATAGGAGATAAACAAGGGGAAGCCAACGCTTTTGGTTATTTAGGGGCTACTTATCAAGCATTAGGAAACCTAACAGTAGGACAACAATTAACCGAATCTGCTTTACAAAAACTTTCAGCCAGAAATCGCCCAGAAATCGCTTATTTCTGGCAATGGCAACTAGGAAGATTGTATAAACTGGAAGGAAAAACTAACAAAAGTATTGCTTCTTATACCGTAGCAGTGAACATTCTAGACACTTTACGACAGGATTTAGTGGTAACAAATGCAGACATTCAATTTAACTTCCGAGATAGTGTAGAACCGATTTATCGGGAACTGGTAGCTCAACTCTTAACACCCTCGAATACAGGAAAAATTAGTCAAAGTAACCTAAAAAAAGCCCGTGAACTAATAGAATCTCTACAATTAGCTGAACTTAATAACTTCTTTCGAGAAGCCTGTATTGATGCCCAACCCCAACAAATTGACCAACTTGACCCCCAGGCTGCTGTCATCTATTCTATTGCGCTACCGGGACGATTAGCCCTGATTTTATCCCTGCCTGGGAAGCCCTTAAGTTATCATGAAACGACTTTAAACAATGGAACCTCTGAAGATGTTGAAGCCGTGTTTGAAGACTTTTTTGCCAACTTAAATCCTTATATTTTTACCCCAGATCCCTTACATCCCCATCAGCAATTATACGATTGGTTAATTCGTCCTTTGGAAACCGAATTAAAAGAAAACAAGACTCAAACATTAGTATTTGTCCATGATGGAATATTGCGGGGTGTTCCTATGGCTGCATTACACGATGGTCAACAATTCTTAATAGAAAAGTATAATATGGCTTTAACGCCTGGATTACAATTATTAAGTTCTCAATCTCTTTCTGCAGACAATTTGAGAACCCTTGCCGGTGGCTTAGTAGAGGCTCGTCAAGGTTTTTCCCCATTACCTGGGGTAGAAGAAGAACTCAAGAAGATTTCTGAGATAGTTCCAACAGAAGTTTTATTAGATCAGCAGTTTACCAGCGATCGCCTACAAAAAGCACTGGAGTCAAGCTCTTTCCCCATTATCCACTTAGCTACTCATGGGCAGTTTTCCTCTGAAGTAGAGGATACTTTTTTATTGACTTGGGATAAACGGATTAATGTTAAAAATTTAGACCAATTCTTACAAGAAAGACAAGGCCAACAACAAAGTCCTATTGAACTATTAATTTTAAGTGCTTGTCAAACAGCCACAGGAGATAAACGTGCGGTTTTGGGATTAGCAGGGGTAGCAGTGCGCTCAGGGGCAAGAAGTACCATCGCTAGTCTTTGGAATGTGGATGATCAATCAACATCTGAGTTTATTTCTCAATTTTATAAAATTTTGAGTCAATCTGGCGTTAGTAAAGCCGAGGCACTCCGTCAAGCACAACTGTCCTTATTGCACTCTTCTGAGTATCAACATCCTTTCTATTGGGCTTCTTTTGTTTTAGTGGGAAATTGGTTTTAACTTATATCTTGCATCTTATTCGTGCATTGGCTAGTAGTGAAAGGGTGTAGGGTATAGGAATTTATTTTGACTCTAACTGTCTAAGAATTGATTGTTTTTGTTTTTTTTGTTGAGTTGTTTTGTACTGGTGCAAGATGTCAGCAATAGGCATTCTAGCAATAGGGTTTTAACACTTTCCTGATTTGGCATCATGCAACTCACATATAATTAAGTTAGATTCTATGAATCTAAAGCATAAAGTCGTAATCAATACTATGTATTATGCTAAATCAACAATATTTACTAAACTTAACCACGATAAGTTTAGTGCTTCTCCCCATTACACCCGTCATTGCCCAACCCGCCAGTAACCCTTCTGGCACCGAATCAGAAGGATTATCTACTGGTGTACTATTTAAACCACCCCCGGAAGACCAAAAACCAGAACACACAAGGGGGGCAGGATCTCGTAATGATCAACAATGTTCTCAAGATATATTTTCATCCAATAAGCCCAACGCCCCATTAACTCAAACATCTTTAATCCCTCTTGTTCCTTCATCTAATTGGGGTTTAACCACAGCAAAACACCCCACATTTTGGATTAATTTACCAGAAACCTCTGCTCAACAAATAGTATTAAGTATTAGAGAAGAAGGCCGAACTTTTCACTCCCAAACTTTTATTTCTATTGCAGGAAAGTCCGGTTTAATCGCTGTTCAATCTTCTCAAGACTCCCCACCCCTAGAACTTGACAAAAGCTATCAGTGGGCAGTTGTCTTAATCTGTGGTAATCAACCAAACCCCAATGATCCCGCGGTCGCCTCTTGGATCAAACGAGTTACCATTACAGAACCTAATCACTTAGGAACCCCTTTAGAAAAAGTCGCTTGGTATGGAGAAAACGGAATTTGGTATGATGCCGTAACTGCTTTAATGGAAGTAAGGCAATCGCAACCTAATAATCAAAACATAAGAGATATTTGGGCTAAATTTTTAGAGTCCGGAGAAGTTAATTCGGAACTTTAACCAATTCAGCAGCGAGAAATGAAATATTATTGCCTCTTCCCTCTTGTATCTTGCTTCCCTAAACCAGCTAATTTAATCGAAGTTGCCAGATATGAGTCAATAAAAACTTGATTTTCTCTGTTTTCTGACTGCTTGAGATATTCAATAGCAATACGTCCAACCGTTGGCTTGTCAGTCAATATCTTTGATAATAAGTCTAACGTGAGTTTAAGAACCATTTTATCTCGTTGTTTATTATTAATGAAAGATAAGACAATGGTTGCTGTAAAAAGTGCCAATAAACAAGGTATTAATGGTAACCACCAAGCCCATAAAAAAGCCAGGTAAGCACCTCCTACAACACAACTACTAACCAGCAGTAAACTTAATAAAACTCTTTTTATTGATTTAAACCACCAGCTTATACCAGTTCCGATTAAGGCCATGGTATAGATTGCTAACCCTTCAATGGTATCAGGCCAAACCCCAATCAAAGGCCGTTCTTCTAAGGCTGAACTGAGGATTTGACTAGCAATATTAGCATGGATTACGATGCCAGGCATCCTCTCAGAGGAATGGGAAAGCTTACCATTATAAGGGGTGTAGTGTAAATCGTTGATGCTTTCGGCGGTTGTGCCAATGAACACCAAGCGATCGCTTAAACGATTCGGGGATATATTATTCTTTAGCACGTCTGTGAGGGAAAGAGTCAGAAAATTTTGCTCAGTTCCTCGATAATTAAGTAAAATCTGATAACCTCCGGCATCAGCACCCACATAACCCCCATCATTTTTGGTAAATCGCTTAAAAACAGCTTTTCCCAAGGCAACTTTTTGACCTTCTTCAAGGGGTTCTAAGGTAATATTTTTCCCTTTTAGATAATACAGTGCCAAAGTTGTGCCTAAACTGTATTGCACGGTACCATCAGAGTCAACAACCGACAATAAACCTCGACGAACCCGTCCATCAGCATCTACGACAATATCAGCAAACCCCACTTGTTCAAGTTCATTCAATATAGGAGAAGGTGCAACTTGATTATCGACTATTTTTTCAATCCCGAATAAAATAGGTGTTGATTGAAACAAGTTCACTAACTCACTATGGCCAGGTTCTATGGGCAAGTCTCGATACAAGTCTAAGCCAATACCTTGAGGATTTTGGGCTTTTATATTAGTAATGGCTTTAGCTAAAATACCATCTGGAATGGGCCACTGTCCTACATTAGTTAAATCAGTTTCATCGATAGTGACAATGGCAATGCGAGGATCGGAAGGTTCAAGAGGTCGCCAGCGAAAGAATTGATCTAACATAAACCATTCTAGTCCTTGTAATAAGCCACTCCAGCGAAGCAATAGGATAGGTAGGGTCACAGTTAAGGTAATTCCGAGTATCCATCCCCACCCAATTCGCATTTTTTTGACTTCTCGTTTGGCTTTTGACCTTGCAGATGCCAACCATTGACTCGCTTGTTCTGTCGCTTCTAATAATTGGTCTGTTTGTTGTTTGGCTAAGGTTTGACTCGCGACTAAATATTGATAGTCCTCATTGCACAGACATTTTCCCAAGGCCCAAGTTAAAGCGTCATGCAACTGAGAACTTTTTAAGAGATAGGATTGATCTTGAGATCCTGACGCTATCCAAGCAGCGATCGCATCAGCATAAGGACGCAACTGTTTTAAGTTCTTTTCAATCCAAGTTTTATCAAAAACTGTTCTATAGATAAGATTATAGACCTTGAGTTGTCCTTGTTTTTCGACTACTAACCCTGATAGTCGCAATTCCATTTGTTCGGCACTCCCATCAACAGGAATTTTTCTTTGATGAAAGATTTTTTGATAGAGTCCTAGCAGTTGTACTGCTTTGTGTTCATTTTTGATAATCCTATCTCGAATGGTTTTCAAATGCTCTGGTTCATCGTGAACTTCCCAATTGTCAACAATACAATCTTGTATTATCTGTGCAACCATTTCTGCATTATTCTGTTTTTTAGTAATCCTGTCAGCACGAATGACTAATTGACAAATTTTTTGTGTCAGAAACGGTTGACCTCCTGTCCAGTATAAAATGTCTTGTATCACTGCTTCTGGATGAGCAAATTGTTCTTGCAAACCGTTAATGAGGGGTTGAACTTCGTCCAATTCAAAGCCTTGTAATTGAATAGCTTGACCAATAGTAAAAGGTGTTTTAGCTTTGTTTTGAATTAAATCCGACGGTTTAGCGACTCCTAATAGCGCAAACGTTAACCGTTGATAGTCAGCATAGGTGTCCCTTTGGTCATGACAATAACGAATCAGTCCAAAAAAATCATCAAGGCAAAAGTTTTGACTCAAAACCTGATCAATTTCATCAATGAAAATCACAATCTTTTCTTTGATGTCAACTAATAAGATTTCTTCAATAAATAAACTTAAACGTTGTATCGGAGTCAATAATTCTCGTTGTTCTAACCACCAACTTCGCCACTGGATTTTTGAGTTTAGATCACAACCACGAACCAATGTGTAAAAAATTCCTGCATACCATTGTTCTGGGGTAACGTCTTGTGTTCCAATTCCCATTAAATCAATAAAAACACAAACGATACCTTCTGCTTGCAGTCTTTTCATGGTTCGCACCCGCAAGCTAGATTTACCCATTTGCCGAGAATTAAGTAAATAACAAAAATGACCTGCTTTTAAGGCTTGATAAAAGTCTAAATCAGCTTTTCGAGTTACATAGCTAGGTGCGTCACTGTTAAGACTTCCTCCGACTTGATATTCATAGGTTGACTGGCTTTGACTCAATTAAATGACATTATATAGTTTGAAAACAGAAATGAGCTACGAATTAGCCATGAAGTGGAGAATAGCGGACTTGAACCGCTGACATCCTGCTTGCAAAGCAGGCGCTCTACCAACTGAGCTAATCCCCCAAACAGAGTAACCGACAAGTTTTTTGTGTCGATATTTTACTCACTCTTACAATTATATACAGACTTATCTAAAATAGGCAAGGGGTAAATAAAAAAAATTTTCCCCTGACCCCTCACTCCGAACTCTCACAATGCTTTACACTGTCGCTACTTTCTACAAATTCATTCCTTTTCCTGACTGTGCCGAAAAACAAGGCGTATTCTTGGAATATTGCCAAAATCATGAGATTAAAGGCACTATTTTATTATCCTACGAAGGCATTAACGGAACCATCGCCGGAACAACTGATAATATTGAAGTAGTTTTAAACTCTTTACGTCAGGATGAACGTTTAGCTGACTTAGAGGTTAAATATTCTACTGCTAATGAGCTTCCTTTTGAACGCATAAAAGTACGGTTAAAAAAAGAAATTGTTACCTTAGGAATGCCAGAGGTTAACCCTAATGAACAAGTGGGAACTTATGTAACTCCTGAACAATGGAATGACTTAATTAAGGATGAGGAAACCATTGTTATTGATACCAGAAATACCTATGAAGTGGATATCGGAACCTTTGAAGGTGCCATTAATCCTCAGACGCAATCTTTTAGGGAATTTCCTGATTATGTACAGCAAAATTTAGACCCGAAAAAGCACAAAAAAATAGCCATGTTTTGTACTGGAGGAATACGCTGTGAAAAAGCTACTTCTTTCTTGTTGAAACAAGGATTTTCTGAAGTATATCATCTTAAAGGTGGTATTTTAAAGTATTTAGAAGAAGTTACAGAAGATAAAAGTTTATGGCAAGGAGAATGTTTTGTTTTTGATGAAAGAGTAGCCGTTAAACATCAGCTAAAAATTGGCAATTACGAAATGTGTTTAGGGTGTGGTTATCCCATTTCAGAACAAGATAAAGCATCTGATAAGTATGAACAAGGAGTTTCCTGTCCCCATTGTTACGATAGTTTAACCCCTGAAAAGATTACTAAACAAAGAGAGAAACAAAGACAATTATGGCAAAAGAAACAAACAAAATAGATATGACTAAACCTCTCGCTGGTTATACGTTGCCTGTGTTTGCTTGTGCTTCTGCAATCACAGCTTTACAGCACTTACAAAATAACCAAAATAATGAGATAGTTTCCTTGAATTTAATAGAACCGGCTGAAACAGTAACTATTCCCATTCAACAAGTCGCTAAAATAAATAATAATGTTGCTTTAGGAATTACTATTAGTGATCCAGGGAATAATTTAGATTTAACCCGAAACACCCCAATTTGGGCAATCGTAGAACTGAGAGAAAATAGTGATAAAAATGAACAAGAACAAATTCTTATCAAAGGAGGAGAAGGAATCGGTAAACAAATCAATAATAATAATCAAGATGCTATTTATTCCTACGCCACTAAACTATTAAAGTATAACTTACAACAATATTTAAAGCCAACTGAAACCATTATAGTGACGATTATCTTACCTGAAGGAAAAAAGCTGGCAAAACGAACATCAAACGAAGCTTTTGGCGTAATTGAAGGCTTATCTTTATTAGGCACTTCTGGAATTTCTCAACCCTTGAGTTCTCCTGAGCAATTAAATAGTTATCAACAAGAATTAAAAGAAAAAGCAAAACAATTTGAAACTTTAGTTTTTTGCTTAGGAGAAAATGGCTTAGATTTAGCTAAAAAAATGGGCATCAATCCTCAACAATTAATCAAAACTGCTAACTGGTTAGGTCCCTTGTTAGTAACAGCAGCAACAGAAAAAATAAACGCTATTTTATTATTTGGATATCATGGAAAACTAATAAAATTAGCAGGAGGAATCTTTCATACTCATCACCATTTAGCCGATGGAAGACTAGAAATATTAGTCAGTCATGGGGTAAAAATAGGTTTAGATAATGCAATTTTACAACAACTTTTAGACTGTGAAACCACAGAAGAGGGTTTACAATTATTAAAGAAAATAGATGCAGAAACAAATAACAATTTTACAGAAAAAATTTATCAATCTATTGTAAAAACTATTGACAAAAGAACACAGTTGTATATTAGAAAATATGTAGATTTTGATGTTAGTATAGGATCGATTGTTTTCGGACGCGATCGCACTATTATTATGACCAGTGAAACAGGAAAAAAATTACAACATCAATTAATAGGTTAAAGAGGAAACCAATCATCTGAAAGTGCATCTTCAAGAGTAATATTATTGTTATCGGGAATAGAAAAAAGTTCTTTCATGATTGAAATGCGTACAGGATAGATTTCGTCCCAAATTGGTTCTAATTTATTTTTTAAAGCAGGATTTTTCCGTAGTATTTTTTTTATTTGCGCTCTAAAGTTCCTAATTTCTGCCTTCCAATCTCTAGTGCCATATTCTTTTTCTGAGTGCCAATAAGCTAATTTTAACAGATGGTCTAAAAGACGTTCTAAATAGCTTTCCAAAGCATTTTCTCTGCTTTTTCCCAAGTCTTCTATCTCCTCAATTACATTATCCCAGTCTACTTGCTCAAATTGTTTTAATTTGAGTAGTCTAACTTGCTCTTTTGTCCAAGTATAATAATCCGATGAGTAGGTAGTCATTAGCTTCACTTATTATTTCATAATTCGCTGTTATTATTATAACTCAACGTCATAAGATGAAAGTTTTATCATTATTATAAAACGTGAAAAACTTGCTATAATTAATCTTGTTCTTGATAGCAGTTGCATTTAATTGTCACTATTCATTATGATCAAAAATAGTCTAATTACTTTAGTTTTCAGTACCTTAACCTTCGTAACGACTCAAGTTAAAGCACAAACCCCTGCATCTTCTTTGCAAGACTTAGTCGGTGTTAGAGGAAGCGGTGGAGAGATGGAATTAAAAAGAAGAGGATATGAGTATATCAAAACTGAAAAATCAGCAACAGATTCTTATTCTTATTGGAGAGAAACCAGTACAGGAAAATGTCTGACGGTACGCACCTCCGATGGACGTTATCAATCTTTAGTTTATGCACCAGCTTTTGATTGTCGAGTCGCACAATCAAGTGGGAGAAATATTACTATTAGTTTTCCGAGTGGGAGTCATTGTGGTACTTATGCAGGAAGAGTGAATACAGGGGATACTTTTTTATTAAACTTAGCTAGAGAACAACAACTAATCATAGAAAAATTAACTCCTCATGATTATACGGTACAAGCTCCTAATGGTGAGTATTTAGAAGTCATTCAAACATTTCCTAATGATCAAAATCAATATTGGACAGGAAACCAATTTGGTAATTTTCAGATAGAAGTTGCTAGTGTTCCCCAAGGAAGACCAATTGATATTAAGTTTTGTGCCTATAGTGGAGAAGGGAACCTATAGTATTATCTAAAAATGGTTGATATAGTAGCATAAGAATAGTGTCTAAAGTATCTACATTAGTCACTATTTATTTTACTAATTAGGATTACAAACTGCTAAAACATAATCACCCTGATTCGCTGAATAGTTGGTAGAAACATCAAAAATAAATCCATCGGTTTCTGCATAAATATTAATCACTTCTGGTAATTTTCCTTGTTTATTAAAGCTAAGAATTTCATATAGTTTATCTCCTTGTTTTACTTCTACTTTCAAAGCTAATCGATTCTGAATCATTCCACCAGTCGGTGCGTAGTAATTTCTAATATTTTGACGAGAAACTAAAGTGATTTTGTTAGTTAGTAAAGAATAATCTTCTAATGTTAATATATCTTTTTTCACTAAATAATTAATAATTCCCCTGACTCCCAAACTAACCGATTGGGGATTCATTTTCATTCCAGAGCCTAATTCTAACGTCCAAGATTCTCGATCAATATTTAGTTCTCTTCCTAACTGTTCAAACTTTTTTTCTAACGCTAACCAAGGTTTCATAAATGCTTCATCAAAAGCATCTCCATCATAAGTATCCATTAAAATACCATAATCGATCTGAAAATAGTTAGCACTATCTTCTTGTTGTCCGGGAAAACAAAAAAGATAATCAATACATTGGTTACTAGAACTATGAATATCAATAACATAGTTAGCATCCATCGATAAAGATTGTAATTGATAGCGATACTGTTCAAATAATGGCGCACTACTAGGATTGTTGATTCTTTCTAGTTGTTTACTAAATGCCTGTTTTTGTTGCTGTAAAAAATTTTCTTGAATGGTTAATGAATCAAACTTTATATTCTGTTGGACAAATTCATCTAAATCCTGACAAAATTTTTCATAATCCCAAAAAATTCGATTCCAATCTTTCCCATCATAACTATTAAATCTTCCTGAAGAAAAGAAATGATTGCGTTGATTCGTTCCTAAAGGATTACATACTGGAAGTAACCAAATTTGACCATTCAGTTGATTTTTATTAAGGGTAGAGAAAAAACTAATGAGTTGTGAAATAACCGCGTTACCAACAATTTCCGAGCCATGTAAATTTGATTGGATATAAACTTTTTTACTCTTTTTTTTACCTGTGAACTTATACAGTTGCAGAAAAAATTCATCACCCGAAGCAAGTTTAAATAAATTTAAGGTTTCAATGGTTGGTTTCATAGAAAGCAGAATTTATGAAAATTTAATCATTAACAAATTTTTAAGAATAGCACAAAAAGTTGACAAAACTGCTAGAAAAAACTACCGTAAAAAAGTCCCTTCATTGAACAAATAAATTTAACAGGTAATGTGATATGGCACAAGCTAAACTAGGAGATACAGTCAAAGTCAACTATACAGGTAAATTGCAAGACGGGACAGTGTTTGATTCTTCTGCGAATCGTGATCCCTTACAATTTGCTCTCGGACAGGGTCAAGTGATTTCAGGGTTTGAAGAGGCCGTAGTAGGAATGGCTCCAGGAGAGAGCAAAAGTGTTACCATTCCTTCAGAACAAGCCTACGGCCCTTATCAAGATGAATTAGTGATTGTCGTCGATGAAAAACAAATGCCCTCTGATTTATCCGTAGAAGTGGGACAGCAACTGCAAATGCGTCATTCTAGCGGTCAAGCGGTTCCTGTGATGGTAACTAATGTAGCTGATAGTAAAGTGACTTTAGATGCAAATCATCCCTTAGCAGGAAAAGATTTAACATTTGATCTCGAATTAGTAAATATAGAATAATTTAATGACTTGGGTCGCACCTCAGCTATCAGCTATATTTTTAAAATACTGAGTGCCAAGTGCTAACCACTTTTTTAAGATACGTGCAGTAGGTTGTTGCACCCATGCACACTTAATAGATTGCAGAGATTTGGGCGAGGTCAAAATACTCGTCCAACTCCTTAAAATTTAGTTGATAAGTTAACCTAAAATCAACTATCATATATGAATTCTTAATCCATCAGATGAATTAGGTCTATGGGACTTTTAGTTTTTTACGATAAGGAACAAATAGGCTTAGAAGCAATATGATTCAATTGGCCACCCGGGTAACACAAGTCACTCCCTCCCTCACCCTAGCCATTACCGCTAAAGCGAAAGAGATGAAAGCTCAAGGGATTGATGTTTGTAGCTTTAGTTCAGGAGAGCCAGATTTTGATACCCCTCAACACATCAAAGAGGGTGCAACATTGGCCTTAGCTCAAGGGAAAACGAAATATGGACCAGTGGCTGGAGAATCGGGACTTAGAGAAGCGATCGCCCACAAGTTAAACCAAGATAATCAGTTAAACTATAGCGCAGAAAATGTTATTGTCACCAATGGGGGTAAACATTCGCTGTTTAACTTAATGTTGGCTTTGATTGAAAAGGGGGATGAGGTGATAATCCCTGCTCCCTATTGGCTGAGTTATCCTGAAATGGTCAAATTAGCCGAAGGCGTTCCCGTTATCGTCAACACAACTGCAGAAACCGACTATAAAATCACCCCAGAACAACTCCACCAAGCCATTACCCCAAAAACAAAGTTATTTGTTCTTAATTCTCCTTCTAACCCCACAGGGATGGTATATACCCCTGAAGAAATTAAAGCTTTAGCTCAAGTGATTGTTGACCATGATATATGGGTAGTGTCCGATGAAATTTACGAAAAAATTCTCTATGACGGCACTCAACATATTAGTATTGGTTCCCTAGGAGAAGAAATTTTTAAACGCACCATTATTAGTAATGGATTTGCTAAAAGTTACTCCATGACCGGCTGGCGCATTGGTTATTTAGCCGGACCCAAAGAGTTAATTAAAGCAACCAGTACCATCCAAAGTCATAGTACCTCAAACGTTTGTACCTTTGCCCAATACGGAGCGATCGCAGCCCTTGAAAGCCCAGAATCTCCTCAATGTCTTCAAAAGATGTTAGATGCGTTTACCCAACGTCGTCAAGTCATTTTAGAGAGAATTAGAGCCATTCCTAAACTCAGTTGTCCCACTCCAATGGGAGCGTTTTATGTGTTTATTGATATTAGTCAAACTGGACTCAATTCTTTAGACTTTTGTGACGGTTTATTAAATAAACAACAAGTCGCTGCTATACCAGGAAAAGCCTTCGGGGCTGATAATTGTATTCGCTTATCCTATGCGACGGACTTAGCTTCCATTGAAAAAGGAATGGAGAGAATCGAAAAATTTGTCAACGCCCTTCGGTAGAGGAAACAGGGAACGGGCAAAGGGCAACTGTGAAGTTTTTTCCCTACTCAGCAAAGTTTTAGATCTCTTCCGTTCTCTCTCCTATGCCTAAGTTTGCTCATCCCCCGTTTATCTATAGCGGTATGCGTTGATGGGAGTCTCTGTTTGGGAGTTCTGTGTTCCCTTTACTATAGCAACTCGCTAACGTTAAAACTGTTATCTAATCAACCATTCTCTATTCCCCAGTGCGTAGCACTATACATTATGAAATACAACAACATCTTAGTCGCCTTGGACAAGACTCCTTTAGCCAAAAAAGTGTTTGAAGAAGCTTTATCCGTAGCCAAATGTCATCAAGCTACCTTAAAGTTACTTCATTGTTTGCCTATGGAAACCCCCTCCACCGCCCCTTACACCAGCCTTTACGAAGGGGAATTTAACGATTTTTCTTACTTAATGCGAGAACGTTTAGAAAGCCAAGCCACAGAAACCAAAAAATGGTTAAGTGAATACGAGGAAATTGCCACAGAACAAGGCATTGCCACAGAATGGGAGTGGAAAATAGGAGAACCCGGCCGCTGGATAAGAGACATGGCCAAAAGTTGGGAAGCAGACTTAATTGTAGTGGGAAGACGGGGACTGAGTGGGGTGTCAGAAATGTTGCTAGGGAGTGTCAGTAACTATATTGTTCATCATGCTCCCAGTTCTGTGTTAGTGGTACAAGAAACAAAAGTTAATTAAAGACAGTCTCAGAATTTGGCGATCGTTAACCTCCTAACGCATCAATGCAAGTCACTAAACTTCCTTTATTTGTTCTCTTTTTTGCCAGTTCTTTGATGGTTCCTCTACCCTCCTCCTCTAACCTTTGTATTGGGGGTGCGATGTCTGCAGAAGTGAGAACCTTTGGTCAAGATGGTTCTAATGCCAGTAGTGGAGCTTCAGGAGGAGATGGGGAAGATAGGGATAATTTGACTATTTTTGCCGATGGTTCCCCCGTTACCCTTAATTTAGTGGGAGAAGATGGTCAACCAGGTAACGAAGGTAAAGCAGGAGAAGACGCTGAATGTGAAAATCAACCCACCGACGTAAAACATAACCTACAAGCTCCTAGTGGTGGTAATGGTGGCAATGGAGGTAATGGCGGTGATGGGGGCAATGGTGGCTCTTTAACCCTCTATGCAACGGACTTATCCCAACTCCAACAAATCTTTGTCAACGCTTCAGGGGGAAAAGGAGGACAACCGGGACAGGGAGGCCAAGGGGGTCAAGGATGTCGTTGTAGCCAACCCTATTGGACTGTAGAAACCTGTAGCGGCAACCCTGGTGATGCTGATTATCGTTGTACCACCCTAGAATTTCGTTGTCAAGACGGGAAAAACGGAGCAAATGGAGTCGGTGGGGCATTTGGTAGAGATGGTTTACCCGGTCAACTGACTTTAATTAATTTAGATAAACCTCTAGAAGCAGACAAACCGGCTGCTACTGTTACCATGTCCGCGTTGAGAGATAAAGGGTATTTACTCTCTAAAAATATTTGGGAAACTCGCAATGGTGCATCGGCCTTATTTGCACCAGGTTCAGTCATTGATGATCAATATTTAGCGTTAGTTCAACGGTTAGAACGTTCATTTTTATTAATTTGGAATGCACCTCAATCGTTTAATCAATTTGCCCAAGAAAAAGTCACTTTAAAATATGAAAATGATCAGGGAATTCAAGTTAATGTTCCTGATAATATTTGGATCGAAGGGACAACGCAACAACGAAATAATATTACTCAATTTATTGTTTATAATGCCATTTATAAAAAAGATGCTACTCGTTTAGAAAGTAAAGGATTATCAGGAAGAGACAGGAATTTACAATTAACATTAATTGATCAGGCAGACCAATCTAATTTAATTGCTACTAAATTTAATATTACTTATAGTACGACTCGTTCTGATCCGCGTTTTCGTCGAGTGTCTGATTATACCACCAAATATGAAGGGGAAATTCCAGAAGATTTAGTCATTTTAGATGGGGATACCTTTACTATTGATATTGGTAAGTTACCCATTGAATCACGATATTTGCGATCAGGTTTAGGGGTCGAAATTAAAATAGTGGCAACCCGAACCTTTGCTGGTTACACGGATCAACAAACCATTACAGTTACAGATGTTTTAGGACCGTTTCGGTAAATTATTATAGCCTGTAGGTTGGGTTGAGCCGAATTGATTTATAATACATTACGACCCTTCTTTATAAGGTGAAACCCAACAACGATAAATCTTATAAATTGTCTAAAATATCTTGTTTACTGACTTACTTATGAATAGAAACAGCCCTTAAAATACTGTTAAGTGTTCCTACTCTCAATAGATTATGATTAGGAATGCTAATTCTTTGATGTTTAGGAATTTCAGTTTCTAAAATAATCTGGCTACCTTGTCCCATGAACGACAAAGAGCTTCCGCTAAATAGGAACCCTTAAGATTTATAGGAATTTTCATGACATTATTAAAATTTCGTTTTTAACAAGATGTAATTTAATATTAGGAACCGTAGACTGATCAAAATAGTAACCTGTGACAGCTTCTTTAACATTGGTTTTCAATTCTTCCCAATTATCCCCTTGGGTAAAAATTTCTTCGGTTAAACATTCTGCAATAAACCCGTCATCTTCTTCTTGGGAAACTTCAAAAACAATTATTTGATTCATCTTATTTAACTATGTTTAAGCTACTTACTTTATCTGAAAATTAACATAACACAACAAAGTTAATGTCACTGAGTAGCAATTTTTAGTCATTTCTTTTACACTGTGATCTTTAGAAACGCACCTGAATCTAAATTTCTCTAAATACCATGACTAAAAGACCCATCAAACCCTTCTATTTCGACGTTACAGAAGAAGAAATTGACTTTTTCGCTGAAGCGTCCAAAACTATCCTCAAGTCGGGTCGGCTCATTTTAGGGGAAAATACGACGGAATTTGAAAAAGCGTTCGCTGACTATGTTGGCACCAAACACGCGATCGCTGTTAATACCGGTTCTTCGGGGTTAGAAATTATTTTACGTCTCAAGAAAGCAGAAGGAACAACGGTTTTAGTCCCCACGAATACCAATTTTGCCACCGTTGCTGCTGTGTTGCGAGTGGGGGGACAGGTGCAATATTTAGATATGGATGAGAATACTTTTGCACCCTCTTTGCAAATGGTCAAAGATGCTGTAGAAAAGGGGGGAACCTCGGCTATTTCCGGGGTGTTATGGGTGCATATCGGGGGAGTCATTTCTCCCGATTTTCCTGAAGTGGTAGAATATTGTCATAAAAATGGCTTATTTGTGTTAGAAGATACGGCACACGCCCACGGAAGTCAAATTAATGGGGTACAGGCCGGAAATTTAGGGGATGGTGCAGCGTTTTCTTTTTTCCCCACTAAAATTATGACCACCTTTGAAGGGGGAATGATTACCTTAAACGATGATGAAGAAGACTATATCGCGCGATCGCTGAGAAACCAAGGAAAGCGAGGAATGGACTTCGGGGGGTTACATACAGACTTTGGTAATAGTACCCGTATCAGTGAAATTCACGCAGTTTTAGGACGCATTCAACTGGCTAAGTTATCCGACATGATAGCACGGCGACAACGGTGTTATGAGTTAATTACGTCACCTCTGCGAGAAGCAGGAATTAGATTTGTTTCTACGGACCACATGGATAGTGCATCTCAATATAAGTTAATGGTACTATTGCCAGAAGGAAAGACGGCTAAAGAGGTAAAAGCAACATTAGCAGAAGAGGATATCTTTTTAGGAGGAACGGTGTACGAAATACCCTGTCATTTACAACCGGTTTTTGAAGGGGTTTGCAAGGGTGAAAGTTTCCCTAATGCTGAATATTGGTGTCCCCGTCATATTTGTCCCCCGTTGACTTCGGGGATGACAGATGAGGAAGCAAAAATAGTGGGGGATGCTTTAGTGAGACATTTATCTTAAAACTTAAGCGGTCATTGCGAGGGGTAATATAAACAGTAAGCTTTGATTTTTACTAAAAATACCCCGAAGCAATCTATTTGCGCTACCGTTACATTAGCTTAAGTTTTTTTGTAAGGTATGCAAAATGTCAGTTAAAGATACTCGACGATACCTTGCATTTCTTCGGGAGACATCACTTCATAAATTAATATCAAACTACGGATAATCTCTCCTATAGAACGACTGCCTTTTTTACAGAAAGCAATGCCATAATGAGTCTTATCTTGACTAGCAATCTTGAGAAAATCAGTGTCATGGGTAACAATAACCCGTCTTTCTGTCTTCACAAAGGCTAATTGTTCCGTATCTGATGTTCCTGCCATATTCATATCAAATGTTGTCGTAACATCGATTCCTTGATTACGAAGAGCTAAGGCAACATCAGGGTCAACATTTTCATCTAAATGATAACGAATCCTTTCACTCACCCCGTAACATCCTCAATTTTGCTTGTAGAGGAGAGGGGTTATTTTTCTGAAATTCATCAGCAAACGCTTCGTCTTCAGCAATTTGTTGGTCAATTTCTTCTTTATATTCATAATAATAGGACATTGCTGCATAAACTGAAGCAAGAGAAAGATGATACTTTCCGGCAATAAGTTCTAGAGATTGACCCATTTTCAAATACATAATGGCAATTTCAGCCACTGTTATGCGACTCCCGACAAGATGGGGTTTGCCACCACGAATATCTGGGGTTATTTTAATATGTTGGGTTACGGTTATAGTCATGGTTTTTCAAGCATTTTTAAAGGCATTATTGATATAATAATGTAAATAATCTATTCTCAGGTGGGAATCGTATTGTTTCATTGAAAAAGTATTAATCATCATTACTAAACTATTGATCGCTGTTACAGAATGATTGATCGCCATTGCAAAATGATGACTCAGTGGTGAAATATAATTGACACTTGTTACAGAATAATTGATCTATAGTCCTACATTATTGATCACTGTTACAAAATGATGACTCAGTGGGGAAGTATAACTGACACTTGTTAAAGAATTATTGATCAACCTTGAAAAGCGATCGCACTTTATATTGAAACGATTCCCCACTGTTACAAAATAATTGCTCACTATTGAAACATAATTCATACTAATTCTAACGTCATTACGAGGGATAAGAGGAATGTGAGCATCTTGCTCACTGGCTTTAATAATGTTACTTACTAGCTTCAACAATGTTGCTCACTATAACCATATATTAGCGAGCAAGATGCTAGCACTACTTTAAATCTAACACCAATTTTTACAAGTTATTCGAGACTAAAGTCGTTATTGCGAAGGATAACATAAACAGTCAGTTTTAATATGGTAAGGTGGGCATTGCCCACCCTACAAGGTTTTGCTATTGCAACATAATTCATATCAATTCTAAATAGTCATTGCGAGGGGTAATATAAACAGTAGACTTTGATTCTAACTAAAAACACCCCGAAGCAATCTACCATAGACACAGAAATTACTTCACAGCAGTTTTCATATCAATACACTAACGGTCAAAATAAGAATTCTTCCTATACTCCCCACTCCCTGCTTCCTGCTCCCCTGCTCAACTTAACCATAACCTTTTTACTCAAGACTAAATCCCATCACACACCCCCCTATCCTCCTCCTTCACATCAGAATAAGGATTCTCTAAATAATCCCTAACCCAATCACAACTACGCTGCATTAACGAGTCTAAATCAATGTCCCACACTTTGATGGTGTTGTCTTCACTCCCAGACACTAAAGTTTTACCATCAGGGGTGATCGCCACGCTGCTGACCCAAGATTGATGATCGATAAAGCGGTTTCGTTCCTTTCTGTCATTAAGCAATTGTTGCAAAGCATTTATTACCACTGGGTTAGTCCTATCATGTTTTTGCAGAATTTTTTGGGCTTTAATAGCTGCCATAAAACCATCTAAGTCCCTGCCTTCATTCCTCACTAAAGATAAAGCATAACGACCCAAAGATTCCGCTTCATTCAGTTCTGCTTGTTTCGTTTTTTGCCACGCCATCCAACCTAAACTACTATTAATTAATACAGCAATTAATGACCCCGCCGCAATCCTCTGAGCGTTTCTTTTATCCCGTTTTTGCCGTTCTAGTTCTGCTCTTTGCTCATGCTCTCTTTCTTCGATACTTGCTTCAATAAACTCGATAGTAACCTCATCCAAGTTAGGCAGAGCTTTCTCCTTTCTCAGTTCAATAATTTTCGCTAACTTAGATCCTCTCCACAGTTCCCCTTTGGCTCTATTAAGATCATTTTTTCGCACTTCATCCCACTGTTTCGCATCAGCATATAAGCGATTTCTTAAAATAATAATGGTTTCTTTTTCTCGAATTAACTCCGTTAACACTTTCCAAGAACGAATTAAAGCTTCATGAGCGACTTCTACGGTTGCTTTGCCGTCTTCTCCTTTACTCACCAAAAGACGATTATCAATCAACTCATAAAGTACCTCTTTTTGGGTTTTATCTCCCTCAAAAATTGTTTTATCTACCCTTCGACTAACCGGTTCTTTTCCTTCTAAACTAATTAATTCGAGAAAGATTTGCTCCGCTACTTTTTGCTGCTGTTCATTAAAACTATCATAAATCTTATTCGCTTGTTGTTGTAGCGCACCGGTTACTCCTCCTAACTGTTGATAAGTCTCTCTCTTTAAAATTCTCTTTTCAATCTCATGTTTACTCTTATTCCACAATAAATCTAAGGTATATTGTAGCAGTGGCAAAGACCCCGCTTGCTGTTTAAAATCATCTATAATTTGCTCAATTAATCCCTGCTCAAAAATTACCCCATTTCTGGCTGCCGGTTCGGCAATAGCAAGTCTTAACTCGCTATCTTCCATATCCATTAATAAGCAATTATACGCTTGATAAATATTCCCTAAACTCGGATAAGGACTTATTTTATCTAAAAAGTCTGCTCGCATCGTCATGACAATTTTTATCGCATGATCTTGCTTTCCTATTAATTGAATTAAGCTGTTAATAAAAACATTTCTTTCTCTCTTAGGGGTACGAGTAAATAACTCTTCAAATTGATCAATAAAAATTAGCCATTGAGACTCATTTCTTAAAGCTTGTACTACTTTAACTAGGGTTTCTTCTGCAACTTCTCGACTCAGTTTCGCTTCAGCTTGTCCATATTTAATGGCAAGGGGAAGATAAAAAGATTCAAAGGGATTAACATCAGGAACAAAGGTTAAATTAACTAATTGATTTGAACCAAAATGATCCTTTAACTTGGGAATTAAACCTGCTTGAACTAAGGAAGATTTACCGCTTCCTGACGCACCTAATAATAATAAAACATTCTTTTCGATCAGATGATTTGTCAACTCAACAATCCAGGAATCACGTCCAAAAAACTTATCTTTATCCCCTTCTTCAAACTTTTCTAAACCCTTATAAGGGGAACCTGTAATTAACTCCCTTTGTTTAATTTCAATTGAAGACTGTTGAGTAATAATATATTGATGAGTAACATTCCCTTCTATTACATTAAAATCTCCCCCAATTTCCGAATAATAAGAATTAACATTTTTATTATTAGCGACATTATCCCCACTTCCTAAATGATGTTGTTCAAGGTGAGAATTTTGGTTAGAATTGGGTTCTGGTGACTGAGACATAATTAAGAGATGTTATGTAACATTTCAATATTAATTTATAGCAGTAGAAAATTGATAAAAACATAAAAAATGTTTTTACCTGTCATTCCAAAAAACGAGGAATCTTATACCCATTCTCAGAAATAGGTAGAGAGATTGCTTCGGGGTACTTTCAGTAAAGTTTAAAGTTTACTGTTTATAATCACCCCTCGCAATGACAGGTTAAGTCTCTAATAAGTTTTGAGAATAGTATCATTAACATCTTAATCATAATGCCTAGTTCCACAATGTAACACTTAATACTTAAATTATCATGCAACAGGTTAAAACTTATGATGACTCAAGAGGAAGATGATGACGGTTAACTTTCGGTAATTGTAAAAATAGAGTAATCATTAATGTTCCCATATAACCAGTTAATGCTGACCATAATAAATAATTATTTTGCCAATAATAAGCCATAATTGCCAAGGGTAAAAATCCGATTAAAAAGGCTATTAAAACGCCATTTCTTAAGATAGTTCCTTCTTTTAAACCGATAAAATATCCTTCTAACATAAAAGCAGTAGCAGTTAAGCACAAAAGGGGTAGTAACCATAAGGTATATTGTATCGCTGTTTGACTAATTTCTTGGTGATCAGTTAATAAGTTAAAAATAGTTTCAGGGAATAAAAACGGAATAACAGCAAAGCTTGAAGCAATTAGTAAACTATTAATAATAGAAACAACTAATAATGGTAAGATTTTTTCAATAGTTCCTTTTCCTTTAAAGTTTCCTGTTAAAGTTTGAAGTGTCATTCCTATTCCTTGAACTGTAAATTGACTCAATAAAGCAATTTGTAATAATAAACCATTAGCTGCTAAAATCTCAGTGCCTAGTAAAGCACTTAAATTAGTGAACAAAGAATAGGTAGAAATAAGAGCCAAAAATCTAATTAATATGTTCCCTTTTAAAGCAATAATTGATTTTAATTCGTGTTTATCTAATACTCTCGTGAAAATCTCTGAAATTCTATCCCATTTAATACTTAGCACCATAAAAATAAAAGCAACGAATAAAGCTAAATACTGACTGATAGCAGTAGCTAAACCTGCGCCCATACTTCCCCAATTCCAACGATAAATCATCAAGTAATCTAGGCCAACATTAGAAAAATTACCCACAAAAGATAATAATAAAATCGCTACTTTCATTTCTCTTCCTAAAAACCAACCAATGAAAACAAAATTAAGTAAAACTGCCGGGGTACCCCAAATTCTTGCTCGAAAATAATCAATTCCTGATGCTTCAATATTGGAAGAACCAGATAATAAAGTAAAGCCTATTTTTTCGATAGGATATTGTAAAATAAGAATAATACAAGCCATGCTTAAAGCAATTAAACCACTACGTAAAATAGCCAGTAATATTCCTTCTTCGTCATCTCTTCCTACTGCTTGTGCGGTGATAGCATTGGTTCCCGAACGAATGAACTTTAAAACCCGATATAAATAGTCAAACAAAATGCTTCCCAAAATGACACCAGCTAAGTAACGAATGTCCTCTAAATGTCCTAAAAAAGCAGTGTCACATAACCCTGCTAAGGGAACCATCATGTTAGATAAAACACTCACTGAAGCGAGGCGATAAAAGCGAGGTAAAAAGCTACGATATTCAACTGGAAGGGAAAAATTCATATAGATAGTTAACTGTCATCTGTGAATCTAACTAAACAATATATTATAACTAACTTTGACTTTACCTTACATACTCATGATTGAATCTAGTAGCAATAATAATTTCATAAGATTCCAAAATTATTATTAAACATCAAATCAGCGATCGCCGATTTTTAAAATCTACGTTATAATCTGGTTTAGTCTATTAAATTAGTTTGAAAAATCGTTTTATTATCCCATTTATGAACCCCATTAAAGTCTCAGAAATTGAATATGTTGATGTTGTTGTTGTGGGTGGTGGTATTGCTGGAGTCGCCATTACTGAATTTTTAGCCCGTCATAGTAATTTATCCATTAAACTATTAGAAAAAGCTCCCCAACTGGGTACGTTAGCATCGGGAAAATTAGAAGGATGGTATCATACAGGTGCTTTATATTCTGGTCAAGATGATGCTCAAACATTTATTAATTGTGTTAACGGAGTAGAAGATTTAATTAACTTTTATACTCCTTATTTTAAGCAACAATGCAATGTTAATTTAACAGAAAAAAACACTACCTTTTACACACCTGCTATTAGTCCTAACTCGAAAGGTTGGTTTAATGATGCCCCCGTTTATTTAATTCATCCCCAAGAAGATGCCCCAGAAATTTGCTCATCTCGTTTAAAAAGTGATGCAGTACAAATCAATATTCAACGGAATAGAGTCTTAGGAAGATTAGAAATTGCTTACGGAAGACAACATAATTGGTTAGTCAATAATCAATGTTTAGCTCCTACTTATGCACAAGTGGAAAATCACGAAGGGTTAAAATGTTCTTTAAAAAATTCAACAGAAAGCATTCGTAATCTTTGTCGTCAATTTGATAATTCATATCAGATAGAACCATCTAATTATGATTTCATTAAAACCTTAGATTGTTCAATGCACACCAGTCGCATTTTAAAGGATTTAGTAACCAGTTGTTTAAGTTATGGGGTAACATTTGAAACTGGCATAAAAATTGAGAAGTTATTAATCGATAGTTATGGTAAATTGAGGATAAAAAGTTTATTATGTAAGACAAAGGAAGGACGTTCAAAACGACTCAAAGCTAAGTTATTTATCTTTGCTGTTGGTGAAGGATTTGAACCCTTTTTAAAAGACTTACAAGTAAGGGCAAAATTAAAGAGAAGTCGTAGTGCAATGGTGGTTGCTTACCCTGCTTTAGTCAACACTAATTTTGTCAGAATGTCAACTAAAAATCGTTTTCATTTTAATCATTTTGTACAACAGAGGGAACTAGGAGAAGAAAAATATACTTATTCTTTATTAGCTGATTCTGGTTATGCTAATGATGATAATAGGGATGGAGTCGATATTGAACCCATTTTAGAGTCAGCAGAACGTTATTTTGGTCAAGAAAAGTTATATAATCGTCAACTGTATAGTTATGAATGTGTGAAAACTGAATTTATTAGTCAAGAAGAACAAAAACGACGTTATAGTTATTGGATTGAATCGAATTCCGATAGTAATTATTTATGTGTATTACCCGGTAAATTTTCCTTTTTTCCAACGGTTGCTTATCAAGCTTATCAACGGATTAAAACCTTACTAGATTTTGAAGAAACTAAGTCTAAAACTTCTTTTGAGTCTAATATAAATATTGAAAAAGAAGCTAATGAATTAGTGGCTGAATCTTTTCCAATGCAAATTTTTCTATCTCATTAGACAAAGAATATTTGTCAAGAATATTCACATCAATTGAGACCAAAAAGGACTTAACCAATTTTCAGATTTCATTAAAAAAAAAGATCATTGTTTCTATATTTTTGATTTTTCTTGACACCAAAATCTGTTAAATTTTCCATCCATTGTCGAGTTCCAAAAGATTGACAAGCAACTGCAGCAACTTCTGACGCTTTAGCCAAAGAATCCACGAAACTATGAGTTAAAATAAAGTGACAAAATGCCCCATGAAAAATATCTCCTGCGCCTAAAGTGTCAATGGGTTTAATAGAAGAAACTTCTATACTATTAAACTGTCCATCTGTCCAATATTTGATAGGTTTCTCTCCATTGGTAATAGCAATATGAGGAATACCAATCTGTTTTAAATAAGTAAAAACGTCATCAGAATTATAGCAATTGGGGGGATAAAAGTTAGCTGAACAAACAGCATATTTAACATAAGGTAAAATATTTTCAAAGCCAGGTTTCCAACTGCCACCATCAATTATGATAGGAATGTCTCTAAAATTGGCTTCTTGGGCAATAACTTGACTGACAGCCATTTGATGTCCATCAATCAAAATAATATCAATATCCTGTAAAATTTCTAAGGATAATTTATCGGCTTTTGCCTGAGATTTGATAGCATTAATAGAGATAACAGCCCGTTCCCCTGTGGTTTTATTAACAATAATTGAAGAAGTTGGAGGGGATTCGGGATGATAAGGAGAAAGATCAAAAACACTTAAAGAACAATCTTCTAATTCTGCACAAATGAGTTGACTAATGGGATGATTACCAATCATACTTAAGAGGGTTACTTGATGACCAAACTTTTGAAAAGTAATGGCTGCATTAGTAGCGGGTCCACCAGCTGCAATGGTTTGATCAAGTGCTACAATTTTCTCATTAGAATGGGGAAAATGATCCGCAAGATAAATAATATCGAGAGTCGTCAAACCGACAAATAATCCATTCATGACTAATATAATGAATAATGAAAGTTTACAGCAGGGAACACTTTATATTGTGGGAACACCCATCGGAAATTTAGAAGATATTACCTTTCGGGCGATCCGAATTTTAAAATCAGTTAATCTTATCGCTGCAGAAGATACCCGTCATACTGCTAAACTTTTGCATCATTTCCAGATTACTACGCCTCAAATTAGTTATCATCATCATAATCGCACGGCTCGCCAAACTGAATTATTAAACTATCTTGAAGAAGGGCAAACTATTGCGTTAGTAACCGATGCAGGAATGCCAGGTATTTCTGATCCAGGATACGATTTAATTAGTGCTTCTATTATAGCAAATATTCCTGTTATTCCTATCCCTGGACCCACAGCTGCTATTACAGCCCTTTCTGTCTCTGGTTTGGCTACAGATCGTTTTATTTTTGAGGGTTTTCTCCCCTTAAAAGGAAAAGAAAGACGCGATCGCTTGCAAGCGTTAAAAACAGAAACTCGTACAATTATTCTATATGAAGCCCCCCATCGTTTACTGAAAACTTTAACAGATTTACAAGAGATTTATGGTAAAGATCATCAGCTTACTGTAGGGAGAGAAATTACCAAACGTTATGAAGAATTTTGGCGAGGAAGTTTAGAAGATGCTATCTTATATTATCATAATTCTCAGCAAATCAAAGGGGAATTTACCTTAATTCTTGCTGGTTGTTCTCAAAGTCGTTTTCTTGAATTAACTGTTGATCAATTAAGAGATGAATTACAACAATTATTAGACCAAGGAATGACGCGATCGCAAGCCAGTCGTCAACTCGCAGAAGTCACTACTTTTTCCCGTCGTCAAATTTATAATTTATCTTTAGATAATTAGCTTTTTTTTACAACAATTACAATGATTAAAAAAATTTTTTTTACCAGTTTAACTTTAGTTATTCCTATCTATTTAAGTAGTTGTAGTACACCTAAAACCACCGTATCTATTTCCAGTGGTTCTCCTGGTAGTGGTTATCAAAGAATTAGTTCTCAAATTAAATCATCAGCCGATACAGTAGAACAAATACAAGTCACTGATACTTATCAATCTCAAGGGTCACAAGAAAATTTACAACGATTATTAGATAAAGAAGTTGATTTTTCTATTGTACAATTAGATGTGGCTAGTGAAGCTATGAAACAAGAAAAAGTTAACACTTTATTAGTTTTAACTCAAGAATATTTACACCTAGTCACTCAAGCTAATTCTAACATTAAAACCTTAGCAGACTTACAAGGAAAACGGGTGATGGTGGGGGCAGAAGGTAGCGGAATTTATTTCACAGCAAAGCGAATTTTTACGGCCAGTAATATCACAGTTATCGAAGTAAAATCTAATGAAAATAGACTGAAAAAACTTATCAATAATGAAGTTGATGCCTTTATTTATGTGGGACCTTTAGCAACCAGTGATAAATTTAAACAAGAATTACAACAGTCAACTCAATTACGTTTTATTCCTGTAGACTCTAGTTTAATTAATTATTTAACTATTCAATTTCCTGAATCTTATCAAGAAGCAATTATTCCCCAAGGAACTTATAAACCATTACCAAAATTACCCGATCAAAACTTATCAACTATTTCAACCCCTGGGGCATTAATTACCCGTCCCGATGTCAATAAAAAGACAGTTTCTTTATTAACTTGGGCAATTCTTTCTAACTTTCGCCAATACTCTCCTTTCTATCCCGAATTAGCCTCCCAACAAGATGCTACACTATTAAGTGAAGGGTTAATTTATATTCATCCCGGGGCGCAACAAGTCTTTAATTATGGTGATCCTAGGGTTGCATGGCAACGTTATTTAAGAGAAAATAAGCCTTTACAAGCGGCTTTAATTATGTTAATTACCACCAGTAGTATTGGTTTTTTACTTCGTTGGTGGCGTAAACGAAAACAAAATAATCTTCTTAAAGCTAACCGTCAAACTATTAACGAATTACAACAATTATTAGAGAACAATCCTCAAAAAGCCACAGAAGAAATTGAAGATTTACGGCAAAAATATCGTTTAATGTTAATTGATGGTCAAGTTTCCTCAGAGGTTTATGAACAAATTGAAAAAATGACCCAAATATTTTCAGATCAATGTCAAAGATGGCAAGCTAAACAAAAAGAATTATCCCATAATCAAATCTTACAATTGATGGATGAATGGAGTCAACAACTCCCCGAAAGTTTAATGTCACAACATGGACAATTATACTATTCTCATGATCAGTATAAAGAGATGTTAAAAACGGGGCAATTAGACTTACAAACTTATTTACAGATGATTCAACTTACCCTAGTTTGGACAAACTTACTGTCGGTTCAAAATTCAAAAAATGATAAAAATAACCTATCAAATTAATCAAAGTACAACTATGTTATCTATGTCATCTACGCTTCAAGAAAAATTGTCTCAACCCTTAAAAATTGGTTCAGTAGAAGTAAAAAGTCGAGTGTTACAATCGCCTTTATCGGGAGTAACAGACTTAGTTTTTCGCCGTTTAGTTAGACGTTATTCTCCTAATTCTATGATGTACACGGAAATGGTCAGTGCCACAGAAATTCATCATTTAAAACAACTTCCTAGACTAATGGAAATTGATCCTCATGAACAACCTATTAGTATTCAATTATTTGATTGCCGTCCAGATTTTATGGCAGAAGCAGCCCAAAAAGCAGTAAAAGAAGGGGCAAAAACCATTGATATTAATATGGGTTGTCCTGTTAATAAAATTACTAAAAAAGGGGGTGGCTCTTCTTTGTTAAGACAGCCAGAAATTGCTGAAAAACTGATTAAAGAAGTCGTTAAAGCCGTCGATATTCCTGTTACTGTAAAAACTAGAATAGGATGGGATAATAATGAAATTAATATCTTAGAATTTGCTAAAAAAATGGAAGATTCAGGGGCATCTATGTTAACTCTTCATGGTAGAACTCGCGCCCAAGGATATACAGGAAAAGCTAGATGGGAATGGATTAAAAAAGTAAAAGAAATCTTGACTATTCCTGTTATAGCCAATGGTGACATCTTTTCTATTGAAGCTGCCATTCACTGTTTAGAAATGACTGGTGCAGATGGTGTAATGTGTTCCCGTGGAACTCTAGGATACCCTTTTTTAGTGGGAGAAATTGATCATTTTTTTCGCACAGGCAATCAACCCACTCAACCGACTTCTATAGACAGATTAGAATGTGCAAAAGAACATTTAAAAGGGTTATGGCAATACAAAGGAAAACGAGGTATTTATCAAGCGAGAAAACATTTAAGTTGGTATTGTAAAGGGTTCCCTGGAGCATCAGAATTAAGAGATAAAGTATCTCGCATTGAAACAGTAGAAGAAGGCTATCAATTGTTAGATCAAACTATAAAACTAATTAATAATGAATAATTTATAATTAATATTGCTAATTGTTTTAAAAATTGCTATATTAGATATTTTGAAATTATAGATGAGAGGCTGAAACAGAATGTTAAAAACAGAAAATATATCGATAATTGTTAAAGAGCAAAATAAATATTTCTTATTAGGTGATACACAAAAAGTCAAGTTTCGCCAGCAACAACTACAACAATTAAAACAGTTAATTGTTAAAAAAGAAAGTGAGATAGTCAAAGCTTTAAATAAAGACTTAGGTAAATGTCAGTTTGAAAGTTATTTATCAGAAATTAGAATTATTAAAAAAGAAATTGATAATATGATAAATAATCTTAGAAAATGGGTAAAACCTTGTTATGTTGCAACTCCCATAGAACAAGTTCCTGGAACTGCATTCATTCAACCTCAACCGAAAGGAGTTGTCCTTATTATTAGTCCTTGGAATTATCCCTTTTCCTTAGCAATAATGCCCTTAATAGGGGCGATCGCTGCTGGTAACTGTGCTATTATTAAACCCTCAGAATTAACTCCCCATACATCACAAGTTCTTGTAAAAATTATTAATAATCACTTCGATAATAACTATGTAAAAGTGATTGAAGGAGGAAAAGAAACCAGCCAACAATTATTAAAAGAAAAATTTGATCATATCTTTTTCACTGGAAGTCCTGACCTTGGGAAAATTGTTATGGAAGCTGCTGCCAAACAGCTAATACCTGTTACTTTAGAATTAGGAGGAAAAAGTCCCTGTATTGTAGATAAAAAAATTAATATAAAAGAAACAGCAAAACGAATTGTCTGGGGAAAATTTCTAAACGCTGGACAAAGTTGTATTGCCCCAGATTATTTATTAGTCAATCAACAAATTAAATTGCAACTATTAGAAGCTATCAAGAAAGCTATTAAAGAATTTTATGGAGAAAATCCCTTTCAAAGTTCAGATTATGGAAGAATTATCAATAAACATCATTTTAAGCGATTATCTACTTTATTAACATCCGGACAGATTATTGTAGGCGGTCAAGTTATCCCAGAAGAAAACTATATTTCTCCAACCATTATTGATCAAGTTTCTTCTGAGTTTCCTATTATGCAAGACGAGATATTCGGGCCTATTTTACCGATTTTAGATTATGATAAAATAGAAGAAGCGATCGCCTTTATTAACCAAAGACCAAATCCCTTAGCCATTTATTTATTTTCTAACGATAAAAAGCAACAAAAAAAGGTCTTAGAAAATACCCTATCAGGGGGTGTAGGGATTAACGATACAGTGATGCAATATGGAGTGTTAACCTTGCCCTTTGGTGGTGTAGGAAAAAGTGGTATGGGTTCCTATCATGGTAAAGCAAGTTTTGATACATTTTCCCATTATAAAAGCGTCTTAAAACGTTCTTTTTGGTTGGAAACAAATTTGCGTTTTCCCCCCTATCAAGGTAAATTAAAATGGATAAAACGGCTTTTAGGATAAAAATCTCTCTGATAAAATGCTAGTAGTAGAAGCAAAGCTTAAAAACGGTACACCAGAGCAATACCAAAGATTAGATGAGTCCATTAGGACATCTCAATTTGTGCGTAACTCTTGTGTTCGTTATTGGATGGACAATAGAGGAACAACTCGTAACGACCTCCAAAAACTTTGTGCCGTACTAGCTAACAATAAAGAGACACCTTGGGTAAAAAAATTAAACTCTCAAGCTCGTCAATCCTCTGCTGATAGGGCATGGCAATCAATTAATTAATAGGTTTTATCAAAATTGTCGTGCCAAGATACCTGGGAAAAAAGGTTTTCCTCGGTTTAAAAAGCATAGTCGTTCTGTTGAATACAAACTAACAGGCTACAAACTATCTGATGATAGACGTAAAATCAAATTCACTGATGGGTTTAAAGCAGGAGAATTTGATCTACGGTGTAGTCAAAGAACCTTGGTTTATTATTCAGAGCAACAGATTAGACGGGTTAGAGTTGTTAGACGTTGTGACGGTTATTATTGCCAGTTTCTCATTAATGTAGAGCGACAAGAACATTATGAACCGACGGGGCAAGTAACAGGAATTGACTTAGGGTTAAAAGAGTTTTATACCGATGCTCAAGGCAATACTGTCACTAATCTTCGTTATTTAAGAAAGTCAGAAAAGCGTCTTAAAAAAGCACAAAGACGATTATCAAAACGCTTTCGTAAGGAAAAGAAACAGTCTAACAACTATCATAAACAACGGGTAAAAGTAGCTAAGCTTCATCTTAAAGTATCAAGACAACGTAAAGACAAAGCAATTAAAGATGCTTTGGCGTTAGTCCAGTCTAATGATCTGGTAGTCTATGAGGCTTTGAAGGTTAGAAATTTAGTGAAGAACCGTAAGCTTGCCAAGTCAATTTCTGATGCTTCTTGGTATCAATTCACTCAATGGTTGAATTATTTTGCCAAGATTTATCGTATTGTTTGTGTTGCTGTACCTCCCCATTTCACCACTCAAGATTGTTCAGTTTGTACCACAAGAGTTCAAAAGTTATTAAGTACCAGAACTCATCAATGTCCTAACTGTAAAACAGTCTTAGATAGGGATCACAACGCAGCAGTCAACATTCTTAAAAAGGGTTTAAATTTATTAATTGTTTATTGAGCAACGCCCTATTAATGAGATTTTGGGGGGTAATTCCCGGCCTAGGAATCGTACTAATCGTTCCTCTATAAATTTTTAGGGTGTTAAATTCATCCAACTGATTTAAGTTATTTTTCCACAAAGTCAACCACTTCATAAACCTATCCATTACACCTTGAACCCCTTCAGAATCCGTATTAGGCAACACCGCAATACATTGATTATCATCATATTGGCCCACAAAATCCCCTCCTCGCTTTAAACTAGCAACTAATCCAGAACTCAGTTGTTCAAGGACTTGAAACATTAGGATTTCTTGTTGGTTTCTCCCTTGTAAATCAATTTGACAGACAATCAGGGATAAATACTGTTCTGCACGAAGCATTCTTTGCCATTCTTGCTCTAAATAATCATTAAAATGAGAAGAATTATAAATGTGAATTGATAGATGTCGTTGACTTTCCTTGTTTTTGCTCGATTCTACAAGACTCCATTGATTGGGTAATTGAGAGAGGTTTTCATGGCATTCTTGGGTTATAACAGAATTGGGCGGGTCATTCTCTAATTGTTTTGCTTGGTTGGTTTTGAGGAGTTTTTTGGCAAAGGAAAAGGTAATGACTTGACCTTGCCGCGCTTTTTCTAATGCTTGATTACGAACTTCTAAGGGGGTTGAGGGAGCAGCTAAAATATATAAGGCCGACGGAGCAATATCGATTGTTTCTAAATCATCGAGTTGAAATTGTTTACTAACCTGCATAAATTTATTAGCAGCCGAAATACTCCAATCAAATTCCGCCTCTAACCATGCCCGAAATTGTCCATGTTGTAATTGTTTTTTGATTTGGCATAGATGATTACCAATAATATAAATATCTTGAGCGCAGCGACGGAGTCGATTTTTAATATCAATGGTTAACTCCTCAATCTGATGTCGCACTTGTGGATTTAATTGTTGATAGTTAAAATCCCTAGCATCAGGATTATTGTAATTAAAACATGAAATATCTTTATTTTGATTCATATCCATTAATTTCCATACTAAAACTGCTGTTTAATTCACTTTTTTCCGTAATATTACATTTAAAACACTTATAAATAAGATTAGCTTGGTGTAACGAGGGAGAAAGACTATTTCAAGCAAGCAATCATTATCGTTTAATGAATATTACATTAAACAGGTCAGGGAATTAACAAGTAGAAAGATTTTATTTTTATCTACTTCAAATCATACCTTGATAATGGTGAAAATTCAATTAAGTATTGTTTCAAGGAGATTTAGATATCTAAATATTAGTCAAATCTGGACATACCTAAACATGAATAATTAATGATTATATTCTTCATGACCAAATGGATAAATTTTATACATTTACGTCTTGTAGATATTTCGAGTATCTCGTTTTCTTTAGCTACCCTGAAGTTATAAAGTTATAAAAATTAGATTTGTAAAATCCATTATATAGCGTTTCTCGGACTCATGAGGTACACCTAACCCCTGCCTCCTGCCTTCTGCTTCAAAGTGAGAACTTTTGTACCTCACAAGTATGATAACTGCTATAAGACTTGATTAGCATAATTTCTTTAAAATTTTTTTCAATATAAAACTCATAAAGTAACATAGTTTTAAGTTTAAGAATCAATAGTTGACAATTAAATTTTCCTGAATTACCATCTAAATAAAAGTCGCGTTGTGGTGACTTTTGTTAAAAGTTTTTGGTCAACAAATAGATTTCAAAAGGTTGAGATTGTGACGATTGATCGTTAATCAGAGTCACCTCGAAACCGAAAAATTAGTCATTGAAAAAATCTAATCAAATCAGGAAATGTAAGCTCCATAAAGATTGTGAATTTTTCCTGAAACAACTATTCATCAAACCTATCAGAGATTTACTATGTCAACCCACTTAAATCCAACAGAAAAGCAATTTGTCCGAGGTTCAAATCAAGACAAAGAACCCTCATCAGGTCATCAGGAATCCCAGGACAATTACATTACTCCGGAAAACCATCAACATATTTATGGTGGTCTCACTAGCAACGCCCTAGAACTTCCCCGAACCACCTTTAAGCCAACTCCTACCTATCATCGGCCTCAGTTTGAAGAACCCATCAATCCCTGGTCTTCTTCGGTCCAAACCCTGTTAGATAAACCTCCCGCCAGCTTACCCCAAAAGTTCATTTTAGGAGGAATGGCGTTTTGTCTTGCCTTCGGGGCCTGGGCCTGGTTTGGAACCCTCGAAGAAGTGGGCAAAGCCCAAGGAAAATTAGTGCCAGAGGGAGAAACCTATAAAATTCAACCAGTAGAATTGGGGAAAGTTACCGATATTGCCGTTGAAGAAGGACAAGAGGTCCAAGCTGGTCAATTATTAGTGGAATTTGACACAGAATTAGCCGAAAAAGAAATTGATCGACTTCAAGAGATGATTCGAGCGTTTCAAACCGAGTTAGGACAAAAACATATCCTACAACAACGTATTCAATTAGAAGCCGAAACAGATGCAGCCATTGCCTCAGCAGAACTTCAAGCACAACAAGCCATTATCGCCCATACCCAAGAAAAGATCGCCACCGTCCGTCAATTATTGGCTCAACAACGAACCGAAGTCGCAGCCTATCAATTGCGACAAAAACAGTTACAACCCCTCGATTCTATCGCCCAGCAACGGCTTGAGCAACTAGAGGCCGAGAAAATGGCCCACCAAGAACGAATTAACCGACTCAAACCCCTACAAGAAGAAGGAGCAATTTCTCAAGAATATCTCTACGAAGCCGAACAAACCCTGAGACAGACAGAACAACAAATTACCAGTAGTCGACTGCAAGAAGTCACCCAGGCTAATGAACAAATCTTTCAAGGGAACCAAGCCATGCGGGATCTGCGATCACAAATGACTGAACATCAAGGAGAACTTTTCTCCGCGCAACAAACGGTTCAACAGTCTCAAGCTGAATTAAATCAGAAAAAAGCCCAAGCCCAACGGAAGCAATTAGAAGCCATGCAGAAAATTCAGCAACTTGACGTAGAAATGACGCAATTACAAGGCAAAATCGCAGAAAACAAAAATTTGTTAACAGCTGCCCAAAGTAAATTGCAATACAAGTATCTCAAAGCACCCATCAGTGGCACCATTTTATCCCTTGATCTCACAAATACCGGTGAAGTGGTTGAAGCAGGAAAAACTGTCGCAGAGATTGCCCCCCACAATGTACCGTTAGTCGTGTCTGCAGTTCTCCCAGACGAAGAAGCCGGTTTTGTCAAAACAGGAATGCCTGCACAAGTTAAACTTGATGCCTATCCTTATCAAGATTATGGGGTTGTTACTGGTCAAGTCACCAACATTTCTGCCGATGCAGACTCCGACGAAGAATTAGGTGAACTCTATCGCGTCGAGATCAAATTAGAACGGGATCATATCGTCAAAGATCAAGAAATGATTGCCTTTAAACCAGGACAAACCGTAACAGCAGACATTATCATTCGTCGCCGTCGCATTATTGATATTGTGCTGGATCCCATCAAAAAAATGCAAACCGATGGACTTGATCTTTAGATTAAGTCTTGATGCAAACTCAATTTTTAATCAATATTAAAACCACTGTTTTTCTCTGCCTTTATTAGTTCCCAACTTTAACTTAATTATTTTGTTGTTGACTCATTTACGAAAGTTTAAGAGGATTTTTTATCATGTCTCAATCTCTTTATAACCGAAAAAACGAGATAACCAGAACCATGACCGAACAACAATTTGAAGAAATTGTTGATGCTATTCTTGTCGGTAAATATTCCTGGGCCTGTGTGTTAATTTTACAAACAGCCGGTTATAATCCCCTTCACTATATTCCTTATCGTACTTATAACCGTTTAATTAAAGATAACCGTCTGAAAAAACAAGATAGTAAACAACAGAAAAGCGTTAACTCGTCTCCAAAAAATGAGGCAGCCAAACATCGAACCTCAACAAAAATTAGAAATCTCACTTATGTAGAATCTTTAGATAAGTCAGAATCGAATATTTTAGGGGGTTTAGGATATAATTCAATGATTGCCTAGTTAAATTGATCCGACTACTGAATATGGAATTAATGGGTTTACGAATAACATCAGTAAGCCCTAATTTTTTTGCTTAAAAAGCAATCTTATGATAATGCCAAAATGGCAACATAACTAATTCTTTTATTTTAAACTTTACCTAAAGTAGTCAGATAAAATAACGCACTTCTGGGGTTCTGACAACAGTCTTATCGCCTCTAAACTCTAGAGCTTTTCTGAGGTAACTATTTAAGCGATCGCTAACTAACATAAATCCAAAATTTAAGTTTTTATCAAAAAGTTAGGGATCATTAATTTAAGATCAAGGGTTTAAGAATCTAGATTGAGCCAAAGTTTTCTGACAGTTCCAGAAGAGCGTTCGTTATCCAAAAAGGAAGTTAAACTATGGAGACTCAAGTTATAGAAAACCCAGCCCAGCAGGCAATTGAGCATCAGGATCTCTCATTACTAAAAAATGTCTTAGAGAGTTCCTCTCAAGGATTTGATTCCCTTAGACGATCGATTCAAATGTTTCAAAATGCTCTTAAGATAAAAGAGGCAAATCCCCAAGTTTGGAACCAGATCGGAGAAGACCTTGCAAAACAGGGGTTATGGGACAAAGCAGAATTTTCATTCCAACAAGCGATCACCCTCAACCCCAACTATAGCGAAGCTTGGAGCAATCTTTCCCAAACGCTCCTTAATCTGAAGCGTCTTCAAGAAGCATTCACATCCTGTCATCAGGCTCTAAAACTCAACCCTAACTTAGCCTCAGCTTACAATAACTTAGCTTTGGGGTTACTACATCAGCAAAAGCTCTCCGAAGCCGAAGAAGCCTGTAAAAAAGCCTTAAAGCTGGTTTCTGGCTATCCAGAAGCCCTTGTTACCCTAGGGATGATCTGCACTCTGCAAAAACGCTTAGATGAGGCCGAGACCCTATTTGGGCAAGTCTTAGCTATTCAACCCGATTTAGTTGAAGCCTATGGCAACCGAGCGCAGGTTCGCTTCGAGAAAAATTGTCTCGACGAAGCATTAGCGGATATTACTCAACTTGAACGTTTTAAGCCGTGGTTAAGTGGAGTTTATGTTATAAAAGCTTGTGTTCTCAAAGCAAAAGGGGACCTCAAGGGAGCCAAACTAGCCTTTGAATGTGTCAAAGTTCTAGGGAAAGCACCTTGGTCAGCCGAAACCCATAAAGAGTTGGGTAACACCTTAGTTAAGCACCGAAAATTAGACCAAGCGATCGCTATTTATCATCGAGCCTTGGCCATCAATCCTAACTTTCCTGAAGTTTACAATAACTTAGGTACTTTATTAATATCCCAGAATAAGCCAGAAGAGGCCATTGCTTACTATCATTACAGCATCTCCCTCAAAGAAGATTTTTTTCAAGCCTACTCTAACCTGGGTGGCTTATTCAAAGATAGGGGACAATGGCAAGAGGCAGCCACTGCTTTTCAAAAAGTTTTAGCCATTAAACCTGATCATGTCCACGCTCATCAAGAATTAGCATTTGTCTTGCTCAGACAAAATAAAGTGGACGAAGCGGTGGCTTTGTCCAAAAAAGCTTTGGCACTGGACCCTGACTGTGAAGAAGCAAAGCTTAAATTAGCTGGTGCTTATCAAGCTCAAGGGCAATATAGCCAAACACAAACCATTCTCAACGACATTTTTTTTCAACACCACGGCCTTCCTCCAGAGAAAATGGCACGGTTTGAACCAATGGATATCACCGATGATCAGCTAATTCACAAAACAGCAGTGACCCCCTTTAAATTGGTCGATTGCATCAACCAGCTTAATTATCTAATTGACAAAAAAAAGATTGATTCTTCATTTAAAGAGTTAGTGGCTCGTTATCAAGCTTTATTACCCGAAATAGAAGCTAAGTCTTGTGATGATTCTTACATTGGTACTTTACTGACTCCAACACAGGCCAAGTCCTTGGGTGGTTACTACGATAAAATTATTCACTACCCTGGAACTCCACCTCTGAGAGGACCGGCCGTTAATGACTCCTTAGATTACAAAGTGATAGAGGATAGCTATCTGGGTTCTTCAATGGTTTATTTTGACAACTTTCTGACCCCAGAAGCCCTGCAAAATTTACGTCAGTTTTGTTTGGAGTCCACCATTTTCTTAAAACATCGAGCCTCTGGTTACGTCGGAGCCTACATGAACACTGGCATGGCTAATCCCCTGATGTTCCAAATTGCGGAGGAACTAAGGGAGCGATTACCGCGAGTGTTGGGAGAATTGTCGGTGGGTAATATGTGGGTTTATCGTTACCAAAGTCAAGGCCAGGGTGTTAAACCCCATACAGGAGATGGTTCTGTCACCCTTAATTTCTGGTTCACCCCCGATGAGTCCAACCTCGGACCGAAAGATGGTGGCGGTTTAGTCATCTGGGATAAGAAACAGACACCTCAGTCTATGTCAAGTTGGAGCAAATTTAACAGCGGAAAAGACGATCCAAGAATCCAAGAAAAGATTAGTCAGTTTCTTTCTTCTGCAAAATCCACAACCATTCCTTATCGCTGTAACCGCGCGGTTATTTTTCATTCTACGCTTTGGCATCGTTCTGACCCCTTCCACTTCCGCGATCAGTTTGAACATCGACGGATGAATGGAACGATGTTGTTTGGAAACCGTAGTATTGCCAATTTTTACGAGTAACTATGGTTTTTAAATTACTATAAAAAGTCGAACAATTGAGTTTTTGTCGAGATCAGGTATAATCTTTTCTCGACAAAACTTGTTGTCTATTAAAATCGTACAAGATTGAATATAGATAATGTATACATCTAAACTAACTTATTAATTTACATTTCTCTATTTATTGTGTACATTTTATGATTTTGTTATTATAATCCTTCTCAAGAAAAAATAGATTAACTGCCAATTTGGCAACACAGACCTAAGAGTAATTTGTATAGTATATGTGTAAGGTAAAAAACTTACATACTCAATAAAAAAAAGGAGAAAATCCAATGCTTATTTCTGATATTCAACACATGGAAAACGTTGCAGTAACTGACAAGATTGAAGGCGGTGGAGAAGCTTACTTAATCGCAGATTTGTGGGCTGATGTTGACGCTCAAACTGATGCATTCGCTTATATCTTCCAAGAAGCTGAAGCTTACGCATTTACTGGACTTAAAGAAGTCAACTATTACAGCAGCATCTACTTACAAGGTTTAACATAATCAGCATTGTCCTTGAAGGAATTGATCAGAGGAAAACTAAATTGTTAAAGACCTTAATCTTTAACTTTCCAATATGTTTTCCTCAATTCTTAAAAACTACTGGGAGCTTAGTTTATAATTGCCTTCCCAGTAGTTATTTTGCTAATGTCTATTGAAGATAGGAGGTAGCCAAAAATGTTGATTAGAAATTTGAATTTTTTAGAAAAGATTGGGCAAAAATTTCCAGTTTTGCCCGAACGAGTACAAGGTGGGATGGTTAGGATGTCCATGAGACCCCACACTACCTCATCAGTAATGACTCCTAGTGGTCAAATCGTAGCTTTTTCTGAAATGATAACCACTCTATCGGCTCAGGGAATAGGAGGCCACCAAATTAATGTGATCGAATTCGAGAGTAACACTGGTATTAATGGCGATGTTAATGCTGGAGGTACTTCACTTGTGGAGGTATCTGCCACAAGCCCAGGTTAGCTGAGTTCTATTGAATCATTCAAAACTAACAATTCTTGTTAACAGGAATTAGTTCTGTTTTTTGATAGTTTTCCCGAGTCACCTATATTGCTAATAGAGATAAGCTGTTGAGCATTAAAATAAGTGCTTGGCAGTTTATTTTTGCATTAAAAATAAGGATAAAATTCTAGTAATAGTTGTGTTGTGTCACTGCTTTTTTGAATATTTGATCAAATATTTCAATAAATAGACAAAAAATTTTTATATCTTTGCCATTTTGGCAAGTCTGAACTAGATTAAATTGATATTATTATTCATAAGTTAGTTAAAACAAAAAGAGGATGTAATTATGATTATCGCTGATTTAGAAAACCTAGAAATGATATCTCAAACTCAACCATTAGAAGGAGGAATGATATTATCTTTAAATAGCTTATTGTTCCAGTCTGTCTCTTCCTTCAACTTTGACTCATTAGTAAGTGGTCAAAATGGTGCATTTGGGGGCGGTGAAGCAAATGTTTTAACAACTGCTTTTCCTAATAATTTTAATGTTGGTTTTAGTTTTACTTATGCCTCACAAGCATTAGGATTACCCATGTAAAAAACTGTCATACAAAGAAGGAGGTAACTATGATTATTTCAGATTTAGAAACCCTAGAAACAGTACATCCTAATCGATGTTTTGACAGCTATGGGATTCAAGGAGCAAACAACGGATTTACAATTATGCAACCTACGATTGACTTAGACTCATTAGTTGCAGCTTTTAATCAACCCCTAAGTTTAGTCATGGGTTTTTCAGGAGAAGTTGATGCTGGTGATTTTGCTTTTCTCCAAGTCAATCAAAGAGCGGTTGTCAAAAATCTGGGATTTGGCGCTCAATGATCGATTTAAACCATACTTAATTAATTGAGGACAATATGAATGAGTAAACTAATCATTAAAGACCTTGAATTTGATCAAACAGAATTATCCAATGTTAGCCAGATTCAAGGTCAAGGAAACCTAAACGGCATTGTATGGGATAGTTTATTTGACTTCGCTTGGGAACATAATAGAAGGGATGGTTGGGCTATCGGTGACCTAACCGCATGGGGTCTAGGTATCGGTGAGATAATAATACCTACCTTTAATGTTTAATTTTGACCCCCCGATCTAAATGAGCAATATCTCATCAAGTTCCAGTCGAAAAGTCAATAGTTATCACAATGAAGAAGAATTATAGTTTCCGAAGTTAATTCATTATTCTTTAAAGTGATACTTGAAAATCTCAGCTTCGTTATCAATTGGCTGAGAGAGACTCTTACTTTTTACCATATCCAGTGCAAATACCCTCTTTACTCCAAAGTATGGACAGATAGGAAGATAATAGACTCCCCTCATCTTCTTGTCTTCCATATTCTCTTCTAATTTTTGCTAAATACTTTGGAATTAACTTTTAAGACTCACTCACACTTTCTGTATATTCATCCCGTTGTTTGTTGCCCTGTTTACAGAACTCTACGAATCATTACAGTACACTTAAACACTACCTTCTGCATTCAATTTTGGCACTTCATAAAGACGCACACTACTCTAAAGGTGTCATTCATTTTGTGTACTCGCTTATACAAGTTAGAGTCAGTCTTTTGGGAAATTCCTAGGTTGTATAATTTTCATACAATTAACTCAGGAAAATACTATCGAATTATGACATGACTAGCAATTTGACTACCTTAATTGAAGTTGAAGAGGTTATTGATTATCTAAAAAAGAATCTAAAATTTAAAGAGACTTGTCAAAAAATCCTTCAACAAAGAATCATTCATCAAGCTTCTCAGCAAAGAAACCTAACTATCACAGACGAAGAAATTCAAACTGAAGCTGATAAAATCCGTCGTGCAAAACGGCTAGAAAAAGCCGCCGATACCTTAGCTTGGTTGCAAGCTCAAATGATTACCCCCGACGATTGGGAATCAGGAATTCGAGACAAACTATTACGTCAAAAGTTAACTAAAACTCTTTTTGATCAAGAAGTTGCAAAATTATTTAAACAAAATTGCTTTAACTTCGATCAGGTTTTGCTTTACCAAATCATTGTGCCTTATGAAAAATTGGCTTCAGAAATTTTTTATCAAATCGAAGAAGAAGAGATGAGCTTCTATCAAGCGGCCCATCTTTATGATATTGATGAAAAACGCCGATTACAGTGTGGTTACGAAGGTAAAATTTATCGTTGCAATATTAAGCCAGAGCTTTCATCAGTGATCTTTTCTGCTAATCCAGGGGAAGTTATTCCGCCCTTTCCAACAGAACAAGGCTATCACATTATCATGGTCGAAGCATTTGTTAAAGCTCAATTAACCGATGAGATTTATGAAGAAATGATCAATAAAATGTTTGAGGAATGGCTATTGAGTGAATTAAACTATTTGCTTCATAATTCGTTAGAACAAATGCCTACTACTCCCAGAGATTGAACGACTCCAAGTTCGCGAACTTGGGGATTCTCTACACGATAAAGTATCCTATGGGAGGGGGGAGCAGGGAGATTTAATCGACAGCAATAATAGTATATTTTTCTCTATTGCCTCTTGCCTGTTGCCTTTTCCCTCTTGCCTTTTAAACTAGCCAGTTTAAGCGAAGTTGCAAGATGTGAGTTTACGTCCAATGTTAGCAGAACCAGGTGTCGCTTATCTAATCGACTCCGCTCGACGTTAAAACTGAGCGAAGCCGAAGTTTTAAGTTTTCTTGTAAGGGGTGCAAGATGTCAGTAAATAAGAAGATTTTAACGGAATTTGTTAAAATATATGACATACAACCCGAATAACCCAAGAATTAGTATAGCTAGGTTATTACCAGGTTCAGGCACGTTAACACAAACCTCAACCTCATTAGAAGCATAATTACAAGACTGGTTGACCATTATTAAAGCTAGCTCAGTATCCTCTTGAAATTTTCTCTCAAAAGACCCTACAAAAAATGTTTGCAACGATTCTGTTGTCTCTTGAAAAGAAGACGTATTTAAGTGATTATCAAGATGGACATCTTCACCAAGATTAAAGGAAAAAAAATCGTGCTTTAAGGTTTTGATAGAATTTGTATTTAAACCCCCAGAAACTTCAAGCACATTAATCCGTGTTCGGTTAGTTAAATCTTGAAGAAAAATGGATGTTTTTTCTGATATGCTAACACCTTCTAATAAAGGATTATCTATGGAGTTTAGAAGGGATAATGAGCCATTCAGGTTAAAATTTAGAGATTCACCAGCTTTCACAGAAAATCGACCGACAAGAGTCGAAAAAAACTGAATATCGCTCAAGAAATCATTGCTAATTCCTATGATATCGATATCAGAATTGGCATGAGCCAAAGCCGAGGAACCATCCACTACGAAATTAGCATCATTAACAATCATTGACTGAACAATTCCTTTATCAGCGATTGTTATTGCTTTTCCATCAGCAATAACAGCTACGCCTTGGGGAAGGGGATAAAAATCTCTTAGCTCAATTAAACGACGGGAACGGCTTGTAAAAGTGGCTGCATCACTTGGGAAATTAAATAATAATAATGAAACAGCGACCCCACTACCAATCCATCGTAATTGATCAAGCTTGGGTAAGATGAGTGACAATTTCTGATTGATCAAATGTATAGGTATCATGATAAACGTTAAAGCTATAGATTAAGTTGTTGTTGAGCCAGGTGAAAGTAAATACCTTGTTTGGTCATAAGTTCTTGATGGGTTCCCATTTCAGCTAGGAGTCCCCGTTCTAAGACAAGGATGCAATCAGCGTTGCGAACTGTGGAGAGACGATGAGCAATAATAAAAGTGGTGCGATCGCGGGACAGACGACTAAGATTTTCTTGAAATCTGCGTTCCGACTCCGTATCAAGGGAACTGGTAGCCTCATCTAAAATCAGAATGGGTGGCTTGCCTAATAAGGCACGGGCGATGGCAATACGTTGTCGTTGTCCCCCGGATAGATTCATTCCCCGTTCTCCTACCTTGGTGTTGTAGCCTAAGGGCATACTTTGAATGAAAGCGTGGGCTTCTGCGAGTTGGGCTGCTTTTACCACTTGTTCTAGGGTAAATTCAGGACGATAGAGGGTGATATTCTCGAAAATTGTCCCAGAGAATAAGAAACATTCTTGAGGAACCACTCCCAGTTGACTGCGTAAGGATTGGGGAGAAATATGGTTCAGATCGTGTTCATCAATATAAATGGTTCCTGATTCTGGGGAATATAGTCCCTGCAGCAACTTCACTAAGGTGGTTTTCCCTGAACCACTACGCCCGACAATGGCAATGGTTTGTCCGGGTTGCACTTCAAAACAAATATTCTCTAAGGTGTTGCGTTCCTCGTCAGCGTTATACCGAAAGGTGACATGATCAAATTTGATATGGCCGTTCACGGGGGGTAATTGCAACCTAGGTTGACCTGGGGTTTCTTCGGGTTGGCTGTCAAAAATATCATTGAGTCGTTCAACAGAAATCAACACTTCTTGCAGTTCATCCCAAAGATTGGCCAAAGAAAGAATTGGGTTAAGCACTTTGCCTATCATCATATTAAAGGCGACAAATTGACCAATACTCAGTTGATCTTGAATCACCAAGGTTGCCCCATACCATAGCAATGCGGTACTACCAACGGAGTTAATTAAGCCACTGGCTGCCTCTAAATTAATCCCCAGTTTTTGGCTACGAAATCGAGCATTGAGATAACTGGTCAAACGATCTTCCCAACGCCAACGTAATTCTTTTTCCGTTGCGGTGGCTTTGACTGTTGCTACCCCTGTAATGGTTTCGACTAAGGCTGAATTTTGTTCGGCTGAACGATTAAACACATCCCTCGAAACTTTTCGCAATAAAGGGGTGGCTGCTAGGGTTAACAACATAATCGGGGGGATTAAAGCCACAATTAATAGGGTCAGTTGCCAGTTGTAATAGAGCATCAACCCTAAATAGACGAACCCCATTAAAAAATCTAACCAAGCTAACACCACCTTATTCAGTAAAAATCGCTGAATTTTCTGATTTTCATTGACTCGTGTGATGATATCCCCCACATGACGAGTTTCAAAAAATTTCAGGGGTAGAAGTAAGGCATGATTGATGAAACCACCAATCATGGTCAGGTCTAAACGGTTAGATAGATAACTAAGCAGGTACTGTCGAATCCCCGATAATAAAACACTCCAAATGCCAAATAAGAGAACCCCCAGGGCAAACACATTTAAGGTGGTCAGACTTTTGTTGACCACCACCTTATCTAAGATAATTTGAGTAAAGAGAGGAGTGACGAGGCCAAAAATTTGAATGAGCAAAGAGGCCAGAATCACTTGTAATCCTAAGCTTCGATAGGGTAGGAGTAACTTTAAAAATCTCCCTAAAGAACGTTTTTCTGTGGGGACTTGGTTTAACCCTTCGGTGGGGTCTAGTAATAAAGCGTAGCCTGTCCATCCTGTGATAAATTCTTGACGAGGCATTAAACGTTTACCCTGGGCCGGATCGGCAATGAGCAAGCGATCGCCTTTGACCCGATAAACCACCACATAGTGATCTCCCTGCCAATGAGCGATCCACGGGTTTTTTTCTTCGATTAAACGGTTTAAACTAGCTCGTACTGGCCTGGCTTGATACCCTAATTTTTCAGCCGCCTTAGCTAAGTTTTTTAAAGAGGCTCCGGAACGGCCCACCCCAGTTAAGTCTCGTAGAAAGTTAAGATTGAGTCGTTTTCCCCAATACTGACTAATCATGGCTAAACAGGTGGCACCACAGTCGGCTGAACTTTGTTGTTCAATGAAAGGATAATTTTGCCATAATCCTTTGCGCTTTTTTAAGGGTTTAGGAAATTCAACCTTTGATGATTCTGGGTTGGGAGGGATAGGGAGTGACTTAGGGTTAATGGAAGGATGAGAAGGGGGACGCGGTTGAGTTGCTTTTTTGGTAACTGTGGGGATTGGGGTATTTGAGGAAGTTTTTGATGACGAGGGTAAGCTAGGGACGATCGCTTGAACCATATCCCAGTCTTGTTGGAGAATTTGATAGACTTCGAGATCGGTTTGAGCGGTCCAGTCGGAAGAGATGTCTTCTGGATAGCCAAAAGAATGACCGATTTCTAGGTCGGCATTTCTTATAACTCCTTGACACAACCACAAGCGACTAGGTTGTTGTTTCATCCAGGATGCCAAGTTTTCTCCTGCTTGAATTTGTTTAATTTGGAGATAAGGTAATAGTTGCTGTAGTTTGAAACTTGGAAGATTTCCCAGGTTGGTAAAGAGTTTGAAAAAGATTAAGCTTTGTCGTTGTTGGCCAAGGGTAGCAAGATGATTTTTCAGTTCTGGTAACTTGTCTAAATAGGGTTCTAATTGAGCCGATGAAAGTTTAGCTATTTGGACAGGGACTGAACCTACGGCGATCGCACTATAGGGCCAACTCCTTTGATTTGCGAACCCATCTCCCCCAAAAATGTCCCCTTCTTGAAGTAATTGAATGGAGACATTTCTTTGTTTAGTGGTTTGAAAACTGACTAATCTGACTTGACCTTGACAGATAATGTAAATGTCTTGATTGTGTCCATTATTTTCAGCAATCTTAGGAAAGATAGTAATTTCATCGCCAAAATTATAGTCTAAGATTTCAAAGGACTTAGCTAACTCGAAGCCTAATTTTTTTGTTGGGACGATCGTTTCCAGGGTCTCTAATATTTTCTGCCAAGGTTCTTGTCTAGTTTGAGAATGATTGGCCGCTTTTAATGGTTTCGAGTCGTCGAAAGATAAAGTGGTTTCTTTAGCCATAATAGTGTCACAAAACTGTTAAATGACATAAACTCAATTTCATAGAGAAATTGATACTAAGTTAATTAATAAGCAACGGATTAGGGAACAACTAAGGTGACGGCATTTCCGTTTTGTTAATTTTTCTTCACAAATTAAAGGATATGATAATGTCTATGCCGTAGGGTAAATTATCTCAAACAATTTTGAGCTTTCATGTTTAGTATAAGAGCAAGTCTAGCAACAGGGATAATATTGTTTAAAAAATTAAATATATTATTTAACTTCACAAAAAAATTGAACGCTAATTGTCTAATTTTGTCCAATTTTTTCTAAAAATCACATCTTGCACCTTTTATAAAATTAACTACTTTAGATATATTCCTCTTCTAAATCCCCCTTTTTGAAGGAGAACAGGGTTTATCGTGACTATAACTGCTTGAAAATTGATTCTCTTTTTTTTATTATTAAGTTTTTCTGTATTGGTAGAAGATATCAGTTTTAGTTGAACAGGAACGATAAGAAGGTGGGCATTACCCACCCTATAAGGTCTTTTAATTCTGTCAACTTCCTAATCATAATGCGTAGTGCTATGAGGTAAAAAGTAGCAAGCTACAAAAACAGATTTTACTTAACTCAACTATAGCAATCAGAAATGATTCATTAGATATCCTTTTTGTGATCTGTTGCCTCTTGCCTCTTGCCTTCGACTTAGATTTAATTCTCACAACTGACAACTGATTGCTATATGTTTCATTATTAAGTGATAACATCTTTTTTTATTTTCTAAAAGAGTTAAAAGTTTAAGTCCATTTTTTACTCTTCTTGCTCTGCCTGGTTTTCCACTTGACTCGGCGTTACATTCATCTTTGTTTTAGAGAGGGGTTTTTGAATATTGGAAAGACGTTTCGGTAATCTAACAGGGGCTTTTTCATCAGGAGAAAATGACTTTAATTTATTGTTGGGTAATAAACTATATTCAACGCGATCGCTCACTGATTCAATCACTTGACCGACATAAACCTGTTGTTCTAATTGTTCAGTATAAGCCACTAAATTACTCAGTCCATCGATCAACTTACGGATATTATTTCTAAAGGTCGGATCACCGGTTAATTCTTCGACATCAGAGGTGATTTTTTGGGTATTTTCAAAGGTCACACGAGCAGAATCTAAGGTTTTTTGAATGGTCAGCAACACTTCAGGATCGTTGAGAGATTGGGACAAATTTTGTAAATTTTCTGAGGTTTGGGCTGCATTGGTCATCAATGTTTCGAGATCGTTGGCTAATTTTGCCATATCAATTTCATCGATCCCTTCATTGAGTCGATCCACTGTCGTGTTAAAGTTCAAAGCCAAGAAACGGACTTGATCGCTGGTTCTTTGGATGCTGTCTAAGGTATTAACAATATTGCCTCTATTTTCTGAGACTAACCCATCCAAATTACTAATTAGATTAGCAGCACTGCTGACCGTTCGATTGAGATCGGTGCGATTTTCTGCCACCACTGTATTGACATTACGCATTAATTGAGACGCATCTTGAGCCGCTTGATCCGCACTACGAAGAACGTCACTAACCCCTCCAATTTCCCCCCGTGCAGCTTTTGATAACTTGGTTACTTCTTCTGACAAAGTAGCCACTCTACCCCCTGCTTTAGCCACATTTTGCAAGGCTGCATTCATATTACCGACAAACTCAGGATCGCTATAGGCATTACTTAAACGGGTTAAGGCTTCAACCAATTGTGATCCGGTTTTCCCCATCACTTGATCGTTATTACAGAGAATTTTCCCGGCTTGCTCACAGTCTTCACTGGTGGGATCAATGCTTAACGCATCCTCAGATAACTCCCGTGAGGGGGTAATATCCACTGACGCTTCTCCAATAAGACCGTAACGATTAATCTGGACTTCCGAACCTTTGGGGATGCGGAGTTGAGCAGAAGAAATTTCTACAGCAACCGTTACCCCATTACTACTGGGTTGTAGCCCTAAAATTTTACCCACTGCAACCCCTCGATAACGAACAGGGGCCCCAATTTGTAAACCACTGACATCTTTAAACTCAGCGAAAAATTGATAGGTTTTCTGCCCGATAATACCCCCTCTTAGCCACACTACTAAACCGCCAAATATGATTAAACCAAATAGGGCAAACAGTCCTACTGAGCCTTCTTGAAGGGTTCGCATTCGTAACATAGTTGTGCCTCACACTGTCTCTCTTATAGATTAAGTAGATTAACTCCCCTCTTACCATAACTTAATCAATTGGTGTTCGGAGTTGAGTGTTCCCAGTTTTCAGTGATCAATTATGGTTAATCGATGACTTTAATGGGCCCTTTGACATTGGCATTAAAGAACTGTCTGACAATGGGGTTAGTGGTTCGATCTATTTCGTGAACCTTGCCTTCCCATTGAATTTTGCCCCCGTAGAGGAAAATAACGCGATCGGCGGTGCGTCGAATGGTACTATCTTGGTGGGATACCATGACGTAAGTATCACAGCCTCCTGGGGCTTTTTGTAAGTCCCTTACTAGGTCTTCGATGACGGTGGAGGAAATGGGATCAAGACCAGCAGTGGGTTCGTCGTAAAGGACAATTTCGGGGTCGTCTAGGGGATCGTCTGGGTTGGCAATGAGGGCGCGAGCAAAACTGACTCGTTTTCTCATCCCTCCTGAGAGTTGGGAGGGGTAGCGATCGCTCATTCCCTGTAACCCTACCATGGCCAGTTTTGCTTCGACTAATTCCCGAATTCGGGGACGGGGGAGTTTAGAATGTTCGTAGAGGAAAAAGCCCACATTACCGTCAACGGTGAGAGAGTCAAATAGGGCTGCTTGTTGGAATACGAAGGCAATACGCATGGGTTGATGGCCGTCTTCGATGATGCCTTTCCGTCGTTTTCCTTTGATGTAAATTTCTCCGGTATCGAGGGGTAATAATCCCGCAATTAGTCGCAAAATAGTGGATTTTCCTGTACCTGATGGTCCAATAATAACTAAGGCTTCTCCTCGATAAACGGTAAGATCAATTTCGTCTAAAATAATCTGATTTCCAAAGGATTTAGAAACCCCTCTAAGTTCAATTAATGCTTCTCTTCCCATAAGGTGACAATACTGAAGATGGTTTATGATTTCATTTATCTTAGAATATTTGTCAAATATAATTTTTGTTTATATTAGTTATTTAATTCTATTTTATTTTTAAAACATAAGCTTAATTTTACGCAAGTTAACAATTAAAAATTTTTCGCTGATTTTGACCAAGGAAGCTCGGCGAACTTGGTTCGCCAAGAGCAGGTCTTGGTTGTCTGATTTTGCTTGATATTTACATTTTGGTTATTTGCGTGTTATCGTTAGCATCTGGTAGGGCTGTGAGATTAGTGTAACGAAAAAATATTATAGTCTCCACAAGCCTCTAAACTTCGTTGATAGTGTTTGAACTGTTTTGTTTTTCATCTCCTCAAAATTCAGTTTTTTTGTAACTATTTAATAAGCTATTTTGACACTTTGTAAACTGCTCTTGACGAAAAAAAGTTTTTGTTTACTAAGGATTATCAGCGATCGCTACGTCACTACAAACTATAACTGGTAAAGGAGGCAATACCTATCTTAAAATACTGTTGAATTTAGATTTATTATTTTAATCAATCGCTATTTTTTTATTTAATTTCTGTTTAGCCCTTGAAATTTCACAGGTTTATATGATCGCTATTATCCTCTATAGTTAATAAAAAAAACCCACTTCTAAAACAGTAGAAGCAGGTTCATCATGACGGAAACAAATCTAAGTTTTAATATTGAGGAACATTTGGGTCAACTTCTTGACTCCAAGCAGCGATCCCTCCTTTTACGTTTGTTCCTTCTATTCCAGCATCTTGAAGAATTTTTAAAGCTTTGGCTGATCGCCCTCCCATTTTACAATGAGCAATAACACGGTGATCTTTGGCTAATTCTTTCACCTTCTCGATTCCCGAACCTTGTTCAATATCTGGTAAGGGAACCAACACAGAACCAGGAATACGGGCAATTTCATATTCATTAACGTTACGCACATCAATTAAGACAAATGCATCAGCTCCGTGATCCATTAATTCTTTGAGATCCTTAACACTAATTTCAGGTATGGCTGCTTTTTCTTCCGTTTCGGCTGCTTGTGCTTGGGGAATGCCACAAAACTGCTGATAATCAATCAATTCTTCAATTACAGGCCGTTCTGGGTTCGGTCGTAGCTTCAGTTCCCGAAAACTCATATCCCAGGCATTGTACAATAATAAACGGCCACTGAGGGTATTTTTCGCCCCTAAAATGATTTTAATGGTTTCGGTGGCTTGAATGGTGCCAATGATGCCAGGCAATACCCCTAAAACACCCCCTTCTGCACAGGAGGGAACCATTCCGGGTGGGGGAGGTTCGGGATATAAGTCGCGGTAGTTGGGACCCCCTTCGTAGTTAAATACGGTTGCTTGGCCTTCAAAGCGGAAAATTGACCCATAAACGTTAGGTTTATTTAACAACACACAAGCATCATTGGTTAGGTAACGAGTGGGGAAGTTATCAGTTCCGTCTACAATCACGTTGTAGGGTTCCATGATCTTCAGGGCATTTTCAGATGATAAACGAGTTTCGTATAAATCTACCTGACAAGCTGGATTAATCTCTAGAATGCGGTCTTTTGCAGATTGAATCTTAGGTTTACCCACCCAAGAGGTGCCATGAATAATTTGACGTTGTAAGTTAGAACTGTCAACAATATCAAAATCAACAATTCCAATGCGTCCAATACCGGCAGCCGCGAGGTAAAGTAAAAGGGGAGATCCTAAGCCGCCGGTTCCGATACAGAGAACACTGGCAGATTTTAACCGTTTTTGACCGTCTAGCCCCACTTCTGGCAAGATAATGTGGCGAGAGTATCTTTCAATCTCTTCTTTATTGAGTTCTATTGCTTCTAAATTAGGGTTTAGCATAGGCGTTGTCATTAATTGACCTAATAACGCACGATTTTTTGAGGGGCGTGGATCATTATTTTAGCAGATTTCACTGAAGGGTGAACACTAACCCATAGGGAATAAAAGTTAAACTTTTATGACGTTGTTTTCGTTACAGTCTTTATGCGTCGAGACTCAATTTTTTACAAACTTATCCTGCTTTATTGTTTGAACTGTTGACAAATCCACCAGAAAATGCTTCAGACTATAGATTTGATTCCGTTGCTGTAAAAGAACCGAGATTTGAGATTGATGGTGTGTTTTTACCGCCAGAAAATGAAAGTCCAGGAGTCGTATATTTTTGCGAAGTACAGTTTCAAAAAGATGAAAAATTGTACGAGAGAGTATTTGCAGAATTATTCTTATACTTTTATCGCAATCGTAATCGATTTAGCAATTGGAAAGTAGTCATTATTTATCCTAACCGTAACACCGAACAAAATGATACGATTCCTTACGATACCTTGCTTAATAGTGAGCAAGTAAATCGAATCTATTTAGATGAATTAGGAAATATTCGAGACTTACCGTTAGAAATAGCAGTCATGCTCTTAACGATTATAGATGAGGAACAAACTCCCCAAGAAGCGAGGTATCTATTACAAAAAAGTCGACAAGAAAGGACTGAACCGTCCACACAAGCCATAATAGAATTGGTAATTACAATCGTTATGTACAAATTTGAGCAACTTAGTCAAAAGGAGGTAGAAGAAATGTTAGGAATTACCATTAAGGAAACACAAGTTTACCGAGAAATTAAGCAAGAAGGAAAAGAAGCAGAAGCCCGATCACTAATTCTCCGTCTTTTAAGGAAACGAGTAGGAGAATTATCTCCAGCAGTCCATCAAACCATCGAAAATCTGTCCTTGGAACAATTAGAAAACCTCGGTGAAGCACTGCTTGATTTTAGCAGTATGACTGATTTAGAAAATTGGTTAAACGTGAATTCGGTGTTAGAGGTTCGGAGTTCGGAGTTATGATTTTTAAATTTACACAAGTGTTATAGTGAAGACGAAAAAATCATTGTGGGGTGTAGGACTTGCGTGCATTACTTATTTATCCAGTATTTCCGCCCACTTTTTGGTCTTATGATAAAAGCCTAGAGTTAGTCAATCGTAAGGTTTTATTACCACCCCTAGGATTAATTACCGTTGCTGGTATTTTACCCCAAACTTGGGAATTTAAACTGTGCGATCGCAATATTCGTGACGTAACCGAAGAAGAATGGGACTGGGCTGAAATTGTCATTTTCTCGGCCATGATTGTCCAAAAAGTAGATTTATTGGCACAAATAAAAGAAGCGAAACTACGGGGTAAATGTGTTGCTGTCGGGGGTCCTTATGCGACTTCTGTACCCTCGGAAGTGCAAGCAGTTGGGGCAGACTTTTTAGTGTTAGATGAAGGAGAAATTACTTTACCTTTGTTTGTCGAGGCGTTGCAACGGGGGGAAACTCAAGGAACGATACGCACAGAGGAAAAACCCGATGTGACTTTGACTCCTATTCCTCGCTACGATTTATTAGAGTTAGATGCTTATGACTCGATGTCGGTGCAGTTTTCTAGGGGATGTCCGTTTCAATGTGAATTTTGTGACATTATTATTCTCTATGGACGCAAACCTCGCACTAAAACCCCGACCCAACTGTTGAAAGAGTTGGACTATCTTTATGAGTTGGGATGGCGACGGGGTGTATTTATGGTGGATGATAATTTTATTGGCAATAAACGCAATGTTAAATTATTACTCAAAGAATTAAAAGTTTGGCAAAAAGACCATCAATATCCTTTCCGTTTTAATACAGAAGCATCGGTTGATCTAGCCCAAGATACTGAATTAATGGAGTTGATGGTAGAATCTAATTTTGATGCTGTGTTTTTAGGCATTGAAACCCCGGACGAAGAGAGTTTAAAGTTAACGAAAAAGTTTCAAAATACCCGTGACTCTTTAACGGATACCATTGATACGTTAATTCGTGCCGGTTTGCGTCCGATGGCTGGTTTTATTATTGGGTTTGATGGAGAAAAAACTGGAGCGGCTTCTCGAATTATCCGTTTTGTGGAAAAGGCAGCCATACCTACGGCCATGTTCGGAATGTTACAGGCCCTCCCTCATACGGCTTTATGGCATCGTTTAGAAAAAGAAGGAAGGTTACGGGTTGATAGTAAACAAGATATTAACCAAAGTACCTTAATGAACTTTGTTCCCACTCGTCCCATTGAAGACATTGCCCGAGAATATATCGAAGCCTTTTGGACATTATACGATGCAGAAAATTTCTTAGATCGCACCTATCGTTGTTTCCTGAAATTAGGCGAACCTAAATGTCATCCACCTTTTAAGTTTCCCAGTTGGGTTGATTTGAGGGCTTTAGCTATCGTAGTTTGGCGACAAGGGTTTAAACGGAACACCCGTTGGAAATTTTGGCATCATTTCTTTGGCATTCTCAGACACAATACTCCTGTTTGGGAACATTATTTAACGGTTTGCGCTCACAATGAGCATTTTTTAGAATATCGTGAAATTGTTCGTCAAGAAATTGAAGAGCAATTACAAGAATTTAAGGCCAGAGAAACGCAAACAACCCTGCAAAAACCTGAATTCGACCCAATAACTGAAACGATTTATAACTGATGACTGATAACTGATAACTGAATAATTGCTTATGATAGATAAAGTAACAAAACTTTACTTATCTTCATGAGTTCAACCCTTTCCCCCCTCACACGAGTCAAAAAGACGTTTAAAGAGACGCTATTATTCGGAAATGAACCCACGCCCGAACTATTTGCTATTCTTAGCGTCTATTTTGTCCAAGGAGTCTTAGGTTTAGCCCGTTTAGCGGTGAGTTTCTTCCTTAAGGATGATTTAGGGTTAACCCCGGCACAAATGGGGGCGTTAACGGGTATTGCTGCCATTCCTTGGGTCATAAAACCTCTGTTTGGCTTTATTTCGGACGGTTTACCAATATTTAACTATCGTCGCCGTCCTTATCTGGTGATTTCAGGAATATTAGGCAGTTTATCCTGGATATTGTTAGCCACAATGGTAACAAATGCTTGGTTAGCTGGTCTTACTTTACTGTTAACCTCTCTTTCTGTTGCTATTAGTGATGTGATTGTTGACTCTTTGGTGGTAGAAAGGGCCAGAAAAGAGTCGTTAGGTCAAGCCGGATCGTTACAATCCTTAACATGGGGAATGTCTGCTTTTGGAGGGTTAATTACGGCTTATTTAAGTGGTTGGTTATTAGAACAACTTAGTAATGAAACGGTATTTGAAATTACGGCTATTTTTCCTATTATTGTTTGTGTGGCTGCTTGGTTTATTGCAGAAGAACCTGTTAGTCAAGATGAGTTAGTTTCTAAACAAAAAGAGTCGTTGGTTAAACAGCAAATTAAACAGTTATGGCAAGCGATTAAACAGAAATCTATTTTATTACCGACTCTCTTTGTTTTTCTGTGGCAAGCAACCCCTCATGCTGACTCTGCTTTCTTCTATTTTACCACTAATGAATTAGGGTTTGAACCCGAATTTTTAGGACGAGTTCGTCTGGTGACTAGCATTGCTTCATTATTAGGAGTATTTCTTTATCAAAAGTTCCTTAAAAATGTTTCTTTTAGAAATATATTGGGGTGGAGTGTGGTCATTTCTGCTGCTTTAGGTATGACCATGTTATTGTTAGTTACCCATACAAACCGAATGTTAGGAATTGATGATCATTGGTTCAGTTTAGGAGACAGTTTGATTTTAACCGTTGCGGGTCAAATTGCTTTTTTACCTATCTTAGTTTTATCCGCTAGATTATGCCCCAAAGGCATCGAAGCCACCCTCTTTGCTTTATTAATGTCCATTGTTAATTTGGCTGGTTTATTATCCCATGAACTTGGGGCATTAATTACTCATTGGTTAGGCGTAACCGAAACTAATTTTGAGAATCTTTGGTTACTGGTTATTATCACAAATCTTTCTACTTTATTACCTTTACCCTTAGTAGGATGGTTGCCTAATACTGATCCCCAAGTTCAAGCAGAAAAGGGAGAAGAAAATCAAAAATATATGGGTGAAGCTTATGAAAACCATCCTTTGGGTGCAGTTCCTGATGATGGCATGATGCCTGAAGTTTTACCCGAATTTGTTACCAATAACAAGAAGTAAACCCTGTTAAAACAATCAATAGCCATGACTAATTTAATTAGCAAAGATCAACAAACTTTATCCTATAACCCTCAGCAATGGCGACAAGGTTATCAATCTCAGCCTAATGAGTATGACTATTTTATCGAAGATATAGAGGGTAAAGTCCCTGAAGAGTTACAAGGTACTTTCTTTAGAAACGGTCCAGGATTATTAGAAGTACAAGGAACCCCGTTAAAGCATCCTTTCGACGGAGATGGGATGATTTGTGCTGTTTCTTTTTTACCTAATGGAAAAGTTCATTTTCGTAATCGCTTTGTTCGTACAGAAGGTTATGTACAAGAACAAAAAGAAGGTAGAATGATCTATAGAGGGGTGTTTGGCACTGAGAAACCCGGCGGATGGATCAACAATTTGTTTGATATTAAAATTAAAAATATTGCTAATACTAATGTCATTTATTGGGGTAAAAAATTACTCGCACTTTGGGAAGCAGCCGAACCTTATCGACTTGATCCTAAAACTTTAGAAACCATAGGCATAGATTATTTAGACGGTGTATTAAACCCTGGTGATTCTATCTCTGCACACCCTCGTTTTGACCCTGCTTCTGAGTTAGATAACGGACAACCTTGTTTAGTTAATTTCTCCATTAAACCAGGACTTTCGAGTAAAATTACTATCCATGAATTTGCTTCAGATGGTAGCTTATTACGTCGTCATTCTCATACAGTTCCTGGCTTTTCTTTTATCCATGATTTTGCCATTACGCCTCATTATTGTCTCTTGTTACAAAACCCTGTTACCTTCAATCCTTTACCTTATATTTTAGGGTTAAAAGGGGCTGGTGAATGTGTTAACTTTCATCCCAAAAAACCCAGTAAATTGATTATTATTCCCCGAAATCCTTCTGATGAAAAAATGAAAGTTTTGGAAATAAATTCAGGATTTGTCTTTCATCATGTTAATGCTTTTGAGAAAGATAATGATATCTATTTAGATTCAATTTGTTATGATTCTCTTCCTCAAGTGAAACCTGATACTGATTATAAAGAGACTGATTTTGATACTTTAGATCCTGGACAAATATGGCGGTTTAAAATTAATCTAGAAAGGGAAACTATCGAAAAAGAAATGATAGAAAGTCGTTGTTGTGAATTTTCTGATATTCACCCCAATAATGTCGGGAGAAACTATCGTTATTTATTCATAGGAACGGCACATAAAGATAAAGGAAATGCACCCTTACAAGCTATTTTGAAACTAGATTTATTAACAGGTGAAAAACAAGTCCATTCTTTTGCACCACAAGGATATGTCGGGGAACCGATTTTTGTACCACAACCTGATGCAACTAATGAAGACCAAGGATGGATTTTAGTCGTGGTTTATGATGGTGATAAACATCGTTCTGATATTGTTATTTTAGATGGAGAAAACCTAGAAAAAGAACCGATCGCAATTCTACATCTTAAACATCATATTCCCTATGGACTTCATGGAAACTGGACATCTGAGGTGTTTTTATAATATTGAATCAGAAAAAGTATCGGGATAATTGCTAATTATCCCGATTAGTTAACTATTTAATTAAAAGGAAACGTTACGCTTCTAGTAAAACTTTATTTTTTACCTCTAATTTAAGTTGATATAGCTCCTCTAAAAGATAACTGATTTTCTTCAAATTATAAGGAAAAGGTGGTTTCATGGGTCGATAATCTAATGGATGAGATTCCCCATGTCGCAACACAGCATTAACCATAACACAACCTTCTGAACTCAAATTAATCGCCCCATGAGGAACCCCTGGCGGAATTGTTACCACTTGAGGATTATATTCACTTAAAGGGATATAATGGTACTGTTTGTTGTGAAGTGCAACTAAAATAAAGCTACCCCGAACCACTAATAATTGATCAGTTTGATAATGGTGTACAAACAGTTCGTCGATAGTTCCGCTAGGAACTTCCACTAACATTGTTTCATCACTGGATTGTGGGGTGTAAAATTGCGCCATTCCTCCTTGTATTGATTCGAGTTCGCGTAGCGATATTCCCTCTTTTAAACTCATATTATTTTCCTCTTTTTTACCTTTTTTTTTATTGTAACAATTCGTATCGTAAAAATATGTAAAAAAAAATACATAAGATTTTGATCTTATGATAAAAAGCCTAAAACTCGGCAAATTTTTACCTGAGATGTCAGAAAAATAACTTTTGGTCTCACTCTCTATAGCACTACACATTATAAATAAAATATTCACAAACCATGAAAGTCTTTGGCAGCTGACTTTTGCCTTTTGCCTCTTGCTTCTCGCCTTTTGCGTAGAGGTATAACCTCCAAAAATAAGCTATGGTAGAAAAGAGGGATTTTAGCTTGCATTGTAAAAATAAGTAACAAAAATCAACCATAGAGGAGGATTTATGCGTGCAGTGCTGATGGCTGGGGGATCGGGAACTCGGTTACGCCCATTGACCTGCGATTTACCTAAGCCTATGGTACCTATCTTAAATCGCCCCATCGCAGAACATATCATTAACTTACTTAGACGACATAATATTACGGAGATTATTGCCACTTTATACTATCTTCCTGATATGATGCGGGATTATTTTCAAGATGGCAGCGAGTTTGGTGTGGAAATGACCTACGCTGTAGAAGATGAGCAACCTTTAGGCACGGCAGGTTGTGTGAAAAATGTTGAGGATCTTCTACGCAATACATTTTTAGTGATCAGTGGGGATAGTATTACAGATTTTGACTTACAAGCAGCGATCGCTTTTCATCGTCAAAAAAAATCTAAAGCGACGCTTGTACTGAAGCGAGTTCCGAACCCGGTGGAGTTTGGGGTTGTCATTACCGATAAAGAGCAGAAAATAATCCGTTTCCTTGAAAAACCTTCTTCTAGCGAAATTTTCTCCGATACCGTTAACACAGGAACCTATATCCTAGAACCAGAAGTGCTGCAATACCTTCCCCCTAATGAAGAAAGCGACTTTTCTAAAGATTTATTTCCCCTCCTCTTAGACAAAGGGGAAGCTATGTATGGCTACATTGCCGAAGGATATTGGTGTGATGTGGGCCATTTGGATGCTTATCGAGAAGCCCAATATGATGCCCTAGAAAAAAAAGTTAACCTTGACTTTGCTTATCGCGAAGCGTCTCCTGGGGTGTGGTTAGGACAAAATACTTATATTGATCCCACAGCCAAAATTGAACCGCCAGCCCTCATTGGGGATAACTGTCGGATTGGTCCAGGGGTAATGATTGAACAAGGGTGTGTCATTGGTGATAACGTGACCATTGGAACCAGTTCAGACTTAAAACGGCCGATTATTTGGAATGGTGTCACCGTTGGGGATGAATCCTATCTGGCTGCTTGTGTCATCGCCAGAGGAACCCGTATTGATAGGCGATCGCAAGTGTTAGAAGGGGCGATCATTGGTCCACTATCTATCCTCGGAGAAGAAGCACAAATAAGTTCAAATGTCCGAGTTTGGCCCAATAAACGCATCGAATCCGGGGCTATTTTGAACATAAATTTAATTTGGGGTAGTACCGCTAATCGGAATCTCTTCGGTCAACGGGGAGTGACAGGATTGGCTAATATTGATATTACCCCAGAATTTGCGGTGAAGTTGGGGGCGGCCTATGGTTCAACCCTCAAAGCAGGGGCGCAAGTAGTGGTATCACGAGATCAACGGGGTTTTTCTCGCATGATTAGCCGTTCTTTGATTTCTGGGTTGATGTCAGTAGGGATTAATATTCAAAACCTCGAAGCCACCGCTATTCCTATTTCTCGCACTATGACTCCCAAGTTAGGAGTGTCCGGTGGAGTTCATTTACGGGCCCATCCGGATCGCACGGATCATATTTTAATCGAATTTTTGGACGATCAAGGGATTAATATTACTAAGTCCCAAGAAAAGAAAATTGAAGGGGCGTATTTTAAGGAAGATTTACGACGGGTGGGGATTGCAGACATCGGTAATATGTCTTATCCGGCACAAGTGATTGATACCTATCGTGAAACCTTTGAAACGCAACTGGATCTTGAGAGTATTAGTAACAGTGACCCGAAAATTGTCATTGACTACGTTTATGGGGTGTCAGGGGCGATTTTACCGCAACTTCTGACTAAGTTTGGTTGCGATGCCGTTGTTCTCAATGCAAGTTTACGTCAAACCACTGTTTCTACCCAGGAACGGGAGTCCTTACTCCATCAACTGGGCCAGGTGGTTGAAGCGGTGAAAGCGAATTTAGGGGCGCAAGTTTCGGCTAATGGTGAACAGTTTATCTTAGTTGATGAATCTGGCCTATCCATACGGGGAGAATGGTTAACGGCTTTGATGGTGAATACTATTTTTACTGCTTATCCTCACAGTACGGTGGTTGTCCCCGTAGAAGCATCTAGCGCAGTCGAACAAATCGCCCGTCGTCACGATGGTAGGGTGATTCGTACTAAGTCTAATCCTACTGCATTGATGGAAGCAGCGCAAATGAATCCTAGTGTTTCTTTGGGAGGAAGTGGGGACACCGGGTTTATCTTTCCCCAGTTGCATCCGGGGTTTGATGCTATGTTTAGTTTAGCGAAACTGTTGGAAATGTTGGCCAGTCAAGGGCGATCGCTGGTGCAAATTCAAGCAGAATTACCGCGTATTTGTCATAAATCCTACGTTTTACGCTGTCCTTGGAAGGTTAAAGGAGCTTTAATGCGTTATTTAGTGGAAATTCATCATCCTGATCAACTTGAATTAATTGATGGGGTAAAAATTATTAATCCCCAAAATGATAACTGGATCTTGATTTTACCCGACGCAGGAGAACCCTTTGTGCATATTGTTGCGAATAGTGATGATCGAGAATGGGTCGATGTTAATATTAGGGAATATCGTCACAAAGTACAATCTTTTATTGAACAAGAACAAGGTGATTTCATTAGTATGTAGGGTTTCAAATAGGGCTAAAAATAGTTTCAAATCTTCTAAAATGGGATGGTCAAAGTTCTATATATCTCGTTCATTTTTCATGATATGTTTAAAACCTTGTTTATTAAATCCATAAATATTGTATCTGTGTCACCTTCAACGATTAAAATATTACTCACCTCTCACTCCCTTTCCATGTTCAATTGCATAATCTAGTATGTCTAAATCACGCTTAATTCCAATAATTCTATTGGTTTTATAATGTCGATTAAGTTCAAAATATGCATCACTATCGGGATAATCTTTAACTCCAACATCTCTAAAAGCTTGAATCATTTCTAAACTATGAGTTGTGGAAAAAATTTGTACATCAAGTTCTTTTGATACAGCAGTTTGCGAGTCATTGAAGTACAACTAAAACTGATCCTACGGTTTCACACATTAACTTCTTGTATTGTATAAAGTCGCAAACTGCTGTAATTACAGAACTCGACATTAGAAATTGGTTTGCTCATGGTTGCTACTGTACTTCATAGAGTCGCAAACTGCTGTAAATTGGTTTTCTACTTAGTGATTCTTTTCTCTTAGCATTAAATATACTTAACAGTTCTATTTCAGATATCTCAAAATCATTATCAATATCTTGAATAACTCGTAAAGCAATATCTTTATTAGTAGAAACTATGATAAATAGATAATGATAAGAATATCTACTAAGAATATTTTTTAACTCTCTTGGAGAATTTGTGAAATTCAAATCAACTGCTAAATTTATCTCAACTTTTAATATCGATCCCTTATGAGAATTTTCAGATAGATATTTTGTTTGTAAATCTTGTTCTATATCTCCATTATTTCCATTTTGTTTAATAATATCATTAGATAAAATTAAATTATTATTCAAATCAATTCTTTGATTTTGATTATCATCATTATTAGTTGTTATTTTTCCATTCTGTGCGATGTCATTCTTGAAAAAGAAACTATCCCATGCTTTTTCAGGATAAGATTTACTAAAGTCGTCAGATTCTTGTCTTAACTATCTCAATAAAAAAATAGTTTTAGGTTGAGGCGACTGATTTAATAATATCGCTTCTAACAAATTAGAAGGGTTTGATATTCCCATTGAAGGAATCACTGTAGAAATCAGAGAAAGTCAAATTAAACCTTTAAATAAACAGCAGTTACCCCAAAAACAAAGCCAATATTTATCTGCTTAATAACAGAATGTAATACTTATTAATCTGGTAAAAAGTCAAAAGACAAAATATCAGTTAATTGATAAGAACAAGTTTCAGGAAAAATTGATAACCCTGTTTCTCTTTCTGCGCTTAATGTTGCTAAAGGATACACTTTATCAATAGCTATCTCTAAACTAGGTTTTAAACTGGGATTTTCTGCAATTAATTTATCAAGTCGCAAACGTTGTTCTTTAATTGTTAATTGCCAACTGCGAGACCGTAAATTAGGCTGAAATTGCCATTTCAGTAAGTGCATAATTAACACCTCTAAACGACTTTCTAACTGTCTTTTTTCTGACCTTCCCATCTCTTCAATTTCGTTAGCTAAATTTTGCCAGTCAATAGCATTAATTTGTTGAGTTCTCAATAATTCTGCTTGCTGTTGTGTCCAACCATAATAATCATTATCGATATCAATATTATTCATTTCTTTATCTCCTTATTATTGAAAAAGTAGGGTGGGCATTGCCCACCATAAACTTAAAACAAATTCACGTCAGTAACTGCCCCTAAACTACTAGAAGAGACTAACTTAGCGTACTTTCCTAACACTCCTCTTTTATAACGAGGTTCGGGGGCTTTCCAATTAGCCCGACGTTGCTTTAATTCTTCTTCAGAAACATTGACTTGAAGTAATTTTTCTTTAGCATCAATGGTAATACTATCACCCTCTTTTACTAAGCCAATAGTACCGCCGACATAAGCTTCTGGGGCAACATGACCAACCACTAAACCATAGGTTCCCCCAGAAAATCGGCCATCGGTAATTAAGCCCACCGAATCACCTAAACCGGCACCAATAATAGCCGAAGTTGGTGCTAACATTTCTCGCATTCCTGGTCCGCCTCTAGGACCTTCGTAACGGACAATAATCACATCACCAGCGTTAATTTTTCCTGCTAAAATTGCCTCTAAACATTCCTCTTCTGACTCAAAAACTCGCGCCGGTCCTGTTATTTTCGGATTCTTGACACCACTAATTTTAGCAACGGCACCTTCAGAGGCTAAATTACCTTTTAAAATGGCTAAATGTCCCTCTTTATAAACAGGGTTATCCCAAGGCCGAATAACATCTTGATTAGTAGGAGGTTGGTTCGGTACATCGGCTAAAATTTCTACTATGGTTTCACCAGAAATAGTTAACGCATCCCCATGTAATAATCCATGATTTAATAGCATTTTCATTACCTGAGGAATACCACCCGCTTGATGCAAATTAACGGTAACATAACGTCCCGATGGTTTCAAATCACAGAGTACCGGAACCCGTTGACGGATGGTTTCAAAATCGTCTAAAGTTAGGTCAACACCAATGGTATTAGCAATCGCTAAAAGATGTAATACGGCATTAGTAGAACCTCCCACCGCCATGATCACAGAAATAGCATTTTCAAAGGCTTTTTGGGTTAAAATTTGACTGGGTAAAATCTGGTTACGAATGGCATTAACTAAAGCAAAAGCTGACTTTTCTGTACTGTCTGCTTTTTCTGCATCTTCTGCCGCCATGGTTGAAGAATAAGGTAAACTCATCCCCATCACTTCAAACGCGGAAGACATGGTATTTGCGGTGAACATTCCCCCACAAGAACCGGCACCGGGGCAAGCGTTGCGCTCAATCGCCAATAATGTGCTATCGTCTATCTTACCTGCACTATGTTGGCCTACCGCTTCAAAGGCACTTACTACCGTTAAATCTTCCCCGTTGTAATGACCGGGTTTAATGGTTCCTCCATAGACAAAAATTGCAGGTATATTCATCCTTGCCATGGCTATCATTGCCCCTGGCATATTCTTGTCGCATCCACCAATAGCAATAACCCCATCCATGCTTTGACCATTACAAACGGTTTCAATAGAGTCTGCAATGACATCCCGTGAGACGAGGGAATATTTCATGCCTTCGGTACCCATAGAAATGCCATCACTGATGGTAATTGTACCGAACATCTGGGGCATACCACCGGCGGTTTTAATCCCTGCTTCGGCGCGTTTGGCTAAGTCATTAATCCCCATATTACAAGGGGTAATGGTACTGAAGCCATTGGCTACCCCAACGATAGGCTTATTAAAATCCTCATCTCCGAAGCCCACAGCCCGCAACATGGCACGGTTAGGGGTTCGTTGACTGCCTTGGGTAATGAGGCGACTTCTTGCATTCTCAGACATTATAGCGTTCTCCTTATGGCTCTGGCAATGTTTCTATTGTCCTTCGTTCTTAGCCTCAAAAAGATGAAAAGATAACAAAAATTTTACAATTAACTGGGGTGAGGGCTTAATAATATTACACTCCTACAAAGTTATAATAAGGATGGATAGCTTTGATAAGCTAATTAATTATTATCAACTAAAAGTAATATTATTTTTTTAGCAAAAAAGTGATTAAATCTCAAACTATATTAACAAGTCAACTACAAAAAATTTTAAGCAAAATCAATCGTTATTTAAACTCTCTATACGCAAACGACTTAGAGAATGTTATTTTATTTGGTTCGCAAGCTAGACAAGAAGCAAAAAAAAGATTCTGATATTGACATTTTAATTATTTTAAATAGAGATTTTAACTATTATAAAGAAATAAAAAAAATTAGTCAGTTTATCAGTGATTTATATTTAGAGAATAATAAATTGATTGTTTGCTGTTTTACTACAGTTGAGCAATGGGAAAAAGAAAACAGTGCTTTTTATCGCAATATCAAGAAAGAAGGGATTAAATTATGAATGAACTGCAACAAAAACTATTAAAACAAAAGACTTAAAACTATAATGTTAAACTATTTTTACAATTAACTCAGTAATCTTACTTAAGTTGCAAATTAAACAATAAATATAATCTAATTTTTCAGAAATTTTACTGTTGCTCATTAAGTATATACTTAAAGATAATAGATAGTGTAAGCTATTCAAAAGTAGTTGATTCTACTTTTACTTGTTCCCAACCTTCATTCTTATTCAATTTTATCCTCTATCTTGTGTTATTGAGGAAATAGTCCATTGCAATTTCATCCTAAATCCTGTCGTAATGAAAGGGAAGTAGAGAGTAAGCTAATTGTTCAATATTTACTCCCAAAATTAGGTTATTCTCCTGATAATTGGTATCAAGAAGTTATTTATGGCAATATTCGTTTAGACTTTTTGACTATTGCTTCTAAAAAAATAAAAAATCTTTCTTCTTGTGTTGTCATCGAAGCGAAACACCCTCAAGAAAATTTAGATCATCATGTGCGTCGTTTGGGACATTATTTGATGAAAACCAAAAGTTTTTATGGAGTGTTAACCAATGGTAAAGAATTTCGTATTTACCAACGAGAAAAGGATAAGTTAAAGTTTATCTTTTATTGTCAAGGAGAAAACATTGCTAACAATATTGACAAAATTAATTCTTTGATTGGTAAGGAGAGTTTAAGCGCAAAATTCTCTACTTCTCAACCTCTTTCTGTCCCTCAAGTTTCTCAACCCTCTATTAAGGAGTTCAAAAAATTACCCATGAAAGTTATTGCTATTTACCATCACAAAGGTGGTGTCGGAAAAACCACTGTAGCGACTAATTTAGCTGCTGCTTTTAGTAACCAAGGAAAACGAGTTTTATTAATTGATATTGATGCTCAAGCAAACACAACATTTGCTACTGGTTTAATTAAATTTCAGTTTGATGATGATGATGATTTAAAAGATAAGAATGTTTTTCATTTACTTGAGAGTAAAGTGAATTCAATTTCTGACATTGTTAGAAAGTCTCAAGGATTTAATAAAAAAGAAATTGATGTTATTCCTTCACATATTATGCTAATTGATAAACAAAATGAATTAGCAAGATATGCATCAAGTCGTTCTAGATTAGTCAAAAAATTAGAATTAGTTAAACAAGAATATGATCTTGTTATTATAGATACTCCTCCTTCTTTAGATTTATATGCAGAGTCAGCTTTAACTGCTTCTGATTATATTATTGTTCCTTCTGATTTAAAACCATTTTCTAATCAAGGTTTACTAAGTGTTAAAAACTTTTTAGAAGGGCCAATTAATGACAATCGAGATACTTTAGGTAAACCTCCTGTAAAAATAATGGGTGTTTTACCTTCTAAAATTTCTACTCATCATCAATTTCTTAAGCATAGATTTCCTCAACAAAGACAAGTTATTTCTGATCGTTATAATTTTCCTGTTATGGAAAATATGATTTCAGAAAGAGTAGCTTTATCTCAATGTATTAATCAAACAATACCAGTAGGAGAGTTAGAAATACCTGCACCTAAATCTATTTTTGATTATGCAGATAGTGTATCTTCTGCTAACACATCTGCTGCTGAGTTTGAATCATTAGCTATTGAAGTTTTAGAAAAAATAGGAGCTTAATTATTATGGATTTTTTCTTAATGGATGTTGATACTATCCAATGTTCTATTCCGTATTCTGACATCAAAAAGCATGAAGATATTGTTAATAGATTAGCTAATATTATTTTAGAATCTGGAGGGATTGTAAATCCTTTATTTGTCAAAAAGCTAGGTTTTGATTCTTATGAGTTAATCTATGGAGAAATCGAATATTATGCAGCAGTAAAAGCAAGTGAAATAGATCCCAAGAAAGGAGAAATGATTGCTGCATTTGTAATTGAAGATGAGCAACAAGAATTAATTAGGCAACAGATAAAATTTCTCAGAAAATCTTTATTAAATGAAGATGATACTATTCAAACAGTTTGTACAGCAAATGATAACTATAATAAGTTAAATTCTGTACATAAAGACATTAATCAAATCCATGAAAAATTAGAATCTCTCATGGAAATAAACACAGCAAAAGGGCTAAAAAAATTACTCAGAAAACAGCTAGAAAGTATTATTTCTGAATCTGAAACTAAGAGTAAAGAAGAAGCCATACAATACCTAACAAAAGCTAAATATGAGTTACAAGAACAACAAAAGAAAATTGATGATCAAATCTTAGAATTAAGTAAGATTAATTTAGTTGACACAACTTATGAAAAACTATCTACACTTATGAAACAAGTAGGAAGTAGCACAACTCAAATCAATGCTAGTTGGAAAGCTGTTGAATATTGGCGAAAATCTGATCAAGAATTAACTTGGGATAATCTTAGAAAATCAACAGTGAATGGAACTAAAGAAAAGATAAAAGGTTTTGCTGATAAAAGCTATCAAATCTTAAAAAAAGTTGCTTATTTGTAACTTTTTGAACCTTTGAATAACTTGAATTAAACAACAGGGACGTAATCAATTATGTCCCTAAATTTTGCCATATAATAAAAGAAATAAGAGAATTTTAAGAGTAGAAAAAAATAATGACCACAACCCCCAAACCTGAACCCACTTTAACCGATGTCATTCAAAAATTGGATAAACTCGTAGCAGATGTTGAACATTTATCCTCTGATGTTGAAACCATATCCTCAGAAATGAAACGGTTTGATGAACGTTTTTCTGACTATCGACAAGCAACACAATGGGTTGTGCAACTTGCTTTTACTTTAATTGCCAGCGCAACCATTACCGTTATAATTACATCCGTTCTAAAATAGAAAATTTTCTATGGTCAGCAATTGTTAAGAAATATGGCTAAATTTAAAGCTTGATTGCAATTCGACGTATTTTCTCACTCTTTAGGCCGAGAGAATGTTACGTTTGACCAACGTTAAAAATATTGTGTCAAACGATCGAGCAAAATTTATGTATAAGAAAAACACAGACAAAGACTACGTCAGTGCTGCTTTAACTGCTGGTTTAGGTGCAGGTATCGTTACTTCCTTTGCAGTTGCTCAAGGCCAAAACCCGTTTCTTGCTCTGGGGATTACCGTGTTAGCTGCGGTGTGTGGGGTCATTTGCCATCAGTTTGACTTAATTTAACCCTAACTGTCTAACCTAAGAAATGACCGCAATACATTCAATCTCGACTAAAACATCCTTCGGAAGACGGGATACTTCTACGCAAGCTCGAGCCGGTGCGGTCGCTTCTGGGAAATATTGGGCATAAACTTGATTCATAGGGGCAAAATTTTCTAAATTGCTCAAGAAAACAGTGGTTTTTACCACACTTTGCCAACTTGCCCCGGCTGCTTTTAATACCGCTTCTATATTCTTCATCACTTGTTGGGTTTGTTGACTAATATCATCGTCTCCAACCAGTTGCCCCGTTTTCGGGTCTAACGGTATTTGTCCAGAAATAAATAATAATTGCCCTTGTGCTGCGATCGCCTGATTGTAAGGACCCACAGGAGCAGGAGCGTTATCTGTCGAAATAACTCGAATATTACTCATATTTTTCAATTTTAACGGGCTTGGAGGGACTCGAACCCCCGACCTTGTGGTCCGTAGCCACACGCTCTAATCCACTAAGCTACAAGCCCTTGTTTTTCTCAACGATTAACTATCGTAGCACAACTTTCTACGACTTGGCAAGTAGTACAGCAAAACTTCTCTTAATTTCCTTTCCAAACCACCAAAATAACGCCACAGACAATAAAACCTAAGCCAAAGGCGCGATGAATGGGGATTGTTTCTTTAAAGACGAAATAACCAATTAAAACAGAAAAAACATAAATAATCGACGCAGAAGGACCCGCAACGCTCAAATTAACACTGGTGAGTAGGAGAATATAAGCGATCGCACCTAACCCATAACAAGAGAGTCCTAACATCAATTCTGGGGTCAAGACAATATTCAAAATATGACTGACTGCGTTACCACTGTCCACCTTTCCTAACTTAGTGGCTCCCATTTTCAGGAATAATTGCCCCATAGCACTGGTTAGCACCGAAAACAACAATAAACAAAACTCTTGTAAATTCATAACCCCGTACTCCCTGAAGAACAGCTATCGTTTATTAAGATATAATAAGTCTCTTAAGAAAGTTATCACAATTTAGCCAACACTTGTTGCTCCTTATCAAATATAAATTACTGACTTCATGGCACTTGCAAGAATCCGACAATTAGGCACCTATCTCCGTCCCCATTGGCGCGTTATTACCTATGGTATGGTAGCGTTGCTGGTGGTGAATGGGTTAGGGGTCTATATTCCCCTGTTAATTCGAGACAGCATTGATAATCTGAGACAAGCTTTTAGTTTCGATGATATATTACGGGCTGTTATTCTTATCTTTATTTTAGCTTCAATTTCTTGGGGAATTCGGATGGCATCCCGTCTCTTTATTTTTGGAGTAGGACGGGATGTGGAGTTTAGTTTAAAACAAGGCATCTTTGAGCATTTATTGACCCTAGAACCGGCTTATTTTTCCAGAAATACATCGGGAGACCTAATTAACCGTGCGACGAGTGATGTGGACAATATTCGTCGTTTGGTGGGGTTTGCTTTACTCAGTTTAGCGAATACTATTTTTGCCTACGGACTAACTCTCCCTGCCATGTTAGCCATTAATGTACGGTTAAGTTTATTAGCTGTGGCCGTTTATCCCTTAATGTTAATTACGGTACAAGTATTTAGCCGAAAATTACAAAAACAACAGTTAGACGTACAAGAAAAACTCTCTGAGGTTAGTCAACTCATTCAAGAAGATATGAGTGGCATTGCTTTGATTAAAATTTATGCTCAAGAAGAGAATGAAAGACGAGCTTTTTCTGATAAAAATCATCAGCTTCTCAAAGCCAATTTAAAACTTGCCAGAACTCGTAATTTATTATTTCCCTTAATTGAAGCATTATCCTATATCAGTCTTCTATTACTGTTAGCCTTTGGTACATCAGCCATTAATCAAGGCATTATTAGTATTGGGGATTTTGTGGCGTTACTGATATTAGTAGAAAGATTAGTTTTCCCTACTGCTTTATTAGGGTTTACGATTACAGCCTATCAACGGGGAGAAGTTAGTGTTGATCGAGTCCAAGCTATCTTTCAAACAGAGCCAAAAATTCAAAACTCAGAGGATAGTCTAGTTTTACCAATAGATTCAATTCAAGGAAAAATTACTGCCCAAAATTTAACCTACACCTATCCTGGAGAAGAAAAACCTGCAATTAAAGATATTAACTTCATCATTGAACCAGGGGAAATTATTGCCGTTGTTGGCCCTATTGGTTCGGGAAAAACAACCCTAGCTAATAGTTTGCCCCGTTTGTTAGATATTGATAAAGGACAGCTTTTTTTAGATGGTTACGATATCACAAAATTAGACCTAGAAATCCTACGGCAAGCCATTGCTTATGTTCCCCAAGACAGCTTTTTGTTTAGCACCACTATTTTAAACAATGTCCGTTATGGTGATCCCTTAAAAGAACCTTTTGAAGTCGAAAATGCAACTAAACAAGCACAAATTCACGAAGAGATTTTTAACTTTCCTCAACAGTATGAAACTATCGTTGGAGAAAGAGGGATTACCTTATCAGGAGGTCAACGTCAACGCAGCGCATTAGCTAGAGCTTTATTAATGAATTCTCCTGTATTAATATTAGATGATTCTCTTTCTAGTGTGGATAATAAAACAGCGACTAATATTCTAAGTAGGCTTTCTCAAAATAGACAAAGAACGATCATTTTTATTTCCCATCAACTGTCTGCTGCTGCACAAACCGATCGCATTTTTGTTATGGATCATGGGAGAATTTTACAGATAGGAACCCATCAAAGTTTAGTTAATCAACCCGGTCTTTATCAACAGTTGTGGAAACAGCATCAATTAGCAGAAACCGTGAGTTAAAACAAGAAAACTTCATACTTTTTGACGTTCAATGTTAAATTGATCCCTTATTTGGGGAACACTGGTAATAGATAGGTAAACCCTATGATTTTTCCATCTCAATTGAGGATTTTAACTTAAGATGAACAGTCACCAAGAAGAATTTTCCGTCACCCTTGTTAACCCTAAAAATCAAACCCAAAGAACGATTAAAGTTGCATCGGATCAAATCATTCTAGATCAAGCTAAACAAGATGGTATTGATCTTCCTGCTTGTTGTTGTGCTGCAGCTTGTACTGTTTGTACTGGAAAAGTGATGGAGGGAACTGTCGAACAAACCGCCCAAGCCATTCAATTTTTAGGGTATCCTTTAGTGGATGCTGGTTATGTCCTTACTTGTGCTGCTTATCCTACCTCTGATTGTACAATTTTGACCAACGGTCAGAGATTACTCCGTCGTTGTACGGCGGAGTAATCTCTGACTTATCAAGAAGAAGAAATATTCTAACGTTTGCCAAATAATAAGAGGTGGAAAATTCCACCTCATCGATTACACGGTTTGATACGTTATAAACAGTTGTTTTACCCATTCCGCGCAGGACATCCACTTATACGGTTGAGTGGGTATTTGACACACTGATATCCCTTCTTGTTCTTTATCAATGGGAACTAACATCGAATCTGATGAGCGAATCATTAGTTCTCCTTCTTGTAGTGCTTGACGCAACTGACGACCGGTTTTCCAAGCACGAACCTTACTGACACTCCAGCGAGGATTGATCGGATAACCTACAAATCCTGATCTTAAGGCCGCATGGTTGTCTAAAGGGATAGTAGTACGAAGTAGTATGTCTTGGGTTAAGTCCACCACTGTGGGGTTGGAATTTTTTTCCTTTCCTTTCATATACCTCACCCCCTATTGTATTAGGTACTACAATTCCATAGATTTTTTTCATCTTATTACAAAATATTAATTTTGCCTACATTTCTCTAGCAAATTTTTATATCCTAAAAGAATTATCATTCTCCAAACCGATAGCCTTTCCCGTAGACTGTATGGATCAAAGGGCCTTCTTCTTCTATTTTGCGCCTCAGTAAACGAATTAAGGCAGCTAAGACGTTACTATTGGGTTTTTCGGGTTCTTCCCACAAAAACTGATAGATTTGCTCATGGGTCAATAATTGCTGGGGATGTTGCATAAAATAGGTCAGCAATTTCACCTCTTTATCCGATAAACTGACCATTCTACCTTGACGATAAGCCACTTGGTTTTCTGGATCTAACTCTAAGTCTGCTATTTTTAACCGACTTGTCCCAGTCCCCTCTACACTAGGAAAACGTCGTAATAATGCCCTGACTCGGGCCATCAATTCCCTTAGTTCAAAAGGTTTCACTAAATAGTCGTCCGCGCCAGCATCTAACCCCATTACCCGATCATCTAAGGTGTCTTTAGCGGTGAGGAACAAGACTGGAGTATTTTGACCTTGCGATCGCAATTCTTGGCAAATAGATAGGCCTGGCTTACCAGGTAACATCCAATCTAATATTAATAGATCATAATTATTTTGTAAAGCTAATTCATAGCCTTGTTGCCCATCATCAGCCACATCTACGTCATAACCTTCATGGGATAAGACATGATAAAGAGGTTCAGTTAATTCCGCTTCGTCGTCAACAAGTAGTATGTTCATTGATTAATAGATTAGGTCAATATCTTGATGGTTATTTTCCTTCTATTTTTATTATAAAGTAAAGTTCAAACACTCAAGTAATCAGGTTAATAGCAGTGAGAATACTAATATAAATTCTCTCATTAATAATGTAGAGTAAACAGATAATTTACGTATTTATTTCGTAGAAAAAGTGATCAAAACTTTTTAAAATAACAATCTAAACAATATAAACCATCAACTTATTTTTAATCTTTATAAAAACAAAAAAAACTTAATTATTTGTTCAGTAAGGGGCGACCGCTGTTGATCCCTACTACTAATATGAACAAGATTAGATAAGATTGGGTAGGTTTTCTGGAATAGAATTAAGCTTTTTTTTAACCGCATGACTCACAACTAAAATGTGTCCCCGTTAACAATAGTGGGGACATTCTGCAAAAATTTTTAGGTCAAATGTTATGCTGATTTAGGCAAACTATTCATTTTAACGCCATGTAACTGTTGTACCAGTTCATCTCTCCCTTTTATTTCTTCGATACGGTGAATCACCTTCCCCTCATTAAACAGAATTAAAGTGGGTAAATTTTTTAAGCGATAAGTATTAGCTAATTGAAAATTTTGATCAGCATTAATACTTACCACTTCCAACGGACCATCCCATTCGCTTTGGATTTTCTGGAGAAAGGGATTAATTAATAGACATAACCCACACCAGGGGGCCCAGAAGTTGACCAGGACAGGGTTAGGGGATTCGAGAACAACGTGAGCAAAATTTTGATTGTTAACAGACAACATCATCGATTAAGTTGTGTTTATCTTCTTTTTATAAAATACTTTGAACTATGTTATATCCATTTGGCTTTATCTTGCAAAGGAATTTTCGACACGGGGATCACGAAGATCAACTTTACTATTCATCTATGACACATTAAGGATTAAAGTATGAATTAGTAACATTTACTTATGTTTGAGATTATAACGATAAATAAGTTTTGTCACTAATTTGATCATAATCTTTAGTCCTCCGTTGTACAAATTTTTTTGCTGATGATTTCACCAGCTAATTGATGACCCGATTCATTCCAGTGACCACTACCCACGACAGTGTTCTCAAACCCGTGCAAAAAGGTGTTATTTTCATCAGCATAAGATTCAAATAAAGGGGCTAAACTTAGCACTTCAAATCCTTGTTGTTTTCCTAAATTTATAATACGTTTATCTGGATAAAAAGGATCTTTGACTTCTGCTTGCTCAAAATATTGTTCTCGATAAGCAGCATCAGGATAAACTTGAGCAGGATTACTTAATGTTACCACTAATAAATCTGAATTAATTGATTTTGTTTCTTGTTGAATCAATTTAATTAACTCCTCTGTAATATTCCATGCTTCTTTCCAATTGGGATCAGTATTTTTGTAGAGTTCTGGCGTAAAATCAAGATACTGAAGTATGTCTTGACTTTGACTTTCTGTTTCAGCTCCTAATAATTGACGATTTTTTTTAATTGCGACTCTTGTTTCATTGAGGAGTTGTAAAATACGAGAATTATTAATTGTAGAAAAAATTGCTTTTCTTGTAAAACTATTACGCCATTGGTAAGTTTCTGTTTCCTTAAAGGACAAATCTAAGACATATTTTCCTTCTTTTTTAATTAAAAAGGGACTAAATCTATCATCAGGACTTAAGGTTTTCGAGTTGTTAATAATATCGTTACCGGTAAACACTGCTAAGACGACTAAATCAGGAGAATATTGACTAACATGATGTTTTAAAGTCATGTATTCTTGTGCTGTACCATAGTCACCTACCCCAAAATTAATAACTTCAACGTTTTCATTCTGAAACTTTCGACATTGAGGTAATTTATTTTCCATTAGCGACCAAAAAGTATCCTCTGCATTAACTTGTATTGCTTCAGCAAATGAGTCACCAATAACAGCAATTCTAAAGGTATTTTCAGGCTTTTCTTTAGTATAATTTTTATCTCTTAATCCATCTTTATTAACCGATACCCATCCCTTTCCTTCATGTTTCCACCACCCCGATACACCTGGAATTAAAGCATGGCCACGATGGGGATCAGCTTGATAAAAACTAGGGTAAGCAATTCCCATTATTCTTAGGGCAATTTCTCCAATTATTAAAGCAAAAATTGCCCCTCCTAATCCTAACAAAAGATTACCACTTAGTCGTTTTAATTTGTTTGATTTAGACATAATTATGAAGATAATTTACTTAAAACTATGTTTTGATAATTAGTGATTTATTGTTTATATAGCATTTTTTACTATGATAAGACACATTTTTAATTTCTTGCTATTACCTATTGCCTCAAAGCGCACCGCGAACTCGGACTCGAAGAGGGGCGAAGCCTAGAGGAACGAAGTAAGCGCGGATCTCTTCGAGATCACCTATGTGCCTCACGAGTATGAGAAATACTATAATAAAGATTGTTCGGTTTCACTATCAAAAAGATGAATTTTCTCTTGATTAAAAGATAACCATATTTTTTCACCTATTTCGACTGACTTTTCTCCTGAAATACGAACAATAATTTGAGAAGAGTTTTCATCTAATGTTTCTGTAAATAAATAAATTTCGTTCCCTAAATTTTCAACTAAGTTGACTTGAACTTGTAAATTTTCTGTACTGGAAGTTCCTACGGTAATATGTTCAGGACGAATCCCTAAAATAGCCGATTTTTTATTATTTTTTTGTAAAGCAGGTTTCCAACTAGGAGGAATAATAAAACTAAATTGACGGTGACTAATTTGCAGAGGATATTCAATATTGACTGGTAAAAAGTTCATTGATGGGGTTCCAATAAAGCCTGCTACAAAACAATTAGCAGGATGATGATACAATTTTAAAGGAGAAGCCACCTGTTGAATTTTTCCTTGATTCATAACAGCAATGCGCTCACCCATTGTCATCGCCTCTATTTGATCGTGAGTGACGTAAATAGTTGTAATTCCCAGTTTTCGCTGTAATTGAACAATTTGAGAACGAGTTTCCGCCCGTAAAGCTGCATCTAAATTAGACATGGGTTCATCCATCAAAAAAACTTGAGGATTTCTAGCGATCGCTCGTCCTAAAGCGACCCGTTGTTTTTGTCCTCCTGATAAATCTTTGGGTAAGCGATTTAATAAAGATTCTAATTGTAATAATTGGGCAACGTCTTGAACTTTTTGATTAATACTTGTTTCTGTTGCTGAATGGTAACGAAATTGTTTAGGAAATGCCTTAGTTAAACTCGTTAAACTTTTGTCTAGTTCCCCTGGTAAAGCCGACTTATTCCCATCTTGTATTCCTTGAGTCATACGACGTAAACCAAAGGCAATATTATCGTAAACATTAAGATGGGGATAAAGAGCATAATTTTGAAACACCATAGCAATGTCTCGCTGTTTCGGGGGTAACTGGGTAACATTTTTTTCCCCTACCAAAATCTGGCCTGATGTAGCGGTTTCGAGTCCAGCAATCATCCGTAAAAGGGTGCTTTTTCCGCAACCCGACGGACCGACTAACACCATAAATTCCCCATCTTTGATGTCTAGGTCAATATGATGTAAAATCTTGACCACATCCCCTTTGGACTTTCCCCCTCGTTGAGGAAAACTTTTGTTGATATCTTGTAAAGTAACTTTGGCCACGTTAATACACTAGAACCGTTTGTTTGATATTGTACAGTTTGATTAAGATAAGAAAAAATATATCAAGAAATGTAAGGGTTTTCATGGCGGATCAACTTATACGCGCAACAGCAGCCGATGGGGGTATTCGGGCGGTTAGTTTAATTTCTACCCGACTCACAGAAGAAGCAAGACAAAGACATCAACTTTCCTATGTCGCCACTGCGGCCCTGGGACGTACCATGTCAGCTGGTTTATTACTGGCTTCTAGCATGAAAAAAGAAGGGTCCCGTGTCAACATTCGCATTAAAGGAAACGGCCCACTAGGGGGCTTATTAGTGGATGCAGGATTAGACGGAACCGTAAGGGGTTATGTTGCCAACCCCAGTATCGAACTCCCTCCCAATCCTTTTGGTAAATTAGATGTGGGGGGTGCCGTCGGTCCAGAGGGGTTTCTCTATGTAGTGCGAGACTTGGGGTATGGTTATCCCTACTCTAGTACCGTAGAGTTAATCTCAGGGGAAATCGGGGAGGATGTCAGCCATTATTTAGTGACCTCTGAACAAACCCCTTCAGCGTTGTTATTAGGGGTGTTTGTGGGGGCGCAAGGAGTGACAGCCGCGGGTGGTTTACTGTTACAAGTAATGCCCAAAGCAGCTAGAGATGAGCAATTAGTGGCGACCTTAGAATCTCGTATCGGTAAGCTTTCAGGGTTTACCCCTTTATTAAGAGACGGAAAAACCTTACCCGATATTTTAAATGAATTATTAGGAGATTTAGGCTTAGTTATTTTTCCTGAAGTTCAGATGTTGCGATTTGATTGTCGTTGTTCTTTTAGTCGGGTTCTAGGTGCTTTGAAATTATTAGGAGAAGCTGAATTACAAGATATGATTGAAAAGGATGATGGTGCTGAAGCCACTTGTGAATTTTGTGGGGAAGTTTATCAGGCCAATAGTGACCAGTTAGCCCAGTTGATTGAAGATTTACGGACAGAATCAGTTTAACTAGCTATCAGCTATCAGCTATCAGCCTAAAAAAGCGAGTGTGTAATTCTGCGAATTACACACTAAAGAACTTAAAAGCTGACGGCTGACGGCTTTTTTAACAGAATTACGGAAAAGCAACGTCATGTAATGCAGTATCCACAACGGAAATATACTCTTGATTAGATAGAGCATTATTGTTAAGTCTTCCTTTTGCAATCGCACTTTCGATGAGGGTTTCTGCATCAATTTTATTGGCCGCTACAGCATGAATAAAACTTACGTGGCCAGGAATTCCGAAATCCGAAAAATAGCCTTGATAAGCCAATTCTACTAAAGTTGTTGCCAATAAAGTAGAGGTAGCTTGCGTCGGATAATCGCTAACGGCTGCAACTTCTTCAGAAGCCATCACAGGAGTGACAACTGTAGCTAATAAAGCAGAAGATAAGCCACCAAGGATAAGATGTTTCATGATAAATTGTATGAAGAATGAGTGGTCTGAGAAGCTAGAAATCAAATCACTGGTATAGGGATTTTATTCTAACTAAAGTAATAAGTGTTTTACCTAGCCAAAACCTAAATTTCACCTAGATTTAATCCGTCGATAATGGCATTATAAAGGCTTGATTTGTTATAAGTCTTCATCTAATCAGTTCATTCTATTAGGTGAAAAACATAGACAAAATAATTTCAAAATTAACAAAATATCAATGTTTTTGACGGTTTAATAATTAATTCAACAAAATGTTACTTTTGATTTTTTTTAGCAATATTAAAATCTCTCTCCAATTCCAAAGTGAATACGAGAATCTCCTTCATCATTAATTCCATAATCAACCCGAATTGGTCCGACAGGGGATTGAATTCTCACCCCAATACCATAACCATAACCATCACTCGGTAAGCCCCGTACCACTCCAGGAATCCCCCGAACAGACCGTTGAGATTTAATAGTAGTACCGTAATCAAAGAAAACCGCAGCCCCAACCGCAGGAATAATAGGAAATCGATATTCTGCCGTAGCCTGAAAATAACTCCGTCCATTACCCAGTTCCCCCTCGGCGTAACCTCGCACTGAGTTACTACCCCCAATGACAAACGCTTCGTAAGGGGGTAAATCTTCTAAAACGGTTCCTGCTTGTACATTAAACGCTAAGGCTTGGGGTTTAGGTTGATCTTCTTCAATAAATCCTAAATCGATGAAATCGACGGGAATATAATAACTATAATTTCCTCGTAAACGGGTGAAGGCGATACTTCCTGAACCCACGGGTAGGGTTTGTTCTACTCCCAAGCGAACCACATAACCACTGGTAGGACGTAAAGGATTATTGCGAAAATCTTGGGCTGCAGCAAAACTGAGGGTTAGTAAGTCATCCCGTCCCGAATCACTAAACGATAAGGGCTGTGAGGGAAAGCCATTGATAGGAGCAGAGAGGGGAGAAATATCTCCGTCCGCGTTTTCGATCAGTACCCGTTGATAATTAATCCCCGCAGTCAGTCGCCAGTCTGGTTTAGTAAAAGGATCTTCAGCTAAGGGACGGGCAAAAGAAACGCCTCCCCCTGTCCGAATCACCCTAGGACTGTCAAAGCCATCCAGAGTTCTAATAGAAGAGTCATCCCCATCAAATACTAAAGAGATAGTCCGACGACGGAATGCGTTAACCGTATAGGCGGTACGATAAGGATCACCTGCAATCCAAGGATCAGTAAAACTGACATCGAGGAGTAATTCTCGTTCTCCGACTTGGACTTCACCGCCAAGGGTTTGGGCGTTTCCTCCTAAATTCTGTTCTTGATAACTAACGGTTCCAAATAGTCCACTACTAGAACTAATCCCTGTCCCTGCGGCCAATGATCCGGTATTTCCTTCGACCACATCGACGTTAACAATGACTTCTCTGGGGTCTTCCCCTGGACTAAAGGAAATCCGTACATCTTCAAACAGTCCTAAACCGAAAATCCGTTGTAAATCCTGTTGTGCGGTCTTACGGTTAAAGACATCCCCAGGATCTAATTTCATTTCCCTGGTAACAATAAAATCACGGGTTCTTCCGTCTACGGGTTCGTCTTCAGCATCAAAGAAACGAACCTGAACATCTTCTATTACCCCTTCAGCGATGACTAAAGTAACAATTCCATCTTCGCTAACTTCTGGAGAACCGATCACTTGTGCTAAGTCAAATCCCTGTTCGGCATACCATTCATTAATTTCTCTGACTCCCTCTTGAAGTTCTCGAAGGTTGAGGATTTCGCCGTATTGATCGCCAAAAATTTCTTGGACTTTTTCAGGGGGTAACGCCCGTTGATCTTCTATGTCCGGAACAGTGTTGACAACCACTTCTTCTAAAATGGGGTTAACTTCTACGTTGTAACTAATTCTTACCCCTAAAGGTGTGTCGGCCGGTGTGACTTCAACGTTAGCAAAATAACCGGTGGCATAAATGGCGTTAACATCTTCTTGAAGTTGAGAACGGGTAGCCGTTCGACCAGGCCGGGTTTGAATAGTGTTGTAAACCAAATCTTCTAATTCTGGTCCAGCCCCTTCAACCACCACTTCAACCACTAATACTCGGGGTTCTTCCCCTGTGGTTTCTGTTTCTTCTGCGTCAGTTTCAGGGGGAGGAATGGTCTCAGGAACAGGAACCACTGGAGGTTCCGTGTCTGGTAAGTCTTCCATCTCAGGGGAAGGGATTTCAGGGGAAGGAATTGTTTCTTGTGCCGTTTCTTGTTCTGCGGTTGATTCGGCTGCGATCGCTTTGTCTAAATTGGTTGGTGATAAAGATTCATCCCCAAAAGAGTTCGCCGTTGTTAACGCTGTCTGTTCTTGTAAAATGGGTGTGTCTGATTCGGATAGAGTCTCAGATGTAAAAACTTTAGGATATGACTCAACTCTGTCTGAGGACTTGTTTAACTGAATATCTGAGTTAACAGAATCATTGGACTCTACAGAAGGCTTTGAAGTCGTCTCAGGGGTAGCTGCGGTTTCTTTTAGAGTAGAAACTTTAGAATATGACTCAACTGTATCTGAGGACTCGTTTAACTGAGGATTTGAGATGACAGAATTATTGGACTCCCCAGAAGCTTTTAAATTCGTCTCAGGGGTGGCTATTGTTTCTTTTAGGGTGGAAACTTTAGGATATGACTCAACTGTATCTGAGGACTCATCTAACCAGGGATCTGAGATGATAGAGTTATCGAACTCTATTGCTGCTTGTTCTTTGATCGACTGTATGGAAGAATCTGAAGATTTCTCATCAGACTGTATTGCTTGTTTTATAGCAGAAACATGGGGATAAGCATTCACCTTTCTTGATGAATCCTCGACCCCTAATTCTGTGGTCGAATAGTCCAGAAACTCAAAAGTGGTCTTTTCTGGGTCTTTGATACTAGCGACTGATGGCACATTTTGGCCCCTAATAGGCTTATCTGCTACCCATACCGTTGTTGTTGTCAGAATGATCCCCAACAAAGGAGAAAAATAGAACTTTTTACTCTGGTTTGACACGTCCACACACCCAATCAAGCTATAGCGTTTTTACTGTTATCCGTTGCTGATGGTTAACTTAACTAATAGCTAACAGCTTGTCTAACAGCCGAGCCATCTTACCCATTATTCTGACTATCACCATAACAAATTGTTCCGATCGCCTTTTGGCTTTCTAGGAAGCTAATCTGTCTAAAATTCGCTTCTGAACTTGTTGATAGGCAGTTTCAACTTGTCCTAAGTCTCGACGAAATCGATCTTTATCCATCACACGACTTTGGGGATCACTTTCGTTTTGATCCCAAAGTCGACAGGTATCCGGACTGATTTCATCAGCCAGTAGGATTTGTCCTTGGGTATCGATGCCGAATTCGAGTTTAAAATCTACTAAGGTAATTTGACAACTGGCAAACAATTCTTGTAGATGCTGGTTGATGCTTAAGGCAAGGGTTTGCAGTTGTTTGAGTTGTTCTTCTGTAGCGAGTTCTAAAATTAACAGGCGATCGCGGGTCAATAGAGGATCGCCTAATTCATCTTTTTTGAAATAATATTCTACTAGGGGAAACGGTAATTGATGCCCTTCTTCTAACCCTGTTTGGCGACATAAACTTCCGGCTGCAATATTTCTGACAACCACTTCAATGGGAATTATTGTTACTCGTTTAACTAATATTTGATCATCGGCAGATTGTTCAATTAAATGGGTGGGAATACCTTTCGATTCTAACCATTGAAATAATGCGACTGTGATTTGACAGTTCATTTTGCCTTTTTCAGCAATGGTTCCTCGTTTTTGAGCGTTGAAAGCCGTCGCATCATCTTTAAAATGGGTTAATAGCACTTCGGCGTTGTCTGTACTATAGAGAATTTTAGCTTTGCCTTCGTATAATTTTTCCATCATCTTTTTTTAGGTTTAGTGAGTTAGAGAATGAGACTTTTCTTAGTACGGGACAAAAAAATGAGAGAGGGGTTGCAAAGATAGACACAGAGAGGGTTTGATAGAAAGTTACCCTAACTAACGAACAAACCCTATGAATGAGATTACCTTACTGCGTAAGAGATTAAA
>NETF01000051.1 GCA_002172675.1 unicellular cyanobacterium SU3
GGGGTCGCACCGCAATAATATTTTTTTTGTTCTTGATAATCTGAAGGTCTTTCAATAGCCTGTTCTGCGCTGTCTACAATCAATTCATAATCAGTTAACATTTCAAGAACTATTTCTTTTTCTTCTTGAAACTTTTTTATTTGTTCTAACAAACTTGGTGGTAACTCTCCTTCAAAAAGTGTTTGCCAATAAGTAAAAATATTATGAGCCGTTGACTCACTTACTTGAAAAAGTAGTCCTAAGAGTTGAAAACTTATATTATGTCTTAAATAAACTAACGTTAGAATAATTTGTTCTTCTTCTGCTAATAAAGATGGACTTCCCGCACCAGGTTGATTAATTCTAATTTTTGTTTTTTCGTTCTCTTCTTTTTTTTTCTGATGAAGAAGCTTCCCTAGAGCAATCAATTGGAACAATTGATTGTCATCAATTCCTAATAATCTTTTGGTTTGTTTAGGATATTTTTTTAGATAGCTCCAAGTGTAAGTTTCCATTCTTTTTTGAACTAATTATTCATTTTATTATACTATATTTCTTGATTTTATTAAATTATGGAGATGTCTAATAGACCAAACAAGTCGCTTCTCACTTTGGGGGAACCCGTAACGCGATGGCGGTTTCTTGGCCGGCGCGTATTAAAGATAAAGGTGCAACCCGTTATCAGTTTAGTCATGTCATTGATATTGCTCCTACCATATTAGAAGCGATCGGTATTCCGGCACCAGTGGAAGTTAGCGGTATTGGACAAAAACCCATGGAAGGAACCAGTTTCGTTTATACTTTTGATGATGCTAACGCCGAAACTCGCCACAACACTCAGTATTTTGAAATGTTTGGTAATCAAGGGATTTATCATGATGGTTGGATGGCCAGTGCGTTGAATAGTATTCCTTGGGACCCGACTCCTTCAACTAAAGATTTACTGCATCTTGACTGGGAACTGTACCATATTGATGAAGATTTTACCCAAGCAGTGGATCTCGCTGCAGATATGCCGGATAAGTTGCAAGAGATGAAAGACTTATTCTATGCACAAGCAGCAAAATATGATGTATTGCCGTTAGATGCGCGCAAAACGGAGCGTTTTCGGGTAGAATTACGCCCTAGTTTAACGGAAGGAAGAACGACCTTTAGTTATCCTAATCATTTACGCATTACGGAAGGTTCTGCCCCCGATGTTAAACATAAAAATCATACCATTACCGCCGATGTTACTATTGCCGATGATGGTACAGAAGGGGTATTAATGACTCACGGGGGTCGTTTTGGAGGCTACGGACTGTATATTAAAGACGGTAAGCTGGTTTATAGTTATAACTTAGCTGATACGGCTCATTACGACGTTGTTTCTACTGAATCTATTCCCACTGGAAAGATTAAACTTAAAGCTGTTTACAAAACCGATGCAGACGAACCCTTTTCGGGGGGAAATGTTACCCTTTACGCCAATAATCGTAAAATTGGCAGTGGAAGAATTGAGAAAACCTTACCTAACCGTCTTTCTATTGATGAAACCTTTGACATTGGCTTTGATACAGGAACCCCTGTGACAGAAGCGTATGAAACGCCCTTTGATTTTACTGGGAATTTAGATCAAGTTACTATCAATCTTGATAGTTAAAAATTGTAAGGTGGGCATTGCCCACCCTACAAATAAACGACAAAATCAAGCGATCGCTGATGGATTAAAAATGACTTATAGTAGAGTAAGATTCATATTAACTTTGCGAGTCTTAAAACATGGAGATTTTACATACTAAAGGAAGAATGAAAGAAGGACAATTAATTTTAGATAATTCTCAATATGATTTACCAACTAACACAGAGGTTGAAGTAATTATTATTGTGAAAGGAGAAGAGAAACAAGATGATTTTGACAAGGCCAGACAAGAAATGCAACTTACTTTTGAAAATGCAGGTATTACAACCCGTGAAGAGATTTTAAACTTAATTAAAGAGGTTAAACAAGAGCTTTTTGAGGAACGTAATATTATTGATCAATGAGAATATTCTTAGATACTAACATTTATATTATTGGTCAATTAATTCCTGAATCTGCTGAAGAAAAATTGCTTAAAGCTTTGGGGTTTTATGATCAAAAATTTTTAGCGACCATCCAAGTTATCATTTCTCAAGAATTAATTGATCAAATTTTACGAGTGGGAAAAAGATTACAGGGTAAAGATTGGTCAGGACAACTTGTTAATCAAATATGGGGTAATCTCAATTGTCTATTTATTCCAGAAACAATGGAAATGCAACAAGAAGCAGAACAACTTTTACAAAGTAAAGTAATTCCATCTGAAGATATTTTTATTTATTTAACTGCAAAATTTGGTCAAGCGGATTATTTTGTGTCTGGAAATCGAGAATTAATTAATACAATAGCTGATTTTGAATGTTTAACGGCGAAAGATTTTTTAGATCAATGTTTGACTGATGACTGAACAGTACAAACTTGTCATTGCGAAGAGGCAGAATCCTTATTGCAGAATGGTTTGAGTATTTATGTTTGCCTCTGAAGCAATCTTTAACTACACCTAGAGATTGCTTCGGGGGGATAATGAAAATAAAACCCTAGCACAAGCATTAAGAACTACTAATAACGCTTCTTCTGCATTCCATAACTGTTTCATTTCCTCGCTCTATCAATTATCATGCTACTAAAGGACAATCATTCAATCAAAATTATTCCTTATGTTACCTATAGTTTAATTATAGTTAACATTGCTATTTTTTTATATCAAGTCACCTTATCTAGTCAAGAATATAAGACATTTTTAGAGAATTATGCTTTTTTTGATAAACAATTTACTGAAAGTTTACAAGGTGATGTAACTTATCAATCTGTAATAGAATGGTTAACTTTAATTACATCAGCATTTCTGCATTCTGATATTTTTCATATTTTCTTTAATATGAACTTTTTATATGTTTTTGGAAGAACGGTTGAACAAAAAATAGGATCTTTTCAATATTTATTGTTTTATTTACTGTGTGGTATATTCTCTGATTTAATATCTTGGCGTTTTGATTCAACGTTTCCCAATTTTTCAGAAAATGCTCATTCACTAGGTGCGAGTGGTGCAATTTATGGAGTAATGGGAGCCTACCTATTGTGGTTTACAAAATCCAAAATTAAACTAATCATTCCTCTTACTGTTTTTCTTATTCCGATTAGAATCACGTCTTATTTTTTGTTACTACCTGTTTTTGCTTATGAGACTCTATTAGTTATAGCAAATATTAAAGATGGCATTGGTCATTTAGCGCATTTTGGTGGTTTTGTTAGCGGTTTTACTATTGCTTTTGTCTTTACTAAGATTATACCAACGATAAAGAGAAGAATAAATAATTTTATAAGAAATTAATTTTGCCAACGAGAGCAGTCTGGTGGTATCATAGGATTAGTTTTTTGATCTTGCTTAAGAAAATCAATATATTTTTGATTTGCTTTTTCGTCAATAATATATCCATCCCGTTTAATATAATTATTATGAGAACTTATTTTATAAATTCCCTGCTCCCAATTACACGCTAACTTAATTTGAGAAGGAGTAATATGAGATTTGGCAAAAACAGCATTTTTAATATTACTCTCAAATAAAGAAGTACCAGTTAAATCAGCTTGAAAGAAAATAGCTCCCTCTAAATTGCTTCTATGAATGTTGCTTCCAAATAAAAGACTAGATTCAAAGTCTGCGTTTTTAGCAATTACGTTATCAACAGTAGTTCCTTGATCAAAAGGAGACGATATTGTAGCATTATAGAAAGAAGCATTTGTTAAATTTGCTCCTTCTAAGTTAACCTTGTATAATTCAGACCTATCTAAGTCAGCATCTGTCAAATTAGCCCCTTTTAAATTAACTCCGCTTAATTTAGAGCCAGATAAATCAGCTCCCGTTAAATTAGCATTTTTTAAGTTAACATCCCTTATATTTGCATCTGAAAGAAACATAAAACCTCCTTCTATAATTTCCACCTCCGAATTCCATTTATTTACTGTTTTTAAAATAGCTCCTTCTAAGTTAACCTTGTATAATTCAGAACCAGATAAAGAAGCATTTGTTAAATTTGCTCCTTTTAAATTAACTTCTCTTAATTCAGAACCCAATAAATAAGCATTTGTTAGATTCGCGTTTTCTAAATTAACATCAAATAAGTTTAAACCAAATAAATGAGCATCTGTTAAATCTACTTCTTTTAAATTTGCTTTGTATAATACTATGTCAGTATGATAATTTTCTATTTTCTTTTGTTTGCTTCTTAGTTTTTCTAAGTTTTTCTTAGCATTGTTACATAATAATTCTGCTTTATCGCAAACCAATAAATTAAGACGAATAAAAGTATAATCGAAGTCTTCAAAATCAGTTATAAAAACATTAATTAAGATAGGAAATAACAAAGCATTTAGAATCAAAAGCCAAGACGGAATAACAAATTGAATTTTAACTTGAAGAAAAAGACGTTTTCCTAGTTGACGGAATCGTGTTTTTAGGTTTCTCATAAGTAAAATTAGTTAATAAATGAATACAGGCTAAACCCTTATTCTATAGTTGTGCAAGATTTCATAAGGTTTCAGAACCTAATCTTTCGGTTTTACCAATCTCAAAAAACTTGATTTTTGTGCGTTACGACATAAAAAAAGTATAGAAATTATCCAAAAAATTCTAGTTTGTCTAACGCACCCTACATAATGTTATCTTTAGGACCAGTCTCTTAAGTAATCACTGGACCAATAATAATCCCTAAAAAAGCAATAATTCCTAACAAAGCAAGAATATAAGCAACGATAAGAGTGGGAGATTTTCTGGACTGATAAAGTAAATCATTACGTTGAATTCTTTGAAGTTGACGACGATAATCTACTGCTGCAGCTAATAAAGAGAAAGTGCCTAAAGCAATAAAAGAAACCCCTAAAATGCGAGATAAACGAATCGGATTCGCAATTTCTCTTATACTTTGATTAAGGATAGCAACAATTCTTTCAATACCAAAACCAAAACTAATTAAGGTTAAAGAAGTGCGAATCCACGCCATTAAAGTCCTTTCTTGTGCTGCGCGATTTCTTTCTTTTGCGAGTTCTGTACCAGGATTAGGATTTGTCATTTTAGTTATCAGTTGTCAGTTTATCTAGCTTAATCTAAAGAGTTAAAAAATGAAGGATTCTCTTTATTTTATATCCTTAATCAAGAAAGACTTTAGGGTGACTTTTTTACTCATTTTACTTGTTAATTAATCCCTAAAAATGTAATGAATAAAGAGACGAAACCAAAGGCAATAATTGCGAAAACGACAATAATATTTAGATAACTACTCGGATAAAAAAAATAGTCATCTCGTTTAACTGATTGTACCTCAAAATAATGTTGAACCATCGCAATAATTAACAAACCAATTCCTATGGCAATTAAAATTAAACTGATAGAATGGGCTGATTCTATAGTGATTGAGGGATTTTTGTCAGGAAACTTTTGTTGTAATGCTTGAAAAATTTGGTCAATGGCAAATCCAAATCCAACTAATGTTAAACAATTTTGTATCCATGCAGTCATGGTTCGTTCTGCTGCTGCACGATTTCGTTCTTTTGCTAATTCATTAGTAGGTCCTGTTGTTTTATCAGGTGTCATAATTGTTAAATCACTTAATTAATAATAGCTTGTCTCCAAATGGTTAGAAAAATACTAATAGCAATCAATACTAATATTCCTGACACAATTATACCTAAAGATTGTCGAGGGGTATAATAATAGTCGGTTTGTTGTAACCGTTTCATTTCATTTTGATAATCAAAAGCTGCCATCAATATAGAAAAAATTCCTGTTCCAATAATTAAAAAACTAAAAATTTTAACAAGAAAAGTAGGACTATTTGAGGCAGTTTCTAGCCCTAAATAAAGTTGATTAACAGTACGTTCTAATCCGAAACCAATACCAATTAATGCCATACTGGTACGAATCCAAGCTAATAAAGTGCGATCGGCTGCAATGCGATTACGTTGTTTAGCGAGTTCTGTTTGCCAATTTGGGGGATTATTAGTCATTAGCTATTAATTATTAATTATTAAATTTTAACTTATTTTTTATCCAAACATTATAAGGTAAAGCAAAAATAGCTCCTAAAACTGCATAAGTAACGATACCAGGAATTGCATTAGTTGCACTATTAACAACAGCAATATATAAAGCTAATCCAACATTACGAGCAATAGTAGCTGTTGCTAAGGTTGAACGACTTTCTAGTTTATCATCAACTCCACCCAATAAATGGCCAGTAATTAACCCCAATGTCACGATTAAAGCAATACTGATGATTGTTTTCCAACCCACCGAAGGAATGATATTAAGACTAACACCAAAGGAAAAAATAAGCACTACTAAAAATAAAGTATTGGCGACATTCAATAATAAATCTCCGATTTCTTCTCCTAAATCAGCCGATAGCTTGCGAATCAATAAACCAAGACTTAAGGGTAATAATTGAACGGTTGCAACTTGTTTTGCTACTAACATAAAATCAACACTTTCACGAGTTTCCGAAAAAATAAATGAAAATAAATATAAAATCAAAGGAGTTACTATTACTGCTAATAAAGATAAGATTATTTGTAAACTAGAAGCAAATGTAACGTTTCCTCCTGCCATAATTGTTCTTTTTGTTAATAGAGGTGGTGCTGGCGCAGCAGCTAAAAGAATAAGAGCGATCACTGTATTTTTTCCTGGATTGAAAAAGAATAAAATTAAAGCAACAATCACAGGAAAAATAACTAATACAGATAGGAGAGACTTACCTAAGAATCGGGGATGGTTTTTCAGTGAAATTAAATCAGCGAACGGTATTTTAACCCCCATTGTTAACATAATCAGAAAAACATTTAAAGCCAGTAAATTTTGAATAACTTGACTATCTAAGGTGAAAATTTCCGATAGATTAAAATCAACGGTTAATAAAGGAATAAAAGCAGCTAGGCCAATGAACAGTAAAATAATTCCTACGGTAAATCCTTGAGACCATCGAGGAACATATTTGTACTCTTTTTCGTCTATATTTTTAAGTGTACGCCAATGAGTTACCAAAGAAGCAGCTAAGGCAAAGATACCTAAACTCATCAGACTTAAGCCTAAAATTCGTTCTTCTGTTAAGGTATTAATTACAGTTTTAGGGCTAGTTTTATTCAAATAGCTAAAAAAACGGTCAATTCCAAAACCAAAGCTAATCATGGATAAAGATGTGCGTATCCAGGCCATTAAAGTCCTTTCTTGTGCGGCGCGAGTACGTTCCCTTGCGAGCTCGGTGCGAGTTTCAGCTAAACTGTTTCTTTGGGCTGCTAAATCTGTCCGCATTTGCGCGAGATCAGTTCGCTGCATGGCAAGGTCATTATTATTGGGAATTTTGGTTTCTGGTTCAGACATAGAGTTTGTGGGGTGATTGTAATCAGAATCCTTTCATTTAAAATAATTATCAGCCTCAAAATACTGATACTGCATTCAAGTTAAGATAGATTAAACATTTGTTATCCTCAATAGTGAATAGTGTCAAACTATGAGTAAAAGTAAAGGAAAAATTGCTCTTTGCTCAACAAAAAATTAAGTTATGTAAACTTTTCTGACAGATTTGCCATAAACCTTTAGAATTTGAGACAATAAGCATAAGAATCAGCAATTTTAAAGCATAGCAAACGTTAATTTCAAAATATCAACGATGACTCAAACTTTGATTCTCTCCCCTCGCTATTGTTTGGATGATGAAATGAATTGGTTAGAAGGGATCGATCCTTTAAGACGTTATTGGTTAGCTGTTAATGGGAATCAACAGTTAACAGTGGTTATTGCAGGGTTGTGTGTGAGTTCGAGTCAAGAATTAAAAGAGGTTATTTTAGGGTTTCGCGCTTTGCAACCTCAACAAACAATGATACTTAAAGGTTGTTTTGGTAAATTAACCATTCATTACCTTAGCCCTAACTGTTATGCTATTGAAGGAAGGGTCAAATCTGCGTTAACCTGGCATCTCTTTGATAAAGAAACCGTCGAAAGTTTGTTATTAACCAGTCATCCTCAGTGGGTTCCTTCTCAAAGAGATATACAATTAGGTCGTAGACTGTTAGAATCAGCCTTTGAACAGCCTGCTTATGCGGTTTAACGCTTCAATTTAACTAATTCTTCTAAAGAAGCTAATAGTTTCACTTCCACTGAAATAATTTCTTTTTGCTTGTTAAGAATGAAAAACCAAGCTACATTAACAGTGAATAAGGGTGTCGTAACTTTCCCTTTAATCTCAGCTTGAATGTGTCCGGTTTCCGTTGTTTCTAATGCTTCTTGCAGGGGAAAAAGGGTCATTTCCCTAGCTTCTTGCTTTAAGTAGTTAGCGATCGCTTCTTCTCCTACTATAGCCTTCTCAAAGGGAGGAGTTAACGTTCCTTCACTAGCAAACAAGCTTGCTGTTTCTAAGAAACTTTCGTGGTTTAAGGTTTCAAAATATTGTGTAATAACGGGTTCGCTGAGAGCAATCGGATTTACTGTCTGAGGTGATTTTATCATATTTATGTCAAAATAGTCATATTATTATCTTTCTCTTATTCATAGCATATACATTCAATTAGTCACAAGATTTTTTATTTTTTAAACTCATCAAATATCTGTGATTTAACCTTTTAGATACAGAACAACTGATTATGACGCTTTATTGTCTTAACCCTGCTTGTCCTTATCCTGATAATCCCAATACTCATAACTATTGTCAAGGATGTGGTCAAGACTTATCTCAAACCACTCAAGGTTATTTATTTCGCGATCGCTACTTGATTAAACAAGTATTAGGAGAGGGAAATTTTGGCCGAACTTATTTAATAGAGGATCAAAATTTTCACAACCGAAAACGAGTCTTAAAAAAGTTTATTGCTAATTTTCAAGGACAACACTTAGAAACAGCAAAAGAATTGTTTAAACGAGAGGCTAATATATTAGATACGTTAAAGCATGAACAAATTCCTGCTATTTATGATCATTTTGAAGATAATAATTCTCTCTATTTAGTAGAAGAATATATAGAAGGCGAAGATTTAGTTACAGAATTTAATCGAGACGGAACGTTTAGTGAAGAAAAAATAAAATCCTTATTAGAAGATATCTTACCTGTTTTAGATTATCTCCATCAAAGAAACTTATTACATCGAGATATTAAACCTGATAATATTATGCGTCGTCGTTATGATGGTAAATTAATTTTAATTGATTTTGGTGGCGTTAAAGAGGTTTCTAAGACTCGTGGAACGTTAATTTATACCCCTGGTTATGCTTCCGTTGAACAAATGACCGGCCATCCTCAACCTGCGAGTGATATTTATAGTTTAGGAGTTACTTGTGTTCGTTTATTAACAGGATGTTTCCCAGAAAATAGTCATGAAAATGATCCCATCTATGATAGTAGTCAAGCTGTTTGGGTGTGGCAAGATTTTTTAGAAAAGCATGAGATCAAAATTAGTGATAAATTAAGTCATGTTTTAAATAAAATGTTAGAACATTTACTACAGAATCGTTATCATAATGTTCAAGAAATTTTAGAAGATTTAAAAGACTTCCCGACTTATATCCAACCTGTTGAACCTCCTGATAATTTATCCAATTCCGAACCCCAAAAATATAGTCATTATAATTTAGTTAGCTTAATTAAACAACAACAAATATTATTCTTTACGACTTGTTTTAGTAGTGGAGTAATTATAGTTTGGATCATAAAATATTTAGTATATCCATCATCTCCTACATGGTTACTACTTCGGGAAGAAATACTTAATTATGCTGCATTAATTAGTCTATTAGTATTTTTAGTTTCTTTAGTTATATGGTTGATTACTATTCAAAAAAAGAAGAAGAAAGAAAAACCCCAAAAAGCTATGACAGCAACTTCTGTACAAAATGCTCCTATTCCTAAACAAATACCTTCTTCTCCCCATTCTGTTACCAGTTCTCAAATAAAACAATCTTCTCCTAAATCTTCAACTCCTCAAAAAATTACGACTGTTAATAAACCGAATAAGAAGATAATCAGTTCTTTAGAATATTTCAATTTTGAAGTTCTTAAAGTTGATCGGCAAGGAAAAATTATTGAACAAAAAAACAGTAAAAATCAATATTTTACCGTTGACTTAGGAAACAACATTAACTTAGAAATGGTTGTGATTCCAGGGGGAAGTTTTTTTATGGGATCTCCTAAACAAGAAGGACGCGATCGCACACAGGAACGACCACAACATAAAGTTAAATTAGTCTCTTTTTGTATGAGTAAATATCCCATTACTCAAGCACAATGGGAAATAATTATGAAAAATAATCCTTCTCAGTTTAAAGGTAAAAATAAACCAGTAGACAAAGTATCATTTTATGACAGTTTAGAATTTTGTGAAAAGTTATCTGAAGCAGTTGGAATTAACTTTTATTTACCGAGTGAAGCACAATGGGAATATGCTTGTCGAAGTATTATTAATCCTAGTAAATATAAACAGTTAGATGGCATAGAAATTTATCCACCCTTTCACTTTGGAGATACCATTAGCCAAACATTAGCGAATTATAATAGTACCCGAACTTATCAACAAGAAACTATCGGAATATATCGACAACAAACCACTGAAGTCGGTTTTTTCCCACCCAATGAATTTGGTTTATATGATATGCACGGAAATGTCTGGGAATGGTGCGGAGATGATTGGCACGAAACCTATGAAAATGCTCCCGAAGATGGTAGAATATGGCTAGATGGTAATAATAAGCATTCTCCGATGCGTGGTGGTTCTTGGGCTGCTTTTCCTTTCTACTGTCGGTGTGCAACTCGTAGTAAAGTTCAGCGCAATTGTCGAAGTAAATATAATGGCTTTAGGATTGTTTATAACTTTAAAAAGAAGACTTAATAAGTTTGTATTACTCAATTTAACCAATAAAAAACACGCTTTTTTTTAAATTAAAAGCGCGGAAAAAACACTAAACTATCAATATACTGTCAACAGTTTCTAAGCAGAAATTTGACTAAGAGAAACTTCCTTGCTTACGAAAACTACCGGAACCGCTACGACCTGAATTTTCACGGGGTTTCGCCTTATTGACTCTCATTTGTCGCCCCATCCAGTCAGCACCATCTAAGGTTTCAATGGCAGCAGTTTCTTGGTCATCACTTTCCATTTCCACAAAACCAAACCCTCTGGGTCTTCCAGTTTCGCGGTCTGTGGGCAGAGATACCCGTTTAACTGTACCGTATTCGCTGAAAACTTCTGTTAAATCTTCAGACGTTACATCATATACTAAGTTGCCTACATAAATTGTCATGGGATGTCTCCAAAATGTGTTAGAAGGTTACGAGAGAATCAACTAAGATTTCGGAAACCCACCGAGCGATGTAGACAGGAACGAACCAATTACTAATCACAACCAATGCTGAAACCGAACTAACAAAACTCTCAATCTTCTATACCCTAGCATAGCCTGGCAGGCTTAGGCAGTGGAAACCCCCAGGTTTTGTAACAAAATGAAATATTAGTCATGAATCGACAAATGTGCCTTGATTTTTGTTTTATTCTTTGTGCTAAGATGAAAAGTTGATAAATAAAATAGGGGCTTTTTTGTCTGAATTATTAACCCCATCCATCCTTAGACCTGTAGATAGCTAATCTCAATGGAAAACAGTGAATTCAAAGAAAGGGAGCCAATTTCAAGTTTAGCTCTCTATTATCTGTTCAAAGGCTCTATTATTGTTCCTACGTTTTATACGTATTTTCGGGGACGGGTCTATGGTCAAGAGAATGTACCAAAAAAGCATCCTTTGGTGGTAGTGAGTAATCATGGAAGTTATTTTGATCCTCCCTTGTTATCTTCTAGTGTTGGTCGTCCCGTCGCTTTCATGGCAAAAGAAGAATTATTTGAAGTCCCGATACTAAAAGAAGGCATACGCTTGTATGGAGCCTATCCTGTCAAGAGAGGAACCAGCGATCGCGGAGCCATTCGCTCAGCCTTAACTGCGCTGAAAGACGGTTGGTTAGTGGGGATATTCTTACAGGGAACCCGTACCCCCGATGGTCGCATTAATGACCCAAAATTAGGCGCGGCCATGATTGCAACTAAGGCACAAGTTCCTCTGTTGCCGGTATCCTTATGGGGAACAGAGAAAATATTAAAAAAAGGCTCTCCCTTTCCTCGTCCCGTCCCTTTAACTATTCGCATTGGAGAAGTTATTGCCCCTCCTGAGTCGAATAAGCGCCAAGCTTTAGAAAGCGTGACTCAAAAATGCGCTACGATTATTAATGATCTCCATGATTTAGGACGCTAGATTCAGTGAGCAGTAACCAGTTATCAGTGATCAGTTATTACTTTTTATCTTAATTGTTTAATAGAAAGAAGATAAAATAGATTAATTTATATGATTAAGAAATTATTGTTTTTTATCTCATAATAACCAAGATAAGGTAAGTTAATATCGAAGAAATTAATAGAATAATAATGAGTCAATCTTCAGAAAAAAATAACAACTTTCAAGTATGCGATCGCGATCTTACCTCAGAAACCTTAGAACATTATTTACAAGCTGAGGCTATTGCGATCGACACCGAAACTATGGGCTTAATTCCCCAGAGAGATCGCTTATGTTTAGTGCAATTATGCGATCCGAGTGGTTATGTAACAGCGATTCGCATTGAAAAAGGACAAGAAACAGCAGATAATTTAAAACAACTATTAGAAAATGAAAAGATTGTCAAAATTTTCCACTATGCACGTTTTGATGTAGCGCAATTTAAGTATAATTTTGGCATAGATACAGCCCCAATTTTTTGTACCAAAATTGCTAGTAAATTAGCCAGAACTTATACAGGATCTCATGGTTTAAAAGCTTTAGTGCAAGAAATAGAGGGAGTCGAATTAGATAAAAGTTCTCAGAGTTCAGACTGGGGAAATAGTCAAAATTTATCAGAAGCACAATTAAGTTATGCAGCCAATGATGTGAGATATTTAATACCACTCAGAGAACAATTAATTACCATGTTGCAAAGAGAAAAAAGATGGGAAATTGCTCAAAAGTGCATGGAAGTGATTTCGGTATTTGTAGAATTAGACTTAATGTATTATAAAGATATTTTTGAACATTAAAGAAATAATGGAGACTTGACAATCGATAATGGATAATTAGAAAAGTTCAAGGTAGGATAAAGATAACGTCGTTTAAAAGAATCAGAGTAAAGGTAAATTATGACACAAGCAATGGCCCTAACCCCAGATAATGTAGAAACCGTCTTAGACGAAATGCGTCCTTATTTAATGGCAGACGGTGGCAACGTTGAATTAGTCGAAATCGAAGGACCCATCGTTAAACTGCGCTTACAGGGAGCTTGTGGCTCTTGTCCTAGCTCAACCATGACCCTAAAAATGGGGATTGAAAGACGCTTAAGAGAAATGATCCCTGAAATTGCCGAAGTAGAACAAGCATTCTAAACTCGGGTCGCCCTCGTCATTCAAGGCAAAAGGCAAAAGGCAATAGTTTGGAACAAAATTGTACTTCTCCCAAACCCTCTTTGTGCGCTATAGCGGTGTGCGTTCCCAATAGAGGAGAGACTGTGAACTGAAAGAATCAGGTATTAAGAAAACAGACCCTTGCCTCTTGCCTTATAACTCTTGCCTCCGAGGCAAAAGCCTCGGTTTTTTTATAAATAATTTTGCCAGGAGGCCATCACCCAGATAAGATAGAATTCATCCCCAATCATTAACTTTTGCTGAGGACAAACGTGAAGCTATTTGTCTATCATACTCCTGAACTAACCCCGACAGACCATTTACCCGACTGCGCCGTTGTTATCGATGTCTTGCGAGCAACTACCACTATTGCTACCGTTTTAGAAGCCGGTGCAGAAGCGGTGCAAACTTTCAGTGATATCGACAAATTAATATCAGTCAGTGAGCAATGGCTACCAGAAAAACGTATCCGAGCAGGAGAAAGGGGAGGAGCAACAGTAGAAGGGTTTGATCTGGGTAACTCCCCTTTGGACTGTACCCCTGAAACAGTAACCAAAAAACGTTTCTTTTTAACCACCACCAATGGAACCCGCGCACTACAACGGGTTGAAAAAGCTCCAACGGTGATCACTGCAGCTATGATTAATCGACAAGCTGCTGTTAATTATATTGTCAAACATCAACCCGAAACCGTTTGGTTAGTAGGCTCAGGATGGCAAGGGGGTTATTCCCTCGAAGATACCGTCTGTGCAGGAGCGATCGCCCACGCTTTAATTCTTCATGATGCTCAAATGGTAGAAGTGAGTAACGATGAAGTGATTGCAGCGACAGCCTTGTATGCTCAATGGCATGATAAACTCCTAGAAATGTTTCACCGTTCTAGTCATGGCCAAAGATTGTTACGCTTGAACTGTCAAGAGGATTTACAATACTGCGCTAAAAGTGACATTATAGAAGTGTTACCGATACAAAAAGAACCAGGAGTCTTAGTTAAATTCTCCTAGGTATCCGATGCTGGTTTAGCTTCTCTAAATTGTCGAGGATCGCTTCGTTATGAACATTTTGGTATTGACTTGGGAATTTCCTCCCCGTCTTGTGGGAGGTATTGCCCGTCATGTTGCCGAATTATATCCAGAAATTGCAAAATTAGGCCACGAAATCCATTTAATAACAGTAGAATTTGGCCAAAGCCTCCCTTATGAAAGGGTTGACGGGGTTCATGTCTATCGCGTTCCGGTGCCGGAAGCTAACGACTTTTTTCACTGGATTGTCAACATGAATAATAGTATGGGTCATCATGGAGGGCAGTTAATCCAAGAAAAAGGGCCGTTTGATGTCATTCACGCCCATGACTGGTTGGTAGGAGATGCAGCGATCGCTCTCAAACATTTATTTAAAATTCCTCTTGTCGCTACCATTCACGCCACAGAATACGGTCGTTACAACGGTATTCATAATGATACTCAACGCTACATTTCCAAAAAAGAAGGAAACCTCATCTATGATTCTTGGCGGGTGATTGTTTGTAGTGATTATATGCGTCACGAATTAAAACGGGCTTTTGAAACTCCTTTGGATAAGATCGATATTATTTACAATGGCATTCGTGCTGACAAAAAGCGAAAAGATCCGAATTTTAATTACTTAGCCTTTCGTCGTCAATTTGCTCTAGATCACGAAAAAATTATTTATTACGTGGGAAGAATGACCCGTGAAAAAGGGGTTTCTCTTCTCCTGCAAGCAGCAGCTAAGGTATTATGGGAGTTAGAAGGAAATGCCAAAATCGTGATTATTGGTGGCGGAAATACCCAACATTTGCAAGCAGAAGCGCATGAATTGGGGATTGCTAACCGTTGTTGTTTTACTGGATTTATGTCCGATGAAAATTTAGATCGCTTTCAAACCATTGCTGACTGTGCTGTATTTCCCAGTTTATACGAACCGTTTGGGATTGTGGCCTTAGAAAGTTTTGCAGCCCGTGTTCCTGTGGTAGTATCAAGTACCGGAGGCTTACCAGAAGTGGTTCATCATCAACAAACAGGAATAGTTACCGAGGTGAATAATCCTGACTCTTTGGCTTGGGGGATTTTAGAAGTTCTCAAAAATCCTCATTATGGTCAGCAGTTGGTAGAAAAAGCTTACAATGAGTTAAGCTTACGTTTTGGTTGGCCACAGTTAGCTAAACAAACTGAAGCCGTTTATCAGGTAGTGTGTGAACAGCGATCGCAAATTCATTGGGATTGACACACTCCCGAATCCGCTACCCTAAATTCGGAAGCTTTTTTCCTCAATGTCAGTCTTTTCTACTATCGTGGATTTTTTGACGAATTATAGCTATTATAGCTTAGAGTTTTTGTCAATTGATTAGACCCTTTTTTCTCATTTTTTAACCTTTAAATCAACTGTCCAAAATCCCTCTATACTCGTTTAACTATCCTGATTTGTTTTAAGAGAAAACTCCTCATTTTCTTTTTAAAACGTGGGAAGTCAAAGCCTCTTTCCCACATATTTACAAAAGTCGCTTCTAGATTTCTTAGGGTTTGCTGCAAGACTTGACTATGAGGCTCCTTTAATTCGTGAAGCTCAATTATTTGCTAAATTAAAAAAGAAGATAAAATAACCCCAAAAGTAACCATTATGGCTGAAGATAGAAACAACCGAAACGATACTGACTGGATTAAACAGCTAGTCCTCATGGGCATTGGTACAACCTCACTAGCAGCAGAAAAATTAAAAGAAGTGAGCGAAGAATGGGTCAAAGAAGGTAAAATTAACCCAGATCAAGCCCAAGGTTTCGTTGACGATATCATGGACCAGATCAAAACCGGTCAAGGCAACTTTGAAAACAACATGGAACGTCAACTACGTAATATGTTGCGAGACTTGGGCGTTCCCCGTCAAAATGAAATGGATGAGTTACGTGGAAGAATCGATCGCTTAGAACGACAAGTTAGGGACTTAGAAAACAAATTATGGCGTTAAAGACAGTTAGTAAAGGGAAAAAACGATCTATGCGTGAAATTCTCATTAGTTTCGGGATTATTGCTGCTTTTAGTTTATTGTTACTCTTTAGTTTTATTTTTGGTAACTCCGACAAAGAAACGGCGATCGCCTCGGAAAATACCCCAGACATCACCAAAGATACGTTAATGGCTTTAAATATCAATAATAAGGAAATTACCGATATGGACTTAGAAAACGCTGTTACCACCGAGTCTGGCCTCAAATACATCGATGTGACAGAAGGGGACGGAGAAAGTCCAACCCAGGGACAAACGGTGACAGTCCACTACACCGGAACCCTCGAAGATGGCAAAAAGTTTGATAGTTCCCGCGATCGCAATAAACCCTTTTCTTTTAAAATCGGGGTAGGACAAGTGATCAAAGGATGGGATGAAGGGGTTGCTTCGATGAAAGTCGGTGGCCAACGCATCTTAGTTATTCCTCCTGACTTGGGTTATGGTGCAAGGGGGGCCGGTGGTGTTATTCCTCCCAATGCAACCTTAATCTTTGATGTGGAATTATTAGAAGTTAAATAAATCCATCAACACTATTTAATGTAATGTAGGGTGGGCATTGCCCACCTTATATGATTAATTATAGGTCAAAATAACTTTAATAATTAACTGTAATCCTGCTATAACTAATAAACTTAAGACCAATTTGCGAAACAATAATAAGTTAACTCTATTTGATAAAAAGAATCCTAAAACTAAGCCGATAAAAATAATCGGAATATTTCTTACAAAAAGCTGTAAAACTTCCGAGGTAAAATTCCCTTGCAAAAAGTGATTAATTAAAACAATAATAACATTACAAAAAAAGAAAAAATTTAGGTTACTTTTAAACTGTTCTGGTGTCCATCGACAACAACTCCCATAAATAACAATAGGGGGACCACCGGTATTATAAGCACCTGATAATAACCCTGAGAAAAAAGCAAAACCATAACCCCACTTTTGAGAATTAATAAGAGGTAGAGGTAACTCTAAAAGGGAATAAATAGCATATCCTAAAACCACCATTCCTAAGAGCATTAACATAACTGTTTGATTCATATTTTTCAGAAAATACACCCCAAAAGGAATGGCTAAACTTGAAGCCATAATTAATCCTAAAATTGCTCTAACTTCTAGCTTTTTTCGATAATAAAAAGAAATAATTAATAATGTCAATAAAGCAATTAAATTCATTAATGGGGAAGCTACCCGAACATCAATAATTAATGTTAGTAAAGGCATCACAGCCAACCCTAACCCAAACCCAGAAAGACTTTGAATGAATACCCCTAATAAGATAATCAATGAAATAAAAAGATTATCCATTTTGACTCTGAACTAAAGCCACGCCATGGGAAGTCCCTAAACAAGTTGCCCCTGCTTCAATTAAAGCATAAGCTTGTTCTAAGGTTTTGATGCCTCCTGACGCTTTAATGCCGACTCTACCCTGAGCTATATTATTAAGAAAACGTACATCGGACACTGTTGCACCACCAAACCATCCACTACAAGTTTTCAAATAATTTGCCCCTGCATCCATACATATTTCTCCGGCTAACCGTTTCTCTGTATCCGTTAATAAATTGGTTTCTAAAATCACTTTAATAGTTTGTCCTGTTGCTTCACAAATGGCTGAGATTTCATTATAAATAGCTTCAGAATTTCCTGCTTTAATGTGTCCTAAATTAAGCATAACATCTAGTTCTGTCGCACCATTTTCTATTGCTTCTTGGGCTTCATACAGTTTAACAGCAGAGGTATTGGCCCCTGTGGGGAAGCCAATAACAGTACAAATAATAATCTTTTGACCATGAAGTAATTTAACCGTTTGGGATACGGCACTCGGATAAACACAGACTGCACGAAAGCCAAAATGTTGCGCTTCACTACAACATTGTTCTACCTCTTCTGGGGTAGTCGTTGGTTTGAGTAAGGAATGATCAATATAATCTGCAATATCAATATTTATATTCTTTTCTATCATTTTTATTTTCCTGTGTTTAACTAGATTGGTAAATTTTAAGACATAAAATAGGTAACGTTCAAAAAGCTTTGTTTTTTTTAATTTTTAAGTTTGTTAAATATTAGTTTTTGCTACAAGAAATAAAAATGGTTGCAAGCTATTTCCCATCATGTCAACCGTAAATTCTCGAAAAAAAAGCAAAAAAATATAATAAATTTAGCTTTCAAATTAAGGAACCTAGGTTATAGAAATGCCGTCAATATTTTTATAATAGGCTATTATCAAATTTATTTTGTGGAGACAAGCCATGAAATCGTCAATTGTTGCTGTTTTGGGATTACTGAATTTTATCTTATTCGTGCCTGAAGTTCAAGCAGCTAACCCTGATCATATCGAACAGTTATTATCAACTAGAGAATGTCAAGGTTGTGACTTATCTGGGGCTGATCTAACTGCTGCTCATTTAATCGGGGTAGACTTACGAGATGCAAACCTAGAAGGAGCCATTCTTATTGAAGCTAACCTAGAAGGGGCTGATCTTACAGGGGCAAACTTAGAAGGGGCAAACCTAACTGCTTCTATGCTCACTAATGCTACTCTTAATGATAGCATTCTTGACAACGTTAACCTGACGAAAGCGATGGTTTATGATGTTGATGTTACCGGTGCATCTATGATCGCTTTAACCATCGATGAGGCGCAGATTTTTCACACTGGAATTAGTGTAGGAGGACAATTACCTGAATAATTAATGAGTCTGTTTCTGGTTGTTATTTTTCTATCTTACCTCCTCCACATTTTTCTTATCTGGTAACAGTCTTAATTATTATTTTGAGCTAATATCTTCAACTTAAGTATAATTTGTTATCATAAAATTTATTGTTATATTGTATATTATTTTATGACAGTTCAACAAAATCAGACAACCCAAGGATTAAACATTGGAGCCTTAAAACGAGTCCATCATATTGCTTTAAATGTTAAAAATATGAATGCTTCCCGTCATTTTTATGGTAATATTTTAGGACTTCATGAATTAACAGGTGATGAAGTTCCTAGTACCCTAAAAGATTTGGTAGCTAAAGGAAAAGTTGCTAATTTTATTACTCCTGATGGATTAATTTTAGACTTATTTTCGGAACCTGATTTATCTCCGCCCAATGCTGATCCTAAACAACAATTTACAAGAGCGAATCATTTAGCATTTCATATCGATGCTAATTTATTTGACCAGGCTGTTGAAGTATTAAAAAAGAATCAGGTTATGATCGATCATGGCCCTGTGAGTCGTCCAACGGGAAGAGGTATTTATTTTTATGATCCTGATGGTTTTATGGTAGAAATTCGTTGTGATTCCTAAGAGATATTGATGTAAAATAAAAGGTAGTGAGGAGCTTTGAGATAAAAAGAGAATTGATTTCGCTAGTTTAATTCAATCCTAAAATAAATTTAAGAGACAAACTAATTAAAATTGATTGTAATATTAATAGTAGCAAAACACCTCCCACAGCAAGGAAAAAATAGCGTCTGATTAAAGCGATTAATCCTTTAACAACTGCTCTAGCAATGGTCTGCTCTAACCCCTCATTAGTCATAACTTTATAAATAATTTTTTCGACTTCATCATCAACTTTTCTGGCGAGTTTTCTTCTACGTTTCTGCTTGGGAGATTCCATAATAATTGGTCAGTCAGTAATCTTGCTTTTCTATACTATCTTTAATATCATTTAAGTCAATATAACGATCTGTAGCATTGCGTAATTCTCTAGCGATCATCCCCTCTGTAGAAACAACAGTAATATGGGTGTTTTTTGATCTTAATAATTCAATTGCCCGTTCAAAATCTCCATCTCCGCTAAATAAAATAACACGATCATATTGCTCAACAGTATTAAACATATCTACAACAATTTCAATATCAAGATTAGCCTTTTGGGAATATCTTCCAGACGTATCATCATAGTATTCTTTTAAAATTTTAGTTCTCACAGTATACCCCAAACTAATTAAGGCATCACGAAACCCTCTTTGGTCTTGAGAATCTTTTAAACCAGTGTACCAAAAAGCATTAATTAAAGAAACATGAGGATCATTAGTAAAATAGTCTAGAACTCGCCTAGGATCGAAAAACCAACCGTTTTTTTGTTGTGCATAGAACATATTATTGCCATCAACAAATATAGAAAGACGCTCTTTCTGACACATACAAGTATTCGTAGCATCCATAAAATTAAGACCTAAGTATAAATAGAAATAAAGAAATAGATAAGTAGCTTAATTGTTTAAATTAATAAGGTTACTTAACTAAAATTTTACCTTAAAAGCTTACCAGTTTGTAGGATTGATTATATTTAAGTAAATCTAAGGAATTAATGAGAAACTAGGTAGGAACACCAATCACTCCAACCCCCAGGATATAATTTTGCTCTTTTAATCCCGACAGATTCCATAGATAAAAGATTGACACAAGCGGTGACACCTGAACCACAATAAACAATTAGTTCCTCAGACCCCGAAAAACTGTCCCATAAGCCTTCTTGTTCAGCTTTAGGTAGAATAAAACCTTTTTCATCAGTCACGGCCTTCCAAGGAGAATTAACGGCCCCCTGAATATGACCTGCGATCGGATCGATGGGTTCTCTTTCTCCTCGATAGCGATCGCTGTCCCTAGAATCGATTAACGTAACATTAGGGGAGTCTTGACGTTGTTTGAGGGTATCAATATCCACAATCCAATCGGTGTGGGGTTTTGGAACAAAATTCCCTGATTGTGCCTCTGGAGTAACATTATCCATCGGATAACCCTTTCCTTGCCAACCCGGCCAACCACCATCTAAAACCGCGACTTTTTCATGGCCAAAATAGCGTAATAACCACCATAAACGGGCTGCAAAGGCAAAGCGCAAATCATCATAAGCAATCACTAAAGTTTTCCCCAATGTTATCCCCATCGACTCTAATTTTTCCGCAAAAGTCGAAGCCTCGGGAAGGGGATGACGACCACCATGAGTGGTAACAGGGGAAGATAAATCTTGGTCTAAGTTTAAATAATAAGCTCCCTTGATGTGACTGACGAGATATTGTTCATATCCCCAGTTAGCATCTCCTAAGCGGAAGCGACAATCAATAATAACAAGGTTAGGGTTAGAGAGTTGGCCAGCGAGCCATTCCCCAGAAATAACAGGATTTATATTAGACATAATAATATATTAAACCGATGAGCTTAAGGAAGGGAAAAGTTTTTGATAATTAATAAACAGTTCCGTCCATCATCAGTGCGCTGATAACTTAATTGAGCAGCGATTTTTTGTAAAATAGGAAGGCCTTGGCCATGACCAGCAAAACGGTTATCCTGAGTGGACTTAGTTTTCAGAAAGTTCTCAAGGTCAAAAAAAGGGCCAGAGTCCCAAATCCTCATTTCTAAGCTCTCAGAGGTGAGTTTAATTTCAATTTCTACCAAAACATCTGTCTTTATATCTTTATGGGCGTGACGCACCGCATTGGTGAAACCTTCTGCTAACGCCAGTTGACATTGCAACCAATCTTTTTTAGGAATCCAGGGTTGATGTATGTCGTCAAAGTTACCTAAAACTTCATCTAATGCTTTTAGGTTGCTCTTTACTTTGAACGAAATCTGTCGGAGGACGCTCAATGATTTAAAGCCTCTACAATCAACTAAAGTTGACACAGATAGACTAGAGATCATAGATCCCTATTCTAATTACTAGCTCTAGTTTATCTGGATTGTTAAGGTATTGCTGGTAATTTTCTGATTTTGTTACCTTCGACTTCTAAAATAGTAGTTAAGTTGTTATTGAATGATACTTTAAATTTAAAGAATTAATTTTTGCTCAAACTCCTCATAACTGTCAATTATGGTTCAAATCTTATTAATTGATGACGATCACAGTATTCGCTTGCTTTTGGAGAGAACCCTCAAACCTCAGGGTTATGATGTGGTTTGTGCAGGTGTTGGGGAAGAAGGGTTAGTTAAGGCCAAAGAGTTACACCCAGCGATGATTATTTGCGATTGGGTGATGCCAGGTATGAGTGGTTTAGACGTGTGTCGTCAGGTGAAGAATATTCCTGATTTAGCGACTACTTTTTTTATTTTACTGACTTCTCTAGGATCAGTCGAAGATCGTGTCAAGGGGTTAGATGCAGGAGCCGATGATTTTCTCTGTAAACCCATTGAAATGAATGAATTTATTGCTAGGATTAGAGCTGGGTTAAGATTACATCAGTTAAGTCAAGATTTAACGGAACAAAAACGACTTTTAGAGGCAGAATTAGCAGAAGCAGCCGAATATGTTAGCTCTATTTTACCTGAACCCCTTGAGCATCATTGTTTAACCATTAATTCCCGTTTTCTTCCTTCGAGTCAGTTGGGAGGGGATGGGTTTGATTATTTTTGGTTAGATGATCATCATTTAGCCCTTTATCTTTTAGATGTGTCTGGCCACGGACTTCGGGCTGCTTTACCGGCTTTGGCTGTGATTAATTTACTCCGTTCTCAAAATTTAAGTCAAGTTGATTATTATCAGCCGAATGAGGTTTTAAGTGGACTTAATAAAACCTTTCAAATGACTGATACTAATGATAAGTATTTTACGATTTGGTATGGTGTTTATAATTGCAAAAATCATGAACTTATTTATGCTAGTGCTGGTCATCCTCCTGCTATCTTATTAGCTCCTAACTTAGAACAAGAATTAATTGAAACTCGATTAAAAACTCCTGGTTTACCAGTCGGAATGTTTCCTGAAGCTCATTATACAAATAACTCTTTATTGATTAATAGTTTTTCTAGGTTATATATTTTTAGTGATGGTATCTATGAAATTGAACAAGAAGATGGTACAATAATTGGGCTAACTAATTTTCTATCAATGATCCGCAATTATCAACAACGAAAGACTCACAATTTAGACCAGTTAATTAGTTATCTAAAATCATATAATCTAAAAGAAAAGTTTGACGATGATTTATCGATTATTGAAGTGAATTTTACTAATAATCTTTAGAAATAAAGTCTATACATTAATAATATTCTTTTCTAACTCTTCTCGACTCTCAAAAATTCTAAAGACTTTGTGCATATCTGTTAATTCAAGTAACATCATTACTTGTTCATTCAGTGAACATAAAAACAGTTTAGTACCGGTCGCTCGAACCGTTTTCAAAGACAAAACTAAAGCTCCTAAACCTGAGCTATCCATAAAGCTAACGTCTTTAAAATCGATGACAATAACTTGGGGATTTGTTTCTAATAATTTTTGGATTTGTTGGCGAAACTGATGAGCTTTTGTTCCGTCAACCATGCCCGAGGGTTGATAAACTCTAAAATAGGCTCCCATTGATAATAAAACTAAAAAATTAGAATAAAAGTTAACAGGAATTATAATTCTTACTTTACCATAACAAAGAAGAATATAAAATCATTTAACCTTAACTATATTGTCTTAAAGAGTTTGGCTAAGTATCATAAAAAAAAACAAATGACTGACAACAAAAAACTGATATCATCTACGGGTGCAGGTGCCGATAAATCTGATGGTAAGAAGGCGCGGGCTGTCACCGCTACTAAAGCCACTAAAAATATTAAAACAATTAACATCGGAGCGATATATTGACGAAAAAATGCCATAATAACAAAGTCTAAAATTCATACATATTCTTAAATTATATCAAACTAGCTTAATGTCTGCTCAATTATTTTCTCATTCACAAATCTTAATGGCAGGGGTTGATGAAGTGGGGCGAGGTTGTCTGTTTGGTCCGGTGGTTGCTGCTGCGGTAGTGTTTAAACACAATACAATTCCTCAACTTCAAGAAATCGGGGTTAAAGACAGTAAAAAACTCTCTGCTAAACGTCGTGAAACGTTAGCAATAGAAATTAAAAATAGAGCGATCGCTTATCATATTAGTTACGCATCTTCTCAAGAAATTGATCGTTTAAATATTCTTAATGCTTCTTTATTGGCAATGCAACGATCTATTACAAAACTGTCGGTTACGCCTCAACTGTGCTTAATAGATGGCAACAAAAAAGTTCCTACTCTTACTATTCCTCAAGAAACGATTATCGGGGGTGATAAATCTTCTCCTTTGATTGCTGCTGCTAGTATTTTAGCTAAGGTGTGGCGAGATCAATTAATTGTTCGTTTAGCTGCTAAATATCCTTATTATGACTTAGAAAATAATAAAGGGTATGGAACTAAAAAACATAATCTTGCTTTACAACAGTATGGAGCTTGTTTTCATCATCGTCGTTCTTTTAAATTAAAGACAGATCAATAAGAGTTGCTGACAAAATCTTTTTAAGGTGTTTTTGTCCCTAAAGAAATTATCTCTATTATCGTCAGGAAGTTGTACGGTTAGCTGGTGATCTTCGCTGATATTGGTTTGGGTTTGGATAATTCTCATAGAGGTTGCTTGTTAAGGGTTAATTATTAGGATAAATCAGTTTTAATGATTAATCTATTATCAATTTTCTCAGTTTGCTAAATCTTGAAGTCTTCGAGATCGATCAAATTAATTATTTTTTTGTCTTAAGGAATTTAATAATTTAGTAAATTCATCAGGTAAAGGGGCGATCGCTTCTATTTTTTCTGAGGTAATAGGATGGTTTAGTGTTAATTTATGTGCGTGTAATGCTTGTCCTGATAACTTAATTTTTAGAGAACGATTATTACTATATAAAGGATCACCCACAATAGGATTACCGAAATAACTACTATGCACTCTTATCTGATGGGTTCTACCAGTTTCTAAAGTAAATTTAACTAAACTATAATTACCTAATCTTTCTACAATTTTCCAATAAGTTATGGCTTCTCTTCCTCGTTTTTCTACAGGGATAATAGCCATTTTCTTTCTATCTACAGGATGACGACCAATCGGTAAATTAATTCTCCCTTGATTGCTATTATTATTATTATTATCTTTATTAGTTAAAACGCCATAAATAACTCCTAAATATTCTCGTTTTGCTGTTTTATTTTTAATTTGTGCTTGTAGGTTTTGATGAGCAAAATCTGTCTTTGCAACAACCATTGCTCCCGTGGTATCTTTATCTAACCGGTGAACAATTCCTGGTCTTTGTACCCCACCAATTCCTGCTAAATTAGAACAGTGATAAAGTAAAGCATGGACTAAAGTTCCTGTCTCATGTCCCGGCGCTGGATGGACGACTAAATTAGCTTGTTTATTAATAATAATTAGCTGCTCATCCTCATATAAAATATCGAGAGGAATGGGTTCTGGTTGTAGTTCTAACGGTTTAGGATCGGGTAAATTAACTTGTAAGCGATCGCCTATTTTTACCTTGATTTTTTTATTATTACAAATTTCATTATTAAGGGTGATATTACCTTGTTCTATCAATTTTTGTACATGGGAGCGAGAAATATCTGTGAGATGGTTTGATAACCAAAGATCCAAGCGATTACCTTTTATTTCTACCGTTAAATTAATGATCATATAAAAGAAAAAAAGTGAAAATTTTAACGTTCAGTGAGTAAGTAGGTAGGCAAAAACAAACGTAAGTTTGTAGTAAGTCCTAAGAGAAGATAAACCTAGTCATTATAAAGGCTATAGCCTTGACTACGGGCTTTGTTATTTTATAACCTATCTACTTACCTAGACAACAATTAACTAAGAATCTAAATACTCATTAAATCGTTTCCTTAACTGTTCAATGGTTAAACCTTTTGTTAAAAATTCTACAAAAGCTTGACCAAATGCCCAAGCATTATTTTGAATCTCCCCAGACGTATCTAATAATAAAGGCCACAAAGATAACAGATCAAACTTTTTCTTACTATCTTCATCCTCAAACAAACAAAATAGATCATAAGCCATTTGTAGTTTACCAATGACAATGGGTAATTGTTCGACTGGAATCTGTTCAGCTAAGGCATAAGCTAACCCAGGGGAACCGGTACTTAAAGTAGAAATAAACTGCAATACAGGACTTTTTAATAAAGCAGTTATTCCTTGGGTGGTACTCAGTCTTAAAGTACAAGTTTCAATGATTTTAGTAGCAGCAACCGATCGCGCTTTTTGTTGTTGTAAAAAACGGGCTAATCTTAATTGTTTCGATGGTTCAATGGACTCTAATAACGTATGAGTTAAAGCTTCTACTCCCCAACTGTCTCGGCCTTGAGTTACGTCACTGGTAACAAGGGGTAAAACTATGTCACATTCTTCCCCAAATACCTCCATACGGTAGGTTGTCGCCTCTCTGATACTTGTTTCTTTGGGTAAAGTCCCCTGTTGCCAGTTATAAGGGGGTTGCCACTCTCTGACTGGTCGTAAGCGATCGACTTGGGTAACAATGACAATAATGGGTAAGTCTGCAATGTCCTCTTTAACTGCCTTGAGAAAGGTCATATCGATGTCTAAGGAGGGATCAAGGGCCGGGGTCACTAATAAAACCAAATCGGCTTTTGTACAATAATTTAAGACCTCTTCTCGAAACTCAGGACGGTTAATTTGTTCATACCCTGGCGTATCCCAAAGGGTTAAATAGTCCCCTGTCGGACTGTCCCAGTGATAAGCAGTAAAATTATCGGTACTGGGTAAAACATCCACCTCTGCTTTATCAGTTTTAAATAAGGTATTGATCAGGCTACTTTTTCCAGCCCCGGTTCGCCCTGCTAGTAAAATATTAACGGGTTTGGCTTCTATTTCTTCGACTGGTTTAGCTTTAGCAAGGATGTCTCTTAGGGTTTCTGTTTTAGTCGCAGAAGGGCTTTTTTCTTTAGGGGATAAAGCGTCTGAGGGGAGAAGATTTTTCTCACTGTAAAGGGCGATCGCTTGTTGGGCCAAGGTTTTTAAGGCGGTTTCTCGGAAGGTTTGCCCTAAATTAACTAATAATTGCTGATTGGCTTGTTTTGTCGATTGTAAGCTAGTTTGTCTGGCGATCGCTGCAGCCGGGTTGAGTATCCATTGACTCCAGTTCCAAACTCGCCATAGTTTACGGGCATTGGGTTCTAATTTTTGATACACTTCATAAGCTTGGTAAGCTTGGGCAATACTCGCTTGACTGAGGACAGGGGATAATTTTTGCATCCAGCGATCGAGATCGTCGACGGTTCCTCGAATCAGTCCATAAGCTTGGGGAATATAAATATTCAGTAACGGGTATTTAATTTCTGGGTGATAGATATGAGCGATCGCACTAACTAAATTTTGACACCGTTGCCAAAACATTGCCCAGTCTTCCCAAAAGGGAGGATCGTTGCGTGTTTCTTGGATAATCTCACTCAGAATGGCCTCTATCTTGTTCAGGGTTTCTTTATCCCCAACGGTTATAGCCATTTCTTTCTGTTCGTTATCAACTTCTTCGTTAACTTCAGTGATTAGGGTTTCAATCTGTTGTTCTACGGGTTTAGTCCATTTCACCAACAACCAACGCCAACCTAAAAAGATTAAGATAAAAATACCCCAAATCCAATTAATTCTCCATTGATGAATCTGTAGACCGGCTGCAATGATAAAAAAACTAACAATAATGACCAGGGGACTTGCTAATATGACCCATTGCCAAGATTTTAATTTAATCATTTTGTTTGCTTTTCCTGTATAATAATCATTATTTTATCTAAATAATATTGAAACGTTAGCAATCGTTAGAAAAATAATTCAATTAATTATCAATCTTTCTCTATCGTAAATTATGCCCTCTTTGACCTTATCAGAAATTACTTATTATCGTTCTCAACTGGCTGACTATCCTGATGCTATTACTGCTTTAGATGAAATTGTTGTCTGTGACGGTGACTTAGAAGATGCTGCCATTAACCTTGCTTTAAGTGTAGGACAAACCCCCGATCGCACGGACTGGTTAGAGGGATTAGCCAAACGATATCGAGTAGAAATCTGCAAAGAAAACCTGATCAATGAACTGTCTCAAGGTCATATTATTCCTGTGATTAATCATTTAATGACAACGAAAATCGGTCCCGATATTTTAGTTTTACCTGTAGTGTTATATGTTCTTAAAACAGGAGTAGAAGATTTTTGTTCTTCTTTAAAGCTTAAGATAACATAATTTATTTTTTATTGTTTCAAGCGAGAATAAACGGTACTTAACCCTTGAATATTTCCTACATTTCCAGGGAACAAAACGACGGGTAAATTAGGAAATAAAGGATGATCTTTTTCGGTTCTAACCATTGAACAACCGGCTAAAACTTGTCCTAATAAACGCACTGCTTGTAACTGTAAACCGACACTTAACACATCATTAGAGGTAATCCCTCCTTTACTAATTAAAAAGCTAATTTCACGGGGTAAACCTTGAACCACTTCCATTAATAAAGAGGAAACCGCTACCCCAAAATCTAACCTTTTTTGTACAGTTTCAAAGGTTAATTCTTCCCTACTGGTATAAACGACGGGGGTTTTATTTTGTTCAAAAACGCTTTTAACTCCTTCCAAAATGCTGTTTAATAATTCATCTTTTTTATCAGGATGATCTCGCAACTCTTTAACATCAACTTCTATCCCTACCACATCTGATTGAGTTAGTAAATCCTGTAATTGTTGGGTGGTTTTCTTCACATGAGAACCGACTAATACTACCCCAGGTTTATCCGTTGGTTTATATTCTGCCATTTTTTCGGCTGCAATGGGTTGTTTACCCAGTTGGGCCAAAGAGGTTAAAATACTAGCAGCACTACGGAATAAAAACCGTTTTCCTGATGCTGCTGCGGTTAATAAATCTTGAGCAAATTGATCTAAATCTTCTTGTTTTTCCCCATCAACTACCCCACATTGATTTCCTTGTAGTTGCATCAATCTTTCTAAGCTACCTTGTCGAATCTCTGGTAATAAAAATCGTTCAACTTCTGTTGATTTAATGTCTCCTTTTGTCTTTTCTTCTACATAGTCGGGTAGATAACTATGATGATAAGCAAAAACAGAGTCTTTGGCAAATTCGGTTTCATGAACTGGAGTTAATGTCCCTTCAATGTTTAAATAATGAACACTGTCAAGGGTTTGTCTTCCTCCTTCAAAAAAGGCAGGAATGAGAAAATGAGCGTCAAAACCGCCTAATTCTTCGGCAATGACATTGGTTTCTATGGGATAATGACCTCTGAGAGTAGAGTCGGAACGACTAACAATTAAAAAATCTTCGATCTTTTCTGCTTCTATAGCAATTTTGAGATTATGACACACTTCCCCGGTGACTTCTGCTGCCTTTTCGGGGGTTAATGCCCTTGTATTGGTCAAAATAAAGAAGATGGGTACTTCATCCCTTAACCCTAATCTTAATGTCTCCACGTCCCACTGCATTAACAGTAAACAACTATGTACCGTTTGGGAACCTGTAGGATCATCATCTAAGACAATAATTTTCGGTTGCTGACTCATGGTTTGACTACTGCGATCGCCTTTTCTATTGTCCCATGAGTTGTGGCGAAGCACTAAGGTTTTACTATGAATAATTGATAATGAAATATCAATTATCCATTATCAATTATCCATTATTTGGCTGCACTAGCGGTTTCTACTACCTTGGCAAAGGCTTGAGGATCAAGAATTGCTAGTTGTGCTAACATCTTACGATTGATCTCAATATTGGCCTTTTTCATGTGACCAATTAATTGACTGTAACTCATGCCATTTTGTCTGGCTGCAGCATTAATCCGAGTGATCCACAAGCGACGAAAATCCCGTTTCCGCTTCTTGCGATCGCGATAAGCATTTCGTAATGCTTTCATCACCTGTTGATTGGCGGTACGGAATAGCCGAGAGTGGCTTCCTCTGAATCCTTTAGCGAGTTTAAGGATTTTTTTACGACGTTTGCGGGCAACATTGCCCCGTTTTACCCTTGTCATAGTTACCTTGTTTGTATTTAATGGACGTAAGTGATCGAGTTTTAGATGTAAGGTAGCATTAAGCGAACGTTATCTTCATCCTGTTCGCTCACTAAGGCTGTGTTGGAAAGGCGACGACGCTTTCTTTCAGCACTTTTGTGATTTAATAAGTGATTTTTGAAAGCTTTCCGCCGAACAATCTTCTTGCCGCTTCCTGTTACTCGAAAACGCTTGGCGGCAGCTTTGCGCGTTTTTAGTTTAGGCATAAATTTATATAAAATTTCGACACAATTACCTATTTTAACATAGAATATCTGTTAATTGCAAGATTATCTAGGTTAAAAAGTCTTCTTGGAAAAGAAGACTTTTAGTTGATAACTATGAGCGATCGCTCCGATTTTGTTTCACTAACACACCAACTAATCCAATCATGGCTAAAGCTGTCACTGATGTGGGTTCTGGGATGGGGGTAGAAGTGGGGGTGACAGTTCCTAGGTCATCAGCGTCGGAGTTATTAGTACTAGGGTTATCAGTATCAGGATTATTAGTACCGAGGTTATCTAAGATACCATCGAGATTATTTCCATTTGGCTGTAGCATTGATGTCACTGTCATTAAATCAATGATCTGACTATCTTGAGGTATTAAATCAGCAAAATCTTCATTAAAACCTGATGGAATGATGTCATTGATCTCCGTTCCATCACTACTATTATTATTAGAAGAATCTGGTGAACTTTGGGAACTTACAAAGGGAGAAGATGAGCCACCACCACTATTACCGCTACCACCACTACCACCACCACTATTAAAATTTGATGAATTGGGGTTTCCCTGATTATTAAATGGTGAAGGAGGGGGATTTATTTCTGATGAATTATCAAAGTCAATATTGAATAGCTCAAATGGCTCAATTAATTGTGCTGCTGAGGCTGGAATTGAGTATAAAGTGATCATTCCGAATGATATTATAGACGGAATGTATTTTCTTATTTTTGGTTTAAATATTGAGTTTGACATTTTCTATAACCTTTTCTATTACCAAAAAATTGTAATTATGCTAATCAATAACAAATAAGCTTGGAAATTATATGTATTCCAGGCAAGTAAATTCATTAAACTGTGGTGTATTCAATTAGTTATATACTTAATTGAAACTACTTTATATCACCAGTTTATATCAATAAAAAAGGATTGTCTTGTTATTAGAAAAAGATCCTTGTTTCTACTCATAAAACTAAAATTAGTATCCCAACACTATCCCTAAAAATACTTAGAGGCTTAGGTAATTTCTTATAGATAGGAACATAGATATAGCGTTTTCATTTGAGTTGTCAACTGGCTAGTTTAGTAAGGCAGGAGTAAGTTTTCACATTTCATTTGTAAACACTATAATTGATTTTTTATATAGAAAATAAACAAATGCTTGATAATTGGCAAAACTCTCGAACCACTTTGAGAATTAAGGATCACGAAACCTTTTAAGGTGGGCATTGCCCACCCTACCTACTTTTGAGAATTGGTATTATTTGCCTAATAACCGTCTTGTTTCATTTGCTGCTTTTTTCATGGCTTGTTCAGGAGTCATTTGATTGGTTATGGCTGCACTTAGATAACGTTGTAAAATATCAGAGGCTTGAGCATATTGAGCAATGGGGGGTCGCAGTGCTGCATTTTCCACGACTTCCAATAATTCAGAATAATAAGGATATTTGGCTAAAATCTGAGGATCATTAAATAAAGCGCGACGACTAGGAACATAGCCTGTGGCTAAGATAAATCTGCGTTGTATATCTTGGCTACTGAAAAATTTAGCCACTTCCCAAGCTGCGTCGGGGTGTTGACTACTGGCGGTAATACCAAGACCCCAACCTCCTAAACAAGCACCACTAGAGTGGTTGGGAGTGTGAACCATTGGTTTAATAGCAAATTGACCCTGAACAGGAGAATCATCAGCCGATAAAAGTCCAAACGCATAGGGCCAATTACGCATGAAAACAGCATCACCATTTTGAAAGAGACGACGAACTTCTTCTTCTGCGTAAGTGGTAATACCGGGGGGTGACACTTGTTGTTCTAGAGTTGTGCGTAAAAAGTCTGCTGCTTCTATGGCTTCGGGGCTATCTAAACCGACTTCTAGGGTATCTGGATCAACCCAAAATGCTCCATATCCAGCTAAAACTTCAACAAACATAGCTGATAACCCTTCATACTGTTTTCCTTGCCATAGATAACCCCATTCTGCTAGGTTTTCTGTTTGTAAGGTTTGGGAGATATTTAATAATTCAGTGAAGGTGTTAGGGGGTTCATATCCACCTTGGTTTAATAAGTCAGTGCGATAATAAAGCATTCCTCCATCAGAACGCACCGGCATCCGATATAATTCTCCGTTGTATCTTCCTCCATCAATATCTCCATCTAAAAATTCCTCTAGGTTGATGTTGTCCTTATCCACTAAGTCTGATAATCCTTTTAACCATCCGGCGGCAGCAAATTTAGGAACCCAGACAATATCCATAAATACGAGATCGTAAGGAGAATTACCTAATAAAAATGAGGAGGTATATAGGTCTTCTACTTGGTTGGTTGCGTTGGGTCCTTCAATAATTTCTAATTCAATGTCAGAATGTTGTTCGTTAAATTCTTGTACGAAAGGTTCCCATTGGGCTGCTTCTAATGCTTGCATTAATATCGTAACTTTTGCAGGAGCCGCATTTAAACCTGGAACAATAGTCACCAACATTAAGCATAGACAAACAGCGATAGGGATAGCAAAACGAATGACCGCAGAAAGTCTTTTGACAGAGGGATTCATAGGTGACTGAGTTCTCATACTTTAGGCTACTGGTTGGTTGAGTTCAGATGTGGATTAAGGGGAGATGAGGGAGAAGTCTCAACGCCTTAACCCTTATCTTTCTAAGCTGTTTCGATAACTTCTACTTCATTGTCACGAAAATGAGCGCGAAATCGTTTTTCAAACTTGACTAATATGGGTAGGTTAGCACTAACGGGCCGCCCTCGCCAGTTGGTGACGATATCGATTATCTCTCCCTCCATTCCTTTGATATCAAATGGTTCTTTCTTATGTTGAGGATGATGATAAACAATAACAGATTCTATAACACGGACGCGATCGCCAATTTTCATATTCATTCAGTCTCTATGATCCTCCTATTAAGGCTATTATGGAGATAGTTTACAACTTTACCATTTTTACATAGAGTGTCACTGGATTACAGGAGAATAGATTGTTGTCATGTTTAAATCAGCTTCTTTAGGGAATTTCTAAACAATTCATTAATAAGTTAATTAATATAAAGAACCCTTGAGTTGTTATTGATTTTATGTCTATGATTATGGTTTATAGTTAAATCTTAAGAGGATGATCTTTCGTATCTTAAGAAAGCAGTTATCGTGTCGACAGGTTGCGGTTATTATTGGCCGATTAATAATTATTGAGTTCCTATTATTGGGATTTGGAATATTAGCGGTTAGTAAGCATTATTATACTTATGAATATCATAATTTTTCTCAGTCGCAAAACGTAGCTCATAATAATTTTTTTCCGTCATTACCTCTAGCCTTATCTTATGCCATAACTAATAATCAAACTGATCAAATCAATAGGATTTTAAGGGATGATTATGGTGTATGGAAACTGGTTATGACTGATGCAGAGGGTAAAAAAGTGATTAATTATTCTCAAGAAAATTTTGACAAAGAAAGAAATGAAATCAGTAATCTATCTCAGCTAAATCTTAGAAAATATTCTTATAACTTATTGTTAAATCCTTCTTCAAAACAAGCTCAATCTTATTATTTTGATAATCCTAGAAACCTTGATAATTTAGAGAGTTTAATCGACGAAGAATTATTACTGGGTCGAGTTTATTATATCAATAATATTTCAGTTAATTTTCAACAGAAATTATCACAATGGTTAAGTAATCCGTTTGCTAATAATAGTCGTTTTCCTGTTTATAATTTAACGATATTATTATTTATAATTGGTGGGCTATTTATTTGGAGTTTTACCGAGTTTTTCCTAACTTATAGAATTTTAACTCATCGAGAAAAAGAACAACTATCCCGAAGAATTGAACTAGAAAAAGAATTAGTACAACAAGAAATAGAAAAAAGAAAAATCGCTGATCAAAATCAAGACATATTGAGAAATAAACAAAGTAAGTTAAAAAAAGAAATAGCTATCCTCCAGAATAATTTAAAAGAAAAAATCAATCAAAATTCACGTTTAATTGAGGACAGAGAGAAAGAACAGCAGAAATTAGAAGAATTAGAAAATAAGCAAACTCAAAAAATTAAAAATCTCCAAAAGATTATTAAAGAATATGAACAAGAAATTTTAATTTTAGAAGTATGGCAAGAAAGGTCTCAAGAATTAGAAACAATTAAACAAGAAAAAAACAACTTATTACTAGAATTATCAGAGTATGAAAACTTAGAAAGAAAAAGCAAAGAACAAGTGAACTCTCTTAGAGAAAAAATTAAACTTTTAATGACTCAAAAACAAGAAGCTGAAGAAAAAATAAATGATTTACAAACGGTTCAGTTATCTAACGAAACATCCATTCAAGAAAGAGAAGAACTGATTCAAAAAGAGTTTGAAAGACAAATCAATTTAATCAAGTTAGAATCAGAATATGCGTTTGAAGAAGCACAAACCATAGAACAAGAAAAAGAAAAAATACTTCTACAAAATAAGTCACTTAAAGAACAATTAAACTCAGAAATTGAAAAAAATAAATATTTAGAATTTGCATTAGAAACTTATAAGAAAGACAAGGATGATATTAACAATGAAACCAATACTAACCATAATAGTAATTATCCTTCCATCCCTACATCTTATTTAACTAACATATCGAGTCGGAAAGCGATTAAAGCTTTTCAGAAATTAGGATTTGAAAAAGATAGACATAATGGCGACCATTTTATTTTAAAGAAAATAGAAACTAATACGATTACTGTTCCTATTCCCCATCCTCGGCAAGAACTGAATCCTCTGACTTTAAAAAATATTTTAATACAAACAAATACGAGTCTAGAAGACTTTTTAGATAATTTGTAGGAGTATTATAAACTATGTTAACGTCCTAAAGTTAACTCTTCTTTTTTACCTAAAATACCTTGAGGTCGCCAAACCATCAAAATCATTAAAATTAAACCAATAATCATAATTCTAAAATAACCAGCTTGACTTGGGCTTAAAATTCCCAATTGAGGTAAAAGAAAACGAGTCAGAGAATCATAAGACCAGAAAATAATTGCCCCTAAAATAGTGCCAGCATTACTTCCTGAACCTCCTAAAACAACGATAATCCAAGTGTTAAACGTAATTAAAGGCTCAAACTTATCAGGGTAAATAGTGGTTAATTGCCAAGCAAAGAAAGCCCCTGCAATTCCTGCGATCGCACCTCCTAACATAAAAGATTGTAACTTATATAAAAGAACATTTTTCCCTAACGCCCTAGGAATTTCTTCGTCTTCTCGAATGGCTTTAAGAATACGTCCCCAAGGGGAATTGACTAAAAACTCTAAACTGGCATAGATTAAGGCTAAAACTAATAATACTAATACCATTAACCCCGCTTTATAGGTATAAAAATATAGGGAAGTTGTTCCTGTTATATAAACCAATAAAATTAAAGCGGTGGCAATCACACCCCAAATAATTAAACTCAAAGGTTTACGGGGTTGATAGCTTTTCCCTTGTATTTCTTTGTTTTGTTTCCACTCATAAACTAAATTTTTATAAAGTGTCCATTCTGCGTAAATGGCTAATAGGGTTAAAATAGCAATTAATAATAATTTTATAGGTAAGTTGGCTTCAATATTTAAAGGTAACGGATATTGTCTTAAACCCAAAGCCCCTTTCGTTAACCATTCTTCGTTTAACGCTACTAAACGGACTAATTCTGACACTCCGATAGTAACAATAGCTAGATAATCTTCTCGAAGACGTAAGGTAGATAATCCGATTAATAGCCCTAAAATAGCTGCTAGAATAGCCCCACTCAAAACAGCTAAGATAAAAGGAACTCCTGTTAGGGTTAATAGGACGCTAGTATAAGCCCCCAAGGTCATAAAACCAACAACACCGAAATTAATTAGACCAGTAAAACCCCATTGTAAGTTTAATCCTAGGGCAAAAATGCCGTATACGCCGGCTGAGGTGGTAATGTAGATGATGTAACCGCTAATGCCAATAAGTTGAACTAATAAAGCGTTATCCATGAATACGAAAGCTTAAGGTGAATGGCAATGAAATTATACAGGAATTGAGAAACATTGCCTAGTATTAATAATTGAAATTCTCATTAATTACAATTATTAGGACGGTTAGACATTTCCTGTTGGCGCATTGGCATATTATCAATTTGTCCAAAAATTCTCTCAATTTCTGGAACCTGGGATAATCTGTTTTTGGGTTGACCATCTTTGCCGATTAAAATGACTGCAAATTGATTTGATTTAATGCCATATTTTACCCTGAGTTGGGCTTCTTGATAGGAAGAAATGGAGTCATTCCCAATACGACTGGGCGCATTACTGGTAAATACGCCTAATAATAAATCTCGTTCTTTAAATTCACATTCTACTTGATTTAAGGTCTGTTGTATGGTGGTTAAACGTTCGTCTTCAACTTGGGGAACAAATACTAATAAAAGTCGATTTTGCCAGCGATAAGCTTCTAAGGGATTATTTTGTGCCATACCAGGGTTAGCCGTTGCTGTTATGCCTAAAAAAATAAGGATTGATAAGAGTTTTTGATAGATATTTTTCATGGTTTATACAAGCCTAACTTCTTCTTCAGTTATACTTAAATGAGAGGTATCTCCTCCTATTTCTATTTGCCATTGATTACCCGTTTTGACTAATTTTGATAAACAACATAAGGAAGGTTGAAAAATTGGGGTTTCTTGGGTTAATCCTTCAATTAATCCCATCACAGATGCCCCATGACCGACTAAGAGAATATCCTCAGAATATTGACTAACTAATTGTTCAATAACATCGGCCATTCTTTTCATCATAGTAACTTCCATTTCTGGATAGTTAGGAACCTGATAAGACGTATAATTCCAATCAATATAAGGATAGTCTTTTTCTAATAATTCTCTAGGATGAATTTCAGGGGTTTCACTCATCCAGTGGGGATTATGCCATTCTCCAATTCCTGCTTCTAATTTAATAGGAATATCTAGAAGTTTGGCTACTTCTGAAGCGGTTTGTATGGTACGTAAAAAAGGAGACGCAAAAATATGGCCAATCTTCTCATTTTGAAGCCGTTCTCCGAGTTGTTTGGCCTGAATCAAACCGTCTTCTGATAATGGGGGGTCATAACGTCTTTCGGCTGTATTAAACCAGTCTGGGTTAACGAAATCGAGTCGGTTTCCATGCCGTGCAATCCAAACAGTTTTACAAGCAGACATAAGCAGTGAAAGTTGAAGGTTTAGTGTTTATTAATAGTTTAGCTTATTAACTCTTTTTATTCAAGAAAATTCTTAATTTTATTAAAATTCTAATTCTTCTTCTTTTTTCGTTATTTTGGGTCTTCCTTTTACTTTTATTTGGTTAGGATCAGTCTTTTCAACTATTTCTTGATCGGGTCTTAAATCATTCACAATAGTATCTTTATTTTCGAGTTGTAATGATTCTATCTTATCATTGAAATTAGTATTTTGACTGAATGAATTATTATCCTCAGAGATCAATATTTCTTGATTACTAATAACTTCTCCTTTGAAAAATTCAGCTAATTGTTCTGCTGCTTTGTGAATTTTATCTTCAGAGACTTCTATATTATCAATATTATCTTGAGTTTGGGGTATGATAGAAATAGTTGAAATTTCCTCAGATTCTTCATTTTTATCGTTAGCATTATCATCTTTACCATTATCTTTAAGGTAATTAGAATTAGGTTGAGAAGTTATATTTTTAGTATTATTATTTTTTAAATTATTAGAATTTTTGGATGAATTATTGTTATTTTGAGGATAAGATGAAGGGGATTTTATAGAAGAATGATCAGATTTTTGATTAGGTTGAGTGGTTGTTCCAACTTGTAAGTTAACCTTGACTTTATAACCAGCAACTTCTTGAAAAGCTGATTCAATTTGAGGTAATTTATCCTGTGCTGCTTTTAGGAGTTGTTTACTTTTAATACCTACAGTAGCTACGGTTTTTTTATAACTAATTAAATAGCCATGTTGTTTAATTAATGCTGAGGATAATAAAGGAAGTTTATTTAAGACTAACTGCCACATTTCTTCTAAATTAATATCACTATTATTAATGGGCGTTTCTGAGGGTTCTGTAACAGTTTCATTAGGTTTTTGTAACTGTTCAGATTGATTTTGCGGTGACTTTTCGACTATTTTTGATTGTGGTTTTTGTTGAGGTAAAGTAGTTGGTTGTAATTCATTCTTACTCTTAGGTTGAGTTGGAATATTAGAGGATTTAATAATCACTTCTGGCGTGCAAGCATTGGGAAGTAAACCTAATAAGGTAACTTCTAACCATAAACGAGGTTGAGTGGTATTTTTTAACTGGACTTCGCTTTCTTTAAGTTTCTGTTGACCTCTTAAAATTGTTTCAGTTTGCCACTGTTTTGCTTCTGCACATAAATCATGCCAAGTGGTAGAAGTGATGGCGACCAAATCGGATCTTTTTGGGGCAGTTTTTGCAATTAATAAGTTAAGATAAAATCCTGCTAAATTTTGCAGTACAACTAAGGGTTCTCTTCCTCGATCCATCAATTTTCGACAAGATTCGATAACAATTTCTGGATTATTAGAGTTAATGGCTTGTAATAAAGATAATAAATCTCTCTCAGGAACAGCTCCTACTAAATCCCATACTTTTTCGGGGGTAATACTCCCTGATAATAAACTTAATTGATCTAATAAACTCTCTGCATCTCTTAACCCACCGTTAGCAATTTGTGCTACTAAAGTTAAGGCTTCTATTTCAATTTCTATGTTTTCTTTTTGAGCAATTATTGTTAAATGATTCACCATCGCTTCTAAAGGAATTCGGCGATAGTCGAACCGTTGACAGCGAGAGATAATAGTCGGTAAAACCCTTTGGGGATCGGTGGTGGCTAAGACAAAAATTACTCGATCTGGGGGTTCTTCTAAGGTCTTTAATAAGGCATTAAAAGCAGCCACACTCAGCATATGACATTCATCAATGACATACACTTTATAACGACATTGTACCGGAGCAAACTGCGATCGCTCAATAATTTCTCGAATATTATCGACCCCGGTGTTACTCGCTGCGTCAATTTCAATGACATCTAAAGCGGAACCTCTGGCGATCGCTCGACACACTTCGCATTGACCACAGGGTGAAGCAGTGGGAACCTCAACCGCCAGACAATTGAGGGATTTTGCTAAAATTCTAGCACTAGAGGTCTTTCCGGTTCCCCTCGGACCTGTAAATAAATAAGCCGACGCAATGCGTTGACTAGCGATCGCATTACTTAAGGTGGTAGTGATCGCTTCTTGTCCCACTAAGTCAGCAAAGGTCTGTGGACGATATTTATGATGGAGAGGTTCATAGGATGACATAATTTGAGCAACTAACACGGGGATCTTCTATTATGCCTGACGGTAATCCAGATTATATATAAAACACTTGTATTATAACTCAAGTTTATCATCGGTGGTTTGCCACAACAATTCATTTAATTAGATTTGCCGTCACTGCCGTAATATTCTCGATAAGCACATATTTTATCTTCTCGAACATCAAAAGCGATCGCCACTCTATTTTTATAAGGAACCCCTCGAAAAAGTCCCTCATCTCTAAATTCAAAGATGACGGTTTTCTCATTACTAACAATATTATCTAAATTGACAAATAATCCTTCTGAAAATGCTTCAGAAACAAATATAAAAAACTCTCTTGCTTTTTCTTTTCCTTTATTTAAGCCATGATATTGTCCTGTGGGAAACCAGAAAGTGAAATCATCGGTTAGCATCTCTAAAAATGCTTCCCATTCCCCTGTTTCAAGTCCATGAGCGAACTGATTAAAGGCTTTTTTTCCTATTTCTAATGTTCTATTTTCTGTCATAATTACTTCAATATTTAAAACTGTAGGGTGGGCAATGCCCACAATGCAATTGATTTTGCGTAGACAATTATCAATTAATATGTAAGGGATCAATATCTATTTTTAAACTAACAGAATTAGTACAGTGTTTATGCCAGTTTTTCATATCAGGAATAATCACCCTAGCATCAGGTAAAAATTTTAATAAGATTTGCCAACGATACCGTTTTGCTACCCTCATTATACTCGCTGGTGCTGGTCCTAAAATTTCACAATCTAGTCCTATTGTTTCATGAAAATGATCCCCTAATTTTTGTGCTGTATTTTGTACTTCTATGGCATCTAAGCCACTTAATTGTACTAAAATTAAGCGTCCGTAAGGTGGAAAATTCAACTCTTCTCTTCGGGGTAATTCTTCATTAATAAAACGATGATAATCGTGGTTTTTAACCGCTTGAATGACTGAATTTTCGGGGGAATAAGTTTGGATAATAACCTGTCCGGGTTCGTCCCCTCTTCCTGCTCTTCCGGCGACTTGAGTTAAGGTTTGAAATGCCCTTTCTGCTGCTCGATAATCTGATAAATAGAGTAACCCATCTGCGGACACAACTCCTACTAAGGTAACTTGAGCTAAATCTAATCCTTTGGTTAGCATTTGTGTGCCGACTAAAATATCAGCTTCCCCCCGTGAAAATTGCTCTAATAAGCGACGATGAGAACCTTTAGTACGAGTGGTATCACTATCAAATCTTAAGGGCTTTAATTGGGGAAATTCTTGTTTTAATGCTTGGGTTACTTTTTGGGTTCCACTGCCAAAAAATTTAAAATAAGGTGAGTTACATTCGGGACAGTTTTGGGGTTGAATTTGGGTATGATTGCAATAATGACACCTTAATAATTCTGTGGCTCCTTCGTGGGTATAATGATAGGATAAAGAGACATCACAGTCAGGACATTCCATAACATAACCGCAACTTCGACATGAGACAAAAGTGCTGTATCCTCGGCGATTAATAAATAAGATACCCTGTTGATTTTTCTCTTTTAAATTTCTCAATGCTTCCTGCAAAGGACGACTAAAAACTGAACGATTTCCTTGCTTAAATTCCTCTCTCATATCAACAATTTTAACAGGAGGTAAAGGGCGAAATCCTATTCTTTCAGGTAAAGATAAATAATAAGAATTAGGTGAAGAAAATTGAGGAGAATTAACAGATATCCAGGTTTCTAAAGAAGGGGTTGCTGACCCTAAAACAACTGGACAATTTTCTAATTCTCCTCGCCATTTAGCTACAGTTTTTGCGTTATACGTGGGAGAAATTTGGGTTTGTTTAAAACTAGAATCATGTTCTTCATCTAAAATAATTAATCCTAAGTTAGGTAAAGGGGCAAAAATTGCTGAGCGAGTACCGATAATAACTTGTGGTTCTCCCGGTAACATTTGTCGCCACGTATCGTATCTTTCCCCTTTTGATAAGTTACTATGATAAACATAAACTTTATCACCAAATCTTGCTCGAAAGCGATCCGTTAATTGAGGGGTTAAGGCAATTTCAGGAACTAAAATTAAAGCAGATTTTCCTTTTTCTAATAAAGGATAAATAGCCTGTAAATAAACTTCTGTTTTCCCAGATCCGGTTATTCCATGTAATAAAATTTCACTATAACCTTGTAAGTTATTAATAATATCTAATGCTTGTTTTTGCTGTTTACTAAGTTGTTTTGAATTATCCCTAGTGTCACTAACTCCTTGTTCCAATCTTAATACTTCTTGATCCTCAATGAGGATGTACCCATTTTCCTCTAATTTTTGTATAGTTTTTGTCGTTGTTCTAGCTTCTTTCACTAATTGACTTACTAAAATTTGCCCTCCCTTACTTTTTATAAAGTGTAGAATTTCTTGATGTCTTTTAGAAATATCTTTAGCAAAATAGTTGTTTAATATAGCTACTTTTTTAAACTGAGGTTTTGGGGGTTCAGGAGCTTGAAAATAACTTTCTATCCAGTCTCTCTTACGTAATTCTTTAATAGCTTTTCTTGCTCCTTTGATCTTGTTTTTTAAAAAATTGTAACTATAGTCTCCTTCGATTTGTACTTTTAATAAATTTAAAATTTGAGCAGCAGCAGGAGGACAAAATGTTTCTGCACCAGGGGGAATATTATCAACTTTTAATCTTATTCTCCGTTGAGATTTACTCAATAAATTAGGAGGTAAAGCTGCTTGAATAACAGTGATTAAATCTGTACAATAATATTGAGAAACTTTTTCTAAAAGTTTAAAATAATTTTTGGTAAAAAAGCCAGACGTAATTACATCATCAATCGCTTTAACTTGAGTATCATTAAGGTATTCAGGAAGAGAATGAGCATATCGAATGGCAATACCCCCAATAATTTGTTTTCCAAAAGGTACGCTAACAATATCTCCAGGTTGTACGATTAAATCATGAGGAAGACTATAAATACATAACTCTTGTCCCCAGGGAGAATTTAGCAAAACTTCGATCCATTGAGGTGAAGAAGGTTCTACAATATAAGAGGATCTCGGTTGAGCCACTAGCAAACTTCCAGAAGACATAGACATACACTTTGCAACGTTCTATAACATCCACTATCCTTAAAGTTAACACGGAATTATCCTCAAGGTAATGAGGCTTAATATTTGATGTTCATCAGTCTCTAGAGTAGATTGCTTCGGGGTATTTTCAATAAAAATCACAGTTTACTGTTTATCTCACCCCTCGCAATGACGACTTAAGTCTTTAATAACCTTTGAAAATTGGTATGATCAGCGATCTCGAAGAGATCCGCTTTGCGGTGCGCCTCTTTTTTCAGACATTGATAACTTGTGAGTTTAGTTGATATCATGATAATAAGTTTTATATTATAAGAGGTCTTCAATCAAAAATGATTAATAATCCTCAAGAACAATCTAATATTGATGACTTAATTAACCAAATTAAACATCAAAAAAGTAATCAAAAGAAACAATCGATGGATAAGTCTAATCATGAAACGAACTCAACAGATAACCTACTTGAGCAATTTAAGTCTGACTTAAAACAACAAAAGGAAAAATCGCAACAACATCATTTAGATAATAATCAACCGCAGATTAATGAAGATTTACAGCAATTTAAACAGCAACGTCAACAACAGAATGTAGAGGGAAATCAACCAGAAATTAGCGAAAATTTACAGCAATTTAAACAGCAACGTCAACAACAGAATGTAGAGGGAAGTCAACCCAAAATCAACGAAAATTTACAGCAATTTAAACAGCAACAAAAAGAGAAGTCACAACAATATAATTTAGAGCGCAATAAGCCAGAAATTAACGAAAATTTACATCAATTCAAGCAACAATTTCAACACAAACAAGAAGAACAAAGAGAAACTATCACGCATCAAAACCAGGAAGAAATACGTTATACTGAACAAAGAAAGCAACGACAGCAAAAACTATTGATTCGTCAAGCTGAACAATGGTTAAAAAGTTTAGACGAATACTCGGACGAAGGACTATGGTTTGAATCTTTTTCCCGTAGTTATCCTTCTCGCTTAGATGCTGCGATCGAGTATTTAGCTGTTCTCAATGCTTCCTCTTAGATAGCTTTTAATTACTCTTAGAACTCAATTAAATTATTATGCCAATTTCACTCAGTAAAGGTCAAAGAATTTCATTAGAAAAAGCAAGTCCTGGACTAAAAGCAGCCTTTGTCGGATTAGGCTGGGATGTCAAAAAAGTTGATACAGGAACCGATTTTGATATTGATTGTTCTGTTTTCTTACTAGGAGAAAACGAAAAATTAGTTTCTGATAATCATCTCATTTTTTATAATAACTTAAAAAGCCCTGATCCAGATCATTCCGTTGAACACATGGGAGATAATTTAACCGGTGCTGGAGAAGGAGATGATGAGGTAGTATTAGTTAACTTTACAAAGATTCCTAATGAAGTTAAAAAATTAGTCTTTGTTGTCACTATTCATGAAGCAGATAAAAGACAACAAAACTTCGGACAGATAGAAAACGCTTTTGTCAGATTGGTGGATGTGCAAACCAAAGATGAAGTCTTACGTTATGACTTAACCGAAGATTATTCTATCGAAACCGCCTTAATTACTGCAGAAATCTACAATAAGGATGGAGAATGGCGTATGACGGCTGTTGGTTCCGGATATGAAGGAGGTTTACAAGCCATTCTTAACCGTTACTCTAATTAAAATTATTACCACAAAAGTAACAAAAAATCAAAGCAAAAATTATGGGAATTTCACTTAGTAAAGGTCAAAGAATTTCATTAGATAAAGCAAGTCCAGGGTTAAAAGCCGCCTTTGTCGGATTAGGATGGGATGTCAAAAAAGTCGATACTGGCAATGATTATGATCTCGATGTTTCTGTCTTTTTGTTAGGAGAAAATGAAAAGCTAATTTCTGACAATCACCTCGTCTTTTATAATAACCTGAAAAGTCCTGATCCAGATCATTCTGTTGAACATATGGGAGATAATTTAACAGGGGAAGGAGAAGGAGATGACGAAGTTATTTTAGTTAACTTTACCAAGATTCCTGATGAGGTTAAAAAAATCGTTTTTGTTGTCACCATTCACGAAGCAGATAAAAGACAACAAAATTTTGGTCAGATAGAAAACGCCTTTGTAAGATTGGTGGATGTGCAAACTAAAGATGAAGTCTTACGCTACGATTTAACCGAAGAATATTCCATCGAAACCGCCTTAATTATTGCAGAAATCTATAAAAAAGATGGAAAATGGCGCATGAGTGCGGTAGGTTCCGGTTACGAAGGAGGTTTACAAGCTATCCTCAATCGTTACTATAACTAGGAGAAAAAAGAATGGCAATTAATCTTAAAAAAGGACAACGGATTAATCTTAAAAAAGAAGCCCCAGGACTCACTAAAGTAATGTGTGGTTTAGGGTGGGATGTGGCTGAATCAAAGGGACTTTTTGGTCTATTTAAAGGTAATGATTTTGATCTCGATGCGTCTGTTTTCTGCTTAACTAATAGGGAGAAACTCAAGAGTAAATCCGATGTCATTTACTTTGGCAACTTAAACCATTCTTCAGGAGGAATTACCCATTTAGGGGATAATTTAACAGGAGAAGGACAAGGGGACGACGAACAAATCTTAGTGGATTTAACTAAAATTCCCGATGATATTGTTAAATTAGTTTTTGTGGTTAATATTTATAAAGCAAAGCAAAGACAACAAAGTTTTGGACAAGTTAAAAACGCCTTTGTTCGCCTAGTGAATCTCAGTAATAATAAAGAAATTGCTCGTTATAGTCTTCTCGGAGAAGAATATGACGGGAAAACAAGTATGATTTTAGCCGAAGTTTACCGTAATAATGGAGAGTGGGAAATGGAAGCAGTCGGGAAAGGTTTAATGGCCAATGGATTGCAAGAAATGACTAACGAGTATTATTAAATAAGGTAATGAGCGAACAAATTTTTGATAAAAAAGCCTCTTTTTTTGATAGATGGGCCCCAAATTATGATCTTATTTTTACCACCATTTTCTATCAATCTCTACACAAACAATTATTAGCTTATGTAACATTACCTCATTCATCTTTTGTGTTAGATTTAGGCTGTGGAACCGGTCGATTATTAAATCGTTTAGCCCGAACTTTCCCTGATTTACAAGGAATGGGTGTTGATTTGTCCCCGCAAATGTTAAAAGAAGCGAGGGAAAAAAATCAGCATCATCCCCGTTTATTTTTTACTCAAGGAAATGCGGAATCTCTTCCTTGTGCAGAACATCAATTTGATGCAGTATTTAATACCATTAGTTTTCTGCATTATCCTAATCCGCAACAAGTTTTTAGGGAAGTTAGTCGTGTTTTAAAACCCCAAGGACAATTTTATTTAGTGGATTACATACAACTTTATTCTTTAGATTCTATTCCCTTTTCTCCTGGTGGTATTAACTTCTATTCTCCTCAACAAAGAGAACAATTTGCAAATAATGCAGGATTAACCACTCAAGGACATTATTATTTATTAGGACGAGTTGTATTAAGTATTTTTGTTAAAAAAGATCATAACCTATTGTAAGGTGGGCATTGCCCACCTTACAAGGTTTTGGATTTTTCTCAATGTCCTAAATCGTAACCTGCGTTCGGGGTAAAGATGAAAAATTAAACTGAATTAGCCCAATCTTTTGCCCAATTTAACGTTTGATGGACTTGTTTCGTGGTCAAAGATTCACAATACAATCTTAAAACAGGTTCAGTACCACTAAAGCGAATGAGTAACCAACTACCATCGGTTAAACAGTATTTATAACCATCTTTTGTGTCACAATTTGTAACTGCTTGACCAGCAATTTCGGTTAATGGTTCTGTTTCTAAACGCTGTACTAATTTAGCCCGAACTTCCATATTAGCTAACGGTAAATCAATGCGGTCATAAGCATTATAAAAGTCCGTTTTTTCTTGTAATTGACGATAGTATTGACCTAAATCTTTTTCACTTTCGACAACCGCTTCCAAAACGTATAATGCAGATAAAAGGGCATCCCGTTCAGGAATATGAGTTCCATAACCAATTCCTCCTGACTCTTCACCTCCGATTAAAACCTCAGCATTTAACATCCGATCTGCGATATACTTGTAACCAATAGGAGTCTCATGAATTGACAAATTATAAAGCTGTGCTAAACGGGGAATAATATCAGAACCACTGACGGTTTTAATGATTTCTCCTGTAAACCCTTTTCTCTTAGCTAAATGGTCAATTAAGATAGGGATTAAAATTTGAGAACTGAGAAAGTTTCCTTGTCCGTCCACTGCTGCAATACGATCGCTATCTCCATCAAACACTAACCCGACTCTTATACTATCATCCCCTTGACTTGCAGCGGTTTTTATGCTGTTGAATAACTTACTAAGATAACGGGGTAACGGTTCCGGTGCGCCTCCTTCAAACAGGGGATCGCGATCGCCATTAATCTCCTCAATGGAACAGCCTAACAGTCGTTCTAACCCGGTGGCTGCCGCCCCGTGCATAACATCAGCAAACACTCTTAGTTTTCCTGACTTTATTGCGGATTGAATAGCGTTAATATCCACCTTTTGCCGTAAACCTTGACAGTAACTTTCCCAAGGGTCAAAATGGCTCAAAGTGCCAGGAGAAGCGGAAAATTGAGGGGGATTAGGGAGTAATGCTTCAATTTGTTGCGTCACCGCAGGAGCAACCGAACCCCCGAAAGCCCCTTTAACCTTTAATCCTAAATATTTGGCCGGGTTATGACTAGCCGTTAAAACGATCGCCCCTAGAGCGTTTTGTGCCTTGGCTGCCCAACTCAAGGCAGGAGTTGGCGCATAAGACTGGGATAAAATGACATTGTATCCTGCTTCGAGCATCGCCTCGGCAGCCACTTGGGCAAACTCTTCGGCTAAGAAACGGCGATCATATCCCACGATAACTGTGCGATCTCGAAGAGATCCGCCTTGCGGTGCGCTAGCAGAAGCACCGTAATTTTCTTCTAAAATTTTAGCAGCTAAAGGAGCCAGTAAAGCCACTCTTTCAAAGGTAAAATCGGCTGCAATGACTCCACGCCAGCCATCAGTACCAAATTTTATCGGATTTTGAGTAAAAGCCATAGGAATGATTATAAATTTTCACCCTATATTATCAGTTAGCAGTGAACAGTTACCAGTCATCATTAGAATTAGAGTTAATAAGAGGACGAATCTCTTGAAAAATATCAGTTTTATTATCAGGTAATTTGCTAAATTTAGTGGTTTGTTCAAATTGTTCTAAAATTATTTTCCCTGAGTCAGTTTGGTTCATTTGTAAGAGAATTTTTTTCAGTCTAGTTACTTTATTTTCAGATAAGGTAGGAGAAATTATAGCCAGATGTCGAGGAACGGATTTTGTTTCCCCAATGATAATAAATTGCTGTCGGGTTTCTTCGGGGAGTTGTTGAAAATCAACTGAACCCATTGCCATCGCATCAACCCGGCCACTGACTACCCATTGTAAAGAATTGTTATCGTTGTTACTAAAAATATAGGTTGTCTTATCTTCAGAGAAAGATTGAGACGCAGACTTTTTTTCTCTTAAAATTAATCCTTGTTCTTTTAAATAATTATAGGGAAGCATATACCCTGATGTAGAAAAGTTTTCTTCAAAGGCAATTGTTTTTCCTTGTAGATCATTAATTTGTTTAATGCCTTTATTACGAAGAGTAATAATCACACTTTTATAAGAAGAAACGCCTCCTTTCCAGCGAATTAAAATTACTCTACTACCAGATGCTTGACTCACTAAAAAAGCAGGATAAGGACTATCAAAATATAATTCAACTTTTCCAGACTTTAGCCAATTGGCCATCGTTTCCATATCAGGGGCAACTTCAACTTTTCCAGTTTTCTTTTTATCTCCATTTAATTGCTCAGTTAAATAATCAGCTAAAGGTTGAAAGTTTTCAAAAACTTCGGTTGGATCGTCAGAAATTTCCCCTAAAATAACTGAGGTTGATGGCATTGTCAGAGAAACATTTGAAAGCGATGAATTAAGGCATTTTTGCTGACAACTGATTAACAATGACACCATTAACAAACTCATGATTTTACTCAAACATTGCGTTAACATAATCATTGATTTTCCAATTTAAAGAAGAAGATTCAAATAAAGCATAAAGAATTTGCTCGACCAAGTTTTTATTTAACGGTTTAGAAAAGATAAATCCTTGAGCATAATCAACTCCCAACGATTGAATTAAATCAAATTGTTCAGAGGTTTCAATGCCTTCTGCTAAAGTTTGCATCCCTAAAATATTACCAAGTTTTATAATCGCTTCAATAATCCTAAATTCCGTGGGATTTGATTCTAGTTTGCTAACAAAACTCCGATCTATTTTTAGAATATCAATCGGTAATTGTTGAAGATAGTTCAGGGAAGAATAGCCCGTTCCAAAGTCATCAATAGAGATTGTTACCCCTAGTTTTTGCAAACATTGTAACTTAAAAGCAGCAGATTCAATATTATTCATAATCACTGTTTCAGTAATTTCTAAATTTAATTGACTCGCTTTAATTCGATTATGTTCTAAAATTCTTTTAATATTTTCAACAAAATCAGTTTGATTCAGTTGATAACTGGAGATATTGACGCTTATTTTTAATGGTTTTGGAAATGGAAAATGATTTTGCCAAATACTAATTTGCTGACAAGCTTCTTCCAGTACCCATTGTCCTAAAGGAACAATTAATCCTGTTTCTTCAGCAATGGGAATAAAGGTTGACGGAGACATCCAGCCTTGAGTGGGATGTTGCCATCTTAATAATGCTTCAAAACCAATTAATTGAGAATTTTTACAGGAAATAATGGGTTGATAATATAGATAAAATTCTTGATTTTTTAACGCTTTTCTCAGGCTGGTTTCAACTTCTAATCGTTTTAATGCTTGACTGTGCATTATGGGTTGAAAAATAGCATATTGAGCTTTTCCTTGTTGTTTGGCATGATACATTGTAATATCAGAATCTCGTAATAAATCATCAGCATTTTTATGATTGTTTTGACTAATAACAATCCCAATACTCATGGTAATGACTAATTGCCGATTATCTAAACTTAAGGGTTCACTCATTTGTTTTAAAATGCGCTCGGCAATTTGCTTTACTTCTTCAATATCACTTAAATTTTTAATTAAAATAACAAATTCGTCCCCTCCTAAACGCGCTGCAATATCATTTTTTCTTATACACAAGTCCAGGCGTTGAGCAATATTAATTAAAACTTGATCACCAACATCATGACCTAAACTATCATTAATTACTTTAAAGCGATCGCAGTCTAAAAAAAGAAGAGCAAAATTATAATTATTATTAGCTTTTTTCTGCTCTATTTCCCCTTCTATTTCTTGAAGAATATAAATGCGATTAGCTAAACCCGTCAAATTATCATGAAAAAGATCATGTTGTAATTTAGCGTTCTTGTCTTGACATTTTTTGATAGTTTCTTCTAACCAGTCACTCATTTGGTTGAATTCTTTAGCCAACAAAGAAAATTCATCTTTGTTTTTTAAATTAATTCGATAACTAAAATTACCTTCTGTTATATGACGGGTTGCTTTAATTAAATCATGAAGAGGAACCGTTAAAGAATGACTAATAAAAAGAGCAATAAGAATACCGCTAGAACCAGCTACAATAGCAATTAATAAACCTTGAAAGCGTACAGTCGCAATTTTTTCTTTTAAAGGCTTTTGGGAAAGTTCAATGGCGATCGCCCCTACAGTTGTTTGCCCAAATATAACAGGTTTTGCTACTACTAAATAATCATTATCTTGCTGGTAAATAATGCTTTGATTGTTAATAATCTTTTTACCAAAGCCATTAGGTTTAGTGTCTAAAGGTAAATATTCCTCTGTTGACTCGACTAATAGCCTGCCTTCTGCATCAAAAACAGAAACAGTTTCGATAACGGCTTGATGTTTATTAAATTGTTGTACTAATTTAGCAATAGTATTTATATCCAAAGAATATATAGAGTTGCGAAGTAGAACATCAATGGAATCTAAAAATAATTCTCCTTGTTCTTTGATATGATTTTGATGATAGTTTTGTTCTTTTTTGATAGATAAAAAAGTTAAACTACCCGTTATTCCTATGATAATAATGGTTATTGATAAGGTTAATTTTGTTCTTAAGGAAAAAAGATTGAACATTGCCAATGATTAACATTTAATAATATGAACTTAATGTGTACTTAAATATATAATTGAAGCTATTAATATAATAAGCTGATCCTTGATCATCCTATGTGAGAGTAGTCACATCCAGCTAAAGGAAATGATTAATGATAAGATCAGATTAGGCTAATATTAACGCAGAAATTAAGCACAGATGACAGTAAAACCAGAATGGTTACGGGTAAAAGCTCCTCAATGGCAAAGAGTAGGAAGTGTTAAAGAAATATTACGAGATTTAGGATTAAATACGGTATGTGAAGAAGCCTCTTGTCCCAATATTGGGGAATGCTTTAATGTAGGGACAGCAACTTTCTTGATTATGGGGCCAGCTTGTACTCGCGCTTGTCCTTACTGTGATATTGATTTTGAGAAAAAACCCTTACCATTAGACCCCCAAGAACCCTTAAACTTAGCTGAAGCGGTGCGTCGTTTGCGTCTTAATCATGTGGTGATTACATCAGTTAACCGTGATGATTTGCCAGACGGTGGGGCTTCTCAATTTGTACGCTGTATTGAGGCTATTCGTCAAGTTTCTCCTAATACCACCATTGAGGTGTTAATTCCTGATTTATGTGGCAACTGGGAAGCATTAGAGATAATTTTACAGGCTAAACCAGAAGTGCTTAATCATAATACGGAGACGGTTTCCCGTTTGTATCGTCGGGTTCGTCCTCAAGGAGATTATCAGCGATCGCTTTTATTATTGCAACAAGCCAAAACGTTAGCCCCTCAACTCTATACGAAGTCTGGCATTATGGTGGGGTTAGGGGAAACGGATGCAGAAGTACGTCAAGTGATGGAAGATTTAAGAGCCGTCGATTGTGATATTTTGACCCTAGGACAGTATTTACAACCCTCTGCTAAACACTTAGGGGTTAAAGCGTTTGTGACTCCTGAAACCTTTGAAGCTTGGCAAGAATTTGGGGAATCTATCGGCTTTTTACAAGTGGTTTCTTCTCCATTAACCCGTAGTTCTTATCATGCAGAACAAGTTCGAGAATTGATGACCCGATATCCTCGGTAAGTTTCAAGCATCAAAATATAATTATCATTAATCTTTAAGCTAGGAAGAAAAAATGATGGAAAAAGTCATTCAATTACACATACAAAAGTTACCTGAAGGCTTTTATTTAGCAACCTCTGATGACTTATTAAAAGTATTGATGAATATAATCATCTAAATAACTTAATGAGGAAGTTTCTTGTAATAATTCTTTTTCTTTATTCATTTTTTCTTTTACAGAATCATCATGAGTCATTTGTCTTTGTTTGGTAATAGAGACGTTAGGCTGCAACCATTTAGGCAAGGTCAGATTCACGATGATATCCTCTTTAATAAGCTTAAGTTACAGCTTAGGGGTAAACCGATGACTAACGCGCCCCCCTAATGACTCATCCGAATGGGTGAATTATAAAAAAATCCTGACCGATATAGTTTCGATCAGGAAGAACATAATAAATGTCAACGAGAAGAGTTTAAGCAAGAGCCGCTTGACGTTCTTGAGCCTCTTTAATGACCTCTTCTGCTACATTACTAGGACAAGGGGCATAATGAGAAAATTCCATAGAGAATTGACCGCGCCCTGATGTCATAGTCCGTAGATCACCAATATAACCAAACATCTCACTTAAGGGAACATCTGCCTTAATACGCGCCCCCATAGGAGTAGAATTTTGAGATTTGATCATACCGCGACGACGGTTAATATCACCGATAACGTCTCCCATGTAGTCATCTGGGGTAAAGATATCCACATTCATGATCGGTTCTAATAACTGAGGACCGGCTTTGGGAATGGATTGACGATAAGCTGCTTTGGCTGCGATTTCAAAAGCGATCGCAGAAGAGTCAACCGGGTGATAAGCACCATCGGTTAAAGTAACTTTGAGGTCAACACAAGGATAACCAGCTAAAACTCCTCTATCAATACTCTGTTCAAAGCCTTTTTGAACGGCAGGCCAGAATTCTCTAGGAACGTTACCGCCAGTTACTTTAGACTCGAACTGGAAGCCGGTACCGGTTTCTCCTGGTTCAATAACATAATCAATTTTACCGAATTGACCAGAACCCCCAGATTGTTTCTTGTGGGTATAGCTGTCGTTAATGGTTTTGGTGATGGACTCACGATAAGCGACTTGGGGTTTACCGACTTCGACTTCTACCCCATGAGTCCGCTTGAGAATATCCACTTTAATATCTAGGTGTAATTCTCCCATCCCTTTAATAATGGTTTCACCGCTTTCTTGGTCGGTTTCCATGTAGAAAGAAGGGTCTTCTTGCACCATCTTACTTAAGGCCATGGACATTTTTTCGTTGTCCCCTTTCTTCTTAGGTGAAACAGCCACAGAAATCACAGGATCAGGGAACACCATAGGTTCTAGGGTAGCAGGGGCTTTAGGATCACATAAAGTGTGTCCGGTTTGTACCGTTTTCATCCCTACAAGGGCTACAATATCGCCGGCTTGGGCGGTTTCAATTTCTTCACGGGAGTTAGCGTGCATTTCTACCAAACGACTCACCCGTTCAGTTTTGCCTGTAGCATTATTGAGAATGGTATCCCCTTTAGAGACAGTTCCCGAATAGATACGGGTGAACGTCAACGCCCCAAAGCGATCGTCCATAATCTTGAACGCTAAAGCTCGTAAGGGTTTTTCGGGGTCAACATGAGCAAATGCCCCTTCAATTTTATTACCCTCTACATCCATTTCGGGCTGAGGGGGAACCTCTGTGGGGTTGGGAAGATAATCAATAACAGCATCAAGGACTAATTGTACCCCTTTGTTTTTGAAAGAAGAACCACAATAGGTGGGGAAAAAGGCCAGTTCACGGGTTCCTTTACGGATACAAGCTTTTATTTCATCGATGGTTAATTCTTCTCCTTCGAGATATTTTTCCATCATGGCATCGTCTTGTTCGATGGCCAGTTCAATCATGGCTTCTCGATATTCTGCTACCTGTTCCTTCATATCTTCAGGAACCTCTTCGATGGTGTAGTTCATGGGATCACCGGAATCATCCCATATCCACGCTTTTTCTGTGAGTAGATCCACTACACCCTTGAAGTCACTTTCAATACCGATAGGAAGCACCATGACTAAAGGGGTTGCTGCTAAAATTTCTTCAACTTGTTTAACAACGCTGAAAAAGTCTGCCCCAGTTCTATCTAATTTATTGACGTAGATGATCCGTGCCACCTTAGAATCGTTAGCATAACGCCAGTTGGTTTCAGACTGAGGTTCTACCCCACCGGAACCACAAAATACCCCAATGCCACCGTCAAGAACTTTTAGGGAACGATAAACTTCAATGGTAAAGTCAACGTGACCAGGGGTATCAATGATGTTGAGTTGATGATCTCTCCAGAAGCAACTGGTGGCTGCTGATTGGATAGTAATACCCCGTTCTTGTTCTTGTTCCATGAAGTCGGTGGTAGCTGCACCTTCGTGTACTTCACCGATTTTGTGAATTTTCCCAGTTAATTTGAGAATTCTTTCGGTTGTGGTGGTTTTCCCAGCATCTACGTGAGCAAAGATACCGATGTTTCTATAGAGGGTAAGGTCTTTCTTCATATTTACTTCTAGCGTTAGGTTTGACAAATGGTTAGCATCTACTGAAAGGGAGTACCTACAGAGAACTCGGCGTTGCTTTTGATAGCTTAATTGAGCTATGCTAAACCACTCTCGATTATAAGTTTTGAGGTTTTGGCTATCTCAATTGGAGACAAGTCTATTTTCGCCTTTTTCATTACCAATTGTAATTAGTGTAAGATTTTTTTGCTTTATTTACCACCAATTAGGAGGCTTAACACCTCCTTTTTCTCATGGCTATGGTTCCCTATGTCGACGATACGCTCCTATTAGTTCTTTACTAAGTTTTGTCGAAGTAACGACGTAGGGTTGCTCGTCTTCGGCGCTCCCCTACTATTTTAACTAGGATGTTTGTGATCTAGTGAGACTTAACTGTTCCCCCTTGTCTTTTAAGCTAAAATAAGGGTTGACGGTCGGCTATCAAGAACTTAACGATTTCTCTGTCAGATCCGCTCACCTCACTTTAAACATTAAGTTGTATGAATAATTTGCCTCAAACCACGCAACACCGGCTTCAGCGAATTCCTCAAATTCCCAGCGTTTGGGAAGGCGATCGCCGTTCTGTAGCAGGTCTTAGAGGTAGAATTCCTGGCAACCCCGAACAAGAAGAATGTATCATCTGGGTTGATGGTTCACAAGGGGTTGTTAGAGCAATGGATGTGACTCCTTCGGATACTGGACCAGAAGCCGTCGTCAGAACTTTACTCCGAGCCATCGAAACCCCTCACAGTCCAGCCCAACCAGCCCGACCGCAAAAAATTGTCGTACGAAATCGAGAATTACAATTTTTCCTACGAGGCGCGTTACAAAGTTTAGACATCTCCATTGATTATGCCCCAGATTTACCCTTAATTGATCAATTGTTTCGCAGTTTTGAAGTTGTTGAAGATACTCGTCCCCCGGCTCTACCGGTCGATTATGAACCCTTATTAATCCAAACCGCTCACGATGTAGCCAAGGCTACACCTTGGGATATTCTGGCTGATTACGATATTATTTCCGTTGAATTTAATCGTTGGGGAATCGATACCCTTTATTGTTGCACCATGGGAATGTCGGGAGATGAATATGGTCTTCTTTTATATCGTTCCTTAGAGTCTCTTAAACAGTTTCGTCAAGCTGTTCTAAAGGAAACATCGAATCATCTTCTTGAACAAGCTTTTTTAGCTCAAGACTGTTGGTTCTTAAATTTTGAATTTACAGAGGATTTAGACGAATCTGAATATGATTTCGATGAAGAAGAGACTGAGGGAGAATTAACCTTACCTCGATATGGTAGTATCCATCCCTACGAAGGGATTCGTCCTTTTCTCGATGAAGAAGAAGCGAAAATTGTTTATTATGCCATACAAGCTTTCTTACGGTTCTTTGAACGGAATAAAATCTCGTTAACTGACGAAATTATCGGTAAAATTCAAAAATATCATCGTTTCACCGATATGTCAGACAATGGTGAACCTAAGATGATTAATTTAAAAGTTTCAACCCTTCCTGAACTAACAGCAGAATTATTAGAGGGATTAGAAAGGGAAGAAGATGAGGAGAATAACGTTAAGTTTCCCTTAGGAGATGACTTGATTCCTGATAATTCTTTTCTAAGTTTAGGGGTGATTCCTTGGAGTACCCTAGAACAATTACAACATAATCCCAAAACCTATTATCCGTCTCATCAAGCTATTCCCAAAGGAGAGGGAATGCCCGTGGTTGTGGTTCAAACCTCTCGACCCAAAGCCAAACAAATGATTCAAACCCTCCAAGAAGCAGGAAATCTACAGGGGGTGTGTTTTAATCCAGGAGAAGATCCCTGGGAAGAATTAATGTACGATTTAGGACTTTTACAAACTGGCGATAATTCTCTATTTATTTTCGGCGAATTTATGCAAGACGATCCAGAACATCAACAAGCTCGAAAAAAATGGGATCAACGGTGTCAGCAAACGGGAGGATACTGCGGTTTGGTGGTGGCTATGGGGGTAACGGGAACTTCTCGGGGAAATCCCACCTTAAAAGATATGTTAGCCGTCTTTGAAGCTCAATATCTTGAACCCAAAGCCCTGGCTATGGGGATCTTACAATTGATGCCTGAATCAGAATTTGATTAATTCTACAGAAAATAGTTGTCAATAATAAAGTAATGAATTATCTATTAAGCCTTCAACAAGCTGTTACTTGGATCTTGAAAAAACGAGAGGAAAAACCCTCTTCTGATAAGTTAGTTCTTGCCTTAGTGGCTGCTGAAAAATCGAGCCGTCAAACCAAACCATCCTATAGCCCCCAAAAGTTAAAAGGAACCTGGCGACTTTGCTTTATTACGGGGACAAAACAAGCTCAAAATCAGGCCGGAGTCGTCTTACGCTCCGGACGTTATTTACCCCGTTGGGCTAACATTGAATTAACTTATAATCCAGCGACCTCCTCTCAACCAGGAACCATTGAAAACTCGATTAAATTAGGTACAATTAACTTAACTTTAACAGGCCCTGCTAAATTTTTATCCGAGAAAAATATTCTGGCTTTTGACTTTACTCAGATGTCTATCGCCCTAGGCAATTTTAATATCTATCAGGGCAAGATCCGTGGGGGACAAGACAGTGAAAAAAAATTTTACGAAGAAAAGCTCAAAAAACAAGCCTTTTTCACTTACTTTTTAATAGAAGATAATTTAATTGCTGCGCGGGGACGAGGGGGTGGTTTAGCCCTTTGGGGAAGATAATTACAAGTAAGTTTTTGATCTACTGAGTCTCCTATTGTCTATTTCCTCGACTGAAGGCCGTTAAATTACTTGATAAACAAAGCTTAAGGTTGACCAAGCTTTAACATCGAGAATGTAGGTATCAGGATTGGCCTCAAGGAGTCTATTCGTTTGGTTGCTGGCTGTTTCTAAGTCTTGCAGGAGTGCTTTAGCCACCTCTAGGGGATTTTGCAGGGTAAGAATTTGATCTTTATCGGTTTTAAACTCCGAGATTTTTTTCAGGGCTTCTAAGGTTTTCTCAAATGGGGCGATGGCTGCGATCGCCATAATATGTTCCCATCCTTTGGTACTCGAGGTTGTCCAGGTTAGTCCAGTCGAGGTAGCAGGGACAAAGTCTTTCATTCCTGGTTCAATAAATCGTTGCTCATCCTCACTGGGGTCTATGTCTTCTTCATAGGGCGGAACATAAGCGATCGCCTTACCACTGCTGTTAATGCCTAATACTAGATAATAAAGGGGTTTTTCTCCTAAATTCTCTAACTGATAACGTAACCGAGTTCCTCGGGGGACTTTGGGTAATCCTGCCAGGTTTGGCTCTGGGGTTATATTTTTATTATCTTGGGTTTGTTGTTGTCTGGTTTGGCTATTGGTTCGGGTGGTTTGCCTTTGGGCGATAGTATAGCCTTTAGGATCAAGTCCTTCAAGGATAACGCGCCAAGGAACTTGAGACGATCCTTCATTGAGGGTGAGTCCCCATAATTTCATTGCCAGAAGTTTTTCTAGGGTCGGACGTAATCGTTCAATGGCTGATTTAATGGCTTCTCCGGATTTACCAATGGTATTGGGGAGTTCGACTCCTCCTGGCAGAAACAGAGAGTAACTTTCTCTTTCTTGGGGTTGAGAGGATGGCGTTGAAAAAGAGGAGCGCAACCCTAAAATGCAATCGATGGGTTGTTCTCCTTCTGTCATTACATCAGAAACAATATCAATAGCTGAAAAAGCACTGGTGGCATCCACTCGTTCAATTCGTTGTAATTGGGGATCTAAAGCAACAGTTAAACCGATACTTCGGGGTAAACAACGAAGAGATTCTTGTAATAATTGTCCGACGGTTAAGGGTTCGTTGGAGTCCTCATCTGAAGAGAGTTGACGAACTTTACCTTTTAGTCCATTGCAAGAGCGCAATTGTAAAGGCGTTGATGACGATGGGTCATTCAGGGGATAAAAAATGGAATTAACGCCGTAATATCGGACAATATTGGCTGGAAACCCTGTCAAGGTAATGTTGGCTTTTTCTGCCTCTTCGACACTACTAATAAAGGCTTCTGATCCTTGAGATACGGGAGGCAAGAGATAATAAGTAAACAGAGGTTGAGAAGGACTGTTTTCTTGTTGAGGTTCTTGTTTTCCTCCCATGATGGGGAGCATTTGTTCTGTGGTTTTGTTAAGGGTTATATTCAGTCGACTGGCAGGAACACTGGTCCAGAGATGTTGGGTTAGGGCATAGGTAAAGAGTCCTGCACTAAAACCGTTACCTTTAATTTCTGTGGCTAATTGTCCAGATCCGGTGGCTGTCAGAATGATGCCGGCACTGCTTCCGGCTTTGCTTTTGGGCAGTTTTTGTTTCAGTTCTGCTTGAAAGGTAAATTCGTCTCGCTCTATGTTATCGGTGGGATAGGGGAATGAACGCACTCGGAGATTCCCTTGAACGGTTTGACCACTACTGTGATAACTCGTATCAAGAATCATGGTTACTTTATTGGTAGAAAGCGATCGCCCTAATAACCGTAGGGTATCTTCGAGAATATTATCGGTACTAGGATTCCCTTGGCTTATTGTGATGCCATCTTTAGCAATAATCCCTGGTAGTTGACCTTTGGTTAGGGTTGGTACAATATCAGGGGGGATATTAACGTAATTCCCATAACCGCTAAAGTGAAAGATGACCACATCTCCTGCTTTAGCTTGTTTAATTAGATGTTCTACGAAGGCCGTTTCGATTCCTTTACGGGTTGCTTCTTTATCGGTCAAAGTCAAGATATCTTGAGGATTAAACCCGAACCGATGAATGAGTAAATCTTTTTGTCGTTCAACGTCGGTGATACAGCCTTTGAGACTATATCCGTGTCCATAATCGTTAATTCCCACTAATAAGGCCAGCTTACGATGGGTTGGTTCTGCTAAGGCTTGATAATATTTTTGTAGTTGCTGATTTGAATTTAGCCATGTCAGGCTTTCTTGAGCGACCCCCCAGGTGAGTAAGGTCTGTAAAAAAGTCCGCCGATCCCATTTCATGGTTTCTGTTTGCTCTCTTGGGAAGATACCGCTATTACACTCGCGCTAAGATGTACAAGCTTCATTTATTCTATTACAAATTGGTCGCTTACAAAGGAGTATATCGAAGAATCATAACCATGACAACAATGAAGTGGATGGGGAGATTTTTCCCTGCTTTGGTCTCTGTTGAACAGGGTGTAGGGGTTAGGGTAGAGGGTGTAGGGAGCAATCTACGCTTCTCCAATCTGTAATCTTTCTGGTCAAGAGTTACCAAACCCCACACCCCACACCCAGGAGCGAAAGGATAATTAATTTTGCATCGCTTTAATTAATTCGGCCGCAACTTCTGGACGAGAAAACTGAGGGGGTGGCATCTCTCCCCGTCTTAGCATTTCTCGCACTTTGGTTCCTGATAGGTGAATTCGCTCTTCTTTGCTACTGGGACTGGTTTTGGTGGTGGCCATTTGTCCGGTTCGCTTACAGTAGAAGGCGTGTTCAAATTTCATTGGCACGATACCCAATGCGTCGGGGTCGAATTCATCGAAAATATGTTGAGCATCATAGGTTCCGTAATAGTCTCCAACACCGGCGTGGTCTCTTCCAACAATAAAGTGGGTACAGCCATAATTTTTACGAACGATGGCATGAAAAATGGCTTCTCTGGGGCCGGCATAGCGCATGGCTGAAGGGTTGATGGCAAGAATTACCCGATCTTGGGGAAAATAATTATCCATCATAATTTCATAACAACGCATCCGTACATCAGCCGGAATATCGTCGCTTTTGGTGGCACCGACAAGGGGATGTAAGAAGAGTCCATCTACTACTTCTAAGGCGCATTTTTGGATATATTCGTGGGCGCGGTGGATAGGGTTACGGGTTTGAAACCCAACCACAGTAGACCAACCTCTTTCTTTAAATAATTTGCGAGACTCTGCCGGGTCTATTTGATATTTGGGAAATAATGGGTGTTCATCCCGTTGTAATAACCACACAGGACCAGCTAAATTCACAGCCCCTTGATCGTAAACAACTTTAACCCCTGGGTGTTTACTTTCGTCAGTTCTATAAACGTTGACAGCTTCGTGGGTTTTATTATAGTGATATTTCTGGGTCAGTTCTAGTACCCCAATAAAGTTACCGTTGGGATCGTCTAATCTTACCCAGTTTCCTTCTTGGAGAGAGTCGGCTACTTCTTCACTAACTGATAGGGTAACAGGAATAGACCAGGGAACCCCATTGCTGAGGTGCATATCTTCGACAACGGTTTCGTAGTCAGCCCTTTCCATAAAGCCTTTGAGGGGACTAAACCCACCAATGGCAATCATCACCAGATCAGAAGTCGCCCGTTTATCTAGGGTAATTCTTGGTAATTTGTCGGCTTGGGCTAAAAATTCCTCTTTTTCTGCGGTGGTCGCAATACGATTAATTAATTGACCGCCGTGAGGGGCAATGCCATCTGTATGTGTCATCTTAATTATATTTTTATAGTAGCTGTCAAAATTTATCCTACCAGGGTCTGAGAACTTTGGGTGAACTAAACTAAATAAATGGGAAATCGAGAAGCTTTCAGTAAATACACTGCTAAAATGAAGATAATCACAGCCGTTTTCATTTGCATAGATTAACAAAGTCTTGTCGAATTACACTCCCTACCCACTTCACATCTCTCAACTCAACTTAATTAAAGCGTGTTGGAGAAACACATTTGATGAATCAGAAAAATTTTAAGGTATCGTTTTGATGAACATAATGGTTGTCGATGATGAACAAGATATTACCCTCTTGTTTAAACAAAAGTTTAGAAAAGAAATTCGACAAAAAAAGGTAGAATTTTATTTTGTTTTTTCTGCTGAAGATGCGTTAAATTGTTTGGATCAACAAGAGAATCATTTAATTCTTATTTTGGCTGATATTAATATGCCAGGGATGAATGGGTTAGAATTGCTAAAAATTATTAAGGACAGTTATCCAGATATCAAGGTATTTATGATCACGGCTTACGGAGATGATTATAATTATCAAACAGCTATCCAATATGGAGCGGATGATTATCTGACTAAGCCTATCCAATTTAAACATCTTAAAGAGAAAATTAGTGAATTAATTTAACTAAAACCTGAGTTATATGGAAATACCTAAAATTTTAGTTGTCGATGATGAGTTAGATTTAGAGCGACTCATTAGACAAAAATTCAGGAAAAAAATAAGACAAAATCAATTTCTTTTTGTCTTTGCTCATAATGGACTAGAAGCTCTAGAGTATATTCGAGTTCATGGAGATATTGATATCGTTTTAACTGATATTTATATGCCAGAAATGGATGGACTGACGTTATTAACAAAAATTCAAGAAATTGACCCCATTATTAAAGCAATTGTTATTTCTGCTTATGGAGATCTTGATAATATTCGAGCAGCTATGAATTGTGGTGCTTTCGATTTTTTAACAAAACCTATTGATTTTCACGATTTGGAAATTACTACAAGTAAAACCTTAAATCATGTACAACAAATTAAAACGGCTTTTAAACAAGAAAAAGAAGCAAGACAAGCACAAGAAAATTCTTTAAATAAATTAAAGCAAGAGATTGAAAAACGTAAACAAGTTGAAGAGGCTTTACGAAACAATGAAAAGCAGTTAACCCAATTTTTAGCTGCTATTCCTGTCGGTATTTTTATTATTAATGCTAAAAATAAATATCCTTATTATGCTAATAATTTAGCTCAGCAGATGTTTGGGGAAAATATTTTAAACAATATGACTTATGATGAGTTACTAACAATTTATCAGCCCTATTGTTTACATACTGGTAAAAAATATCCTCTTGATCAATTACCGATTCAGCGAGCTTTACGAGGATACGATCCCAAGGTTTCAGATATCGAGATTCGTCATAATGAACAGAAGATTCCTCTTGAAATTTCTGCTAAACCTATTTATGATGAGAAAGGAAATATTTCTTATGTGATTGCAGCTTTTCAGGATATTACAGAAAGAACAAAAGCAGAAGCTGAACGGATTCATTTTACCCAAGAACTAGCTCAAAAAAATATTGATTTACAACAAGCAAAAGATCAACTATTTAACTACAGTACAACCCTAGAAAAAAAGGTTCTTGAAAGAACCCAAGAACTAACAGAAACTTTAGAGATTCTTAAGGCAACTCAAGCAGATTTAATGATAGAAAATGCTTTACTAAGAAGTGCTGAAAATGAAAGAAACTATGATTATCAAGTGGGAGGAAGTTTACCAATAGATGCTCCTAGTTATGTAGTTCGATCTGCTGATCGCTATGTTTATAAAGCATTAAAATCAGCAGAATTTTGTTATATTTTGAATGCAAGACAAATGGGGAAATCTAGTCTTCGGGTTCAAATTATGAAACGATTACAAGCTAAAAATTTTGCTTGTGTAGCTATTGATTTATCAGAAATTGGTAATCGACAATTAACGATAAAAAAATGGTATGCAGGATTTACTTATATATTACTAAGTGGTCTAGAGCTATTAGATAAAGTCAATTTCAAAGAGTGGTTAAAAGAATATGATTTTTTATCTCCTGTACAGTGTTTAGCAGAATTAATTAATCAGGTTATCTTACCAAATATTTCTACAAATATTGTTATTTTTATTGATGAAGTTGATAGTGTATTAAGTTTAGATTTTCCGATGGATGACTTTTTTATTTTCTTAAGAAGTTGTTATAATAAAAGGGCTGATAATTCTGATTATAAACGGCTTACTTTTGCGTTATTAGGTGTTGCTAGTCCTTCTCAATTACTAGAAGATAAACAAAGAACTCCCTTTAATATTGGTCAAGTAATTCATTTACAAGGGTTTCAATTTCATGAAGCACAACCTTTATTAGAAGGATTAAAATCTAAAGTTAAGCATCCCAAAGCGGTATTAAAAGCCGTTTTACATTGGACAAATGGTCAACCGTTTTTAACTCAAAAAATTTGCCATTTAATTCATAATTCTCCTGTAGAAATACCTGAAGATAAGGAATACCAATGGGTGACAGAATTAGTGCGATCGCAGATTATAGAAAACTGGGAATGTCAAGATGAACCAGAACATTTAAGAACGATTCGTGATCGCATTTTGAAAAGTTCTCTTGATAAAAAACAACTCTTAAAACGCTATCACACAATACTACATCATCCTAATTATTCTACCAGCGATGATGAAGAAATTAGAGAACTTATTTTGTCAGGACTTATTATTAAAGATGACCAATATTTAAAGGTTCATAATCCCATTTATCAGGCTATTTTTAATGATGATTGGATAAAATCGATGAATGAGAAATAGTTTATTATTCCAATAACCATACAAATAATTCTTCTACGATTAGTAGAAAGTTCAGTTTGTATGGTGCTATGTTTCCCTTTCAGCATTGATTTTTCAAGAATTTTTCCGTTGATATATTCTTTAACTGGTTTTGTTTCTGGTAATAGTAAGAATTCTTGTAAGGTAAGAGATTTAGAAGAAGTTTGAATCATAGTCTTTAATAATAAATAAGTGATTATTGATTATTGCAACAATAAAAAAACGACAGCTAGAAATCCCATCTTTAATACATTGAAGGATTTTAAGTTGATATTCATTCAAAAAATTTTGTTGAAATTGTGTCATAGTATAAGTAATATTGTTAGGTTATAAGAGACTACTTATTAAAGGAACATTTACAACCAGTTTTTTAGGGTGGGCAAAGTTTTCTACTTTATGGGTGGTTAAGATAAATCTTTGATTTGCCCACCCTACGGTCTGAAAATTTTGTGTTTAAACAGCGTCTAATTATTGTTTACCAACCTATCAAGATGATAACTAAAATTAAAGAGAAAGTTTAAGTATAAAATAGTAACTATATTAGGTTTTGTTACATTAGTTTACAAAAAAACAATAACTGACGATAATAACGTAATCTAATATCAGATATACTGATAACTGTTCATTGATTCAATGTAATTTAAGAAATAGTTTAATCCATGACATCTATTCACCCTCACAGCAAAGCAAAAGCCCTTAAACCTGGTAGTCGTCGTCCCGCAAAAGAACTCTGTAGTGAGTGTGGCTTATGTGATACCTGTTATATTCATTATGTTAAAGAAGCTTGTGCTTTTCTCAATCAACAAATTGCCGAATTGGAAACAATTGCTCACGGAAAAAGTCGCAATTTAGAAGATGAAAATGACTGGTATTTTGGTGTTCATCAAGAGATGATGGCAGCCCGAAAAAAAGAACCCATCGAAGGGGCGCAATGGACAGGAATAGTGAGTACCATTGCTTGCGAAATGTTAGAGAAAGGAATAGTTGAAGGAGTGGTATGTGTTCAAAATACCAAAGAAGATAGATTTCAACCCATGCCAGTTATTGCTAGAACTTCTGAGGAAGTTTTGGCCGCTAGGGTAAATAAACCGACTTTATCGCCCAATTTATCTATCTTAGAACAGATCAAAGAATCTAACTTAAAACGCTTATTAGTTATTGGTGTGGGTTGTCAAATTCAAGCCTTACGGGCAGTGGAAAAAGAATTAGGATTAGAGAAACTCTATGTATTAGGAACTCCCTGTGTGGATAATGTGACTCGTGAGGGGTTACAAAAATTCTTAGAAACCACCAGTCAATCTCCTGATACCGTGGTTCATTATGAGTTTATGCAGGATTTTCGAGTTCATTTTAAACACGAAGATGGTTCAATTGAGAAAGTCCCATTTTTTGGCTTAAAAACTAATAAATTAAAAGATGTTTTTGCCCCTTCTTGCATGAGTTGTTTTGATTATGTTAACTCTTTAGCTGACTTAGTGGTAGGCTATATGGGGGCAGAATTTGGCTGGCAATGGATTATGGTTCGTAATGATAAAGGAAAAGAAATGTTAGCCTTAGTCGAAGACCAAATAAACACGAAACCTGTTATTTCACAAGGAGATAGAAAACAGGCGGTTCAACAAAGTATTCCGGCTTATGATAAAGGAGTAACTTTACCCATGTGGGCTGCTAAATTAATGGGGGTTGTTATTGAAAGAGTAGGGCCAAAGGGATTAGAATATGCCCGTTTTTCTATTGATTCTCATTTCACTCGTAATTATTTATATGTAAAACGGAATCATCCTGAAAAGTTAGAGAATCATGTCCCTAACTATGCAAAAAAAATTGTGTCTCAATATCAGTTACCTGATAAATAAACACAACCTAAACAAGAGTATTCATCTCTATTGAAAACAAGATTTAGGGTCATTAAATCCACTTAAAAATGCCCTTCCTCGTTGTTCGGGGGTTCCATGATGATGAGTGTGTTCATAGTCATAGTCCCCTGTCATCATGGCCGTCATTGCCCCTTCCTTTAAATCTCCAGGCTCTAATATTCCCAACTCATGGCTAGCTGCAAAAAACGCCCCTGCTAAACAGTCAGCTTGCAACTCCAAAACCATAATCGGCAAATTCTTGTCAAGAATTCCTAAATGTTTCTGCACAGAATGACCGTATTCGTGGGCCAAAGCGAAAAAACCAGCAGAATCACCGACTGTTTCGACTAATTTATCCATTTGAACCATATTCAGATGAATGGTGTTAGAATCAGTACAGTAATGGGCTAATAATGAAGGACCACAAGGAGTCAACTCAATATTTCGGTGAGAATAAACCATCGGATAGGTATAGCGTATCCCTAAACGGGTCAAAATTCCTCCCCAAAATGCGTCTAGTCCATTACTAACGGCTGATAAAGTCGGTTGGTCCCATGTTGCTTGGGTGGGTTGGAAGGGAAATAAACCTAAAGATAGGGCAAGAATACTGACAGCAATCTGTTTTTTCATCTTAATTCACTTTGTTAGCTTTTAGCTGGTTATGCACGTTAATGGCATAACGATTAAAGGAATTAAGCAGAGATAATTTAGCCTACTTCCTTAATGATACTTCAAAAGTCAAGACAGGGAACAGGGTTCATTTTGATTGTCAGAATATCCCATATATTCAGAAATTATCTCCATAACTCAGCAAAAATTAAAGTTGGGGAGAGTTCCAGGAAAGGGTTTACTAAAAAAGTATCCCTGTCCATATTCACATTGTAACTCTTGTAATAAATCGAGTTGTTTTGTGGTTTCTATCCCTTCGGCTACCACATCCATTCCTAGGGTACGTCCTAATAAGATAATCGTTCGCACAATCTCTAATCCATTTTGTTCTGATTCCATTTGATTGACGAAGGAGCGATCAATTTTCAACGTATTGACAGGAAACCGATGTAAATAGCTCAAAGAAGAGTAACCTGTACCAAAATCATCCAGAGCAAGAGCAATGCCTAATTCTCGCAATTCAGCTAGAAGAGTTGTTGCAAGTTTGGGATTTTCGATTAAGGCAGTCTCAGTAATCTCTAATTTGAGGCAGTTAGGAGCTAAATCTGTAGCTTGTAAGATTTGGACAATCGTCTCGACTAAATTGATTTCACCTAAACCACGACTAGATAAATTAACACTGATCACTGCATCAGACAGATGAGGATATTCTTTTTGCCATTGTTTCATCTGAGTACAAGCTTCTCTCAATATCCATCGGTCAAATTCCACAATTAAACCTATTTCTTCAGCAATGGGAATAAAATGAAAGGGGGTGAGTTGTCCTCTTTTGGGGTGATTCCAGCGTAAAAGTGCCTCGAACCCTACAATTGTGCTATCTTTGACTGAAACAATCGGTTGATAATGGGCTTCTAGTTCATTTTGTACAATAGCATTACGCAAATCAGCTTCTAATTGAGACGCTACAATAATTTCCTCTCGCATTAAGGGATCAAAGATAACATGACCTCCTTTGCCTTGAGATTTAGCACGATACATGGAAATATCTGCATCTCGAATCATATCATCAATGTTGTTGTACTCTCGAGAACTAAAAACAATGCCAATGCTGGCTTTGGTTAAAACTTGGTTATTGCCTAATTTAAAAGGTTTGGCGATCGCTTTTTCAATTCTTTGGGCAATTTTAACGGTTTCTTGAATATTTTGGGGAAGTTCTAATAAGATAGCAAATTCGTCTCCCCCTAACCTGGCAACGGTATCAATGGAACGAATGGATGATTGAAGGCGACTGGCGACTTCTGTTAGTAGCACATCCCCCATATTATGACCTAAAGTATCATTAACAATTTTGAAGCGATCGAGGTCTAAAAACATCACTGCAAATGAGTAGTTTTGATCGGTGCGCTGATATCGGTTGAGTGCATCAGTAAGTCTTTCCCTAATCCAAGCACGGTTAGGCAAACCCGTTAAATCGTCGTAAAAAGCTTTGCGGTGTAATTTGTGTGCGGTTAATCGCTTTTGTGTCACATCTCGAAACACTAATACGGCTCCTGAGATGTCTCCTTTGCCATTTTTAAGCGGGATAGAGCCGGAATGGCTGGCAATGGGGGCAATACTATCTTCTATGGGAATTTGGGTGCCATCTTTGCTAATGAGTAAGGTATTTTGAGGTAAGGTATAGAGCTTTCCTGTCTTGAGAACTTGATAAATGGGGTTATCTAGAGGAGCTTTAGTGAGTTCATTGAATAGGATAAAAATGTCTCGAACATCTTTGCCGAGGGCTTCAATATAAGGCCAACCCGTTAGTTTTTCGGCAATGGCATTAATAAAGGTCACTTTCCCTTGCTGATCTGTGGTAATTACCCCGTCACCAATGCTTTTGAGTACGGTGGCCAACCATTGAGCGTGATCTTTTAACTGTTTGTTGATTTTATTGCGATAAAGGGCTAGTTCAATATTGGTACGTAATTCTCTCTCGTCAAAGGGTTTGATAATATAACCAGCCGGTTCGGTTTGTTTGGCTCGATTTAAGGTTTCGTCATCGGAATGAGCCGTTGAATAGATGATTGGAATATCAAACTGATTGACAATGATTTGGGCTGTGGAAATACCATCCATCTCACCAATAATTCTGATATCCATGATGATCAGATCGGGTTGAATTTCTATTGTTTTTTGGATGGCAATTTCTCCTGAGTCAGCAATGGCAGGAACGTCGTATCCCAAGTCTTCTAGAATAAACTGTAAATCCTGAGCTACAATACTTTCGTCTTCAACGATCAAGATTTTGGCTGTCATAAAAATACCCTTAAGTTGCACTAATAAGGTGAGCAAAAATTTTGTTTATTTATAAGAACGGTTTTAATTTACGTTAGTTTATAGAAATATTGTTACTAAGAAGACCTTTTTCACAATAAAAACCACTTTTTTGAGTTAAGTTTTTCTTGATTTTTTCTTAAGTTTTTTTGTTTAATGTAATTATAAATTGAGTTCCTGATGTCCTATCAATTTCTAAGTTAGCACGGAGTTGATTAATTAGGTTAGTGACTAATCTTAATCCGAGACTTTTGGTGTTCTTAATCTCTAACGCCTCGGGTAGTCCTTTGCCATTATCCTGAATAATTAAAAGAATTTTAGACTCTTGGGTCATTGAAGCTTGAATCAAAATTTCTCCTTTATCTTTTGGTTCAAATGCGTATTTGAGAGCGTTAGTCACTAACTCATTAATAATCAAACCGCAAGGAACAGCAGTATCAATATCTAGAAAAATTTGGGGATCGATCTCAACATTTAAAGCGATCTGAGACTTTCCTAGAGAATAAGAGCGTAATAAACTATTGGTCAAATCACGAATATATCCCCTTAAGTTAATTTGTGAGAGATTATTGGATTGATAAAGCTTTTCATGAACGAGAGACATGGACTTGACTCGATTTTGTGTTTCCTTAAACTGGTCAAGAAAGCTATCTACTGGCTTACTTTTTAGAGAACGAGCTTGCAAATTGAGCAAACTACAGATGACTTGCAGATTATTTTTAACGCGGTGGTGAATTTCTTGAAGCAGCACTTCTTTTTCGTGAAGAGAGTTAGCGACTTTTTGTTCTGTTTCTTTACGATTGGTGATATCAATTTCGGCTCCCACCATGCGAATCACTTCCCCTTCTTCATTCCACAGTGCGTGTCCCCGATCTAGCACCCAGATATAAGAACCATCTCGACGTAGCACCCGATATTCCACAGAAAAAGCCGTTTTTTCAGTAAAGTGAGCTTGAATGGCTTGGGTGACTCTATCTAAATCATCGGGATGAACCCTCTCTATCCATTGATTTAAGTGATTATCAATTTCTTCAGGTTCATAACCGCGCATTTTTTTCCAGTAGGGAGAGAAGAAGACTTCATCTGTTGCCACATTCCAATCCCAAATTCCATCTTTAGTTCCTTGCAAAATTAATTCCCAGCGTTCTTCACTTTGTTTCAGTTTTGTTTCGTAACGCTTGCGAGCCGTAATATCTTGAATTTGAGCGATGCAATATTGGGGTTGCTCATCAGCATCTCGTACCAAAGAAACATTTAACAAAATCCAGACAATTTCTCCTGCCTTGTTAAAATATCGCTTTTCCATTTGGTAACAGCGAATGTTTCCAGCGATCAAGTCTTGTAAATAGCCGAGATCCTTATCTAAATCATCGGGATGGGTAATGGATTGAAAATCTCTCGCCAATAATTCCGATTCTGAATAGTTTAAAAGGTTACATAACGACTGATTCACCTGTAACCATTGCCCGGTGAGTGACACTAAGGCCATTCCCGTTCCTGCTTCACTAAAAGCAAGACGAAAGCGTTCTTCACTCTCTCTTAATTTGATTTCTGCCTGTTTATTCTTGGTAATATCTCGGAAGGTGACAACAAATCCATCCCCTAATTTAACGGATGTACTTTGAAACCAACGATTAATGCCATCATAATTATAATAAAATTCTTGTCGTATGGGTTCTCCTATCTCTACCACCTGAACATACTTATTAAACAACCCCGTTTTCTTATTTCCTGGCAATTCTTCTAACATTCGTTTCCCAATTAATTCTTCTTGGGTTCGTTCTACAATTTTTGCTGCCATCGGATTCGCTAACTGCCATCGAAAGTCAACAATGTGACCTTTTTCGTTACGAATGGATTCAAAAGCCATAACGCCATCAAGAGAACTATTTAAGATTCCATCTAGGAACAGTTGAGAATTGCGTAGATTTGTCTCAGCTTGCTTTCGTTGGATAAATTGCCCAATTTGATTGCCTAAGGTATTAAACCATTGGAGAAGATTGGGTTCAGGAGAACGACTTTGCTGGCTAAAAAAGGCAAAAACCCCTAAAACCTGATTATCTACCAGAATAGGAAAGGCAAAAGCCCCGTGAAGCCCATCTTTAATGGCAGCTGACTGCCTCAAAAAGTTATTATCGATGGTAACATCTTCAATCCATGCTCCTTCTTTCCTTGCCAAAACACGGCCGGGTAATCCGACAGTAATGGGAAAAGAAACTTGCCAGGTACTAGCCTCAAAGTCAGGAAATTGAGTCGATGGAAGATGCCAAATTTCCATACAGTGTAGAGATTGAGATGATGATAGGCAAGACGGGGACTCTTCAAGACAATTTTCACAAGTCATCCACAGTTCTCCCCAACTCCAGTCTAAGGTTTGGCAAATGACTTGGAGTAATTTTGGAATCACTTCAGGAATCGTATTGGTCTCGGCTAAAACCATAGAAATGGCTGCTTGTGCTTTTAATAATTTCTGCGATCGCTGTTGTTTTTGTTCGACAAGCTTTTGCTGAGTAATATCGGAGACTGTTCCCAAATAACCGCTTATGTTTCCTTGTTCATCTATCATAGGAACTGTCTTGGAACTCACCCAATTAACCTTTCCTTGAGACGTTTGGTAGCGAAATGTCAGATAAAATTCTTGTTTGGTTTTTATAGCTTGAGTCCAAGCGGTCAAGACTTCTTTGCGATCGTCCGGATGCACCGCTTTGAACCAACCCGTTCCCAGAGCTTCTTCTGTAGAAAGACCGGATAGTTGACACCAATAGGGGTTAACTAATAAATATTCCCCTTGCGTATTTGTTTCATAAATGCCTGTTGGCACAGAATTAATCAGCAATTGAAAACGTCCTTCCTTATTTTGCAGTTGTCTGAGAGTTCTTTGGTATTTGATGGTCTCTTGCTGTAACCGTTGTTTTTGCTGTTCTAAAGTTTGTTCTAGAGATTCAACAATTCCGTAAATCTCCATAGGATCGATGGCTTTGAGCAAGGTGGTTTGAGTAATAATGCCCAGGAGTGTGTTTTGATCATCAGTTACGACCAACCGACGCACTCGCAATTGTTCCATTGCTTGTTGCACTATTGTCAAAGAATCGTCAGGTTTGAGACATTTTAAGGGACGACTCATCACTGTTTGCGCGGTTGTTTGCTCTAAATTAACTCCTCTTCTCTGAAACTGAACAATATCTCTTTCCGTCACGATCCCCACAGGAATGCTCGTCTCTTTTGTTGCTTCTCTTTCCGTGATTACCACACAACTGACGCAATGTTGGCTCATTAATTGAGATAGTTCTAATACCGATACCGCTCCCTCTGCTGAAATGACGTTAGGGGACATTATTTCTTTCACCGAACGAAACTTGAGGAAATTAGACGGTTCGATAACTTTGCTGATACTGGTTGCGCTTATTAAGCCAATAAGTTGTTGATCAGAGTTGACCACAGGCAAATGTCGAATGCTGTGTTGACTCATGAGTTGTTTGGCTGAAAAAATCGTTTGGGAATGGGTCAACGTTAGCGTTACTATCTCTTTGGTCATCACCTCGCCGATAGTCACTCCCTGAAACTTTCTTTTTTGTGCAGTTAGTCGTACTACATCTCTTTCAGTGAAAATTCCGACTAATCGTTCTGACTCAACGACCAATACACAGCTAGCACGTTTGCTTCCTTCTCTGGGATTAATCGTGTCAACTTGACTCATGCGATCGAGTACCTCAACCAGAAGCGCATCAGGGGCAACTTTTAAGGGGTTTCGATCAATCGATGTCTCTACAGGAGGAAAATGCCATGAAGCATTTTTTGTTAAGCTTGATTTATTTTCTTTCATAGTTGAACACATGGTAAGAGGAGAAAATGGTAAAACCCAGAGAGTTAGACCCTTCCATTAAAAATTATTAGCTTTTACTTTCAAAGTTTGTTCTCAATCCTTCTTAGCCCTCAACTGTACAATTTCTGTCCGTCATCTTTATATTCTGAAGTGAACGAAGTTTCGATTTTTTAATGATTAATTTCTGGGAAGTTATTAACAATGTCAGCATCTAATAGTTACTAACTACTATAAATCTGTAGATGATGCTTAAACGATTTAAAATTTTCAATATTTTTCTGTCTATTGTAAATATAACACAGCAAAGATATATGAGGCGATTTTACACTTGACAGATGTAGCATTCGTTTTAGGGTTCTTGTCTTCCTAATCAATTTTCGCTCAGGTACAAGAATCCAGATAATGTATTATACGTTTCTCGGACTCCGACCTCCGTACGACGACGCGGGGTCGCTCGTCTGCCTCAAAGCGCACCGCGGACTCGAAGAGCGGCGAAGTAAGCGGGGATCTCTTCGAGATCACCTCTGTACCTAACAAGTATGGAAATTGCTATATATTCTTCTCACCTTATTGCCTACTGCACAGTTGGATAAACCAAGGGAACTGATCTGATCTAATCAAGGAAAATCAGTTAAAGTATTAAATAAAAGCTAAAACGCGCGCTTGATTATTATGACATCTTCTTCCCTTGCAGTTCGAGAACTTCCTATCTTCCCCTTACCCGAAGTCGTATTATTTCCTGGTCGTCCTCTTCCTCTGCATATCTTTGAGTTTCGTTATCGCATGATGATGAATACCATATTAGAAGAGGATCGCCGTTTTGGTGTGGTCATGGTTAACCCCGTCAACGGAGAAATTGCAAAAGTGGGTTCTTGTGCGGAGTTAGTTCGCTTTCAACGTCTCCCCGATGATCGCATGAAAATCTTAACGATGGGACAACAACGGTTTCGTATCCTTGAATATGTTCGAGAAAAACCTTATCGAGTCGGTTTGGTAGAATGGATCGAAGATAAGCCAACTACAGAAAATATTTATCCCATGGCCAGTGAAGTCAGCCAGTTATTACGGGATGTAGTGCGCCTTTCAGCTAAGTTAACCGATCAAAAAATTGAATTACCCGATGATTTGCCAGAACTTCCTGTAGAATTATCTTACTGGGTGGCTGGTAATTTGTACGGAGTGGCCGCAGAACAGCAACTATTGTTAGAGATGCAAGAAACCAAAGCTCGTCTAGAACGGGAAATCGAAATTTTAACCTCTACCCGTAATCATTTAGCTGCACGAACTGCTTTAAAAGATGTGCTTAAATAGGTCATCAGTTGACAGTGATCAGTAACCAGTTAAGAGAGATTAAAGTTGCTCAAGATCCGTCTCTTTGAGAAACAAGACTGGATAACTACCGTATATCTTAATCACTTTTGTGTAACAGGTTAAAGCGTTGAGTGCATCAATCATGTTGGGATCTTCGTGGTTTCCTTCAACATCAAGATAAAAAACATATTCCCCTAGCGATCGCTTGGTGGGACGAGATTCAATGCGACTTAAGTTAATATTCCGTTGAGCAAACACTTGTAACGGTTTCATCAGAGAACCCGGAATATTAGCAGGGACACTAAATGCTAAGGAGATACGACTTCCCACTGCCGGCGTAGGGTTTAAGGTCATGACCCAAAAACGAGTACAATTATCAGGATAGTCATTAATGTGATTGACTAAAATAGAGACATGATACAGTTTGGCCGCACGGGGTGCTGCGATCGCTCCGGCAGTGGGTTCAAGACTGACTTTTTGTATGGCTTCGGCGGTAGAATTAGTGGGAATTAAGGTCACATTGGGGAGATTTTGTTGCAACCATCCTTGACATTGTGCTAAAGCTTGGGGGTGAGAATAAACCGTTTTTATTCCATTGAGAGAAGTTCCCCGTGAAAAGAAAGCATGAATAATGGGTAAAACGACCTCTTGTTGAATTTTTAAGCGATCAAGTTGCCATAATGTGTCTAAGGTCGTGGCCACACTTCCTTCTGTCGAGTTTTCTACCGGTACCACTGCTTTATTGGTGTCTCCTCTGGCCACAGAATGCAAGGTTTGAGCAATACTCGGACAAGGACAGAGTAAAGAGGGTTGTCCTTGGTTTTCTTCTAGCCAATGAGCATAGGCTAAAGCGGCTGTTTCTGCATTCGTCCCAACGGGGCCTAGATGAGCAATAGATATGACCATAAATGATATTCTTATTAAACTCCCTATATTTTCCCTTAATATTATTCCGTTTTCCTCGCTGCTGGGGGAGCAGGAGGTGCAATATTAGTTACTTCAGGCGCTGGAGATGCCACAACGGGTTCAACTGGCTTAGGGTCAGGTTTTGGGGCGACTGCCGTCTGGGAACGAACAGGTGAACGGCTCACCCTTCTTTGTGGACGACGGGCGTAACGACGACGGGTAGTCCGACGGGCTTGGGGTTCGGGTTTTGGTTCAGGGGGTGCAACCCTTTGATAATAAGCTTTTTTGGGCTTGAGGGGTTCAGCTTTGATGCTGCCTTTACGTCCATCTAGACGAGGTAAGTCAGGAAAGGACTCAATGTCCATATTCTCTGTTGCTTCTTCCATAAACTCTCCCCACACCCTGGCTGCGGTGGTACTGGCTCCCCACGTGGGCTTATTATTATCATTGCCGAGCCAAACGCCGGCCGTTAATTGGGGAATATAGCCCACAAACCATAAATCTCTGGCTTGATCGGAGGTTCCGGTTTTGCCGGCAACCGGTCGTCTTCCCAGTCTAGCAGGGGTTCCTGTTCCCGATGTCACCACCCCTCGCAACATCCAAGTCATAATATTGGTGGTGTTAGCATCGATCGCTTGTAAGGTGTCGGGTTGGGCTTGATAAAGCACGTTACCATGACGATCTACAATACGACTGATACCATGAGCTTCTTGATAAACCCCTTCATTGGCTATAGTGGCATAAGCATTAGTGAGTTCTAATAAGTTGACTTCCCAGGCTCCCAATGCTAAAGAATAGGTGGGTTTAAGTTCGGATTGAATGCCCATTCGTTGCGCTATATTGATGATGGGGTTCCAACCCACTTGCACTAAAGCTTGTACCGCTACCACGTTTAAGGATGAGGCAATGGCCTGACGCATGGAAACCTGTCCCCCACTGTATTGATCTCCATAATTTTCAGGCCGATAACCATCGACAATGTAAGGGGCATCCCTAAAGGTGCGATAGGGAGAAAACCCGGCAGCGATCGCTGTACTATAGACAAAGGCTTTAAAAGTAGAACCGGGTTGACGCTTGGCTTGGGTGACGCGGTTATATTGATTGTTTTCGTAGTCGTTGCCTCCTACCATCACCTTTATTTGTCCGTTACGGGGGTCAATGGCGGTTAATGAGGCTTGTTTGTACCCTTGCCACCGTCCATAACGGATGGCGTTTTCGATGGCTTCTTCGGCCGCTTCTTGCCATTGACTATTGAGGGTAGTTTCAACGGTGAGTCCTCCTGCTTGGATCTCCTCTTCTGAGACATAGTTAGGCAGTTGTTGTCGAATATAATCGGTAAAATAAGGGGCTTTTCTAGCAAAACGTTTGGGTTGACTGGGGTTAACGGCCAGAGGAGAAGCGATCGCCTTATTTAACTCAGACTCAGTAATAAACTCTTCTTTTGCCATTCTTTCTAAGACTAAGTCCCGTTGTTTTTTGGCTGCTTCAGGGTTTTCTAAGGGTGAATATAAACTCGGTGCTGGCATAATACCAGCTAATAGGGCTGCTTCTGAGATGGTTAAGTCTTCGATGGGTTTACTAAAATAGACCCAAGCCGCATCGGCCACACCGTAAGCTCCTGAGCCTAAGTAAACTAAGTTTAGATACCGTTCTAATATTTCCTGTTTCGTAAAGTTATTTTCGATTTTTTGGGCGAGACGCATTTCTTTAAATTTTCGGGTAAAGCTGCGCTCTTGGTTTAAAAAGACAATTCTCGCTAACTGTTGGGTTATGGTGCTTCCTCCTTCTACCACTTCCCCGGCTTGAAAGTTAGACAAAGCAGCGCGAATAATCCCTTGAATATCCACCCCTTTATGATTTTCAAAGCGACTATCTTCACTGGCAATAAACGCCTGTTGTACCGTATCAGGAATCTGCCATATTTTTAATTTTTCGTGGCTGACTGGCCCAATTTGTTGTAAGATTTCTCCGTCTGCTGCTTCAATGGTCAAGGTTTCAGGCCGAGCATAGACTAGGACATCTTCTACTGATTCGGTAATGCTGGTTTCTATCTGATAAATACCGTATCCTAGGGCGATGGTTCCACTACTTACTCCTAAACTTACCCCTAACAATAACCAAAATCGCCGACTCCGACGCACACCGACTATTTTTTGTAGAGGAGCGATTATTTTTTGAGTGAGAATGGTATTATTTTGCTCTTTCTTTCGTCTTTTACGTCGTCTCAGTCGTCTTCGTTTTTTCGGTCTTTCTGTGGTAATGGATGATACTGTCGAGGAATCGCTGTCTAATTTATCGGCCATGGACAGCAATAGTTGTCTGAGTTGTTGTTTCACTTTGAATTGAAATCGATTCGACACCCTAACTCCTCACCCAATCTTGACGACGACAGTTGACTAATTTTTTATCATCTTATCCTAATGAGTTAACATTGACAGTATTTTCTCTGATCAACAGGCAATAGGCAATAGGCAATAGTTTTAATCTTCCCCTAATCCCCCTGCTCCTCTGTTCCCCCACACCCCACACCCTACACCCTTGCAAGTATCCCCTGATCCCCATCTAATATAACCTTCATCCCCACAGGTAAAATAGCGTTAACCCCCTCATGACCAAAGGGTAACTCGGAAACGATGGGAATACCGAGATCCCCCAAGCGATCGCGTAATACCTCTTCTACAGTCCAGCTATTGGCGGAGCCATCGCAACCACTAAACCGTCCCAAAGCAATGCCTCTAACCCCACGAAATGCACCCATTAACCGCCATTGCGTCAACATTCGATCAATACGATATGGGGGTTCTTTTACGTCTTCTAGGGCTAAAATTACGCCGTTTAAGGAAGATTGTAGGGGGGTTCTCAGTAAATGAGTGGCGACGGTTAAATTAGCCGGTAATAACCATCCTTGTGCTTGACCATTTCCCCATCCTTGACCTTGTAATGGGGGTAAAGGATGACCTTCTAAGTAATTAAATAGTCGTTTTAATGACCATTCTGGTTCCTTAGCTAAACTGACCAACACAGGACCATGAATACTCGCAATTTTAACCCTTGCTAGTTTCCAAAGTAAGCTGGTAATGTCAGAAAAACCGATTAGCCATTTGGGGTTGTGTTGAAAAATTGCTTCCCAGTCTTTTTCTTCTAATAATCTGGCTGCACCGTAACCCCCACGCACAGCGATAATGGCTTTATAATTAGGGTTGGTTAAGGCTTCTAATAAAGATTTTCTCCGTTGTTCATCGGTTCCCCCTAAATAACCATAACGGGCATTCCAGTGCTTATCTAATTCTAGATTGTAGCCCTGCGATCGCAGAATTTCTCTGGCTTTTTCTACCGCATCAAGGTCTTTAATTGCTCCACTGGGAGAAATCCCGACAATGGTATCACCAGGGTTTAAATAAGGGGGTTGTTTCCAAGCATCCACGGAAGTCATTAAATTGCTAATTTTTCCCTTTTTCTAAAGGTAATATTAAATCTTAATTGTTTTATTTTATTCTATTTTTTGACTCTAAAGTTGGTTAGCTGAATGGCATAAACTATGATCCAACCAATCAAAAATTCTGTCTAATTGAGTTACTGTAATTAATCCGTAACGCCACAGTAACATAGGAAAAGAACTATACGGTAATTCAGGATGACGTTGTACTAAAGCAATAGACTCAGCAGGAATGTTTAATTCTTGTTGTAAAAAGCGTACCAGTTTTTGATTTTGTTCTGAGGAACTCATTATGATACTCTCCTCAACCTTTAAAAGAAGTTAGCTGATTTTGTGTAGCTACCAGTGTAAAGTATTGGGGATTAACTGACCTCATCATAACGGTTCACCCATTTGGGTGAATTTAGTTATCAGTAAGCAGTCATCAGTTATCAGTTGTTAATCACGGAGTAACTATTTAATCATCATTGCTTCAATTTCTTCAGCTTGAGTGGGTAAGTTTTTGGTTAATATTTCGGCTCCTGTTTCTGTGACTAAAATATCATCTTCAATACGAATTCCTTGAACATCAGAAAATTGTTGTAACTTGTCCCAATTAATATCTTTATTGTATTTTTCTTTAAATTGAGGATGATTTAAAATAGCGGGGACTTGATAAAATCCGGGTTCTATGGTTACGACCATACCAGCTTTTAAAGGACGATCTAACCTTAAATATCCTAACCCAAAGCGATCGCTTCTAGTTCTTCCTTCTTGATATCCTGCTAAATCTCCTAAGTCTTCCATATCATGAACATCTAATCCTAATAAGTGACCAATTCCATGGGGAAAAAATACAGCATGAGCATCTTTTTCTACTAAGGTTTCAGGATGACCTTTTAAAATCCCTAAGTTAACTAATCCCTCTGCCATTATTTTAGCTCCTAAGAGATGAATATCTCGATATTCTATCCCTGGTTTCATCTTTTCTATACACGCATCATGAGCAGCTAAAACAACGTCATAAATGTCTCTTTGAGAACTAGAAAACTGTCCATTAACTGGCCAAGTTCTGGTAATATCTGAAGCCCATCCTAAAGCGGTTTCTGCCCCAACATCTGCTAATAATAAATCCCCTGATTTTAATAAATTATGATAAGTTTCGTTGTGTAAAATTTCTCCATTAACGGTGACAATACTATTGTAAGCACAAGTCATGTTTTGACTAATTATATAGCTTTCCATTACTGCTCTAACTTCTGCTTCTGTGGAGCATTTTTTTGTTGATTTTATACCCATTTTATGGGCTTCTACCGAAACATCAACCGCTTTTTTTATTTCTTTTAAAGCTATCTCATCATGGGTTAATCTTAAACTAATAATGGCTTTCATTAATTGATGATCAATATCTTTTGATTCTTGATTAATAGATAGAGGACGCTGTAATATTGCCTTTTGTTTTTCATACGTAAAAATGTCTTGAACGGGAATAGTAGCAACGCCATCTATTGTATCTTTTAATGCTTCTAGTGGATACGCATTATTGACACCTATTTGTACTGCAATATCTTCTCTGGTTGGCATTTCTCCGTGCCATAGGGTACTATCAGAAGAGGGATTATCCATAAATAAGTCTAACTTGCCATTTTCTAATCTTATGGCTGCATTTTCGAGAGGAATTCCTGCAAAATAAAGGAAATGACTACTAGCACGAAAAGGATAATGATTAGCTTTGAAATTTTTAGAGGCTGATTTTCCTGACCATAATACTATCGGAAAATGAATCAAACTAGCTAGTTTTTCTCGACGATTTTTTAAGGTATTAATATTAATCATAATTGTTTTACTTCTAATATTTTTTAAGGATATCCAGTTTAAAGAAGTTGTGGAAGTTTTCTGTTTCCTGTTCCCTACTTTCAACAAGTACGATCTGCTTTAAACAAATTAGCTATATATTAACATTACCCCTAGAAAAGATTTGACTAACTACTTCTTCAATGGGGGGTTCGGTGACATTGAGATCATTAACTTCTAATTGAGCTAGAATTTTAGCTATCGTTTCCGTTAGGTTTTCTTGTTTAACTAAAAATCTAACTTCTTGACCTTTTACTGTTTCAACTTGCCCATAATCAGCGAGTTTATCTGCTGATAAAGGATAAGACAATTCAACGTTCACCTCTTTATACGGGGTAAATTTTTCTACTAATTCCTCTAAATTACCATCATAGATTAATTGTCCTTCGTGAATCAATAAAACCCTTTCACATAATGCAGTAATATCAGCCATATAATGACTGGTTAATAAAATAGTTGCTTCATATCTTTGGTTATATTCTTTTAAAAAAGAACGAATTGAAGCTTGAGAATTAACATCTAATCCTAATGTGGGTTCATCTAAAAATAAAACTTGAGGATGATGTAATAAAGCAGCTAATAATTCTGCTTTCATTCTCTGTCCTAAAGATAGTTTACGAACCGGTTGGGTTAATTCATCTTTAATGGATAACATTTCTGCTAATTCTTGTAGTCTTTGGTAAAAAATATTATCAGGAATTTCATAAACAGCAGCATTAATTTTTAGAGAATCTAAAGCAGGTAAATCCCATAATAATTGCTGTTTTTGTCCCATGATTAAGCTCATCTGTTTTAAGAACTTAGGATGACGTTTAAAAGGAATATGTCCCACTATTTTAACTTCACCTGTTGATGGATGAATTAACCCAGTTAACATTTTCAATGTGGTTGTTTTTCCTGCACCATTTGCTCCTAAAAAACCAACTATTTCACCAGAGTTAATAGTAAATGATACATCTTTAACAGCAATAATATCTCTATAATTTCTCTTGAAAAAATGCTTAATTGTTCCTTGTAATCCAGGTTTTTTGGACGAAACTTTATAGATTTTACTAAGATTATGAACATCAATAACAGACATAATAAATTTCTTTTAGTTATTAGGCGCGATTTAAAGTATAAAACAATAATTCATAAAATACTAATTCATAGTCTAAATAATTAATATTTTTACCTTCTACTGTCAATTTTTTTTAGTATAAGTATCAGGAGTTTTGGAAATAACTACAGGGGTATCTTATAATTATTTTGAAGAAATCAGAACCTCTTATTTTGACTAAAAATTAATAGTAATTTACTTAGACATAACCATTATTATTAAACCAGTCAATGGCATCTTTTAAAGCCGTTTCAATAGGAGAAGAAGGTAAACCTAATTGATTAATGGCTTTAGATGGATCATAATACATTGGTTGTTTAGACATTTTAACCCCATCAATAGGAATAGATGGATTTCTACCCAAAGAAGAGAGTAAAGTTTCTTCTATCCAAGCCACAGTTAATGGTATCCAAAGGGGTAAGGTTTGTTGGGGGGCTTTTAACCCTGTTAGGAGGGATAATTGTTCTAATAGGGCTTTTAAACTTAGGTTTTTGTTGCCTAAAATATAACGTTCCCCGATCTTCCCTTTTTCTAATGCTAACAGATGACCTTGCGCTACGTCTCGCACATCAATAATATTTAACCCAGTGTTGACATAAGCGGGCATTTGACGACGTAAAAACCGTAATATAATGTCGCCGGTGGGGGTGGGTTTAATATCTAATGGTCCGATGGGGGTACTAGGATTAACGATAACAATATCTTGTCCATTAGTGATAGCTTTTTTTGCTTCTTGTTCAGCCCAATATTTTGATTTTTTGTAATGTCCCACCAATTCATTAACAGGACTTTGATGGTTTTCATTAACCATTTCTCCTGATTTTCCTACGCCGATCGCAGCAACGGAACTGGTGTAAATAATGCGTTCAATATTAGCTTGTTTAGCTGCGTTTAAAATGGAACGGGTTCCTAACACATTGCTTTCATATAATTTATCTTTATCAGCTTGATATAAAGAGTAATGGGCTGCTACATGAAATAAAACATGACATCCTCTTATTTTCTCAGCTAAGTTGATATCATTGAGATCCCCTTTGACTATCTCAATATCTAAGTTTTTGAGGTTATCTAAATTACTTTGGGGACGAACTAAAGCCCGCACTTCGTAGCCTTCTTTTAATAAGAGTCTAACTAAGTTGGCACCGATAAATCCGGTTCCTCCTGTAACAAATGCTTTAATTGTCATAATTTATTTTTTGATTACATCTTGGTCGAAAATATAGATAATTTTAGCATTATTTTCTTGAAATATCTTCTATGACTTGAGAAATATCTATTTTAAGCTGTGGAATATTGTTGGTGATAACTTTCCAGACAACTTTCTCATCAATTGCCCAATATTCATGAACTAATTTGTCTCCCATTCCTGCTATTGATTTCCAGGGAACGTGAGGATAATCTTCTCTGACATCACTCGGAATATTTTTAATTGCCTCTCCAATAATCACTAAACTTTGAATAATAGCTAAAAAGTTGACTGAATTATCTTTAAAGCTTTCAAAACTTTATTTATGAGTCAATGATTGAATTTGATCGATTGCCATTAGTATGTCATTAAGATATTCAGTCAATTCTCTGCTTGTCATATATAAGATACTTCTGATAAGATCCTTTTTCTTCTTTGTCCTTTGAGTCCATTTTTAGTAAAAATATGAACAGTGATTTTTAATTTTTCCGTTAACCAATTTTCTAATTCAACTAAATCTAGTAAACTAGGGGCTTCAATATAATCAATCAAGATGTTTAATTCTTGATTATTGTTATAATTTTCAACTAATCCAAAAATGCCTAATTGATGGATGTTGTATTTTTCTAAAAGTATGGGTTTATACACTTCAAGTTTACTTTTTAGTTTTTCTAACACAGTCATAATTTTTGTTAATTAAATCAATGTTCCTAGTTTCATTTTAAGCAACTATTCTAAAGCTGGTGCCAACTGGGTAGATCAAGAAGTGGTCATTGACGGTAACTTAGTCACCAGTCGTAATCCCCATGATCTCCCTGCTTTTATTAATGCAGCGATCGCTCTATTCTCTCGCTTCATAGCAACTGCTTAGGTCATTAATTTGGAGAAGTTCGAAGAATAATTATTAATTAATTAAGACCATTTTTCTAACAAATTCCTTAAGTTTTCTATAATAACAGGTTTACTCAAATAGTCATCCATGCCAGCGTCTAAACACTTCTGGCGATCGCCTTCCATAGCATGAGCAGTTATCCCAATGACCACAGTACGCTTGTCTTCCCCTTCTCGCTGACGAAAACGCTTTATCGCCTCGTAACCGTCTAATATGGGCATCTGACAATCTAAAAAGACAAGATCATAGTCTTGTTCTTGGGTTTGCTTGAGGAATTCTTGACCATTACTCACCCAGTCAGCCTCATAACCCAATGTCTCCAACAACATCAACATTAGAATGCGATTATCTTCATAATCTTCGACCAGTAAAATTCTCAAAGGTGTTGCTGTAGTGGCTGCTTGTTCTGGTTTGGGATCGTTGGTTTCCCCTATGTAAGTAAGTTGGGTATCATCTCTTAGAGCAAAGGGAATTTTGAGCCAAAAGGTAGAACCTTCCCCCACCGTACTATCTAAACCAATTTCTCCGTTCATACTTTGAACGATACGGCGACAAATAGTTAACCCCAACCCTGTGCCACCAAATTGACGGGTTGTAGAAGTGTCGGCCTGTATAAAAGGCTGAAACAAACTGTCTTGTTTGGCCGGGTCAATACCGATGCCAGTATCTTGTACGGTAAAGTATAACGTCACAGGAGAAGACTGGGAGACCGAGTCACTAGCAAGGGCTGCCGTCACTGTCACCTGACCGGAGGAAGTGAACTTAATGGCGTTACTAATGAGGTTACTGAACACTTGCTGCAAGCGAAAGTCATCCCCCATCAGGACATCGGGAACCTCTGAAGCGATGGTAAACGTGAGGTCAATTTCTTTACTTTGTGCTTGTGGAGTAAAGGTGTCAGAAAGCCCTTGGAATATCTCATTAAGGTGAAAGGGACGATGCTCAAGCTCAAGGGTGCGGGATTCTAGCTTTGATAGGGATAAAATATCATTAATGAGATTTAACAAGTGATTGCTATTGTTATTCAGGGTTTGCAGCAATTTTTTTTGTTCAGTATCGAGGCTTGTTCCTTGGAGTAGTTGGCCCACCAACATAATGGAGTTGATGGGGGTACGAATTTCATGGCTCATATTAGCCAAAAACTCGCTTTTCGCTTGATTGGCCGAGTCAGCGACTTGCGCGACGGTAATGGCTTCTTCGAGGGCTTGGTTACGGCGTACCAGTTCTTGTTCGATGCGTTTGCGCTCGGTAATATCCATAACAGTGCCATAAAATTTGAGAACCTTCCCATCTTGATTGCGAATCACTTGACCGATGATATTGAGACTATGAACCTTGTCGTCAGACTTGTTAAGCTCTGTATCTAGGCTGAAGGGAATACCATCAGAAAGTAATAGTTGAAAAGCATTTTGCAGTGCCTTACGGTCTCCGGGAGGATGATATTGTAGGATATCTTCTAAACTGGGGGCCGACTGTTGGGGATCAATTTGGTAAATCTGATAGAATTCTTGTGACCAGTCTGGTATGGCCGTGGCCAGGGTCAAATTTTCATCGTATTTCAGTTCCCAATTGCCCACTCTAGCTAACTTTTGGGCTTCTTCTAATCGAGTCTGACTATTGCGTAGGGCTTCTTCAGCTTGTACCCGTTCGGTAATTTCAACGATAACGGCCCCAACACCCCGACCATCACTAACAAAATCAACAGGATAATAACTGGCTATCCAACAACGTTCTCTGTCTGAGGTGGCAGGCATTTTCCCTCTAACTTCAATGTTGCAAATGGCTTCCCCGGTTTCGATTACCTCTCGCAGTAACCCTTCTATATACTCAGCTAACTGAGGAGCAGCAATTTCTTGTAGGGTTTTACCGAGATGTTCCTGCATCGAAACCCCATTTATTTGAGCTAAAGCAGGATTAACGCGAATATATCTTAATTTCTCGTCAAATAAACAAAGGCCAGCTGGACTGGCTTCGTAGAGATTTTCGAGGATTTTGTTAGCCTGTTCTAAATGTTGCTGGACTTGCTTTAGCTCATTGACTTGAACGAAGGTAATAACAATACCGTTATTGTTTTTGTTGTCTTGTAGATAGGGATGAACCCTCATTAATACGTGGTCATTTGAGGGTAATATCTTCACCTCTTGTTCATAGGGTTCTTCGCTTTGTGACACTTGCTGCACAATATCCATCAAGTTGGGGCAGTCGAGGCTATTGGTTAAGTCTGTCAAGGGACGGCCTAAGTCGGAAGATTTAATATTGACGGCCCGAGTCGCTGCTGGGGTGAACTTGCGAATATTAAATTTTTGGTCAAGGAAAATAACCCCGATGTCTGTACTACGCAGTAAATTGTCAATGTCGTTGTTAAGCTGAGTTAATTCTTGAATTTTGGATTGATATTCTGAATTAACGGTGTAAAGTTCTTCATTGACTGATTGTAGTTCTTCGTTGGTGCTTTGTAACTCTTCATTGGAGGCCAGGAGTTCTTCGTTGGTGGCCTGTTGTTCTTCGTTGGCGGTTTCAAGTTCTTCGATGGTAACTTGTAAATTTTCACGGGTTTGTTGCAGTTCATATTCCAATTCAGTAATCTGTTGAGCTGCTTCTTCTCCCACATCAAACCGTAAGGCCGGGACTGAGGGAGTAACGTCTGTTTCAATTTCAAAGACGACGATGATTTGACCGTTATCGCTATTACTTTCATCTGGGGACACCCTTAACGTAACGCTGAGTTCTTCCCCCTCTCGTTCGACTTTGATTCCCGTATATAATACCATCTCTTCTTTGCGGCGACGGGTTCGATGCAAGGCGGTGCTTAAGGGAAGTTTTAAGGATGAATGAACTTGATCGACAACGTCGGTACTCATTTCGCCAACGGGATGATCCAATAGTCGCGCAGAGTTATGAAAAATCCGCAATAGTTCGTTATCACGACCGACTAACAATGCAGTTAGTTTGCGGTCTACTAAACACAACTGGAATAATTGCCCCAAGATACGGTCTAGTTGCTGCTGTCGGGTTTTACTACGGACAGATGATTTAAACGGGGGGGCAACCGCTTGTCGACTCATGGGAAGAGAGGCCATTGAGGTGTCTCTTCGTTTCCTAAAAATTTTCCACTTGGCACTGATGGGGGTAAATTCTTCTGCTAAACTTCCTAAGGTTTCTGAACCCCCTAAAAAGAGGATACCGTGAGTTCCTAGGGCAAAATGCAGCAGTCGTAACACCTGATATTGCAGTTGAGGCTGCATATAAATAAGAACGTTACGACAACTCACTAAGTTCATTTTCGAGAACCCTGCATTTTTGGTGAGGTCATGAGGGGCAATGATCAGCATTTCTCGCAGCGATCGCTTAACCCGATAGTTGTTTCCCTGATAATCGAAGTAACGCTCTAAGCGTTCGGGAGAAACATCATTGGCAATATTTTCGGGATAAACCCCTTCTGCTGCCACTTCTAAGGCATTGGTATCGAGGTCGGTGGCAAAAATCTTGACATGAATGTTTTTGTCAGTTGTTTGTAACAATTCATCGACGACAATGGCCATCGAATAGGCTTCTTCTCCTGTGGCACAAGCACAGACCCAGATACGCAGTTGTTGCTCAGATTGTAAGGCGGCTATTTGATTGGTTAATACTTTTTCTTTGAGGAAGTCCCAAGCTTCGCGATCTCGGAAAAAGCAGGTTGCCCCAATTAATAAGTCTTGTCTTAGGCTTTTTTGTTCTTGTTCGGACTCTTCTAAGCGTTTAATGTATTCTTTAATATTAGCTTGGCGAGTTAGGGCGCAACGATGATGAATACGACGACTGAGGGTACTCACTTTATAGTGAGAAAAGTCAATTTCTTCTTTTTCTGCAAGAACCTCTAAAATTTGTTGCAGTTGGTCAGGATCAATAATATTTGCATCTTGGTGGCTGGAGGTGGGAAAGTTATCAGAGAAGCGAATCAGTTCATAAACGGTTTGGGCGAGATCCTGGGGGGAAAGAATTTCATCAACTAAGCCGGAAGGGATGGCCCCGGAGGGCATACTGGTAAACTGCGCTGTCTCAGGGGACTGCACTAAAGCAATACCCCCGGCACGGCTTACCTCTTGTAGTCCTTCCGTGCCGTCGTTGCCTGTTCCTGAGAGCAAAATAGCAATCATTCGCTCCCCCCAACCCTTGACTAACGATTGGAAGAAACGATCAATAACATTAGGAGGAGAATTGGGCGGTTCTTCTAATAAGCGAAGTCGTCGGTCTTCGAGGATCAGGGTTCTGCGAGGGGGTAGCACATAGACTTTTGCCGGTTCGAGTAGGGTTTGATCTTGGACTTGTTCGACGGGTAAGGTGGTTTGCCGTTGTAAAATCTCTGTCATCATGCTGGGATGATTGGGGGACAAGTGCTGTACCACCACAAAAGCCCCATTGGGATTATCGGGCAAACTATCAAAAAAAGATTCTAATGCCTGTACCCCACCGGCTGAGGCACCAATACCAATAATAAAAAACTTTTCGCTCTCAGATTTTGTTGATGATGACATGGCAACATTTCATAGGTATTTTGAGCAGTTCTGTGTTAGGAATGATTACCCATTCTAGAAAATTTTAAAGACAAATGATAGTCTTTTTTGTCACTATTTTTTTTAGAGTAAGGGAATGTTCTATTGACTGACGAATTGAAAAAGATTTCTCAGCTAATCAAGATTAATATATCTATTTTAGGTCTTCTCAAGTCGCTTATTCCCTGAAATTTTCTCATTTTGACTAAAATTTAAAAAATTTTAAAGACCTCACTACACCCACAAAGTCAGTTAAAGTGGACTATCTTTATCATTTATGCGATCAATTTTGTTATTCACACAACTGCATCCTTTTTTATGTCTATTTTTTTGCATTACAATAGCATTACATTTTTAAAAATATTGGGGTTTCTAGAAGTAAAAAGTCTTAAAATACTCTGACGTTTTACTTTAAATCGATACTAAGCTGATTAGTCTTTATCTTGTTTCCTACTTTTTGAGCGATCGCCCCTTATCTGCAGGCCATCAAACGCAATAATGACTATCTTTTTATTTTTAAATACAAAATTTCCAACATACCCTAACACTATCCAATAATATACAAAAAAGTAGTATGGTCTGTCAAGCCCATTCTTTCGTTACTTAATGAAAACATTTAGCAATAATTCTGTGGTAGTATTGAACCGTTTTAAGTTGATTTTGTATAAAACACTACTCTTTTTTAGTAAATTCTCTAAAAAATCTGATATTTAAAATACAAATGTAAGACAAACAAAAAAATAAGTTAAATCAATTTAATTCCTTCATTGACGGTTAATAGTGTACGCCTTTGTAACCCTTCTTTTTCGAGAATAGCATTAGCAGCCAATAATCCACTACTAACCGCTCTTTCCATTAAACCACAGGGAAAGGGCATTTTAACCCAGTCTCCGGCAAAGAATAAGTTATCAATTTCTGTAACAGTTTCGGGACGATTTTTATAACTATTTGGGGGATAACCGGAGAAGTTCTTTTGATTCACTAATTCTTTGTGCAATAAATTAGCTTGGGATAGTTTAGGAACAATTTTATATAATTCTTGTTCAAAGGTTTGTAATAAAATTTCTTGGGTAGGGAAGTCTTTTTCTTTGTAACAGTAAGCGTGTAATTCAACCACGCTACCGCCTGTTTTTTTTGCCCATTCAATAAACTGGGTTTGAATACGATGATATAGGGTAATACTATCGGTGAGTTTGTAACCAGAAAGAGAAGTAAAATTACTATATTGCCAATCAAAGTCTTGATCAAACCAAAACCTAGCAACTGCGAAAGGATCAGCAATGGCTAACTGTTCAATTTTTTCTGTCAAAACTGCACTATTTTCTCCTTCTATTCTTGTCCATAAATCCTTTATTCCTGGTACATTGGTAGCCATAACATAATAATCTGCTTTTAGGGTTTCAAAGTTGTTATTGTTTAAAGCATTATTACTAATTAAATTAACAGAATTAGTATCTTTTTTGACAATTTTATAAGAAGATAAATCTTGTTTTGCTGGTCCTTTAACTACCTTTCCATTTTTATCGTAAACTGCGCCATGACAAGGGCATAAGAATGTTCCATTTTCTTGTTTTTTTACCGTACAACCTTGATGAGTACAGCGTAAACTAACAGCTTCATTATCTCTTTCTAAAAATAAGCGATCGCCAGCACCATAATAAGTTTTCTTTTCATCACTTAAAATAGTATTTTTTTCTACTTTAAAAGGAATATTAATGATTTCATTGCCTTGATTATAAGTAATCGATTCTATTTGATTATTTTTAAGGATAATGTTATTGATGTTTGCTTCTGTTATTACCTTACCTTGATAATTTTTAATCGCAGTAATCATAGGATTAACTAAACTGGTTCCCATATCATCTTTTGTGCCATTAAAAGCTAATCCTTCCGGGTTACCGAAGAAATAGAAATGAAAAAATTGTAATAATTCCCCTGCACTTAAAACATCAGGAGAGTTAAGTGTTGATCTCGCAAAAGGGAGAAAATATAAATCATAAAGTCCTTGGGGAAAACCTATTTTTGACCAGTCAATAACCGAGAGATGATCTAAGCGTTGAAAACTATCAGGAATTTTGAAACTAGTAATCTCTTTAAAGACTTGCCAATGGGACGACTTAGTAATATTAATGCCCCAGTTTAAACGGTTATCCGACCAAACAGCAAGATCCATAATATTCCACGGAAAAGCAGAATGACTCGGATAAAAGTTTTCAGGTTGATAATTATATTTATTGTTGGCAAATAAAACAGAATAAAACCCTAAAGAATTAAAATGATTTTCAATGTTTAATTCAGAAACAATTTTTTTAAGATTATAATATTGAGGAAAAAAGCCATGAAACCCATGTTCCATTTGGAAACTATCGGAACCAATATTAATCGTCCAACTAGAAACTTTTCCCCCTAAATTAGAAGACTTTTCTAATAACGTTACCTCAAAACCACGACGACTTAATTCATAAGCGCAAGCCAAACCAGCCAACCCTGCACCAATAACAACAACCGATTTAGGATTAGATAAAGTAAAGGGTAAACGTAAACTATCTTGTTGATAAAAAGAAGGGGATGGCTTTTTAAAACGAGAATAAGTTATTAAACTACCTAAACCACTAACCCCAAAAAGTTTTAACAATGTACGACGAGAAACCATAAATAACTTAGAAATAACTGATAATTAAACTAATCATTCTCCCTCTGCTCCCTGCTCCCTGCCTTCTTGAAATTTTTCCCAAAGATCCGGACGACGTTGTTGAGTTCTTTTGATTTGTTGATCCCGTCGCCATTGAGCAATCAATTGATGATTTCCAGAGCGTAAAACCTCAGGAACTTCTAAATTTTGAAACACAGCAGGGCGAGTATATTGAGGATAATCGAGTAGGCCATCTTCAAAACTTTCTGCTTTCAAAGATTCAACTTTTCCCACCGTTCCCGGTAACAAACGAACCACCCCATTAATTAAAGCCAAAGCCGGAATTTCTCCACAAGTTAACACAAAATCCCCTAGAGAAATTTCGCGATCAGCTAAATAGCGAATCCGTTCATCAACCCCTTCATAATGACCACAAATTAAGATCAATTGTTGATAATTGGTAGCCAAATCCTGTAAAGTATTTTGAGTTAAGGAAGAACCTTGAGGGGTTAACAAAATCACTTGCGTATTAGACAAGCGAGGAATAGAGTTGACCGCAGCAAAAATCGGTTCTGGTTTGAGTACCATACCGACTCCACCACCGTAAGGAATATCATCAACCCGATGATGTTTATCTAGGGCAAAATCACGGGGGTTGATTAAGTTAACCGTAGCAATATGATTAGCTAAAGCCTTACCCAGTAAGCCAGACTGTAATCCAGATGTAAAGAAATCAGGAAATAACGTAATGACATCTATATTCACAGGTTATCCTAATAAAGTTCCAAAAATAATATTAATTTTACTGTTCAGAGCCTAGTGTAGCGTAGAATAGATCAGAGAAACGGGGCCAAAAATTGAGTAAGTACCAAGGCTTGAAGTTGGCATATTTTGCTCTGATCCCTATTATGACCAACGGTCAGAGCAGGCTCCGTCGTTGTACGGCGGAGTAATCTCTGACTAACTAACCGACCGTACCGAACCTTCTTTGGCTAAAAGATTAAGACTATGTTGCAATTAGAGACTCAATCCCACCCAAGCCCCATGTCCCAACCTACAACCACTGCCATTTTAGTCATTGGTGGCGCAGAAGACAAAGTGCATGGTAAAGAAATTCTGCACACCTTTTGGTTTCGATCAGGTGGCACCGATGCTACCATAGCCATTATTCCCTCAGCCTCAAGAGAACCAGTCTTGATCGGGGAAAGATATCAAAGTATTTTTGAAGAAATGGGAGCCAAATATGTCAAAGTTCTAGATATCCGCGATCGCGATCAAGGTAACGACACCTACTTTAAAGAGTACGTCGAAGAGTGTACCGGGGTGTTCATGACAGGAGGGGATCAACTCAGACTCTGTGGACTGTTGGCCGATACGCCCCTAATGGAAAGGATACGGCAACGGGTACAACTCGGAGAAATCTCTCTAGCCGGAACCAGTGCAGGGGCGGCAGTTATGGGACATCACATGATTGCTGGTGGCAGTAGTGGTGAATCTCCTAACCGTGCGTTAGTGGATATGGCCATGGGCTTAGGAATTATTCCTGAGATTATTGTGGATCAACACTTCCATAACCGCAACCGTATGGCCCGTTTACTCAGTGCCTTATCAACCCATCCTGAAAGATTAGGGATAGGGATTGATGAAGATACCTGTGCTATGTTTGAACGAGATGGTCTAATCCGTATTGTTGGCAAAGGAACCGTTACTATCGTTGATGGTCGGGATATGACCTACACAAACCAAGGAGATATTGCGGCCGCTGACCCCTTAAGTCTCCACAATTTAAGACTTAATATCTTATCCCACGGTGACTGCTACCATCTTCATCAACATGAATGTATTGCTAAGATTAGCAACCCGGTACAGTAAGTAAAAACAAAAAACTGTTCACCGTGAACAGATATCAACCCAAATAAAACGACAAGATCATGAGGATATACAGCATTACGCATTAAGGTGTTTGACATGGGAAAAAGCTAAAAACCTGCTTTTAGTCTAACTTTTGACTGATTGGCGAGCTTGTCAAACCATTGCCTTTTACCTTTCGTGTAGCAGTATAGCTTCTGTGTCCTTCCAAGTGCGAATCTCAAGAAACGGCGAGTATGAAAATATTAAAAACCCTGACCCTACGCGGCCCCAACTACTGGAGTATTAGGCGCAAGAAATTGATTGTCATGCGCCTCGACTTGGAGGATCTAGCAGAGAAACCCTCAAATGAAATTCCTGGCTTCTACGACGGCTTAGTAGAGGTACTCCCTAGCTTAGTAGAGCATTATTGTTCTCCCGGTCATCGAGGTGGCTTCTTAGAACGAGTTAAAGAAGGCACTTATATGGGGCATATTGTCGAACACGTTGCCCTAGAACTACAAGAATTAACGAAAATGCCGGTGGGGTTTGGTCGCACCCGAGAAACCGCTACCCCAGGGGTCTATAACGTAGTGTTTGAATATTTAGATGAACAAGCCGGCCGTTATGCGGGTCGGGCAGCCGTCCGTCTCTGTCGGTCTATTGTCGATACAGGAACCTATCCCCTCAGAGAATTAGAACAGGATCTCAACGACTTACAAGACCTACAAGCTAATGCCTCCCTAGGTCCGTCGACCCAAACCCTGGTGACTGAGGCAGAAGCCAGAAATATTCCTTGGATGCCTTTGAGTGCTAGGGCGATGGTTCAACTAGGGTACGGAGTCCATCAAAAACGCATTCAAGCTACCTTAAGCGGTTATTCTGGCATTTTGGCCGTAGAATTAGCCTGTGACAAAGAAGGCACGAAAACCATCCTCCAAGATGCCGGGGTTCCTGTACCCAGAGGCACCACCATCCAATTTTTTGAAGAATTAGAAAGTGCTATCGACGATGTGGGAGGCTATCCCATTGTTATTAAACCCCTCGACGGCAATCATGGTCGGGGCATCACCATCGATATCAATAGCGCCAAAGAAGCAGAAGAGGCTTACGATCTTGCCTCAGAAGAATCAAAAACCCGTAGCGTTATTGTAGAACGATTTTATAAAGGCAGTGATCACCGTCTTCTGGTGATTAACGGAAAATTAGTGGCTGTAGCTGAGCGGGTTCCAGCTCATGTGGTGGGAGATGATAAACATACTATTGAAGAACTAATCGAAATAACCAACGAAGATCCCAGACGGGGAGACGGTCATGATAACGTTTTAACTCGCATTAAAGTGGATAAAACTGTGCTGGGGATGCTCGATAAACAAGGGTTACGCCTCGACACTATCCTCGATAAAGGAGAAATCGCCTATTTAAGAGCCACCGCTAACTTAAGCACTGGGGGTATTGCCATTGATCGCACCGACGACATCCACCCCGAAAACCTCTGGATAGCAGAACGAGTAGCCAAAATTATTGGCCTTGACATAATGGGTATTGATGTGGTGACACCCGATATTACCAAACCCCTCAAAGAAGTGGATGGGGTGATCGTCGAGGTTAACGCAGCCCCAGGGTTTCGGATGCACGTTGCCCCTTCTCAAGGGTTATCGCGCAATGTGGCCGCCCCAGTGATGGATATGCTGTTTCCTCCCGAAAGTCCCAGTCGTGTCCCCATCGTCGCCATTACAGGTACCAATGGGAAGACAACCACCACCCGCTTAACCGCCCATATTTATCGTCAAACCGGTAAAGTGGTGGGTTACACCAGTACCGACGGGGTTTATATTGGGGAATATTTAGTGGAAAAAGGAGACAATACCGGGCCTTATAGTGCGGCCATGATCCTCAAAGATCCCACCGTAGAAGTGGCAGTGTTAGAAAGTGCCAGAGGGGGTATTTTGCGATCGGGTCTGGCTTTTGAGACCTGTGATGTGGGTATTGTGCTTAACGTGGCCGCCGATCACTTGGGGTTAGGTGATATTAACACCATTGAACAAATGGCTAGGGTTAAAGGGGTTGTAGCTGAAGTCGTCCACGCCGATGGTTACGCAGTGCTTAATGCCGATGATCCCCTCGTTGCTGCTATGGCCGAACAAGTTAAAGGAAAAGTAGCTTACTTTTCGATGAACCCTGATAACGAAATCATCCAAAACCATATCCGACGGGATGGCATGGCGGCTGTCTATGAAAATGGTTATATTTCTATCTTAGAAGGACAATTCACCCTGAGAATTGAAGAAGCGGTGAATGTACCGATGACCATGAACGGTATGGCTCCGTTTATGATCGCTAATGCTCTAGCAGCTTGTTTAGCAGCCTTCTGTCAAGGGGTGGATATCGAAGACATTCGCCAAGGGGTGAGAACCTTTAAAGCCTCAGCCAATCAAACCCCAGGCCGCATGAACCTCTTTAATTTAGGGGATTATCACGCTTTAGTGGATTATGCTCATAACCCCGCCGGTTACGAAGCCGTTGGAGAGTTTGTTAAGAACTGGAAAGGGCAACGGTTAGGAGTAGTTGGGGGACCGGGCGATCGCCGAGATGAAGATTTGATTCTCCTGGGTAAAATTGCTGCCGGGGTCTTTGATCGCATTTTGGTTAAAGAAGATGACGATAAGCGTGGACGCGATCGCGGAGAAGCAGCCGATTTAATTATTGATGGTATTCTCAGCGAGAACGATCAAGCCGATTATCAAGCCATTCTAGATGAGACAGAAGCCATTGAATACGGCTTAGATAAGGTGGAGAAAGGAGGATTAGTGGTTATTTTCCCTGAAAGCGTTACTAGGGCTATTTCTCTGATTAATAAACGCAACCCTATCTAAATAATGATCTGAAAAATCAACATCATGGGAAGTGTGATCGGCGATCGCACTTTCTAAAATTTTGTCAAATTGATAAGTAAATATTATTGAATAGTCCTATATACTTTTAATATTCAATATTTAAAGATACCCTGACACTGATAATTATTATCAATAAGCAACGAGGTTCCGCCTTTGTGGTATGATAGTCAAGACTGAAAATCTAGAGTACGTATGTCTACTTTTTAAACAAAACTCTCTAACCCTTATTTCTTCGTAGCCTTATGATCTTGTTGGCTTATTATATTCCCCTTTTTTTACTTTTTTTGAGCTAATGTACTATTTTAGTATTTAGTACAATTGAATTTGTGTTGACAAAAAACACAATTTGTGTATCTGACAACAGAGATAATTTTTTTGGTAACATAATGCAAAACAAGGAGGATAACGATAGCAATGACAACAGAAGTAATCGAAAAACGATCTTCGTCAACTTCTACTGTTCGTAAACCTGCCCCTAGGTATCGGGTTTTGCTCCATAACGATGACTTCAACTCTATGGAATATGTGGTTCAAACCTTGATGCAAACTGTATCAGGAATGACTCAACCCCAAGCCGTTGATATTATGATGGAAGCTCATACTAATGGGACAGCTTTGGTGATTACTTGTGCTTTAGAACCAGCAGAATTTTACTGTGAAACGTTGAAAAATCATGGTTTAACTAGCACCATTGAACCGGACGAGTAACATTGATAATAGTGTCAAAAAGTCGAAACAATGGTTTAGATATTTCCTAATAATATTATTACTTGAAACCTTAGTACAAATTGAAATACTTGAAACTTAATTTTACCATAATTGCTAATTACCCAGCACCTTTTCGGCTGGGGATTTTTATAATTTTACTCTTAGTTTTATGGCTTCCTGTAGCTGTTCCTCTGTATTTATTATTAAAAAATGACCCTAATTTAACAACAATTGTAACGATGGCAATACTTTATCTAGAGTTTATTGCTTTATTATTTATTTGGAATAAAAAAGTTTATAAAATTGATCATTGGTGGCGAAACTATGGGTTGGTATTTACACGAAGAAATGGTATTGAGTTGCTCAATGGTTTAAGCTTAGGTTTATCGTTTACCTTTGGATTGTTTATTATAGAAGCAATTTTCGGCTGGATTAAATTTGTTCGACCTTCAGATAACTTTACCTTGATAGTTTTTGAAGGGTTATTAAGTGCTTTAGGGATTGGTTTAGCAGAAGAATTATTTTTTAGAGGTTGGTTATTAGAAGAACTCAAAAAAGACTATTATCCAAAACTTTTTATTCTTTTAAACGGAATTATTTTTGCGATATTACACTTTTTAAAGCCGATAGAAGAAATTATTAGAACGTTTCCCCAATTTCCGGCCTTATTTTTATTAGGAATCACATTAGTTTGGGCAAAAATGGGTTATGGTAATCGTTTAGGAATTTGTATTGGACTACATGGGGGTTTAGTGTGGGGATACTATATATTAAATGTAGGCAACTTGGTGAATTATACGAATAAAGTTTCTCCCGTGATAACAGGAATTGATAATAATCCCATTGCCGGAATTATGGGGTTATTTGGGTTAGGTCTATTAAGTATTTTGATGAGAAGGAAAGCTCAGTTTAACTAAGGTACAATATATCAGTGACAGCAATAATTTACCAAGGACTACCGATTAAGGTAAACCCACTCCAAAAATAAGGATGTTCTAACCATTGATCTCCTAATACTGCTAATTGGGGAGGTAAAGGAAGACGATTATCAGGGGTGACTAATTGACCATTTTCTATATAAACTTCCCCTTTTAATAAGCTTAATTGTGCTTCTCGTATGGCTTTAGTTTTCAGGGGAATTTGATTCAATTGTTCATAAAAGCGAGTCATTAAGGCAAGGGTTCCTTCGTCACTAACTTCCCAAAGACTTCCTAACACTGTTTTAACTTGCGCTAACACCGCAGCACCAGCAAAGCCTAATTCTGCTTCTTGATCGCCTAAAGCGGTACGACAAGCACTTAATACCAATAATTCAATTTGTGGATCACCAAAATTAAATTGTTTCAACTGATCTAAGGTAAGTTGATCTTGCCAAAACTGAATATAAGAATTGCCCAATGTTCCGGTTTCAAAATTAGCATGGGTGGCTAAATGAATAATTCCAAATTCTCCCGATTGATGAGCTTGCTGTAACTGGTTAAGGGTAAACTTTTCATTGAGAAATGAGTCCCCTTGCCATAAGCGATCGGCAATGACTGATAATTCTAAAGGAACAGCCGGTAAGGGATTTTGTTTGCTAAATTCGGATGCACCCATGGCTAAAACTCGTTGCTGCGTCATATCTTTATAACGAGTATCACTCAAGGCTAAACTAGGCATTATACCCATATTATATTGTTCGATTAAAAATTCTGAACCATCATAGAGTGCGGCTAAAGGAACAGAACGCAATCCTCCGTCTACAATAAAAACAAGGGTGTCAATATTAGCTGCGTCTAATGCTACTGTAAGGGGTTCGATAAACCATTGATACAATTGTTGAGCCGGTTGACGATAAGCACTAGGACGGCGAGGATTAGTAATGGTGCTTTGAAATTGAGTAACGGTTGAGAGAACTTGCTCACGGGTTACTCCTGTTACAGGTTGGCGAATAACTTTACCGGATGCTGTCACTAACATCAACTCTAATTGATCCTCTGGAGAGGTTTGATTATCTTGTTGTTGAGGTTGTTCTTGTTGAGAAGAAGATTGAAATGTCCAGAGGGTTCGGTTGTTAGGGTTTTCAATAGAGGTTGATTGAGGCCGAAAAAAGATATAAATTAAGCCAGGTTTTAAGTCGGTGAGGGTTTGACCTTCTTGTAAAATAGTCTGAGTTTGCTCAAGATTTAAAGGGGATACGGGTTCTATGCCTAAATGATTGGCAAATTCTATGGTAAACCCTTGCTCAATATTTCTCAGAATAGCGCGATCGCTGTCTAAGTTGGTAACTGAACCAGTGACATTAGAAGATTGTCCGAACTCTGAAGTTTCAGTGTAAGCATTATTTAAGTTAACGACTAATTCTACCCCAGGAGGTTCTGAGTCTCGAACTTCTCTCACCATCGATGATTGAGGAGTAGGAGTAACAGGAGGTTCTGGGGTAATAGGAGGTTCTGGGGTAATAGGAGGTTCGGGAGTAACAGGAGGTTCTGGGGTAATAGGAGGTTCAGGAGGTTCGGGAGTAACAGGAGGTTCTGGGGTAATAGGAGGTTCAGGAGGTTCTGGGGTAATAGGAGGTTCAGGAGGTTCGGGAGTAACAGGAGGTTCTGGGGTAATAGGAGGTTCAGGAGGTTCTGGGGTAATAGGAGGTTCAGGAGGTTCTGGGGTAACGGGAGGTTCGGGAGTAACAGGAGGTTCTGGGGTAATAGGAGGTTCTGGGGTAATAGGAGGTTCTGGGGTAATAGGAGGTTCGGGAGTAACAGGAGGTTCTGGGGTAACGGGAGGTTCAGGAGGTTCTGGGGTAATAGGAGTCATAACCTCAATGGCAACCCCATTAATCGTGATGGTTGAATTGTTATCAGTTCCTGCATTATTAAGAATATCTGGGGTTAACTGATCGATTTGATCGGAGTCAAAAGGAATACCACCAATGATCACCTCTCCTTGTATGTCTCCATTGGTAGCTAAGGTTTCAAGATTAATCATCCCTCCACTACCATTGATCGATGAAGTATTAATGCTTTCGACTTCGATAATAGGAGCGTTATTGTCTGTATTACCTTGGGCCTTAATGGTCACTGAACCCCCATTTTCTGCAAAAGAAGTGTCAATGTTACCTAAAATAATCTGACAACTGTTCACTAGGAGACAACCAGTTCCAAGTCTTTTAATGGTTAAGTCTCGTCCTGGAGCAATAATGGTATCATCAGGACTCATGGTGAAACTGCCTAAAGCAAGTGCATCGGTATTCGCTCGAAAAATAATACTTCCTGAACCGGGTTTAAAGGTTAACGCATTGTCTGATAAATCTTCAATGGTGATATTATTGTCAGCTTCGAGAATAATATTTGTATCCCCTGATAACCCTTCTAATTCTGACTCAAAAATTATCGTATTATTCGGACCGTCATCCCTTAAGATTTGTCCAATTTGACCGTTATTGTTCCCAACAAAACTATCTGTCCCATCGCTTTCACTATCCCCCTCACCGTCTCTAATAATAATATTGAGCGGATCTAATAATAGAGTACCCAATTCACCATTGATGGCACTGGTATCCACAGTTCCTTGAAAAATTAGTTGTTGTTTTCCCGAAACTTCGACAAACCCCCCATTTCCTGAAATATTGCCTCCTTGAGTGCTAATATTTCCATAAAATCCTGTGATCTCGTCTGACCAAACTGTTATTTGACCCCCATCACCCCAATTCATACTATTGCTGCGAAGGGTTGAACCTGAATTAATTAGGGTACGTTGAGTGGTGGGAATGGTTGCTTGTCCTCGATAATCTCCCCCGACTCGGATAGTACCCCCTCCGATGTTTCCTGAAGTATCAATTTGAGCATCGATGACTGCAATGCGATCGCCTATTAAGGTAACGTTACCCCCAACATCACTGGATGAAGATGTGTCTAAGGTTCCTGATGTTATCAGGGTTGCTGGTGTGTTAGGAAGGTTCGCATTGTTTTCGGTTAATTGAATGGTTTGATCATTATTAGCACTAATATTTAAGTCTAAAGTTTGACTGCCTTCTGTTAGTAACGTCGGTAAATCTTGAGGTTTAATGTTTAATAATTCGGTATTGGTTTCCCTAGGTGCAGTAATTTCTAAACTGATAAGACTGCCGGGTTGAGAAATTCTAATGCGGTTAGTTCCTGGAATCGCTGCAATGGTAATATTTCCCCCTGGTGCTTTTAGGGTTCCGGTATTAATAATTGTTTCTCCCATTAGGGTGAGGTTATGACCTTCTGCAACAGTTAAATTCCCTGTATTGATAATGTTACCTGATTGAGTTAAATCAAAGGCAAATTGAGAGGGATCACCAGTTAACCCTTGGTAATTATTTGTTCCAATAGCATTGAACCAATAATTATTATTAAATCCTATCCCTGTGGCAGTTGTAGCGATAAAATCAGCAGGTAAATTAAGCTGAATACTCGGACCAAAAACAATCCCTGCAGGATTCATTAAAAATAGGTTAGGGTTGCCACCAGTTATGGTAATCAGACCATTAATAATCGAAGCATCACCCCCAACAATTCGGGTTAAAATATTACGAATTTGAGGATTAGCTAAAAAGTTCGCAATTTGCTCTTTGTTTAGTCCAAATTTTTCCAAACTATGAAAAAGATTCGCTCCATCATTTGATAAGCTTCCCCCTTCAATATTAAATTGATTACCTTCTTGATTAACAATGGTTCCAGTGCCATCATTTGCAGGGGTAATTGACTGACTTAAAATAGGATTGATGTGATAGATGTTTGTTAACCCTATCAGAATAAAAACTAAATATTTTGTTATTTTTATTAACTTCATTTTCTCTTAAGTCCTCGTTTCATAGTCATTTTACTTTTCTGCCAATACCTAGGGAGAATAATTAATTTGAAAATACAGTCCTTTTTCTTGAAGATTGTTACCAAAATGGGGTAAAGAAATTAAAGGAATGCCATAATCTAAACGGAGGGTTAACCCTTCAATAGTAGCAGCATTATTCCAAATTAATCCTAATCCAGTTCCCATAAGAAACTTTTTATTCTGTGAATTATCATTTTCTGTCGCAAACCACACTGATCCCATATCTAGAAAAGGAGCAATTTCTACACTCGATTGATTAACCTTATTATCCATAATTGTAATTCTATCTTCTACGGATAATCTAAAGCCATTATCTCCAAATCTAATATTTTGTCGATACCCTCTAACGGATTCTGCTCCTCCTATAATAAACCATTGATTCGGTAATAATGGATCGGGAGTTAATTGGAATTCTCCTCGAATAATCATCAAGTGATTATCATTCCATCGCTGTACTCTTTGTCCTTGAAATAACCAACTAAAAAAGCGACTATCGGGAGTTGACCCTGAGCGAATGGTCGCATCAAATAAGTCGATCCCCAAATTAAATTGAGAGCGTAAAAACCAAAATCCTTGTTGATCTCGACTTAAATAATCTTGTCCAAATTGTAAGATTGTGGAGCGATTTCTAGCATTTTCAATGGGTGCAACTTCCCCATTAATTAAAGTTTGTCCATTTTGATAACGAAACCCCACAGATAAAGCAAATTCATCGGATAAATTACGCCATAAAGGTTGACGAAAACTCATTTCATAAACTTGTTTATTACCTGTAATATTAAAGTCATCTAAAGGATCTTGTGTAATTCGTGTCCAAGTTGGAATCACTCGGATTTGGAGGGTTCCTTCCTGGGGATTTAAAGGAAGTTGATAGATAGCATCGAGGGTATTTCCTCCATCAGTGGTTGAGCGATAATAAGACAAAGAAATATTGTCTCCCCACCCAGTTAAATTATTATTTTGTACAAAAGTTCCAGTCCGATTTGAGCCAATACTTGGAGGGGAAAAGTTATCAATTCCTAGACCAAATTGCCATGGATCAGTTTCTTTTACTGTCACAACTATAATACTTAATCCTGGTTTTCCCGATGCTTTAAGTTGAGCATCAATTGTCTCTAAAATGGGATTAAAAGAAAGTAATTTTAACTGTTTTTCTAATTGATTAATATTGAGAGGTGCAGTGATTCCTAATAAAAGGCGATCGCAAATATAACCTAAGTGTAGATTCTTTCTACCGATTAATTTTAAGTCAGCAATATTCCCTTCGATAATAATAATATTTGCTTCTGAATTTTCGTTAATAGTAGATAAGGGATTAATAGTTGCTTTTGAGGTAATATAACCTTCTGTTAAATAATAGTTAGTAATTGTCTCCGCTACGGTTTGATAAACTTTATTAAAAGTTTCTAAATTTAAGTTTTTTTCTTGATAAATTTGAATAAGATTTTTGATTTCTGGAACTTGTAAAATTTGCTGTGTTGTAAAAGCAGTATTACCAACTAAACTAATATGAATTATTTTGTTATTAACGGTTAAAGAAAATAAAATATTTGAATCTGATGAGTTAGCTTTATTTTGAAAGTTTAAAGGACAATTTTCTATGGTTTGTATATCTTCAGAATTAATTTTAACTATAGAATTATTACGATTTTTTTCTGTTTTCAATTCAAGTTTATTTAGAGAGTTAGCAAATGCTTCAATTTGTATGGCAACTACAAGTAACCATAGTATCAGAAAGATTATTTTTCCACTTGTTATCATCAGTGAAGTATTATTAACCATAAAATTTTGATCAAATTCATATTTGACCATTAGAAATATAGCAAATTTTCTATGATATTGCTATTATAAATTGTTATTTAACTTAATAACTATACTCCAGAAGAACTCATTAAATACAATTAAAATGATAAAGGACCTGGTCTTTCAATACCATATCCTTGAGCATAATCAACTCCTATTTCTTGTAAAATACCTAGGATTTCTTGAGTTTCAACCCATTCAGCAATCGTTTCCATATTCATAACATTAGCAATACGATGAAAACAATCAACTAAACAATGATTAATTGAATTGTTGACTAAATATTTAACAAAACTTCCATCAATTTTTAAATAATCAACCGGTAAATTTTTAAGATAGGACAAAGAAATCATTCCACTCCCAAAATCATCAAGAGCAAAATAACAACCTAACTGTTTAATCCCTTCAATGAGTTTAATAGTTTGACTAAGATTAGTAATAGCTGTGGTTTCTGTAATTTCAAAACATAGATGTTGAGGATTGACATTATAGTAAGATAATCTTTCTTCTATAAAATCACAAAGCTGGTCGTTTTTTACACTAACAGCTGATAAATTAATTGTATACACATGATTCGAGTCTGCTTTCTTTAGATTCGATTGTGTTTGAGAAGATTCACTGTAAACTTTTAAAAAGTTACTAATTACCCATTGATCGATTTCTGCCATTAAATTATAACGTTCAGCAGAAGGAAGAAACGCTAATGGGGAAATTAAATGTCCTGACTCATTTACTAATCTTAATAAAATCTCATGGTGAACTTTTTTGGGAGATTGAATGGAAAGAATTTTTTGAGAATAAAGACAAAAAGAGTTGTCAGTTAGTGCTTGATTTAATTTAACACTCCATTGACTTTTACCGATTTCTTCTATTCCTTTACTATCACTCGCTTGATAAACATAAACACAGTTTCTACCCCGACTTTTGGCTGTACGACAAGCAGCATCAGCTGCATTGATTATAGAAGTAATGGTTTGAATTTCTTGGTTAATAGAAACAATTCCAATACTAACCCCAACGGAAAAAACTTGATTATCCCAAGTAAATCTAAAATTCTTAATTAATTGTCTCAAATTATCTGCAATGGTTTCAGCTTTTTTAAGGGAACATCCTTTAAGTAATAACGCAAATTCGTCTCCCCCCAACCTAGCTAAAATATCACTACTACGAACTCTTGTTTGTAATAAATCAGTAACTTGTTTTAATAATTCATCCCCCGCAACATGACCACAAGTATCGTTAATAATTTTGAATTGATCTAAGTCTAAATAACATAAAATATGTTCAATATTTTCGTTTTTATAACTTTCTATTGCCAAGCTTACTTGTTTTTCTAATTCTTTACGATTAACTAACCCTGTTAAATTATCATGACTCGCTTCCCAGGATAATTGATGAGCTAATTGTGAGGCTTGAGTGACATCACGAAAAATTAAAACAGTACCTAAAATTTGATTATTTTGACCTCTAATTTGATTAATAACAATATCAATTTCATATTCTTCTGCATTTTTATTTTGTAAAATACTTGTATGTCTTTTGGGTTGATTTTGACCATTTTTCAGTATTTTCTTGATCGGATTGACTTGAGTTTTTTCTGTCCTATTTACGAGTTTTAAAATATTAGAAATGGGTTGATAGATAGCTTCTTGAATAGTAAACCCTGTTAATTGTTGAGCAATGGGATTAAACTCTTCGATCATGCCTTGAGTATTAGTTGTAATAACAGCTTCGCCAATAGAATTGAGGGTAACTTTAGCTAATTCTTTTTCTTCAAATAATGCCCGTTCGATTAACTTTTGCTCAGTGATATTTTTAATTGTTCCCAAAATTCCAACAATATTACCATCACCGTCTTTTATAGGAATTTTATTAGTATTATACCAAACTTCTTGTCCTTCTGGATTTAGTTTTTGCTCAACAAAATTTAATTGAGATTCTCCTGTTTCTATGACACGAAGATCCTGTTCTCGATAATAACTAAGATTTTGAGTAGGGGGATCTAAATGTTGATTATTAGCATCATGATAAATATCATAATCTGTTTTACCGATTACTTGTTCAGGTTCTATCAATCCAGCAGCTTTTGCCCATAAACGATTACAACCAAGAAAAACAGAGTTAGTATCTTTCCAAAAAATTAATTGAGGAATATTATCTAAAACTAATTGCAAAAATGCTTTTTTTTCTTTTAGTTCTTGTTCCATTTGATATCGTACTGTAATATCGCACCAAGACACCATCAATAAGTTGTCATTCCATTCTAAAGGCTGTAAAAAAATACTGGAATAGATAGAATTATTATTTTTAATTTTAATTTTAACTTCGTAATTGTCCTGTAACTTTTCTGTTTTTAAGTGGTTTTTTAATAATTGTTTTTGACTATTTTCATCACATAAATCGAGAAAGGATACAGTTAATAAATTTTCTAAAGAAAAGCCTAAAATATACAGAGCTTTCGGATTGACATAGTTAATCCTTGCATTGACAGCTTGTATTAAAATAATTGGGATAGGAATTTTGTTAGAGAATTGCTGAAATTGTTGAATTTTATCAGAATTTTCTAAGATTGAAGGTTGTTCTAGTAAAGAAATTAATTGTTCTAAAACTTCTGATTCAACCTGTCCTGATCCTCGACAATATTGATTTAACTTTTGCCAAGTTTCTTGGTTAATATCAATCCTGACAGATTTATCATTCATAATCAAAATACAAAAATAGAATGTTACCTTCTAACTGAGAAGGTCAGCAATTGGATAAAATTTATGTGTTTAAGCTATCTATAGATAAAGTAACTCTGTTATAACGTATGATTACTAGATTGTCACTATCTATATGTACAGATGAGAATTTGCACTTGTTTTTGACTTAAGTAGACAGAAGACATGAACAAAGATATTAACTTAATTGCCATAACTTTTACTGTGCCTAAAATTACTTAATAAATCTTCGCATACTAGCTTGATCAATATTAATATTAATAATTGATTATGTAATCTGACTTAAAAAGTAATTGTTTGGCAGAGGGAGTATGAAGTTCCCCCAGCAAAAACCGCTTATGACTAGGAGACTTTATTAACAAACTTTTACTAAACAGATGCTAAGATAACAAGCAAACAATAATTTTTAATGGTTTTTTAATGCCATCATAACATTACAATGGATGCCTTTAGCCCCACTCCCCCTGACTGGACAGAAAACGCCGTTCATGGATTACAGTTTTGTTGCCCTCGTTGTCATTCTAGTGCCAATAAAGCCCAAAACGCCTGGATTAATCGACGGGCCCCAGTGATTACTGAAGACTATACTCGCAGATGGCAAGAATTTTATCTGTGCGAATGCGAACAAGCTTGGTGGGCCTGGAGTAGCGATCGCCCCTCTTCTGATTTCACCAGTGACAAAGGATAGAATAAAGAATAAAGCCAAACTCTACGATATCGAAACCAGTTAAGGATACTATCTTATGACAGCAACGTTGTTAATCTCCAAAGAATTACCTCAATTAAGTTATCAGTCTAGTCGCGACCGCTTTGATGCAAGTTGGCAAGATCCCCTCTCTACCCTTTTAGGGTTAGGAAGGGCAGCCGGGGCTGATTTTTTAGAATTTTTCCTCGAACGAGTTAATTATATTAGCTGTTTAGCCGAAGAAGACGCGATCACTAGCATTTCCCCCCGTTTATCCACTGGCGCAGGAATCCGTATTTTTAAAGGGAAAGCAGATTGTTATGTCAGTACCAATGACCTTTCCTTCCAGGGGCTAAAAACTGCCTTAGAAAAGGGCTTATCTATCTTAGGCTTAAGCTTGCCTTCTCCTAACGCTTACATCCCAGAAATTAACCTAGAATTATTCAGAGATTACGCAACAACCAAAGATAAGGAAGTTTGGCTACCTCAATGTAGTTCCATCGAAGAGATGGGACACACCTTATTACAGGCCAATAGTAAACTTGCACAAAAAGCTAACCATATCCAGTCCCGTCGGGCTATGTATTTTAGAGACTGGCAAGAAGTGTTAGTAGCAGCTAGTGATGGCACTTTTGCTAGAGATATTCGCCTCACTCAGTCTGTGGGTTACTCCCTATTTTGTGCAGATGGGGATCATCGGACTTCCATTGGTAAGCGGTTTGGAGATACCAGTGATCCTGCTTTCTTGCGTCAATGGGACTATGAAACAGCGGCCGAAGGGGTAGCCGAGTCGGCTGGAAAAATGCTCTATGCTGACTTTGTCGAGTCGGGAAATTACCCAATTATTATGGCGAATGAGTTCGGTGGGGTCATTTTCCACGAAGCTTGCGGACACCTCTTAGAAACGACCCAAATTGAACACAAAACTACCCCGTTTATGGACAAGAAAGGGGAAAAGATTGCCCATGAAAACTTAACCGCTTGGGACGAAGGCCGTTCTGATAAAGCGTTTGGTACCATTGATATGGATGATGAAGGAATGCCTACCCAACGCACCCTATTAATTGAAAATGGTATCTTAAAGAACTTTATCAGCGATCGCACAGGGTCTATGCGTACGGGACACCCTAGGACTGGTAGTGGCCGTCGTCAAAATTATGCCTATGCTGCGGCCTCTCGGATGCGTAATACTTATATTGCCCCTGGTGAGGCTTCTATCGACGATCTCTTCGCTTCGGTGGATAAAGGGATTTATTGTAAGCAAATGGGTGGGGGAAGTGTTGGCCCAACCGGTGAGTTTAATTTCTCCGTTTCTGAAGCTTATTTAATCGAAAATGGCAAGGTCACGAAACCGTTAAAAGGTGCAACTTTAATCGGAACCGCTAAAGATATTATGAATGAAATATCTATGTGTTCTCAAGATTTAGGACTGGCCCCAGGGTTTTGTGGTTCGGTTAGTGGCAGTATTTATGTCACGGTTGGTCAACCTCATTTAAAGGTCGATAAAATCACCGTTGGAGGTCGTTAAATAAGGCGAAAATAAAGGTCTTATGTAGGGGTTAACGGTTGTTGACCCCTACTGCTGTTAAACTGTCGTTATATTACGATTAATATTAAGAAATTAACGGATATGGCTATCTTAGTTAACCCACAACTAAAAACTATATTAGAAGAATTATCGAGAGAAATTAAAAAGATTTACCAAGAAAAATTATCTCAGATTATTCTTTATGGTTCTCAAGCAAGAAGAGAAGCACAGATTGATTCTGATCTTGATATTTTGATTGTTCTAAAACAACCTTTCAATTATTCTGAAGAAATTGAAAAAACTAGCCAAGTAATAGCTGATTTATCTCTCAAATATAATATATTAATTTCTCGTTCATTTATTGATAAACAACGTTTAACTTCAGAAAATAGTCCTTTTATTCGTAATATTCATAAAGATGGAATTGTCTTATGACTCCAGAACAACAGGGACTTTCAACGAAAGCGAATCGTAGTTTAGAAGCAGCAAAAACCTTAAAAAACGAAGGATTCTATGAATTTGCTGTGTCCCGTGCCTATTAAGCTATGTTTTATGGAGCATCTGCTTTATTAGAAGGAGAAGGATTATCTTTTTCCAAGCATTCTGAAGTAATTTCAGCTTTGGGTGAACGATTTGCTACAAATAATCGTATTCCTAAAGATTATCATCGTTACCTGATTGATGCTCAAGCACAACGTAATCGTGGTGATTATAACATTGACCCTAATATTAGCGAGTCTGATACTGAATTACTAATATCAAGAGCCGAGATTTTTTTGAACTTTATTATTAAGAACATTGATTCTATCTGAAATAACAATAAGAGTCAACATTATCTGTTGACTCTTATTGCTGTTAAACTGTCATTATATTACTGTTATTTTAGTCAAAGGTAGCAATTAATTGTTTATCTTTGACTTTCCTTTTTTCTGAAACAAAAACCCATGCTTCCCAGAGCTAATAACCCCACTAAAGTACCAGGTTCAGGAACAGAATTAGGGGTGTTCTCTTCAGGGATCTCATTTACCATAATATTATCAAAGTTTACATCTCCTGAACTAGCAATATAAACTTGAGTAATATTATTAAATTCTGTAAGCTCTAACTTTTGAAAGGGTAAACCCAATTCGTTACCTACAGAATATTCCCAAAACTGTCCTAAAACGGGTTGAGTGGGATCAAAAGTGGTGCTAATTAAAATCTTAGTATCATCCGTTGAATAACCAGCAATAGCACGGGTATTATCTCTTAGTTGATAGTATAAACTTTCTAAAGAAAAAGAACCACCATTTACTGGAGTTAAATAAATTCCTAATAATCGATCAACACCACTAAAATGTTGCGCTTCGTAGGAATTACTCGCATGAAAATGTCCTCCCTCGTGAAAATGTCCTGGATCACCTCCAGTCTCTCGACCTGAAAATGCTTCTACATTAAACCCATCTTCAACAAAACACTTATTACCATCTGCGAGTTGTGGGGTACAAGTGTTAGGGTTAGAATAAGCATAAGTATCAGCATCAAATTCAATAACAGCAGCCTTAACTTCCGAGTTGATACCTGTTACTAATGCCAAAGTTGTTGCACAAGTTAAACTGAGATAACTAACAGTTCTAGTCAAAAATGAAAAGTGAATGTTTTGATGTTTCATGGAATCGAAGTTAATAAAATTTCGACTTTAAGCTAACACAAGCGTTCTAAGAAATCAAAAGACAACTTGTCAAAGTTATCTAATTTTTGTCTCAAAATTGTTTTATCTTTATTTAAGATTTAACAACTTTAAAATGTGTATTGTAAACCAGCCGTTAATTGCCAATCTGTTTCTAATTGTGGTCCTTGAAGAGCGCGATAAATAGGTAATTCAAATTCAATGGCTAAACGACCACTTCTTAAATCTCCTTCGGGGACAAAAAGATTCAGTCCAAAACCAATATCAATTTGAGTTCCTCCCCGTCGTGTAGGATCAGCAGTGGGAACGATATTAGGATTAAGACGGGTATCTTTGCCACTAATGTTGCCCCAATTTTTACCTTTAATTCGTAAAGAAGTGCTGGCCCAATCACTCCATTTTCTGGCACCCCAAGCTGTTAACATGATTTGATCACCAAATTTATAACTATTACTATTTGTCCCTAAACGAAGGGTTCCAATAATCTGAGACCCCCAAGACCATTGATCGGTTTGTCCTAAATAAGTGATCCCTGGATGGAGATCGAGGGTTCCTGATCCCAGTTGCATCGGATAAGGTAAGAGTTGATCGGGTCCTGCTGGAGTGCGATCGCGTGTTTCAATAGAACCCGTAGGAAAGCTAACCCCTGCGTTGAAATGAATTCTTTGTCGATTTTCGTTCAAAACTTGGTATAAACCAGTAACTTTAATGTCTCCAATGCCTTCAGAATCTGTATTAAAACCCGTATTCATGCGAGTAATATGATCCATATCTTTGACCACATAAGGCAACATAGCCATCAAAGTTAAACTGTTCGTAATACCGTACATCATGCCAAACATATGCATTTGCATGGTCATACGAGTGGGAGTAACAGGAAATTGCTCTAATATTTTTTCATCACTAATATCATCGGTTCCCACACGACTGCCTTCCATTTCCATTAACATATAGCGATAAGAAACCATGATTTCTCCTTCACTATGAATATGTTCCCCCATAACAGCGATGGGTGCATGGCTATCGGGACGTGCAGGGTTCCAAAACATTCCTTGTTGAGAAGGAGGTAAAGGTTCATCGGCTAAGAGAAAATCTCTATTTCCTTGTAGTTTTTTGTCGAAAGAATTGAGGAATTTTCTCGCAATCTTATTAGGTTCAGAAAGCTGTTTTATTTCGTCTGTTGTGTATCTAAATTTTGGCAAGATATAACTGCTTGAAATTTCATATTGCTGTGTTGGCTAATCAATTTTAATTGTCTGATCAGCCATTAATTCTCGTGAATTAAGCCAATTCAAATGAGAGATCAGTAATTCTCTTTGTTTCTCTTTCTCAATTTTTTTTTGTAAGTCCTGATAATTCCAGGTATTAGTCAGGGATTCATAATTAAAAGTCATCTTATCTCTCTCCTGTTGTCCGCGACTCTCTGCATTAACAGAAGATAAAAAAGTATCTAAACAGATTAAACTGACTGCTGTAATTAACCAGCAGTATTGCCTCTTCACACCAAAATTCATAGGTTTGACTGAATTATTCAAGTTTTTCTTGAATAAGAACTATGACAAACCTGAAAAGTTTTGTCAAAAGACAATGTGTCAAAGTTAAAATCAGTTAACAGTGAACAGCGAGTAGTCATTTTAAAGGTTTAATATTACTGTAGGGGCGTAATAATATTAAGCCCAAAAACATTAATTATGTTAGAAAAAGAATACAATTCAATTCATTGTAAAGTGAAATTTATACTTTTAGGGTTCAGTTAAAAAGAAAATTAACGACAAATTCACGTAATTTTTTAGAAGCAGAGTTAGGTAGTGTATCATAAGTAGTGAAAGTAAAATTTTTGCCTAAATTTCTATTAGAATAAGAGAAAGAAGTAAAAAGCTTTTCAAATCTGAGGTAATTATTTATAGTTTAGAGAGAATTTTTAATCACTCAGTAAACAATTTGATAATGGATAACGACTCTTCCTTAACTTCTCGTCCACCTTGTCCGTCTTGCGGTTCAATCCAAATCTTGAAAAATGGAAGTACACATCATAAAAAACAGAAGTTCTGATGTAAAGAATGTGGTCGTCAATTCATTGAAAAACCAGAGAAAAACCAATAACGTCAGAACAGAAACAAAGAGTAAAGAAACTACTTCTTGAGAGAATTTCTCTGTGAGGAATTACTCGGTCTTTAGAAATATCAATGACTTGGTTACAGCAATTTATTAACAACTTATATCACTCTGTCCCTCTTGAATTAAAGGTTAGAGAAATATCAGACTTGGAAATAGAGATTGAATGTGATGAGTTGTGGTCTTACGTAAATTCCAAAGAAAATCCAGTTTATATTTGGTTAGGGATCTCCACTATCCTAGTACAAAGAAAAGTGGTGAAACAACATGGTCAGATAATGGCTATGAGTGGAAAGATGATGTATTAACAGTACCCATGACAAGGGACTGATTGCCGAAAGCCGTATGAGGCAAAAGTCTCATGTACGGTTTGGAATGGGAGGAGAGGAAGGAGACTTCCTTTTCGACCCCTAATATTACTTTGTTAACCGCCACTAATTTTTACTTTGTAACCTAACTCTCCTAAAACTGTCAGTAACTTGTCACGATGGTCTCCCTGAATTTCTAGGGTATCATTTTTCATTGTTCCCCCACTTCCGCATTTATTTTTTAACTGTTTTAACAACTTATTTAAGGTATCTGGAGAATGTTGAAACCCTGTTATTACTGTCACCGTTTTTCCCTTGCGTCCTGAACGAGTGGCCTGTATTCTAATATTTTGTTGCTGTGGTGGAATATCCGGTACACCCCGTTCAAAAACTTCTGAGTTGGAATTATGGCCAAACTCTTGATAGGCCATTGATTTAGAGTGGTTACGCTTAGAAGACATAATAACTAAGATAAGAACAATAGTTACTTGAATTTTATCTTAGTTGATACATATCTCAATGGGTTAGGTATCCTATATGCGGTATAGTTACCAGGTAGGATTATCATGAATCAGTTGAGTTGCGGTTTCAGCATCTAAGGGTTTAGCGAAGAAAAACCCTTGACCAAAATGACAACCCAACTTACGAAGTTGTTCTAATTGTTCGCTAGTTTCAATACCTTCTGCTACCACATCCATCCTCATAACTTCAGCAATACCCAAAATAACGGGAACTAATCCTAAATTTTCGCTATTTCCGTCAACATTTTTCAGAAAAGACCGATCAATTTTTAAAGTATTAACTGGGAAATTTTGAAGTTGACTTAAAGATGAATAACCTGTACCAAAATCATCAATACTTAGTTTAATCCCTCGTTGCCATAATTTCTCTAATAAAACTTGACTCGTTTGTAAATTTTGCATCATCGAACTTTCTGTAATTTCTAGCTTAAGAAAATTGGTGTTTAGTTGTGTTTCTGTTAAAATCTTGTCAATTTCTGTCACTAAATTGCTTCGAGTTAACTGTTGTGCTGCTAAATTAATACAAATTTTAAGATCGGTAAATCCTTGTTCATGCCATTGAGAAAGCTGAGAACACGCTTCTTTCATCACCCAACTACCAATTTCACAAATTAAGCCAGTTTCTTCTGCTAACGGTAGAAATTCACCAGGAGAAATTATGCCTTTTTGGGGATCTATCCAGCGAACTAATGCTTCAAACCCTGCAATTTTGTTTTGCTTTAAATCAATAATTGGCTGATAGTAAACCGTAAATTCTTCTTGTTGTACAGCCCGATATAAATCTGTTTGTAAGATTAATAATTGTTGAGCAAGATCATACATTTCGGGGGTAAAAATTTGATATTGACCTCTCCCTAAAGATTTGGCTTTATACATAGCCAGATCAGCATCTCTGATAATATTTTCAGGATCTTGATAATCAGGACGGCTCAAAACGATACCAATACTAACATTAATAAAAATTTCTTGGCTATTACAATAGAAAGGTTTTTTTAATAAGTCAAGAATATTTTGTGCTAGTTCTTTTGCCTGTTCAACTCCAGAAATATCAGATAATAAAATCGCAAATTCATCTCCACCAACACGGGCAAGAACTGTATTTTTTCCAAGAATGCTTTGTAATGCTCGACTAATTTTTTGTAACAGTAGATTACCCACTAAATGACCTAAAGAATCATTGATGATGTTGAAGCGATCGCAATTTAAAAATAATACAGCAAATTGATAATTGTCATCTAGTTTAATAACGCTTAGAGACCGTTGTAATTGTTCAATAAATAAATTACGATTAGCTAGCCCAGTTAAAGAGTCATACAGGGCTATTTCTTGTAGTCGATGATTAGCTTTTTGTAACTGCTGAGTTCTTTCTTGGACTTTTTTTTCAAGTTGAGTATTTAATTGATGAACTTCTTTTTGTGCAGTTCTCAAGGCTAATTGATTTTTAACCCTAACTAAGACTTCTTCCATCTGAAAGGGTTTAGTAATATAATCGATTCCTCCTATTTCCAAGGCTTTTACTTTATCAAAAACATCATCTAATGCACTTAAGAAAATGATTGGAATGTCAGCAGTACGAAGATTTTTTTTTAGTTGTTGGCAAACCTCATAACCATTAAGATCCGCCATCATAATATCGAGCAGAATGAGGTCAGGGGGAAGGGTTTCTACCACTTTTAAAGCCATGTTCCCCCCTATTGCTTTACGGACGTTATACCCTTCTCCTGTTAAAATACTTGACAATACCCGTAGATTTTCTATTGTATCGTCAACAATTAAAATATCTTGGAGATTTGATGAGACTTCTTCGTGTGTATGCTTGAGTAAAATGTGTGTATTTATAGGGTTAGGAATCATTGTTTTCTCTTGTTTAGTTTGGTAATATAAATGTATCCAAACCAATTTTAGCAATAAATGACTATTACTAATGTATTAGCTTGGGTAATAAGAAACAAGAAGGGGTGCAAAAATTTTATTAATACTACTCAATTTTAATCGATAATCAATTATGAAGCAATGTGGTTTCTACTTAATTCCATAATTTTATCAAACTGGAAAGTCTCTATCAACTCATATAAAGCCTTTTTTAAAGTGGTTTCTTCTGGGGGAATAGCCTCAAGTAATTCTAGTAATAAAACATCATTCCCTTCGCAGGCCCGTTGATAAATTTGTGCTATCCATTGACTCGGCATGACCTTAAGATGATCAGAGGTTAAGGGAACTGTATAATGCTCTTGATTGTCTTTTTTTTGGTTAGGTGTAGACTCTTCATAAATGTATTGAACCCCTAAATATTGAGATATTTTATCAAAAATTTCTTGAGATCGAAAGGGTTTAGCAACAAAATCATCGCACCCAGAGTCTAAAACTTGTTGTCGTTGTTCTACAAAGACGCTGGCTGTTAAAGCAATAATGACTGTTGCTTGTCCTTTGAGAGATTCTTTAATATGCCTTGTGGCTTCATAACCATTCATGATAGGCATTTGCATATCCATCCAAATTAGGTGGGGTTCCCAAGCGTCCCAGAGGGCGATCGCTTCTTGTCCATTGACAGCTTCTTTGACCTCGAACCCCACCGAAGTCAGTAATTTTACTAATAAATCTCGATTCGTTTGCTTATCTTCTACAACTAAAATACGGAAATGGGGTTGATCCGAGGCTAACGCAACAGGATAATGGAAGATAGTCGTAGTTGTATCCTTCATCACAGAAATAACAGGATGAAAACGAATATTAAAGGTGAAGGTTGTCCCTTCTTCCACCACACTGTCAACAGTAATCTGTCCCCCCATCAACTTGATAAATTTACTACTGATAGGTAGACCTAACCCGGTTCCTTCCCCTGAGTTGATTCCTGCTTTGGCTTGAGTAAAAGGGGAAAATAATCCGTTGAGATCCTCATTGTCTATCCCATGTCCTGTATCTGTAACAGCAAAGAATAATTGATGACCTTTACACCAAACTTTAACCGTAACTTCTCCTTTTTCTGTAAATTTAATGGCATTACTAATAATATTAATTAAAATCTGACGTAATTTTTGTTCATCGGTTCTAATATATTGGGGAACCGTACAATAACGGATAAAGCATAGCTGTAGTTGTTTGCTGGCTGCTTTTAATTGTAATAAGGTATCGAGTTCATGTAAGAGGTGGTATAAATCAAAATCCGTTTCATTAAGAATAACCTGACCTGCTTCTATTTTCGACATTTGTAGAATATCATTAATTAATCCTAAGAGATGTTCCCCGCTATCATGAATAATTTGTAGATTATTGCGATAGTCCAAAGATAGAGAAGTTGAACGCAACATTAACTGGACATATCCTAAAATCGCATTGAGAGGAGTTCTTAATTCATGACTCATATTAGCCAAAAATTCACTTTTAGCTTGATTTGCTTTTTCTGCCGCAATTTTGGCTATTGCTAACTCTTCTGTTTGCTGTTGGGTTTGTTTCAATAATTCCCCTTGTTGAACAGCTACTCCTAACTGTTGGCCTACCTGTAACACAATTTGAACTGCGGCATTATCCCAGTCACGGGGAGTCGATAGTTGATAGACCAAAATTAATCCCCAAAGTTGATGCGTGCAAAAAATCGGCACAGCAATATATGCTTTGGCTTGTACTTGTTCGAGAAGGTTGATATAACAGGGAGTAAACCCGGCTTCATAAATATTCGAGACAACTCGATAGCTATTTTTCGTGGTAAAGGGTTCCCCTTGAGACTCTTGGAAATAGGTGTCTTCAATAGTGGTAATGGTGCATTTTTCTTCTTCTGTGGTGCTTAATAATTCTTCTGGAGTGGTTAGCAACTTTAAGGACGGCCATCCCTTAGAAACAGACTCGGCCACAACTTTACCACTCCAGTCTCGATTAAATTGATAAACGATAACCCGTTCACAAGCGATCGCTTGTCTAAGTTCTTTGGTGGTGGCAGCAAAAATCTTTTCTAAATTTAGGGTTTGTCGCATCCGTTGAACAACCCTAGTAACGGCTTTTTCTCGTTCCAAAGTTTTTTGTAACTTGTCGGTTCTTTCTTTGACCTGGTTTTCTAGTTTTATATTGAGGTTACGCAGTTGCTCTTCTATATTGTGACGTTTCTTATTTTCTTTTCGTAATTCTTGGTTGACGGTTTCTAATTGTTCTGGGGTTTTCAGTGATAAAAAAGTAGGGATTAAAAAGAACATTTCTACAGCAGTGTAACAAGACACCAAAGCAGTGAGGGCTTTTTCTAGGCCAGATAACCAATAGAGAGGATACCAGAGAGTAACAATCTCTAACAGATGACCGATTCCACAAAGAACAATAAAAGCCCCAAAAAGAATAAAAACATTTTGAAAGGGTACGTCACTGCGTTTGAAAACAAAATAAAGAAGAAGAAGAGGAATGGAAAAATAGGCGATCGCAATTAAAAAATCACTGATCACATGAAGGGAAACTAAAGGGGTTTGCCACAAATAACAATGGCCGTGAGGAATATAAGCCAAATAGTGGTTAATTAGGTTAAGGGGATGTTGAAGATTAAGAATTAGTAGCATTCGAGTTCTGATTGCAAATAGGTTATTGTTCCTTTTTATTTTTCCCAAAATTAAACTTTGACATAAAAATTTACTGAAGGCTTTTTGTTGGCTGTTTTCAGTGATCCCAAGGAAATACGATACACTAAGAGAACTTACAGTAAATGTTATAGATACCAGTAATATTAATATGAATAAATCCTATCAAAAAATTGTTGTTATTGTATCTGGTTTTGCCTTACTGATCAGTATGACGGTTGCAGGGTTTTCCTTTAGGCAAAATTCTTCTTCTTCTCCAGAGGCTAATTCCGGAACAGAGGTTTCCCCAGAAGAAAGGTTAAAATCTATTATAGAAGGATATGAGAGCGTTTTAGAAAGAGAACCGGATAATCCTACCGCTAAACAAGGGTTAGAAGAAGCTCTTAAAGCATTTATTGCCACACAAGCACAAGCAGGAAATTTAGAGGGAGCTATACCTCCCATGGAAAAATTAGCAGCTTTAGTTCCTGAGAATGAACAGTATCAAGAGATTCTGGCACAAATGAAACAAGCTCAACAACAAGCTCAAACTGCACCGTCTCCTAGCCAACCAGAAGCCATTACCCCTGAGTCTGAAGAACTTCCTCCTCTAATTATTCCAGAAGCCGAAGAAGAATCCAATCCTTTATTAAATCCTGAAGAAAATTCTAACCCATTATTTCCTTCCGATAGTAATCCTAATTCTAATTAGTTTAGAGTAGCACAGGATAAATTAAGGTGGGCATTGCCCACCCTACACTTAAACTAGAGAGATACTGTATTGTCCGTAGCAAATATAACGGTAAAGTCATGAAGCAATCTCTGTGTTTATAGTAGATTGCTTCGGGATATTTCTAGTGACAATTAAAGTTAACTATTTATATTACCCCTCGCAATGACAGGTTAAATCTCTAATAGCCTTTGAGAATTGGTGTTATTGTCTATAGTATAAATACTGAATTATGATGTCAGTTCCATAATTAAGGGAATCTGTATCCATTCTTGGCAAAAATTAATGGAAATATATAGAAAGAAAAGCGATTAAAAGTCAATGAAAGCTGCTGAAGTTATTAAAAAGTATCAAAATGGAGAACGAAACTTCCAAGGGTTAAACCTCCGGGGAGCAAATTTTAAAGGACAAAATTTATCGGGTGCAGATTTTAGTTACTGTCAGCTACAAAGTGCAAATTTTAGTCAAGCAAATCTAAAAGATGCAAAGTTTATTGGAGCAAAAGCAGGGTTACAACTAAAAAATATTCTTCTTCAAGGATTTTTACTCTGTTCCTTAGCTGCTTTTCCTCAATATTTCTTATTTCAAGTTTTCAAACTTGATACTTTACCTCAAGATACTGAGAGTCACACTATTTATTTAATTTTAATAGTATTAACTTTAGTTATTAATGGTTTTTTCTCTTTAATGACTTCTCTTTCGGAAAAAATTTCAACAGTTTTAGGAGCATACATTTTTTGTGGAATGATAGCCACTACTTTAGCACTTATAGAAATAAGATTAATAAACTTAGAAATATATGTAGTTTTAGCGGCAATGACACTTTTTATAACAGTTATTTCTGCTATTTGTACAGGAGTATTTTTAATGATTTGCGAAAAATGGGTAATTTATATATTTCCTATTACATTCGCTATCATTGGATTTATAGAAGGTTATACAAGGTCTAACGAAAATGAACTTTCGATTATTATAGGAAGTATTATATCAGTAGTAGGCTGGATTTCTGGGATATATATTAGTAGACGTGGACTTCAAGAAAATGAAAGGCATCAATGGGTTCGTCCAATTATATTATTTATTAGTGTTTTGATAGGAGCAACAAATTTTAAAAATGCAACGCTTACTGACGCTGACTTCACAGGAGCAACCCTAAAAAATAGCAATTTCAATCAAGCAATATTAACTCGAAGTTGTTTCAAAAATACTGTTAAATTAAATTTAGCGCGTCCAGGAAATACGTTATTAGAAAATCCCACAGTTAGAGACTTATTAATTAACCCCAGTAGTGGACAAGAAAAAAATCTAACTAGAGCTAATTTAAGGGGAGCAAATCTTAAAAAAGCTAACTTACAAGGAGCTAATTTAAAATATGCAGATGTTAGTGAAGCAACTTTTGAATATGCTAATTTATCTCATGCTAATTTAACGGAAGTTAATGCAGTTTATACTAATTTTAATCATGCTTATTTAACAGGTGCTTGTATCGAAAACTGGAATATTGATGCGACAACTATCCTTGATAATATTGACTGTCAATATGTTTATCTTTTAAACAATGAAAAAGAACGTCAACCTAGTAGTGGAGAATTTAAAGAAGGAGAATTTACTAAACTATTTGAGGAAGTTTTTGATACCGTTAACTTAATTTTTGAAAATGGTATTGATTGGAAAGCGTTTATAGAAACCATGAAAACGGTACAAGTCGAAAATGAGGATACACTGTTAGAAGTTTCCAGTATTGACAATAAAGGGGATGGAGTTTTTGTGGTTAAAGTTAAAGTTCCCCCAGATGCAAATAAAGAAAAGATACATCAAGAGTTTAATGAAGTTTATCAGCTAAAATTAGAAGCAGTCGAAGCTAAATATAAAGCACAACTAGAAGCAAAAGAAACTGAAATTACTATCTATCGGCAGCAAAGTATTGATATGATGGAAATAGTCAAAACTCAAGCGAGTCGTCCCATTCATGTAGAGGCAAAAGCAATGAATAATAGTTCTGATAGTAGCAAAAATATCAACATTCGTGATATTAATAACTCTGGTGTCTTAAACCTAGGGGAAATTGTCGGCGATGTGAATAATACGATTAACCAAATACCTGAAAGTCAAGATAATAAAAATGATGAATTAAAAAGCTTATTACAAGAATTAATGAACGCCATTCAAACAGAGAATGAACTTGATGAAGATGAAAAAGCAGACGCAGCCAATAAAGTAAAAACTATTGCTAAAGCAAGTCAAAACCCAGAAGATGAAGGATTGCAAAAAAAAGCATCTCGCGCCGTTAAATTATTAGAAACTTTAGCCAAAGGTTTAGAACCAGCGACAAAATTAGCAACTTCTTGTAAGGTAGTTTTACCGAAAATTATTAGTTTATTACCTTTTCTTGCTTAATATTTAAAGTCAAAATTTATTCAACATAAATTACTGTAAGGTGGGCATTGCCCACCCTACAAGATTTTACTATTTAGCGATTACTCAACATGAATTATATCTTTTAATCCTAGAAAATTATAGCGATTGATTAACCAAATTAAAACTAAAGTGCTAATTAATAAAAAACCAATTATCTCTAATTTTTGGTGAGAATTTAAAGCTAAACTTGATCCCATATAAGTTAATAAAAAGGTCGGTGGAATCATGCCGGCTAAGCTAGTACAAGAATAAATGGGTAGCGAAATTCCTGCTAAACCCGAAGCATAACTAATTAAATCAAAAGAAAATAAAGGAATTAGTCGTGTGATAAAAATCAAAAACCCTAGATACACTTCACCTTTATCTTTAGAGAAATAAAACACTTTTCCGGTTAATAATTTTAAGGCATTTCTCCCTAAGCTACGACCTAAAAAATATGCTAATAATCCACCTAAAAATCCACCAATAACACTATAGATAGTTGCTAAAATGGGAGTCCAAACCATACCAGCGGCCATCACTAAAGGTAAAGCAGGAATATGAGAAATAACCACAGAAATAATTAAAATACTAATATAAATAAAAGGAGCAATCCAACCAGATTCTAGTAAAATCTTTTTTAATTCTTCTGAGTTAAAGAAATTCAAATCAAGATAATTATGTCCCCACCAAGTTAGAAAAATAGCAGAGATAAAAAATAGTAATAATAGTTTATGCTTGGGTTTAAGAAAAAATGAAAACTTCTGAAACTTGTTTGACATTTTTTCTAACCTGATAGCAACACTTACTAAGTTTAAAACAAAATACTTATATATATTGTTCCATAATATACTTAATTGAACAGTCGCAATTATACTTACTTTCATAAAAAAATAGGCAGACCATGACAAGTCTACCTATTTAAAAGTGTCTAAAATTGTCTCGAAAATTAAGCAGGGTAAATCCGTAATCTACGGTTAGGTTCCTCCCCAAAACTATCAGATTGTAAGCGATAATGTTCCACTAATTCGTGCTGCATTTTGCGAACTTTAGGCGATCGCGGTAACAGTTCCACGGGTTGACCTTTAGGGAGTACAATCTGTTCTACAGCGAGTCTTGCCTCTTCTAACGCCTCCAACTCATCATCATTACTGCCACGGGTAAACAGGCGTAAATCAGCCGTTTCGGGGGTTTTTACTTCATCCATCCCTAACAATCGTTGTAGCGTTCTGGTAATTTGGGGAATGGTATTGGATTTCACCCCATGAATAGGAACTTGACGCGCTTTCGCCACCTGACGTAACTTAGACTGATTTTTCAAATGCGATCGCAACGCTACCACCACATCCGCACTATCTAAGTCTTTAGTCAAAACAATGGGTAAATTCAGCACCTCGATCACCTGTTCTAACTGCGATCGCCCGATACCATAGGGATAAATATAAACAGGAAAATCCTCCCCATTGGGACCCGGAACCCTCACTTTACCCCCTTTAGGTTCAGGTTGAGACCAAGAGGCATCTAAAAGACGGTCAAACTCGGATGCAGAGCTTAACTTATTGCCTTTTTTCGACCCGAATGGACTCACAGGGGTCATTTTACCCGACGCACGCCATCCTTTGGGTTGTTGTATCATTTGTGCCATACCACGCCCAAAACTAGCAGGGTTAGGGGTTTGATCCGGTTCTTCTTGGGTAATTTGCACTTCCCCATTTTCATCGACGGTTCTGGTTTGGGGGTTGGGTTCTCCATTCCGTAGCAAAATGTCAATCGTATGAGCCACATCTTCGTGAACCACCCATTTTTGCCGTTCTAACATTTCGATGGCAATTTCAAAGGTAGGTGGGGCTTTTCGTTCTAAAACCGTCTTTTGTGACCCTCTTCGTCTGGCTTCATCATCCCCTAACGTCACCGCTTGAATACCCCCCACTAAATCGGAAAGGGTGGGATTTTTCATTAAATTTTCGATACGATTACCGTGAGCGGTTCCTACCAACTGCACCCCTCGTTCAGCAATGGTACGAGCAGCTAAAGCTTCTAATTCCGTGCCAATTTCATCAATAACGATCACTTCCGGCATATGGTTTTCTACCGCCTCAATCATTACCTTATGCTGTAATTCAGGAGTCGCTACCTGCATCCGTCTAGCGCGACCAATGGCCGGGTGAGGAATATCCCCATCACCAGCGATTTCGTTAGAGGTATCGATAATGACCACTCGTTTATCAAAATCATCGGCCAACACCCTGGCAATTTCCCGTAAGGCAGTGGTTTTACCCACACCGGGACGACCTAATAAGAGTAAAGATTGACCCGTTTCTACTAAGTCCCGAATCATGGAAATGGTGCCAAAAACAGCCCGTCCCACCCGACAAGTTAAACCGATAATGTCTCCCGTTCGGTTGCGAATGGCACTGATACGGTGTAGCGTGCGTTCAATTCCTGCTCGGTTATCACCGCTAAAAATTCCCACTCGTTGAATGCTGTATTGTAGATCAGAAGCAGAAACAGGGGTATCTCCTAGATAAATGGCTTCTCCAGGAAAACGAGCTTCTGGCAGTCGTCCTAAGTCCATAACCACTTCAATTAAGCGATCGCAGTTCGGATGATCTTTGATCTGGTTACGAATAGTTAAGGGTAAAATATCGAGCAGTTTACTAAGGTCGTCGGTAATCTGCATCCGTTGGGATAAGGCTTTTTTGGGTATAGATGGCACTGTTATGGATGATTGATTTAAAAAGTTATTTGTTTTGGGATTTAACATAATTTAGCGGGCTTCGTCAAGATAGTTAAAATGAGTTAGATGTTAGAAGTTTATTTTCTCCTTGTTTTCCCTCATTCTCCTTACCCTGTCCATTTCTAACCTCTCCTTTAAGGGTGAAACCAAAGAATAAGCGGTTTCTACTGCTTGCCAGAATAATTCGGGGTCATCAGTTATATGGGATGACAGGGTTTGTGCTTCAATGGTTTCTAGAAAAGGGGAGATTAAACTGCGGGCATAACTACCGTAGGCAACCCCTGCGATAGAGGGCAATAAACCCAATTGTTGTAATTTGGGGACGGTATGGTGATTGGTTCCTCCTGCGAGTTGCACCCATCCCGGTAAATCGGCGTTTAACACTTTTTTACCCAGTCGAATGGCTGCATGAATCGTTCCTTTCCCGATATCCCCACTCATGGGGCGGCCGTCGGTTTGCCAGATTAATTCACAGGGTAAGGAGGAAATGATTTCATAAAGGGTTTGTAAATAGTTGATTAATCCTTCTCCGTCCGGACAGCTAATGGCTAACAGTTTCAGGTGTTTTACCCCAGGAGATAATTGTTGCCACAGTTTTTTAAATTCCTCTTCTCGTCCCACTTGAGTATGAATTTCGATGGCATCTATCTGTTTGTTTTTGATCAAGGGTAGGATGGTTTGGGGGGTAATAAGGTGCGATCGCGTTTCGATCAGGTTTAGGGGACAAACCGGTAAACAACGACCACATCCGTAACATTGCTGTTCTATAATTCCTGAAGCGGCGATCGCTTGTGCTGGACATATAGACTCACAAGGACGCAAACAATCAGCAGGACATAAGGTTTCATCAAAATAGGCTTTACGAAAGTGAGGATCTTCCCCATCGTTTAAACTCACCATTAGCCAGGGTTTATTTATCCTCGGATATCCTTTCGTTTGAGCGATTTCTGCCCATTCCATCCCTAAATTTATTCCTTCTGTTGCTGCATTGATCACCGCAGGTTCGGCTGCAACATCAATACAATTCGCACCGGCTAAAGTGTAAATTAGGGACAGACTACGAATGGCTGGCAAGTCTTGGAAACTTGCGCCACAAATGAGTTTGAACCATTGCCCTGTTTTTAAGGAGTGTAAAGGAGATAAATTATCATTCACTTTTCTATGCTAATCGGTTTTTATGTAAATTGTCATGAGTTTTTAAGATTGATGGTTTTTGAATTACAATTGTAATTTATTATAATACAGTTTATGACTCATGGAGCTTTTCTGTTTGTGAGAATGGTCTGATGTCAAGCTTTACTTTAATTAAACTTTCAAAAAAATGATTTTTTCTAAATCTGTAATAATCAATGCTCCTATCGATAAAGTTTTTAGTTTTTGTGCGTCTGCTGATGGTTTTGAGCAGCATTTTCCTCAACCTATTGATTGGTTAGATAAAGGTGAACCTTGGCAACAAGGTTCAATATTTCGGTTCAAATATCGATTTCTCTTTACTTGGTGGTATTGGGAAGGAGAAATTACTAATTATGAAAAGAATAGCTACTTTATTGATATATTAAGAACAGGTGGAGGGTTAAAATATTTTCAACACAAGCACAAATTTGAGCCGTGTGAACAAGGAACATTATATACTGACAAGATTGAGTTCACTTTAGGATTCGGTAGTTGGATTGATCAGTTAATTGTCAATCGAATAATTGGATTTATTTTTGCTAAACGTCATAGAAATTTATGTAAGTATTTCGATAACCTTAAATAAATGCCTGTTAACTAATAATATTTTTTATTCTTAAAATAATTGATTTTCAAGTTTTTTTTTTGATTTCCTGAATCAATATATTGATCATATTATTAATATTTATCGGCTTAACAAAATGATGAATAAACCCAACGTTTAAACTCTTTTCAATATCTTTTTCAGACGCATTGGCTGAAACAGCAACCGCTAAAAGCTTATTGTTGAGAATTGGAAACAAATTTTGTATTTTGTAAAGTAAATCATATCCACTCATCAGAGGCATATTAATATCGCTAATTAAAATATCAGGTTGAAAACTTTCAAATATTTTTAGAGCTTCTAATCCAGATGCAACCGCTTCGATGTGAGCTTTTTGAGATTGAAAGACATAGACTAACAGTTCCCGTAAATCTCGATCATCATCAACAATTAAAATTTTAATACCTTCTAAACTGGTTAATGTTAAAGTCCTTTCTTCTTTTATTTGTGGTGGTTGTTTTTCTTGATCAATAAGAGGTAAAGTAACCGTAAACGTTGCCCCCTGACCGCGTCCGAGGCTATTTGCCTTAATCTTACCATCGTGCATTTCTACTAGGTTACGAACGATGGTTAGTCCTAATCCCAATCCACCAAACTCTCGATTTTCAGAAGACTCGTCCTGGCGAAAGCGATCAAAAACATAAGGTAAAAATTCTGGTTCGATCCCCTTACCTTGATCTTTAACTTCAATCAAAGCCATCCCATCAATAAAAGACAAAGAAACGGTTACAACACTATGACTCGGTGAAAACTTAATAGCGTTAGATAACAAGTTCCAAATAACTTGGTGTAACCGTGTTGGATCACCGTTAATTTGATTTATGTCGGTGTCTAAATTCGTTTCGATGGTAATAGATGATTTTTTAGCTACTAACTGTACCGTTTCAATGGCACTGAGAATAATTGTTTTAAGATCGAGTGGCGTTTTTTGTAAATGAAGTTTATCCCGTAAAATACGAGAAACATCCAGTAAGTCATCAATTAAACGGGCTTGTAATTTGGCATTACGATCAATAATTTCAATCCCTTGTTTCGTTTGCTCAGGGGAAAGATTGCCTCGGTTTAACAACTCACACCAACCAATAATAGGATTTAAGGGGGTACGCAGTTCGTGGGAAAGCATGGCTAGAAAGTCATCTTTAGCACGATTAGCAATTTGTGCTTGATGGTATAACCAAGCATTATCAACGGCTTGTGCCGCACGTCTGCCAATTTCTTCAGCGATCGCCAAATCTTCTGCGATTAAACGACGATTTGAATAGGCTGTGGTTACAAAGGTCATTACTCCTAGGGTATTGTTTCTAGCCACTAAAGGAACTGCCATCAGAGATATAGGGCGAACTTTTCTGATCACTTTCTCGTGTGTCGGGTTATTGGCGGCCTGGGAAATCATTTCATGGGTAAACTCAGAAATTAACAGCGATTTCTGCTCGAATAAAACTTTAGCGGGGGGATGGTTTAAATTATTTCCAGGGGGATATTTAACAACTTCTTTAGCGAGTTCGGACTGACTTAGATCACTATAGGCAACTGAAACACGATTAACTTGATCCTCTTCAATTAAATCAATAAAACACCAGTCAGCTATGATGGGAACGGCTAAATGGGTCACACGATCTAGAGTGGTTTTATAATCTTCTAAAGAGGATGATAATAAGATACTAATTTCTGACAAAAAACGATATCGCTCACTACTGTGCTTTTGTTGTATTAATAATTGTTCTCGTTCAAACTGAGCTTGTTTTTGTTCGGTGATATCAACAGTAATACCAATCATACGAGTGGGTTGACCATCTACTTGATCAATGATGCGGCCTCGCCCTAAAACCCAATGAAGGCTACCATCAGGATGAATGACGCGATAGTCTGCTTCATAATCTTTGTTCAGTGCGATCGCTGTTTCAATAATTTCTTTAACTTCCTCACGATCATCGGGATGTATTGAATGGTTTAACCATTGATCATAGGTAAATTCATCCTCAGGACCGAGGCCAAAATCTGCTTTACACTGAGGAGATGTGATTAAATGTTTACTGGGTAACTCTAATTGCCAAGCACCAAATCGACCAGCGCGAAGGGCTAATTGTAGATAATCTTCTTTAGGATCGGAGAGAATCTTCTTTGACATACCTTAAATTTGTGTCAGGAGTACAAGTAAAAAGTAAGAACAAGAAGATTAATGATCTCCTTGTTCTCTTATTTTAGTTATTATCAAACAAAAGTTAATTTTTCAGTCCACACATAGGTTAATTAACCCTATCTTGCATTCTTTGCCAACGAGGATCAGGATCTTTAACCGTTTCTTGTAACTCTTCCCAACGAAGGCCAACGGGTTTGGGGGTAGTCGGACTAGAAATCGGTTGACTACGACCCTTTAAAATAGAAATGGCACGATTGTATTGAGGATCGGCATCGGTTCCCATTAAGGTTGGATCGCTTTTGAGGCGAGCTTGTTGCTCCATCGTCAATTCTAAATAAACATTAGGGCTAATGCCTTTATGATTGATATCGGTGCCACTGGGAGGATAATAACGGGCGATGGTGACTGCTAACCCTGAACCATCGGAGAGGTTATGAACTGATTGGACTGTGCCTTTCCCGTAAGTAGTTGTACCGACCACGGTAGCCCGTCCACTTTCTTTGAGAGCCCCTGCTAAAATTTCGCTAGCACTCGCTGACCATTCATTAACTAAAACCACCAAAGGTAAATCAGTTAAAGAAGTGCCGTTAGCCGAAAAATGGCGATCGCCTCCTTTTCGATCAATGGTGCTAACAATTTCTCCTTTTTTCATCCAAAGACGGGCAATATCCACACTGGCAAATAGTAACCCTCCTGGGTTTCCTCGTAAGTCGAGAACATAGCCAGAGACTTGTTTTTCATCTAAGTCTTCGATGGCTAGTTTCATTTGTTCGGTAGCGTGGGAACTAAATTCATCCAGTTTAATATAACCGACGCGGTGGCCTTCTTTTTCTTCGAGATGGTAGGTAACGGCAGGAATTTCAATATTTTCTCTGGCTAAGGTTACTTGAAAAACCCCTTTTTCCCGTCGAGAAAGTTGTAGACTGACTTCTGTCCCAAGTTCCCCGGTGATGGCTTCTTGTGCTTGTTCTAGGCTCATCAAAGCGGTGGGTCTGCCGTTGATGCGAATTAGGCGATCGCCTCGTTTTAATCCTGCTTTCATGGCGGGGGAATTTCTCACCGCTTCTACCACGTAAATTTCACTGGTCCGTTTATCAATGGCTAATCTTACCCCAATGCCTGATAATTCCCCTGAAGTTTGGCTGGTTAAGACAGAAAATTCGTTAGGGGCTAAAAACCTAGTATAGGGATCTTCTAATTCTTTTAAAGCTTCACGAATGGCTTTATAAGCTTGTTTTGGACTATCGTAATCTTCGGATAATAATTCCCGACGTTTTTCTTGCCAATCAACTCGATTAAAATCTGGATTTACAAATTCATTATTAACAATTTGCCACATCTCGTCTACGATGGCTTTAGGATTATCTTCTAAAGCGTTTGGTTGGGGCGCACTTTTGACGGGAAGGGCTAAAGTATGGAGAGAAATCGCTGCTAGGGTTCCACCTAAGATGAGTGATTGATGACGGCACAAGGATTTTATGAGAGTATTCATAGGATTTATCGATGTCGAACGGGAATTAAAAAGCAGTTTATGTTAGCCAACCATGAGAGATGAACAGCTTATGAACCATTAGCCAGCTATTCACCTAGTTTCATTCTATGGTACACGCTCTTAAAAAATTAAGACGTTTATTTCCATTAAGAGTTCTTAAAATTCTGGAATATGTTGAATATTGAATTAAAGCTTTTTTATTTTACTTTAGCAAGCAGTTAACATTCATAACTGCTCACTGGTAACTTTTTGTTAATTTACTATCGAGACATCATCGGCAATTGAAAGCGCATTTCTAAGGATGTTCCTTCCCCTGGTGGCGGATAAATACGAATCTTGGTGGTCGGAGCAAATTCTTTTAAATATTTAGCTAAAGACGGTAAATATTTTAATATATTCCAATTATGTCGTCTATCAACACAAATAATGATCAGAGTCAAAGCAGTGCCAGAGGTGGTTAAGTACCATCCACCCTGAGATAAGACTCGTTGAGTAAGGCGATCGCAACTTTCATAAAAATAATGAGTTACGCTTTGGTCTAGTTTGCGTTGCAGAGCATCATCAACAGGCGCACTAGGGGGTAAGTCTTCGGGACGAAGATAAAAATAAGTCATTAAAGTCGGTAATTATCACTTGATTAGTAATTTAATTACCATAAATTAAGATTTAAGTCAATATTTTTTAGGGGAAAATTATCAGAAAAGAATGACTAATTATCTAACTTTCCTCGTACTAAAATGACGGTACTTTTCACTTGTTGAGCGATCATTTTAGGAATGTTTCCTTGCATCACTTGAACTAATAATCCTTCTCGACTGACTCCTAACATAACCACGTCACAGCTTTCTGCTTCAGCTAAATGAATGATCGCATCAGCGACTGACTGGGAACGAACAGGAAGGGGAATTACAGGGCGTTCGAGTTCTTCTTTTAACTTTTTGGCCGTCACTTCTAAGGATTGATAATTAGGGGTTGGTTTATTGGGAGAAAATACCTGACACAACCAAATAATCGGCGATCGAGGACGAGTATATAATTTTGTTAATCCGGGTAACAATTCCATGGCCCGTTTGGCATTCGGTCCTCCAGCAATAGGAATTAACCAAGTGCTATCTTTATCTAAAACTTGAGGATAAGCTTCTTTTTCTTGCCCAAATTTTACTAATATTAATTCGCAAGTGGCTTTGCGAATTAAAATGTCAATAACCGGATCGAAAATTGTTCCTGGGGTGTGATGGTCATCGTTCCACTCTAATATCATGAGATTAATGTGGCGTTCTCGAATGGTGTCTAAAATGGCTTGAGCGCGATCGTGGGCGACCCGAATTTGCGTGTGAACAGGGATATTAGAATGACGGCCTAATCGTTCGGTTCGTTGTAATAATTGACGACTATATTGGGTGATTACGGGAGTTTGAGCCGGATCGCTGTGTTTGGGAACGGTGATCACTTGTAAACATTCGATTTCTTGATTTTGTTCTTGAGCGATCGCCGCACTAATTTTGAATAAAGACGTGGCCGTATCAGGGTTAACTAAAGGTAATAAAATGCGACCCTCTCCAGCTAACGGGGCCCGGGTTTGATAGGCAATATAAGATGGATCAGGAACCACTTCGTTAATGGTAGTATCATCCCCTTGTAATTGATTAGCTTCAACCCGAATAATATCCGTTCGAGTGATAATTCCCACTAATTTGTGACCTTCTGTGACAGGAAGACGGGACAACTGATAACGGTTCAGTAGATATAAAACATCACTCAGAGAAACTTCTGCTTGCACGGTAATGGGTCTTCGGGTCATAAATTCTTGTAACGGGGTATATCCTGGTTCTTTCTTTAATTTCGCCAAATCCGTTTGAGTAACAATGCCCACCAGTTGACCTTGTTTTACCACAGGAAACCCTCGATGACTGGAGTTAGACATGGCTTGCAGCACTTCATCCAAGGTTAGATCACTGGATAAAGTTTCGACTTGAGATTCCATTACCTGTGAAGCGGTTAATTTTGAGAGAAAATCTTGTCCTGTGGCCGCTTCATTGATATAGATACCCCTAGCGTGTAACATATGTTCGTACAGAGAACCCCGTGAGACACTTTCGGCTACGATATAAGACACTGCACAAGTGACCATTAAAGGTAAGACAATATTAAAATCCGTATTCAGTTCAAACACAAAAACGATCGCTGTGACCGGAACTCTAACCACTGCCGTGAAAAAGGCTCCCATTCCTGCTAGTGCGTAACTTGATTGTGCGCCGGTTCCTGTGACAAATTGTTCAAAATCTCCCACTAAATAGCCCAAAGCCGATCCCAACACCAGTGCCGGACCGAATAATCCTCCGGGGGCATTGCAACTATAGGCCAAAATGGTGAGGACGAAATGAGCGACAAAAGCCAATAAAATGCGACTCCCGTCTAATTCTCCTGTGACCAAAAAGATGCGAAGTCCTGCATTATCTCGAAAGAAAGGCGGTAATAAAGCAATAATAATGCCTGACACCATTCCCATTAAGCCAATGCGCCAAGATAAAGGTAAATTGAATTTTCCTTGTATGGCGACACTGGCCAGCAGTCCCCGATTAAATAATGCTCCTAATAGTCCGGCTAAAACCCCTAGAAGTAAATAAAAAGGTATGTCTACCGCAGAAAAGGTAATATCGGGTAGTTCGAGTAAAGAAGAGGGAAAATTAAGGGTAGACGACTGTAAAATTAAAGAAACTACCGCCCCTGTAAAGGAGGCCACGATAGCCGTTTCTAAGGTTAACCCTGAAACATCTCGCATCAACTCTTCAATAACAAATAAAACCCCAGCGATAGGAGTGGTAAAACCGGCTGCTAGTCCGGCGGCTGCCCCGGCTGCGATCATTTGTCGTCGATGTTCCGGGGAGGTGGGAACCCAGTTACTCAGTTGAGCGGCTAAAGCTGCTCCGATATGAACTGTAGGGGCGCGACGGCCTAGGGTTAAGCCTCCTCCCAATACTAAAATGGTTCCAATGAGTTTAACTACGGCTACTCGTAAGGATAAGGGAACTGGATACCGAGCTAAGGCCGCTTTAACTTGAGTGATACCACCCCCTGTGGCTGTTGGGGAGAGGGTTTCGATGAGCAAACCGGACAAATAGCCTAAAATCAGTCCTCCCAGGGGAAGCACCACTATTCCGCCAAACTCATTGGCCAGAGCAACCCGCCAACCCCCTAACCACCCCACTCCTTGTTTTAGGATTAAGGCTGCGATCGCAGAAAGTACCCCAATTAAACTGGCTTCTACTAGGGCATAACGGGTGTCTGTGGCATTGAGTGCCAATTTTCTTGATGTGAGCCATTGATAAAAACGTCGAGGCATTGAATAAGGCTGCATGGATTACCCAGATTGCGCCAGTTTATCTTAATCATAAAAGATATTTTACGGGTTTAAGGTAGAATCTTCCATATTTTTTACGACATTAATCTTTTCTCAAACAATGTGATTTTATTAATAATTAATTATAGATTTTAGTCAATAATTAAGTGAACTAAAGAAGATAATTTTCTTGAAGTCAATCTTTAGCCAGCCATAATTGCCAGGTTATTAATGGCATTAAATCATAAACTATATATAAAAACGCACTTATTATTCGAGAGGTCTGAGGGCTGCAACCATTATTCAATCAGCTTTTTGACTTTCTGTGTAGGCCCTCCAGGTTGGTCATATTACCTACTATTTTCAAATCTATTTAACAGAAATCCCCTCTTGATTCCCATTTCTGATTTTTTTTGTTGCATTTTTTCTTCATGAATAATGCAGGTTAAATCTCTTCTGGATCAATCCCCAGATCAATTAGTTTCTGTGCTAATCTATCAGCCCTTAGTTTTTCTTGTTGGGCTATTTCTTCAGGGGTAGAAATCCAATTTCTATTACGATCATACCAACGTAACCATAGCCTTTCTATCCCTTCATAAGAACCTTGCCAAAGACCTAAACCTAAGCCAACATCCTCCATCCAGATTCGAGGTTCAATTAATTCTAATTCTGTGTAATGACTTCCTGTTAACTGAAATGCTCTTATTGATCCGTATAACGATCAAAAACAATATAATAAGGAACTCTCAAAATACGCTCATAAACTTCCCATTTAGTAGGGGGATTTTCTGCTTTTCGTAAGGTTTGTCCTAAGTCTTCTTTTTCAGTTCCAGGTGATAGTAATTCTACCACGACAAAAGGATTAATCCCTTCTTGCCATACCACATAACTTAACCTCATATCCTGTTGTTCGTATAAGCGATCCACACCTACCACAGCAAACCAGTCCGGACGCTTATACCAAGCCGTATGACGTACATCATAGTAAAGGTTCATATCCGTAGCAATAAACACTTCATCAGGCGAATAATTAGCAGGATGAAATGTGTATTCAAGGAGTCGAGGTTGTAGAATGTGATATTCATCTGGCACACCAGGTTCCTCGGGATCTTCACTAGGGAGATCATACATGGTGGGAAGAACTGTTTTGGGATCATTTAAGGCATCAGTTTGATACATAATAATGGCGTTTCAAAACAACTTAAATCTAATGATAAGTTATCGACACCCTAAACTATCTCTGGTAGAAACTCCTGTCACTGGGTTAACTCCTTCGGCCCGTTCACACATTAAAGAAACTTGATAGCGATCAATAACTGCATTGGTAAAATCGGCCCCTGTTATAGTTGCATCATAAAAACGGGTACGAGTAGCGATCGCATCAACTAAAATGGCATTCGTAAGATCAGCAAAATCTAGGGTCACGCGATCCAGTAAAGATGAACTGAGATCAGCCCCCTTCAAATTCGCCCCTAAGAGGATTCCTTCAGTAAAAATACCATAAGAGAGGTCTGAACCCTCAAAATTAGCTTCTCGCATATCTGCTGCTGCGAATACACCTTTTTGTAAGTCCTTATGGGAGAAGTCTTGCTGTTGTAACTCTCCGTAAGTATAATTAACCGTGTTATCTTGGGCGATCGCCACACGAGCATCGAGTAAGATCCAGATACTTACTAATAGAATAAGACCTATCAAGGTCAAAAATCGTAGCAATAGGTTTTTCAGGTATTTAGACATTTCATTTTTAATTTTACCAGTTATCATCTTTTTCATAACCTAATTTCACTAATAGGTTACTATATTTTTCTTTAAATGACTCAATATGTTCAGCTTTAAAGTGATTTTTCCAATCTCCAGCTACTCCTTTTCGATAGTGACTTTTGACATCTTCTGTACCGATGGTGCGACCTTTTGTTTTCTTTTGGAATCGATTCTCGTAAATAATTCCTAACGCTGTTTCATAAGGAATTTTGGTCAAAGAGACATTAACTATAGCGTTTTTAAAGAATTTTTCCTGAGTTTTCCGAGAAGTTATTGCTAATAAATGATTCCATCTTTCTTGATAGGTTGGTCGAGACTCGCTGACAATTCCTAAAAAGCGAAAAATATCGACAAAGGTTCCATAAGAATCTCGACTTAATTCTTCAAGTTTGATTTCCATCACATGATCTTGATTATAATTCCAACTTTCCATATCATCAAACACTCTTCGATTAAACTCCATTTCTTGGATTAATCCTTCATCTTTTGACATTTTTTGTAATATTTCCCTTTCTTTTTTTAGGTGATCGCTGTTATCTACAGGATGACTATAAAGATGGGAGTAATAAGCAGAAACCACAATATCTCTGGGATCTCTAATGACATGAAATCCTCTAAAATGATTCAAATCTTTAACATATTGATATTGAGCATTAGTATAGGAAAAAATATTAAGTTTTTTGCGTTTTATAAATTCTTCGAGATCATAATTAAAAATTTCTGCGTTATAGGCATGGGCGTAAACTAATCCCATTTCGTTAGCTATTTCTCGCAAAATACCCTGAACCCATTGAGTTCCGCATTTATGATGTCCAAAAAAACAAAGCAGCTTATTGTCGTGAGTGTTCATAAGAGTGCATTTTAACTAAATTAGTATTAATTTAATCGGTAGTTTCAGAAGTTTTGAGAAAACTATCTCCCAATATTAAATCTTTAGCATCTAAACCAATACGTAAGGTCAATTGAGAGTCTAAATCTCCTGTAGAAGATGCTTCTACTCTACCCATTCCTAACGTGGTTTGCAAGTAATTAGCTGCTTCAAAATCTCCTTGTTGCACTACAATTTCTGTTTCTCGTAATAATTGAGGTGCATCGGAGATAGTATAAACATTATGAATGTCTTGTTTAGCCAGGTATTCCCTAAGTTGATTAACTAACCCCGGATCATCAGTGGCATTTTGTAGAGCAATTCTCACACGGTTGGGGGAACGATGACGAGAAGACTGCCATTGGGGAGTAATGCCGAAATATTGTTCCATGACTTGATCCCGTCCCCTTTCTGACATTACCCAATAACTACGGTTATCAAATTCTTCTTCTTGACTAAAACGACCAGGTAACATCACCATTTGTACTTGATCTCGGTCAATTTGTCGGCCAAAATTCACCAAGGCCAGCATTTCTTCCCAAGTAAGATTGGTATCAATATGTTTTTCGACTAAACCGATCGCTTGGGGAATTCGGGGTATAATAGTGGGGTTAGTAATGCGTTGACGAAGGGCTTTGAGCAGTATCTGTTGTCGTTGTACTCGACCAATGTCACCATAACTATCTTTACGAAAACGGGCAAAGTGTTCGGCCTGTTCCCCGCTAAGAATTTGTCTACCAGCTTGTAAATCAATTTTCAGGTTTTGGGTTTTATCTTCGTACTGCATGGGATAAGGGACAAAAACTTCTACCCCTCCTACCAAGTCGACTAATTCTATGAAAGCATCCGTTGTCACTCGAACATAGCGATCAATGGGAACATCATTCAGGGTTTTACTGAGTACCCTAGCCGCTAACCCTGGGCCTCCATGAATATTAGCGTCGTTAACTTTAGTGTAACCCACCCCTGGAATATTCACCCGACTATCCCTAGGGACTGACAGCATTTTCACGGAATTATCAGCCGGATCGAAGCGTAATAGTAAAATTGTGTCACTACGTCCCCCAAACCCTTCAAGACTTCCTGCCGGCGTATCTAACACCCGATCAATTCCCAATACTAAAAGATTAATAGGACGAGATAAGCGATATTGTAGCAACGTATTATCCACCACAGGGGTGGGTGTTTGTTCAGAAGGGGTTTCGGTGGTGGGTGTCCAAGGATTAGTTATCTTTTCAGTTAGGGGTAAAATCTCCTCTGACAGAGGGCTAAATAGACTGATTGCTGCCCCTACAGTCGCTGAAACCACAGCAGTACAGCCAAAACCCATTCCCCATAATATCCCTCTAAAAAGGGGACGCAATGCCTTGTTTTTTCCTTGTTTATGTAAATGATTGGTTCCTACCATTGGATTATGGTATTTAGGGGATTTGTATTTACGAGAACCTGATTTTCCTTGAAAACCAGATTTATTAGACACTCTGTTCACACTATTGGCCATAATTACCTCAACACACCACAAACAAGAAGTCAGAGGCTAAAAGTTATGAAGTGATTGACTATTTACTTCAGGTAGACACTTTAACCTACTGATCAATGACACAAGGGATCACTCTTATTCTGTTTTAGAAGTATGTTGAGGTGAGGATGTTCCCTACTATGTTAGTGAACAGCAAACAGTTATCAGTGACCTGTTATTAACTCATCTTAAGTTAAACTAAGGGTAAGTCATGAGAAAAGATGATTATTTAGTTATTAAGAAGATGGCCAAAAAACAAAAATTTCCTCACTTATTAGGCTCAAAATGGACGGCAAAACAAAAAACATGGGGATGGCGACATTTTCAAGTGGTTAACCGAAAAAATCAAGGAAGATTTGTTTTTGCAGAAATGGTTGCTTCTTGTGATGCTAATGTTCGTTTTTGGATCAATGCACAACAATTTAAAGATCGTTCTTTATGGCAACCAGGATGGCAAACTTTAGAAGAAATAAATCAACCAGAAGAAGAATTTGAAATTCTTTAGATAAAATTAGTTTGATTATTTTCTTTTTCTATGATTTTCTGGGCTATTACACATTAAATACTGTTAAGTCTAAATAATCAAACTCTTGTAAAAAGTCTAATAGCTTAATGGCAATTTTATTGACTCCTCCTGAAACATTGGATTCTATATTAATGGGAATAACAGGATCATGAAGGGATAAACGCAATAATAACCAGCCATTTTGATCACTAGATTGACAAGAAATTCTTACCCCTTCGTAATTATTAGGAACCAGTTTCCAATTCTCTTGAATGGTTGTAAATTCTTTTAATTTTTCTATCACCTGATTTCCATAGTCTTTGAAGTTGTCTGTCTTAATTTTTAACCTAAATTCTTGACTTTCGTGGGGTTCTTTTAATTTAGCAATTAAATCGGTTAACACTTTTCCTTGTTGTTTACATTTAGCTAATTCAATTAATAGTTTGGTGACTAAATAAGCTCCATCGTCAAGAAAATAGTTTTCTTTCATTGCCCCATGACCAGAGGTTTCAATAGCTAACCAGGATTCTTGCCCTTCATTATTTAATCTAACGGATTCATTAATAACATTTTTGTAGCCTCTTTTAAAGCGATGATGAACCCCTTTTAATTCTTCTTCTATAAAGGTAGTTAAACCATCAGAGGTGATAGAATCTGTAACAATTGTTGACCCTGGATGTTCTTTTAAAACAATGGCAGAAATTAAAGCAATTAAGCGATTTCGATTCAATTCTTTCCCTGAACTATCAACAGCAGCACCTCGATCAACATCGGTATCAAAAATAATACCAAAGTCTGCGTTATTATTAACAACTGCTTGACAAATGGACTGCATTGCTGCTTCATTTTCAGGGTTAGGAATATGATTAGGAAATGTGCCATCAGGGTCTAAAAATTGGCTACCTTCTGTGTCTGCACCTAAGGGTTTAAGGACTTTTTCAGCATAAAATCCTCCGGCACCATTCCCCGCATCGACAATGATTTTTAATCCTTGTAAGGGTTGCTCAAAATTGTCGGGATGTTTAACACTTTCTCTAACTTTTTTAACTAAACCTTGAGCATAAACGCTAATAAAATTATATTTTTGTACCCTTCCTTTTTCTTGGCCTACGGTAAAATTATTGTTTTCAGCTAAATTTAAAATTTCTGTAATATCTCCCTTGTTAAGTCCTCCCTCTTTGGTAAAAAACTTTAACCCGTTACGGTTAAAAGGAAGATGACTAGCCGTTAACATAATGGCCCCATCACAACTTAATTCAGAAGTAATGGTACTCATAAACATAGCAGGAGTAGAGGCAATATCAAAATCATAAACCTGACTTCCTGAGAGACTAATACCTTCTGTTACCGCAGATATTAAACTAAGCCCTGATAAGCGACTATCTCTTCCTAAAGAAATGGTTAATTCTAAGGTATTTTTTCCTAACTTTTTTCCTAACCAACTCGCAAAAGCTTGACCTAAAATTTTAGCAACTTCAGGGGTCAAATTAACGGGTTCATCAGCTATCCCCTCTAAGGCAACTCCTCGTATATCTGAACCATTTTGTAGTTTTCTCCAGTCAAACTTTTGCATGGTTATTCTCTCAATAAACAACTCTGACATTATTGTAACGAAATTTGCGATTTATGTCTCCCATGAGACAATATAATAACTGTTACCTGATTTATGTTTATCTTTTGTTTAGAAATCAATCATAAGAATTTTTTTTGTTATACACTAGATATTAATTTCATTGTTTATTTATGTAGGTAATAATATGTAAAATTCACCCAATTTGTCTAATTACAATTACAGTATTATTCATGAATTAGGTCGCAACGGAGAAGGGGGAAGAAGCTGAACAAGTTAAAAAAATTGCTATTTCTATATAATTTTATGGCAGTTTATCACGCAGGAATGTCTGAATATGTATTAGGAGATTATGAAGCATCTAAAATTCATTTAACTCGCTTTTTAGATATTTATAAAAGAGAGGATGGATGGAGAAGTAATGCTATTGAAATTTTAAATCGGATGGATAGTAATATTAACTAACATTTGGCTTTCAGTTATTTATCATCAGACTCTAATTTTGCTTTAAGGTGATTCTCAGGTAAATCTCATTAATGTCCCTTTATACTAGAATACCGAAAGATTATATTCATTTTATAAGTCTATAATTTTATAGATTAAAGGAGATTCTAGAAATGCAAACTCAGTTATCTAACACTAAATTTTTGACCTATTCGCTTTGGGGATTACGTCTTCTTTTAGTTGCTATTTTCCTCTATCATGGACTGCCTAAAGCCATTTTTTGGTCAATGGCAATGGAAAAATTTATCAGTTTTGGGCTTCCTGGTTTCCTCGGTCCAATAACAGGTATTGCAGAAGTTATTGCTAGTGTGTTGTTATTGTCTGGACGTTTTTGGCGAGCTTCTAATTTAGTGTTATTATTTATTATTGCTGGTGCGATCGTCACTGTACAACTACCTAACTTTATCGAAGATGCTAAAAAAGTAGCTGGTTTAGAAAGAGACTTATTAATTTTAGTAGGTCATTTAATTTTGTTAGCTGCTTATCCTCATGGCGTTTTAAACAAATCCAATCATTCTCAAGCTTCTTTTGAAAAAGAAGTATCTAACCCTAAATCTCCTTTTTAATCTTGTTTACCTCTTGGTTAAAAAATTATAGCTTTTCTCGGACTTATGCAGTACCCCTAACAACTAGGTTTTGTCTCAACGGGATAATCTCTGTACCTCCTAAGTACGAGAATCGAAGGTGCAAGATATGAGCATAGTCATTCCCACTATTAATCGAATGCTTTTTCTTAGATTCATACAAAGTTACTCTAAAACAACTCTTGGAAGCTTTTTAGGGATTCTAATTGTTGATTCTGCTGTTGTAATTGTGTAGCGATAGAATTACAAACAATATCACATAAAGGAAAGACTAAAGGATTTGCGATCGCATAAAAAACATTGACCCCTTCTTGACTTCTATTGACAATTCCTGCTTGAGTTAATACTTTTAAATGTTTAGAGACATTTGCTTGTCCTAACCCTGTCATTTCAATGATTTGGGAAACATTTTTTTCCCCATTTTTTAAGGCACAAATAATCTGCAACCGACTCATTTCTGATAATACTTTAAAAAAATCAGCGATCATTGCTAAAACAGCAGGAGATAAGTTAGATACGTCTTGGTTTCCTAACAAGGTAGTCTCACTAGGATACTGAGATGCGGTTATTTTGGGCATATTGTTATATAGGTAACAAACTATGTGGACATATTATGATTTTTAATTATAGCTTAATTAATGCTAAGTTCCTATATTACTAAATAGTTGTAAATTAAAGGAAGTCAAAGAAACCTATCTATGCAAGGCAATCAAGACTAAAATAAAAAAAGATAAATAGGAAATAAATAATGGAATTAAAAGAATTATTGAGTAAATATAGGCTAGGAGAGAGAAAGTTTCATCAAATTGTTCTCAGAGAAGCAGATTTAATTGATATTAATCTTTCAGGTGTGGATTTTCAAGAAGCAGATTTACGACAATCTAGGCTAGGAAAAAGTGTTTTTTGTCAAGCAAAATTAAAAAAAATTAATCTAAGCGAATCCATTCTCTGGGGGACTGACTTGAGGGATGCAGACTTATCTCAGGCAATATTAAGAGATGCTGATCTCAGTGGAGCAAAATTGATTGATACGAACCTAACTGATGCTTATTTAAGTAAGGCTAGTTTGTGTGGTGCAAACTTAACAGGGGCTATTTTACAAAGGGCTATTTTATACGAAGTAGATTTACGTCCAACTTCGGAGAGAAGAACCAATTTAGGGCAGGCAAATTTAAGCCAAGCAGACCTATGTTATGCCAATTTAAGTTCAGCTTTATTATATCAGGCTAATTTATTCGAGGCAAGATTATGTCGAGCAAAATTAACCCAAGAACCCTATCGATCGCCGTTTCCTACTGATTTAACAGAAGCTAATTTACAGGGAGCAGATTTGAGTTATGCTGATCTGAGTAATGCTATTTTAGTTAACAGTAATTTAAAGAATGCTGATTTAACAGGAACTATTTTAACTAACGCTAATTTACAAGGTGCAATAATGCCAGATGGTCAGATTTATCAGGATTATGATTAAATCTTTAAAGAAGCTAAATTTTAGAAGATTTTAATAGAAAAAGTATTTAAGATATGGAAGTTATCTTAAAGAATTAAATGTTTAAAAATGTTACCTTTAATTTTAGCGCAATCTACCTCTGGTTCAGAGGATTCATCTTTTATATCCACCTTGATTTCTATTATTCTCTATTTTCCAAGTTCTTTTTTTTGTTGGAAAATTTTTGATAAATGTGGGGTTGAAAATGCTTGGTTTGCTTGGATACCGATTTTAGGAATTTACGCAAATTTTCAAGCAGGAGATGAAGAAAATCCGCTTTTATGGACAATTTTAGCTTGTATTCCTTGTATTAATATTATTGCTGTTGTGAAATTGATTATTGCGTGGGTCGTAATTTGTAGAAAACTGGAAAAATCCCCTTGGTTATTGCTTCTCATGCCTTGTTTTAGTGTTTTCATCTTGGGCTATTTAGCTTATGGTTAATTGTTGTCAAAATTAATAAGGTTAAGTGATTAATGCTAAAATTGAAATACCGAAAAATTATCTTTTTAATTCTCATTGCCACCTTAGCTGGAGGATCAATGGCAGTTTATTCTCAATCAGAAGTTAACTTTTTTATAAAAACAAGTCAATTAGTTGTATTTCAACAATCAATGACAGTTATTCTTTATCTTCTTTGTTTCGGTCAAGACTTATTTAGTCGTCGATAGTCAAAATTTTATCTTAAAATGTTATCAACAAAACAACAAAAATATAATTATTTATCCTCTCAAGAAAAAAAGAAAAAAATTATTCAACTATTATTATTAGTATTACCTATTTTAGTTAGTTATTTAACTAATTTAGGATTAAAAATACCCTTACCAGGATGTCCATTATTTCACTATTTAGGAATACCTTGTCCTGGGTGGGGATTAACTCGATCCTTTCAAGCGATCGCTCAAGGAAATCTCTTCAAGGCAATAAATTTTCATTTATTTGGCCCCATTTTTTTTATTATCTTTTTAAGCTTCAGTTTTCATTTAATCCAAGAAATTGTTAAAAATAAAAACATATATAATGGTTATGTCAAAATCATAAAAAACCCCAATTATCAAATTATATTTTTATTAATTTTATTCGGTTATCATCTAACAAGATTACTCAACTTATGGAAAACAGGAGAATTATCTAGATCATTCCTTCATTCTCCTGTTACACAGTTAATTTTAACGGGTCACTGGTCACTGCTCATTGGTAACTGATAGAAAAAATTATTGTATAATTAAAGGTTGCGGTCAAAAATAAAAAAAGGAACAGCACATTATGGCGAAACGAGTTCAAGTCGTATTAAACGAACCCATTAATAAATTAGGACAAGACGGCGATTTAGTAGAAGTTGCTCCCGGATACGCTAGAAATTATCTACTTCCTCAAAAATTAGCCACCCTTGCCACTCCTGGTATTCTCAAACAGGTTGAACAACGTAGGGAAAAAGAGAGAGAAAGACTCTTAGCGGAGAAACAACAAGCAGAAAACAAAAAAACAGCCCTCGAAACCATCAAACGCTTCACCATTCGCAAAGAAGTTGGGGAAGGGGAATCTATTTTTGGAACCGTTACCACCTCAGAAGTGGCTGATGCTATCCAAGCAGCAACCAACCAAGAAGTGGATCGTCGGGGTATTACTGTACCTGACATCAATAAAACTGGTTTCTATGAAGCAACCGTTAAACTTCATCCCGAAGTAACTGCAACCATCGAAATTCAAGTTGCACCCCTTTAATGGTTAAAATAGTGGGGGTAGGCTGTTTGTTCGTTAATTAAGAATGAACAATTAATAATGAATAATGACTTTTTAGGATTTATTCATTGATAACCTACCTCATCCTTTAATATACGAGTTTAAGTCAGGTACATCCATCCAAGACCCTTTTTCACTAGATTGATGGGTTAAATCCATTAATAATTGAGAATACACCCCTTCGTACAAAGATGGGGCTAAAGATTGTTTTTGATCGATACTTTCTACCCAGCGATCAACAATACGAATAAATGGGGCTAAACGCCCATCAGTAAACACTTGAGGAAAGGCTAACCGTTTAGGAATTTCAACCTCTGTTAAAGGTTTCCCAGCCGGTCCTGCTTGTAAACCGAACCCATGCACATAATCCTTTAAATTATTGCTACCTAGCACTAATGTACCGCGATCGCCGTACACTTCCAGCCAATGACCTCGACCATTATAAGTTACCGAACTAATGGTTAATTGCACCGGTGTACCGTCTGTGAGTTCTAACATAATTAAACAGGTATCATCCGCATCAACAGGCTTCAATTTCCCATTTTCTAGGGGGTCTGGCCGTTTTTTGATAGCACATACCAACCGCGCACATACTCGTTTCACTGGACCAAATAACCAATGAATATAATCGAACGCATGGGAACCTACAGCCCCTAAGGCACCGCCCCCTCTATCCTTTCTCGCGTACCAATTCCAGGCTCTTTCCGGGTTAGCTCGACTGGCTACTAACCAATCTATTTTAATCAGTCTGGGTTGTCCGATATAGCCTTCTTGTAACTTTTCTGCTAACAGTTGCCAAGCAGGAACATATCTAAACTCAAAGTCTGCAGTGGCGACTAAATTATTTTTTGTTGCTAAATGATACAACGCTCTGGTTTCTTGTGCAGACATAGCCATGGGTTTTTCTAAAAGAAGGTGTTTCCCTGCTTCTAAGATTTGTTTCCCCATGTCGTAGTGAAGAAACGGAGGGGTAGATAAACTTACTGCATTGATATCAGAGGTAGCGAGAAGTTTGTCCAAACTATTGAACGCATAGGGAATATTATTATCATCTGCGATCGCTTTTGCTTTGCCTAAGTCTCTATTGTAAACCCCGACTAACTCAGTGCGAGGGTGATGTTGCAGTCCCGGAATATGAATAGCTTGACCAAAACCTGTTCCAACAACAGCGACACGAATAGGAGAATTAGAACTCATGATTTGTAGATAGGATTATTATCACTTTTATTTAAGATACCATCAAGCGTTAAATTAGAAACCTGAATAAATTTGCATTTGTCTGTTCCATCCTTAAATTGTTTATCCTAATGTCGTCAGAAACAGTAGGGTGGGTTAGACGGCTATGATTTAGGTTAGAACAAAAAAAATATAATTATCTGTCGTAACCCACCATTTTCTTTAGTGTATTACTAACTCCCAACTCCGAACTCCTAACTCCGAACTCGCGTTAGAAGGATGAACTTCCTGTCCCTTGAAACATGACCCAAGAGAGAAAGAAGTTAATCACAAAAACAGCTAATAAAGAGGTAACAACCGCCGTTGTGGTAGACTGACCGACTCCTTTGGCACCTCCCGTTGTGGTTAGTCCCCAACTACAACCAATCACAGCAATTAACCCTCCAAACGCAACGGATTTTATTACAGAAGTCACTAAATCCCATAATTCTAAAAAGTTGCGAATTGAGGTTAAAAAAACATAGGGAGAAATATCATACAATCCATTGGCAATTAATAATCCTCCTGTCATTCCTGTTAACAACGACAGAATATTTAAGACCGGTAGCATCAAACAACAGGCCAACACACGAGGTAATACTAAATAGTCAATGGGATCGGTTTTGAGCATATATAAAGCATCAATTTGCTCAGTAACACGCATGGTTCCAATTTCAGCAGCAAACGCCGACCCCACTCTTCCGGCCACCACAACGGCGGTTAATACGGGGGCTAATTCTCTCGTTAAGGCTAAAGCTAACACGCCTCCGACGGTGGATGCTGCGCCAAAACTGATGAATTCTCTAGCCACTTGAATGGTAAACACCATCCCCACAAAACCAGCAGTAATGAGGGCAATGGTAACAGATTCTGGACCCACAACGCTCATCTGTTCGAGGGTATTGCGTCGATGAATCTTAGTTTTGAGCAGATGGAAAAAGACTTGACCCCCTAATAAAATGGCTGCGACTAATCGCTCAAACCAGATACCGAGTCCTCTTCTTGTATGGCTTGGGTTTGTCATTACTTCTCATGGTTAATGGATCTTGTTTAGTTATAGCTTATTATCGGTTTGACATCAGTCAAACAGTGACCAGTGACTAATAAACTTAACTGATAACTGAGGAAAAAATATGTTACTCTCCAAACTAGATCAATTTCTTTGTGTGAAGTAAAAACTAAAATGTACAGTAAAATCCTCGTTGCCGTTGATAATTCTGCCATTGCTGAACAAGTGATTGAGGTTGCTTTTACTTTATGTAAAGCAACAGAGGGAAAATTAATGTTAGTTAATGTATTATCTCAAAATGCTGAAGATAGTCCTATTAGTTTTGCCCCTTATGCCAGCAGTTATAGTATTGATTTGATTGAAAAATTTAAAAGCGAGTGGAAACAATATCAACAAGAAAGTTTGCAGAAGTTGGAAGCTTGGACTCAAAAAGCGAAAGATATGAATATTCAAGCAGAATTACGTCAAGAAAATGGTAATCCTGGTCCTATTATTTGCCGTCTTGCTAAGGAATGGGGAGCTGAATTAATTGTTATAGGACGCAGGGGACATTCTATGGCGAGTGAGATTATCTTAGGTAGCGTTAGCAGTTATGTGATTCATCGTTCTCATTGTTCGGTTCATATTGTGCAATCTTGAGAGTATTAAAGCTTTAATCATGATAGATGCACAATAACCAAGTTTATAACAACCCTTAAAGTAAAGACATTTTCAAGAAACTAAGTAGTCGGACATAAATATAATCAACTGTCTTAAGAAATATAAAGAAGAGGGGTTTTTGACCAAAGATTGCCAACTCAATCAATTGAATTTCAAATCAGAGCGTCAGACTGATAGTTTTTTGCTCCGCTACATACAGATGAAAGTACATTTCTTTGGTCATTAACCTAGACCTAGGGGCTGCGCGGCTGTTAAATGAAGACAAAGCAGACCTTGACATAGCAGCCGCATTGGTACCCGGTTTCGGAAAACACCGGCACAGTGCAACCCGTCTCAAATCAGCCACCCATCACTGCTTGAGCAAGCCCAATGAACAGGGGAATTCCCAAGGCAATTGCAACCGGGGTACCGACGGCTGTGGACGCACCGATGTAAGCGGAGGGATTGGCTGAGGGAATACCACCTCTTAACGTAGGAGGCCCAGAGATGTCTGAACTTGAGGCTGCGATAACGGCCAAGATAACAACGCCACCCATGCTGAATCCTGTCGCGTAGTGGGCAATCATGCCGAGACCAAAAGCAATTAAGCCATGAAGCAGTGGTGCAATAAAAGCATAGACAGCGTACCACTGGGCTACTTTGCGTAGCTCGTTAATTCTTGCTGTTGCTTCCATCCCCATTACGATCATTAATATAGAAAGTAGTCCACGGAAAAGAGGCTCGTAGAAGCTTTCATACACGCTTTCGGGACGGGTTAGTAAACCTAGAGCAAGACCGAGTAATAGTGCTGATAAAGCAGAACCCTGGAGACTTTCCCGAATAATCGGCCAGATTTCAACCTTATTATCCTGGTCTTCGTGAGGATATCCACTTGCAGTAATACGTTGCTGGTTGGGATTACTGCCTGCGGTACCGCCGCCCTGATCCATAGCATAAGCTCCTGCAGTACCGCCTTGCTCCATAGCATAAGCTCCTGCAGTACCGCCTTGCTCCATAGCATAAGCCCCTCCTGTTGCAACCTGGGGTTCGCCATAAAACTCCTGCTTGCTACGAGACTCCTCTGCAGCAGCGCGCCGCTTTTGCTTGCTCGTATAAATGCTGGCCAAGACGATGGCAGTCACCAGTGCTGGTATGTCCATAAAGGGATAGAGTGCAGCAGACCAAGCCTCGTATTCCATGCCTTGCGCGTCGAGGACTGTTAAGCCAGCAGCCAGCGTAGAACCACTCACAGCACCGAACAACCCTCCTGTCGCAATGGCATCGACGACTTTAATGTTCGGCAACTTGGCCAAAGTGTAGCGCGCGATAAACACGATCAAGATACCGATTATGACGGCGAACAGCGCGGGCAATAGTATCTCAGTTATATTGGACTCGCGGATCGCAATACCACCCTTGAGGCCAACTTTAATAAGCAGCATGAAAACGATGAACTTATAGATCGCATCAGGAATTGCTAGTTGGCTACTAACGGCAGCAGCAACCGCACCACCAATTAGAAAGCCGAGTGTGGGGGACTGCAATTGCGACACGAATTTTGTCAAAAAATCGGATAAGAAATCCATTAATACCTCCTTCCTCCTCTAACGGAGAGCGATTATTGTCATAAATGAGCTTTTAAAAGTAAGGGTGAAACACTTTACTTGTACTGAGCAGGTTCTCTTGTAGTACCTGTCAACAGAGTGTTCAGAGATAGCCGTTTTCCCAATTGGGCCGCAAGCTCATATCTGTCCCACATTACCCTTCATATACTTCGATCTATTAAGAACGAAATTTCTATGTGTTTAAGTCTATCATTAAAACTGAAAATTTTTACGTTTCTTCAAATGAATTTGTAACGCAATATCTAATTCAACTTATAAGTTTTTCTTTTTATTGGGGGATTCCTGGCTCTGGTTACTGTGATTTGCGATCGCTGTCCCTGGGCAACCATCCCATCTCTGAAGTATTTTCTGCATCTATTCAGTTAAACAATGAAACAAGAATCCCACGCAGTTTTAGTTCTACTGGTGGGATTGTAAAGATAGATTAAGGAGAATAGATCAGCCTTACTATGGCTCAGATCAATCCACTGGTAATACGGGTAACTCCTCTAATGATAATGAAGTCGGCTCTAAAGGGGGACTGTAGCGAGCCGCGTTAATCCAAATGACTGAAAGCAGTAAACCAACACCGCAACCGATCAAGAAAATCCAACCGTGGGAGGGTTCTAAAACACAGAGCAAGCGACGATTACTGTCATACACTTGTACGAGCCACCCCTCATCCGTATTCAACTTTGGCTGTGACTGCTTCGATTCAAACTGATTCATAATTTTCACTCCATAGTTAACTGATTGTATATATCAAACGGAATTACCTAGCGAAAATTCACTTACGTGATATGTGCAGCAGTTTCAGAACCATGATTATGTCTTTAAGATGCTTTTCCTATATTTATAGATAAAAGACTATAGATTAAGCTAAAACCATATTTTTTAGTTTATGCAATACCTGGCTAACAAGCAATATTTTTTATAAGATATGACTTCAAACTTCCCGAATCTTGCGATAATCAAAACTTATCAATTAAACCAGTTCCGTCCTACTCCTCCTGATTCTTGCGACCTTTGCAATATGATATTAAATGGTACTCATAGTGACAAAAAGATAAGTGTTTTTTATAAAATGCTTTGGGTAATCTGAGTCAATCTTTCTCAACAGGGGGTAGTAGATTTACTCAATCTTTGGTATATACTTAAAGATATGGTTTAAAGCTAAACCATAGATTTTTGTCTTAAATTGTTACAACAGAACGCGTTAAGAGGTAATCCACATGACTCAGAAAGCCAGTAAGCTCGTTATAGTCACTGAAAAAGTCCTACTAAAAAAAGTTGCCAAAATCATCGACAAAGCCGGTGCTACCGGTTATACGGTGGTGTCCGCCGGCGGTAAAGGCAGTCGCGGTGTGCGCTCATCGGGACAACCCTCCGTCGGCGACAGTTTCTCGAATGTAAAGTTTGAGGTACTCACCCCCAATCGGGATATGGCCGTAAAAATTTCGGATGAAGTCGCATCGAAGTTTTTCGACGATTATTCGGGCATCGCTTATATCTGTGACGTGATGGAGGTCTTACACGCTCACACCTTCTAATCCAAAACTCCTTAGTGGTGCAGAAACCTCTGCCGTCCACAATCAATGTCTCATCATGAGAACGTCATCACCTTTGAGAATTCAATCCGAGAGTCTTGGTCTTACTGATAGTATTTCAGGGAACAGGCTCTCGGCTCATTATTCTGGGACAGTGGGGGGATGAACAAGAAGAATAAACAGAATATCATCTAAACCTACAAATAATCATAAAATCTAGCAAAAATAATAGCTGATAACGCTAGAAAACCGAGAGTTCTTCTCCAGTAATTAACCCCTTGAAATAATTCCATCCAAGCCCAGGTGAAAAAGGAACCAAACGCAATAATATCTATAATTAGATAAAGACTATCATTAGATATAACTTGTTTTAATAAAAAGGCTGTTACAGCAACAATCAGGGGTAAATTGGGAGGTTGAGCAATAACAATATGCCCTTGATTATCTCTAAATGTTTTATCAAATAAGGTATTTTCCATTATTTTATTAGTCCTTAATAACAACTATAGCAATTTACAACTCATAAAAGTACACTCTAGAATAAGTTATCTGTTCCTTAAAATAATAAGCTTTTGTACCTCACACAGTTCTCAACTGCTATAATCTAAGTCTAATATTTCAGTTTAATTTTTTAAATCTGCCTAATGGATTATATTATTGGGATCACGAAACAATAACTTATTTTGACCCTAACTAATATCTTGTTGAAAAAAAGATAACTTTGAATATCAAACTTAATTTTGCCAAGTTCCCTCCTCTTTTAAAATCAGGTTATTTTCTTCGTAAACCAGCAGTGAACCATCACTTTGCACAATGTAACTATGGTCACCATTGACAAATTTATAACCCAAAAATCGGCAAGGAGTTACACCATCAGCACAAGTAGTATGGATGGTTTTACCCGCTAATTGTATGCTATCTCCTGTATTAATATTAATCCCTTCATATGAGACATGATTACAACTTACTGCCCCTTCTATACAATTAGAATGAAGCACAATCTTATAATTTTCAGTTGTTATTATTTGAGTGCTAACAACATCATAAATTTCAACATATAAATTATAAGTTGCATTGCCTCTTGTTCCCCTTACAATAATTTTATAATCTCCATTAGCAGGTAAAACAAGATGAGTATTCGTCACTCCTTTGTTAAGGATAGTGGTATTAGGAGAAACTAAATCAAAGACAGCATTATTTTCTAGAGATGTTAAAGAAATGGTCATAATTTGTGACGCATTTGCCCCTAATAAATAAGTATCTCTCGTTCCTCTAATAACAGCATCTTCAACGGTGGTTGAAATTTCCCCTCGATTAAATTGAATCCGTCTTGTGCGATCGCTTTTTATAACTGTTTATAACTGTTCAATACTTCTAACTCCGAACCCCGAACTCAGCTTTTTAATTTTTCATTATATTTTTAACGGTTAACAAACGATGCCATGCTAGTATTCCTAAACTAAAATTAGACTAGAAAATAAGGAAATTAACCATGAAGTTTGCCCTTGTGAGTGATGATTTTCAGACCATTACAGGGAAAACCGGTCGCGCTCGTAAGTTCTTAGTTTATGAAGCGACTCAAGAGGTTGAACCCACGCTACTCGAGAAGTTAGAAGTTCCTGAGACTCAACCCACATTCCACGATCTCCACGAAGATGATATCACTCCCCATCCTTTAGACCATAGTATATTAATCACAGGAGAGGCTGGAGTTGGCTTAAAAGAGCGTTTAAGTCGCCGTGGTATTACTGTTTATATTACCTCAGAAACTGAGCCTTTAGCAGCTATTCAGGGAGTGATAAAGGGCAATATTACAACGTTAGAACCCACTCCTCATAAAGAAGATGGAAGCTGCATGAACCATTGATATTTTTTAATAGATAAGGTGGGCAAAATAAAGGATCTCTATTGATAAAACTAGAGTCTTTTAAGCATTTGCCCACGCTACAGTTGATTGGTTAGGGTAACAGATTATCCTAAATTCTACTGTAGTGTACTACTTTCTTTGATTTTTGTCACTAATTCATCCACTTTTTCAGGAGACATGACTGGAGTTTCTGGTGCATTAACCGACGGCCAAGCTGTTTTTAGTTCTGCTAAACTTGCGGTGATGGTTTCGTGTTTTTCGGGATATTGTTGACTCATGGTGTCAGCAATAGGTTGATAAAGTTCTTCTGCATAAACAACAAACCCCATCGAGTCTTGATATTCAATTAATTCTACAAATTTATCATTTGCGATCGCTGCTTCATATTCTGCATTTGCGGTGGATAAAAGTCCATTAATTACTGGTAAAACTGTTTCAGGGGATTGTAATTTTTCTGTGGGAACGGCTGCGATCGCTTGATCTATTGCTGTCATAGAATCATTGTATAATTCCTTCATTTTCTCTGATTTAGGATTGGTTTTAATGCCATCATGAAACTGATTTAAAGTCATCTTAAAATCAGTGACATTCCGTTTATTTAATTCAGGTTCAATGGTGCCGTATAATTCTTCTACAGGGTGGCCAACATGGGGTTCTGCTTCTTCATATTTTCCTTGTTCCATTAAGTCTTTTGCCACCATTAAATGACCTTTCATTAACCCTAAACTGGTTAAGTAGTCTGTGTCTCCACCTTCTGCTGTTGTTTCAACAACTTCGGGTGCAGAAGTTTGTGCCGTTTCTTGATTTTCTGAAGGAGTGCTACAACTGGTCAAAGTAACAGCAAAAGGTACTAAAAGAAGAGAAGATAAATAACTTATTTTTTTCATGTTTATCCCTTTTTGTCTACTCATGATATTGAATTATTTTAATTATATTAAACTTAGCTTTCAATAACATTAAATTTTCCTAAAGCTCCATATTCTGCGATGACATCTTGATGCGGATGAAACATAAATTCACCAGGATACTGATAAGAAAATTCTAAAATATGACGCTCTGCAGTTCCCATTGTAATCATATCGGTTTCTTCATCTGGGGTTAAACTGCGACCGGTACGATATACTTTAAACATATTGCCATGAATATGAAAAGTTGCCACTGGATCAAACTCAATCATATTCAAAATATAGAGTCGGATTAACTGATTTTTATAGATAGGAATGGGATAATCTCGATAATAATTAGGAATACCATTAAACGCATAAACATCATTTTTTTGTTGGTTATTAATATCATATCCTCCTAATACCATAACCATTTCATCGGCGGGGGGACGAGGAGAGGGAGGATCAACAATAAACATACCATATAACCCTTTACTAATGTGGCGAGTAACTGGAGCAACATGGCAATGATAAAGATGCACTCCGAAGGGTTTAGCTTCAAATTCATAAATAGCAGTTTTCCCGTGACGAATAGGGGTTACTCCGTCCATTTCTGATGGATGGGTTCCATGAAAATGTAGGGTATGGGAATGACCATCTTCGTTATGAAAAATAATGCGAACTGTTTCCCCTTCTTTTGCTCTTAATGTGGGGCCTGGAACGCGATCGTTAAGGTTCCAAGTAATAAAATCAAGGGTACTATTAAGATGAAATAAACTACTTTTTGCTGTTACTTCAAATTCTCGAATCCGTTGTCCATTTTCCTGTTTAACTGTGCCATAATCAAACTCTCTGAGAATGGTCATGGGGTTAAAGGGATTATCTAAAATTGGCTTATTATTCAGTTCAATCTCAGGAATTTTAACAGTAGAATTAACTTGATTTAATAATTGTCTTAATCCGATAGTTCCTCCAGCCAAACCGAGTCCTAGCAAGGTTAATGAGCCTTGCAAAATTTGGCGACGACTCAAAGAATTAAATGGCAAATTCGGTGAAACTTGTGACATAATTACTCTTCTTCTTCAATACACAAAGCGTCAGCTTCTGGTTGAGTGAGTTTAATTAAATTGCCCTTTACCTCTAGGATGATTGGCCAATATTTTGAAGCTTGGCGAATGACAATAAATTGAGTACCTGGAGTCAATCCCATCGCTAATAATTTACCTTGATAGCCTTTGAAAACTTTGTCATATCCGACGATATAACCGATGGCACCGACTGGCAGTTCTCTTAAATAAGTTCTCACGATTCTGTTCATTTTTTGTCCTGAGAAAAGGGCAGATTTTTAGGGTTAGAAGGAATTAATAAATTCCTTCTCTTTTCAAGACCTTTTTTTTGAGATTAATAGACTAAGATGAATTCATTTTATATAATACTCCTAATGGATTAAAATGTAAAAGTTGTGCGAATCGTACCAATAACTAAAGCCTCATTTCGATCATCAAAATCAGGCTCAGTAATAACAATAATTCCAGGGGTGATTACGATGTTATCATTGATAGGATATTCATAAATAGCTTCAATATGAAAAGAACTATCTTGATCCGTTCTTCTTATATCATCAGGAAAATTAATATCGGCCTTAGAAACCCAAGGTTCCATACCGACAATAACCGCTCCCGTATCTCCTTCTTTAAACGCATCAGGAAAGGCTAATGTTACCGCCCAATTCCAAATATCTAATTTACCCCGTTGGATAACATCGTCATCAGGACCAACATCAATAGCACCGAGGGTTCTCGTGCTAGTAAAACCAGCCCAACCTCCTAACACAAACCGATCAAAAATACGCCAAGTAAATTCTCCACCATAGGAATTATTAACCGTATTAACCGACTGTTCAAATTCTTCTTCAACAAAGGTTTGAAAATTAGAGCGAAGGGTTCCTGTTCCGGAGTCCAAATTATTGTAGCCATGCACATAAGTAAACGCCACTTTTAACCTGTCACTGGGTTCATAAGCAAATTGTCCTATTAACCCATAAGGACCATTAAACATCCCTGCACCCAAAGAGGGGTCATTACCATCAGTTGCTAAATAACCCCCACTCCATTCAAATACCTCAAATAAACGACCCTGGAAGCCAATTCCTGGACCTTCACCCATATAATAAAGAGGGTTACGACTACCAAAGGCAGAAATAGCACCAAACGCCCCGTCACCGTCCAAAAAGTTAACCGTTGGTACAAAGTCATCAAAGGCACCGCCAACCGGTTCAATGAACATCCTGATATTTTCAGCTAGGTCAAACTCGTAAATAATCAGTTCTACGGCGAGATCGCTGTCGTCAGGTTGTGAAAAGCCTAATTCTCCTTCAAACGTCCCTGTGATGTCAGAATAGGCGGGGACAGTACCAGTTGCGAGACGGGTATAAAGGAGATCGTTGCCGTCAAACGTAGTATTGAGTTCTAGTCGTCCCCTGTAACCGAAGTTAGTAACTTTGTTAATTTCTTCAGTGCCTCCGTCTCTTTCTCCACTGGTAATACCGGTTAAACCGACTACAAACTCCCCAGTTAACTTAGTGGTGGTAGAAAACTGATGATCTTCGAGATAAGCTACCCGTTCCTCTAAATTGCTCAACCTTGCGCCCAAAGCGATCAATTCTTGTTCAAATTCCTGGGCCAACCGTTTCAATTTTTCGATGTCTTCCCGTAAAACGGCAACATTTTCCTGGATTAATCGTTCTATGGTATTAAGACAGGCATTTAAGCCAGCGGCGAATTCGTAACGGGATAAAGCCCTATTCCCCCGAAACGTTCGGTCAGGATACCCCACAATACAGCCATACCTTTCAACCAGTCCCCGTAACGCTTCATAAGCCCAGTCGGTAGGGGAAATGTCTTGTAATTCCGAAACACTGGTTACTTGGGACATGGAACTTTGACGACGACTGGCCGGGTTTAAAAAGCCATCCCGAGACTGTCTTAAGTTGAAGTCGCGATCAATTTTGGGTAACTTAGGAAGGGGTGATGTTTCTTTTTCTTCAACAGAGACGGTTCCCCGACGACGCAAAAAATTATCACGAGACTCCCTAAAAGCCGAGTTTTGCTGTGGTAACGCTTGAGTTGTGGACGTAGAAAAGAAAATCATTCCTAAGGTTAGGATTATGGGATTCAATAAAAAAAAGCGGTTAATCATTTCATTCCTCACACCAGTTAAAAGATGATAATGATTATTATTTTAACCATGTATCTTTGGGAGAGGTTAGCCGTCAGGAGGGGCTGAATATGATTAAGCCCCTACAAGCGTTATTACCTACTCCCATCCGCCACGGTTCATTACTTGAACAGCATCGGCTAAATTGGGACCAAAGGCAGCGATATTCGTATCATCTGCTTTAAAAGACCCAAAACTATCTAAAACTGGATCAACACTTACCCCTTCAACCACAGGATATTCATTGTTACCCTTAGCAAAAAATTCTTGTGCAGTATCAGTGCTTAAATATTCCAAGAATTTAACGGCATTTTCAGGGTTAGGGGCATTTTTAACCACCCCGGCACCACTAATATTCACGTGGGCCCCTCTACCGTCTTGGTTGGGGAAAAAGATTTTTACTTTTTCGACCACTTCTTGCATCGCCGGATCGTCATCTTTAGCCATACGAGCCAGATAATAGGTATTAGCCAGGGTAAGATCCCCTACTCCTGCGGCCACGTCTTTAATTTGCCCAGTATCGTTACTTTGAGGGGGTCTAGCAAAGTTGGCTACAAACCCTTTAACCCATTCTTCGGTTTGTTCTTCTCCGTGGGCTTCAATTAAGGAAGCGACTAAAGATTGATTGTAAATGTTGCTAGAAGGACGAACAATAATCCTACCCTTCCATTTCGGGTCTGCTAGGTCTTCGTAGGTGGATAATTCTTCAGGATTAACCTTATCTTGGTTATACATGATCACCCTAGCCCGTTTGGTAAACCCGAACCATAAACCCTCTGGGTTCCGCAACGATGCAGGAATTCTTTCTTCTAAAATAGCCGAACTGGTAGGGGCAAAAATGCCGGCTTCTTCGGCCCGCCACAGTCTCGCTACGTCAACGGTCATTAAAATATCCGCTTGGGTATTTTCCCCTTCGCTGTTAATGCGTTCGATTAGTTCGTCTGCACTCCCTTCAACGAGGTTAACTTTAATGCCAGTTTCTTGGGTAAACCCTTCATACAACTCTGTATCTGTGTTGTAGTGACGAGAAGAATAAAGGTTAACTTCTCCTGTTGTTTCGGTTGCAGAGGGACTAGAAGTATTATCCGGGGCATTACTGTTGTTGTTATTGCCACAACTGGTCATCAGTTGACTGACTCCCACAACGGTTAACGCGGTACTTCCACTTAAAAATAGTCGTCTCGATAACTTACTCACGGTCAATAGATTCGATAGATTTTTATTATTCGCCTGACGTATTGTAGCACTATTGAAAATTATTATTGATAATTACAGAAAATTTTTTCCTTAACGCTGAGACTAGGAGGCATAAATAATGGCTAAAATGACCTTTATATGCTATGTTCAGGAAAATTTAGAGACAACAAAATTTAGGTCATCAATCTCTGACAAATCTACGACCTAAATAAGTATTGATGATTATTATCAGTAATTGATTGGGGTCGGAATCCACATTTTATTGACCCTACACCCTACACCCCGTTCCCTTAAAAAAACTAATCTGAGGAAGGTTCTTGTTCTAAGGAATGTTGTTCTACGGGGCCGAGTTGTTGACGAACATCATCAATAGCATGATTCAGTTGAGCAATTTTATCTTCTAAACGATGACGGGCCATTTCAATACTTTCTTCAGAGTTTAATTTTTCTCGTTTTCCCGATTGAAACAATGATGAATCCCCGTCTTCTTCATTATTATCAAGACGAGACGAAACCACTGCCCCGATGATTCCCCCGACAATGCCACCGACAATTGTTCCGGTTAAAAATCCGCTTGCAAATCCATCTCGTTGACTCATAAGAATTGACCTGAATATTAATCTATTAGTAATTTTTTTGGGGATTAATGTTAGTTAAAGACTAGGTTCCAAAAGCGCGATCGCCTGCATCTCCCAAACCAGGAACAATGTAACCTTGTTCATTAATCCCTTCATCAATAATAGCGGTATAGACGTTCAAATTGGGATAATGTGTATTCAATTGTTGCAAAGCAGGGGGCGCAGCTACCACTGAAATAATACGAACTAAACTAATATCGGCCTCCCGTTGGGCAATTTCTGTCATTGCTCTCATAATTGACCCCCCAGTGGCTAACATGGGTTCTAAGATAATAATCTGGGTATTAGGGGCAAACTTTTCGGGTAATTTATTCAAATAACAACTATTTTCTAAGGTTTCCTCATCTCGTACTAATCCTAGATGATAAATAGACGCTACCGGCAGGACAGTTTGCGCCCCGTCTAATAAAGAAAGTCCTGCCCGTAAAATGGGGATAACAGCGATAGGGACTTGAGGATTAATCAGCGTCGCTTTACAAGGGGCTAGAGGACTGTTGACAGTGGTTTCTAGAGTCGGAAACCAGTAACGGGTGGCTTCGTAGGTTAACCACCGCCCCAACTCGCTCATAGCGGTTTTGAACAACACCCCAGGGGTATTGACATCACGGGCAACGCCTAACCAATGTTTAATTAAAGGATGATCCGGAACGTAAACTCGAAGTTGAGGGGGCATGATTTTCGGGGAGTATGAGGGGTTATTCTTGGGATAATGCCTGGAGGCGATTTTGGGCTAATTCAAAAGTCGGCTCAATTTCAACGGCTTTTTGATAGCTTTCAATGGCTTCTGATGGCTGTCCCATCAGTTCTAAAGCACTGCCCCGATTGTACCAAGCTTGGTAATAGTTAGGTTGAATGGCGAGAACTTGATCCCAACAGGCGATCGCTTCTGGCCATTGCTGTAAACTGTAGAGAACTTGCCCTTTGGCGTTGAGGGCTTCTACATCTTGACCATTAATCCCTAAAGCGCGATCAAAACTAGCGATTGCTTCTTCTAATTGTCCGATGGTTCCTAAGGCACTGCCTCGGTTATGCCAAGCCGGGGCAAAATTGGGGTCAATGGCTAAAGCTTGATCCCAAAGGGCGATCGCTGCTTCTAAGTCCCCTAAGTTCGCTTGTTCGACCCCTTGATTAAAGTAATTTTGAACCACTTCAGGGGAGGGTTGTTCGGTAGACGGTTGAGGAGTCTCTGGTGCTTGTTGCGCTTCAAACTGACTAACTAAAGCATCTACTAAGGTTTGAGGATCACTCGAATCAATGCCTAATTGTTCAGAGAGTTGGGCTACCAGTTGAGGATCTTGTTGTAACCTGCCCAGTAATTGGTCAATGGTTAGGGTTTCGGTTGGAGGGGGTTCGGTGGGTGGCGCAGGAGGAGGATTCTCCCCTAAACTATCTTCGATGGTAGGAGGCTTAATGTCTGTTTCGAGGACATCGGTTGGTTTCGTCTTCGTATCAGGTCCTACATATTCCCATACGGCACTATCAGCCTCTCTCGTGTAGAGTTTTCTGCCGATGTCATAAGCCGCTCGTCCAATAGGTTCTATTTTTTGAAAGGACTGGGCTAATTCTCCTAAGCGCATCATTCTCGCTGCCAGTTGTAAGTTAGGGGCGGCCGAAGAGAGGGCTTTTTCCCCGAAGCGATCTAACCACGCCACCCATAATTTTGCTTTTCCTCTCTCTCCTAAATCTTCAAAATATTTGAGAATGCGTCCTTCGTGCCATCCGTGGGCGACTCCATCTAGGAGTTGACTAAACAGAAATTCATAATCTGTGTCGCTTAGGGGTTGTTTCAAGGCGTTTTTTTCATCTTGTCCCAACGGAGAAGATGAACCAAAGACCTGAGCAAAAAATTGTTGTATCCAGTTCCAGAACCGTTTTAGTAAACCCTGCATATTGATATTAATAGACTTGGACGATTGAGAGACAATGCGTGCCGTGATGACTCTCAATTATTCTATAGTAATCAGTAATCCCTTGTAAGAATTCAATCTCAATCAAAGGCAATGGGGAAAAAGAAAGCTGTAAAAATTTAACCAAGATATAACACTACGCATTATCGTTAGGACATTAGTAAAGGCTGAAACTATTATCAAATAAACCATTGCCCATTCCCTATTCCCCAGTGTGTAGCACTATAGAAAACCAAAACTCCTCTCTAGACAGAGGGATTAATTGATGGCTCAAGATAGTCTATCCATAAGATTATTGTCAAAGACCGGTGAAAGAGGAATATTAATATGATCGGTGCATTAATTGCCAAACGAAAGGCACGGGAACAGTTTAAAGCCCGTTCACGAGGAGACATCGACCAATTTTTGCAGGAATGGTCTGAAAATGCAACCTTTACCTTTCCTGGGAACCCACCATGGGGTGGTACTCATCATGGAAAAGCAGAGATTCGGAAGTGGTTCGAGCGATTCTATGAGCAATTTCCTGACGCTAACTTTACTGCCGAAAATATTTTTGTTAGTAATCCCCTTGCTATTACCAATAACAATGAAGTGGCAATTGAATGGACAGCCACCTTAGACAAAGAAACTGAACCCCATCGAGGGGTTGTTATTGTCAAAATTTGCAATGGTAAAGCTGTTAATTTGATAGAATACTTTTTTCGTCCGCCCAATTCTTTGCCGGAGTAATTTGACCTTTCTCAAGGTTGGCTACTCTTCTAACCACTGCTTTAGATGGCGAATGGCTGCACTGGTATTGCGTTGATAAGCAATTTCCCAACATTGTGCTACCACATCAGCAAGATTGATCTCTGGGAAATACTGACTTTGTAATTCAGGAGAATAGTTATTGTTATTGTCCTTAAGTTGATAAATAAGCAGTTGTTGGTTACGAAATAACCAGACTTCAGGGATTTGATAAGGGAGATAGTCCATTATTTCAGAATAGCTGGTAACATCAATTTCTAGCACTAAATCTGGGGGTGGGTCATTACGCCAATCAATGCGTTCCTTACCCGAAATTGCTTGCCAATGGTTTATATAAAAGCAATAGTCTGGCTCAATGCCGCTCTCTTCTGGAAGTTGCATCGTTACTGGGGTAAAAGCATCGTATTCACGTCCAGATTGATCGAGAAGAACTTTGATAATATCAGCAATTAAACTGGCTTCTCGTCCATGCTTCGGTAAGGGTGACATCAATAGCACTTCTCCACAACGATACTTAATCCGAGGAGTTGAACAGTCCCCTCTGCGATCGCATAGTGTTTGATATTCCTGCCAAGTGGCAGGTGATTTTACCACTGTTCCGGCTGATAAATAGATTGTTTCAGGCGAAATGACTGTTAACATTGTCCCCTCTGATCTCCAATCAATAGACATTCTAGATATATTCTAGACAGGGATCACTCCAGAGCAAAAGAAACTTCTAGCTAGTCATCATTAGGATAAAACACAAGATTTTGTTATATTTCCAGATATCAAAATGGGAAAAGTAGCGAACCAGACAATATACAATCGTTGAGGATAGGTTCACCTGTGCTTTTTGTAATTGTTCTATGACAAACTCTTCCCATACATTACTGCGACAAATTCAAGTTTTAGATCCTGTAGCCAATACCGGCATTATTAATGATGTCTTATTAGGTTCAGGTATCATTCAAGCCATAGACACCCATCTTGATAATATTCCCCCTGAAACTAAAATTATTGAGGGAAAAGGCTTAATTCTTGCCCCAGGATTAATGGATTTGTATAGTTACAGTGGAGAACCCGGCTATGAAGACAGAGAAACCCTCGAGAGTTTAGCTGCTACTGCGGTTGCTGGTGGATTTACCCGTGTGGCTATCCTTCCTGATACAATTCCCCCTACGGACAATTTAGCCACCCTTAGCCATTTAAAACAGCAAACCCACTCCATCGCATCGGTAACATTTGATTTTTGGGCAACCCTAACCCATCAACAAAAAGGCCAACAAATGACTGAATTTGCCGAATTAGCTAGAGGGGGAGTCATTGGCTTTACAGACAATCAAGGAATTGAAAATTTAGGGTTACTCAGACGAATCTTAGAATACCTTAAACCCCTAAAAAAGCCTTTAGCAATGGTGGCTGAGTTTCCCTCTCTTAAAGGCAATGGTGTAATGCGAGAAGGGTATTTTTCTACCACCTATGGACTCACAGGAAATCCTGCTATGACAGAAGCGACAGCAGTGGCGACTATTGTAGAAATGGTGTCCGCTATACAAACTCCTGTGCATTTAATGCGAATTTCTACCCGTCGCGCTGTAGAATTAATCGCCTGGGGGAAAGCAAGGGGTATTCCTATAACCGCGAGTACCACCTGGATGCACCTATTACTCGATAGCACAAATATTGCCAGTTATGATCCCAATTTACACTTAAATCCACCGTTAGGAAATCCAGACGATCGCTTAGCTTTAATTGAAGGTATTTCTCAAGGGATTATTGATGCGATCGCTGTTGATCATCACGGTTATACTTATGAAGAAAAAACGGTTCCATTTGCTGAGTCTCCTCCTGGAGCGATCGGATTACAATTAGTTTTACCTTTATTGTGGCAAACTTTAGTAGAAACAAAAACATTGTCTGCTTTAAAATTATGGAAAGCCTTAAGTAGTAATCCTAGAAAATGTATGGGAGAAATTGTTAATCCCATTAAAGCTGGTCATCCTTTAGAATTAATTGTTTTTGATCCTCAAGAAACTTGGACAGTGAGTTCATCTACACTTCAATCTTTAAATCAGAATACCCCCTGGTTAGGTAAAGAAATTAAAGGCAAAGTAATAACTGAATTAATATGAAGTATTCAGAAATTAATTTTATAGAACAGTTTATAAACCGTCACAAACCCTAAACTAAATTTTTAAGCCAGTGCAAAACTAGAATTAAGAATTAGTGAAATAATCATGAGAAATAGTTACGGTTATTATTGGTATTTTGGGTTTAGTTTTGGGTTAGGTTTTTTAGTTTTAGTGGCTTTTTTTCTTCTGCAATGGTTACACATTCCCACCGGTAACTTTCTCGATTGGATCATTGGAGTGGCTAGTTTTTGGTGGTTATTAGCCATTGTAACCGTTCCTTGGAATGTTTATTTTGATGCCAAAGAAGTGGCCGCAGAAGCAGCCAGTTCTCAAGATAAAGGAATTACGGTTGATAGTAAACAATTAAAGTATGTTAAAACTGTGAGTCGCAGTGCTTTATTAGTCGCGATCGCCCTTCATTTTCTCTCTGCATTGGGACTTTACGAACTCGCTGCACTAGGAATTAGTTCGGTGGGATATGTGAGTTCTTTTGCTACTTTATTATTAACAGCATTACGTCCCGCTATTCGAGGTTATCAATATTTAGCTTATCGTTTATCGAGTATTCGCAAAGAAATTAAATATCCTCGTGAAGATATTTTAGAACTAAGAAATCGCTTTAATCTACTAGAAAAAACTGTTAACGCTTTAAATGATAAATTAAATATTAATCAGCCGAATTCTTGGATAAATCAACAAGAAAAAAAATGGGATGTAACTCGACAAGAAGTTATCAAAATTGCAGTACAATTAGACAAATTAGAAGCAAAAAATGCTTTAGAACATGAAGAAATTTCCAAAGAAGCAAGAAAAGCCATTTCCCAATTAACCGAAGATAGTAATTTTCTTCATCAAGTTAGAGAAATTATTCGTTTTGTAAAAACAGCATAATTCAATTAAATATTGAAAAATTGAGAGGACAAAGAGGTCAAAATTAGCTAAACTCTAAAGATGAACAGCAGTCCCTCTCAATTTTATTGACGCTTATGTCGAACAAACAGAAAAGACGACGCGGAGTCGTTCTAACCGACAAAGGGTTAGACAAACTGCAAAAGGCCAAAACAGAAGCTGAATATACAGACAATAAAGGACATCGCTATACTTTAGAAGCATTAAGTGAAAAAACAGGGTTAGGGATAGATACTCTGATGAAAGTGTTTGCTTGTGAGTCAAGAGTTGATAAAAAAACCCTGAAATGTTGTTTTAGAGCGTTTCAATTAAATTTAGGTGAGGAGGATTTTTATTATCCAGACATATCTTCTTCAGAAGAAACTTTTGATCCATTAAATTGTGGACCTGAATTACCTGAAGGACAAGTTTCTCTTGATTCTCCATTTTATCTTGAGCGATCGCTTATTGAATCAGACTGTTATCAAGCTATTTTAAAACCAGGAGCTTTAATTCGCCTTAAAGCATCAAGACGCATGGGCAAAAGTTCTCTACTTGCTAGAATTATTAATCATGGACGTAACAATAATTGTGCTGCTGTTTCTTTAAGTTTTCAATTAGCAGATACAAAATTATTTGAAGATTTAGATCGATTTTTACAATGGTTCTGTGCGTATATTACTTTAAATTTAAAACTTGAAAATAAAATAAAAGACGCTTGGGACGATATATTTGGGAGTAAAATTAGTTGTAAAATTTATTTTGAAGAACATATTCTATCTGTTTTAAACACCCCCTTAGTCTTAGGATTAGATGATGTAGATCGTCTTTTTCAATATCCTGACTTGGCAGATAATTTTTTTGGCTTATTGCGAGCTTGGCACGAAGAAAGTAAAAACCGAGATATTTGGAAAAAATTACGCTTAATTGTGGTTCATTCGTCTGAAGTTTATATTCCTCTCAATGTTAATCAATCTCCTTTTAATGTAGGAATTCCCATTGAATTACCTCAATTTAGTCTTCAAGACGTTCAAGAGTTAGGAGAAATGTATAATATAAATTTGTCATTAAAAGAAGGAGAAAAATTTATAGATTTAGTCGGGGGTAATCCTTATTTATTAAGGTTGGGACTCTATCATGTTTGTCGTAAAACTCTTACCTTAGAAGAGTTACTAATGACTGATCCCCATGTCTCTTCTAATATTTATCTCGATCATCTTCAGCGACAACTATGGGGTTTGAAACAACAAAATTCTGGCTTATTAGAAGCTCTAGAAAAAGTTGTTTTTGCTCCTGAACCGATTGAACTAGAAGTTGTACAAGCGATTAAGTTACAGAGTTTGGGATTAGTTAATTTTCAAGGTCAAAAAGTTGGCATTAGTTGTCGTTTATATCAACAATATTTTCAACGACATTTCCATGAACTTAAATAAATTAATAATTATTAATTACTTATTGACTAATTCCCAGGCCAATTTAGCTGCACCCACCATTCCCGCTTGATTTCCTAATTTCGCCGTTAATAACTGTAAATTTTCACGGGAACTGGGTAAAACTCGTCTTTCTATTTCTTGTCGAGTAGCAGGAAAGAAAAATTTTGTACTACCACTAATACCCCCACCAATAACAATGGCTTCTGGCGTTAAGACATAGATTAGACTAGCTAACCCGGCACCTAATAAACTGCCATAACTTTGCCAAAATTCCAAAGCTTCTGTATCGCCTTTTTCCGCTAATTTTCCTAGTTCTGCTGGTTCTTTCCCTGTCATACGACGAATGGCTTGAATTGACCCATATTGTTCTAACGATCCATTATTGCCACTATTACACACAGGACCATCAAAATTGAGGGTAATTAATCCTAACTCGCCGGCTGCTCCTAAATGACCAGTAAATAGATGACCATTGAGAATAATTGCTCCTCCTACTCCTGTTCCCAAAGTCAACATAATCAGGTTTTTATAGTCTCTTCCTGCACCTAGCCAAGCTTCTCCTAAACCTGCACAGTTGGCATCATTAGCAATAATAGTGGGAATACCTGTTTTTTGTTCTAACCAGTCTGCTAGGGGAACATCTTGCCATCCAGCTAGGTTAATAGCCACTTTAGCAATTCTACCGTCTTTATCAGCAGGACCAGGAGTTCCTATCCCTAAAGCTAAACAATTTTGCTCTTCTCTCAGTTGAGCGATCGCTTCGATCATGGTATTGATTACTGCTTCGGGGGTTGAAGGTTGAGGGGTGTCAACGGTGAGAGAGTTGATACAAGTCCCATCTTCTAAAAACTGTCCCAATTTAATGGCAGTCCCACCGAGATCAAGACCAATAACTGAAGGTTTTTCCATAGCAATTAGTATAAAAATTGTTTAAAACACCCATTATATAGTTAGGGAAGATATTTTTGAACCACAGTCCACCCGGTTAAACTCACCATAGCAAAGCTAAAAAAAAGTATAATATTTGTGCCAATATGTAACCAGCGCATTCTCGGTTTTTCTGGACTAATTTGTGTCGCAGCAGTAGCAGAAATTAACACTAAAACAACGGTTAATAATCCAGCAAATAAGTGAGAAGAATGGCCTAAACTTCCGTAATGTCCTAGGGTTCCTACTAGGCCAATTACTAATAATAATAACACTAATATTACCATAATTGAACCAATAATATAATGAACAGAACGTAACCATAAGGGCGAAGATGCTTTACTATTACGACCATAAAACATCCATCCTCCCGATAACCCTAATAAGACGTAGGCAAATAAAGATAAACCCATTGACCAAGCGGCTATTTTCCATAGCCAGAGAAAAGATGGTAAATTCATAATTAGTATTTATTGATAGTTCTATTTTTTTTTCACACTTTTTTTACCTTAACCCATAATACTTTAACTGATCACTGGTCACTGTTTACTGTTTACTGAAAAAAAAAAGCCCCAATGGGGCAATCTCAGCTAGATTTTTTTCAACCATGAATTGTCATTATTCGACCTTTTAAACTAATGCAGCTTTTAAACTAGAGAATGGATAGTTGTTTTTATCATCGGGTTGTATGGTTTGTTTTTTATTAGTAGAAGCAGTAACAGAAACAAATTCTTGCTCTATTTCGTCATCGCTTCCGTCGCTGATACAAAGACGTTCACAAGGAATTGTATCTGAGAGAATGGCACTAGCCATCATTCCTGTATGAATTTCCAGTTGTGCTTTAGGTAAAGCTTCAAATACAAGGCGTTGTCCTGGAAAAACAACCCGTTCAAAATACCAGTTTTCTATGTTGGTAATACGAGCAACTTGAATTTGATTCGTCGCGTTTACATAGCAGCAAAGTAGTACGTTTCTTTGCCCAGTTGGAATGGGATCAAGGATCTGAGCCATAATAATTGAGGCAATTTAGTTTCTGATTGTTCATTTCTTCTTTACCCTAACACTCAGTGATCCCCATTAGCTGTAATCAATATTACATTCAATATTTTTCTTGCAGACTATGGCATACTACTGTGGTATTATGATATAATATGTTATCAAATTGTAAAGCCATTTTCAAGTATTCTGACTTAAGTAAAAAGCACTATCCTAGCCACTGTTAGCCGATCACCTCTTCAAAAATCGACTTGCTGGCTGGTCAAAATATCGTTAAAGTTAAGATATATTACAACTTCTCAGTTATCTGAGCAAGGACAAATAACTTTACAAAAGTGGGGATCGCTTACTACGTAAAAGGCAACAGGCAATAGGCAACAGGCAACAGGCAATCAAAGCTTAATGACCTTCAGACCAGTCTTAAGCTAAAGTAGTATTTATGTATTAAAGGCGATCGCTGCTAACCTTAATTGATAACAAAGCCGAATTTTAAGATAACCATGACCCAACCACAGCGCATCCTCTATTGTCGCCTTCCCTGTAACCCCATATTTCCCATTGGGGTCGTCTATTTAGCTGATCACGTTCATAAGTTATTTCCTGAAATTGAGCAGAAAATCTTTGATTTAGGCACTGTTCCCCCCTTAGACTTCAAAAAAGCCTTAGATAATTGCATTGACGAGTTTCAGCCCACTTTACTGGTCTTTTCCTGGCGAGATATTCAAATCTATGCCCCAGTGGGAGGAAGAGGCGGCAACCCGTTACAAAATGCCTTTGAATTTTACTATGCTAAGAACCCTTTGATCCGTCTCCGAGGAGCTTTAGGAGGGTTGAAGGTAACAACTGCATACTACAGTGAGTTATGGCGCAACCTAGGGCTAATTAAACGGGGTTTGAAGCGAGCGAAACAATATCAACCTGATGCACGTTTAGTGGTTGGGGGTGGTGCAGTGAGTGTATTTTATGAACAGTTGAAAACGGGGCTACCTTCAGGAACTATTGTATCAGTCGGGGAAGGGGAAACTTTACTACAAAAATTACTCAGTGGCCAAGATTTTTCTGATGAAAGATGTTATGTTGTGGGGGAAAATGAGCCACGCGATCGCTTAATTCATGAGTCTCCCACTCCTTTAGAAAAAACAGCTTGTAACTACAACTATATTGAAAGCATTTGGCCGGAATTTAACTATTATTTCCAAGAAAATGACTTTTATATTGGGGTACAAACTAAGCGCGGTTGTCCTCATAATTGCTGTTATTGTGTTTACACAGTTGTAGAAGGTAAACAAGTCAGAATTAACCCTGCTGATGAAATTGTTAAAGAAATGCGTCAACTTTATGACAGGGGAATTCGTAATTTTTGGTTTACCGATGCACAATTTATTCCGGCGCGTCGTTTCATGAAAGATGCAGAGGAGTTATTAGAAAAAATCTTAGCCTCTGGAATGACAGACATTCATTGGGCTGCTTATATTCGTGCCGATAATCTTAACCCATACTTGTGCAAATTAATGGCACAAACTGGGATGAATTATTTTGAAATCGGCATTACTAGCGGTTCTCAAGAATTAGTTCGTAAAATGCGGATGGGGTATAATTTACGCACGGTATTACAAAATTGTCGAGACTTAAAAGCAGCCGGGTTTAATGATTTAGTTTCGGTTAATTACTCCTTTAATGTTATCGATGAAACCTTTGATACTATTCGTCAGACTATTGCTTATCATCGAGAGTTAGAGGCTATTTTTGGTGCAGATAAAGTTGAACCGGCTATCTTTTTCATCGGGTTACAACCTCACACCCATCTAGAAGAATATGCTTTTGAAAAGGATATTTTGAAACCAGGTTATAACCCCATGAGTTTAATGCCTTGGACAGCGAAAAAGTTATTATGGAACCCTGAACCTTTGGGATCATTTTTTGGGGAAGTTTGTTTACAAGCTTGGCAACGAAACCCTAATGATTTTGGCCGAGAAGTCATGGACATTTTAGAAGAAAGATTAGGCAAAGCTGACTTAGAAGATGCATTATCTGCACCTATTAAAGACAAGAAAAAAGAGTTAGTATTAACTTAATGAGTAGGGTGGGTTTTGCCCACCTTATTCACCGTTCAGCTTGAAAAATTTGTTTAGCTGTCAAACTTAATTTAGGAAATATAATCGATTGATTGATAGTATCTTCTCCTCTAAATTGCTTTACTTGATATTCTCCATCAATGAGTTGATAAATAGAAATTGTTGGTTGTTTCGGTTGTCCAATAAAACGAACCCCTCCTATACCTAAATAATCCACAATCCAATATTCTGCAATACCAATAGCTTCATAATCAATTAGTTTATAACCATAATCATCACGCCAGTTTGTACTAACCACTTCAATGACTAAAGGAATGGATTTTCCATAAATGAGGGTTGATTTTTTTTGCCATAATGGTTCAGACTTTATTTGTTGGCGATCAATCAATAATAAGTCTGGATTATAACCTGTTTCTTTATTGTTTAATTTGATTAATGCTTTAGGAGGAATACGATAAGGTAAATTCATTTTTGTGTATTCCAAGGTTAATTCTTGAGTTAAAAATGCGGTAATTTCTTCATGTTTTCCCGTTGGCTGCATTTCGATAATATTTCCTTCATGTAATTCATAGCGTCTATCTTCCGGTAGCCATTCAATAAATTCATCAAAGGTTATTAGTTTTTGTAATAGTTTAGTCATGAGAACATTTTCTTCATAAAGTTGATTGCTATACTCTCTTAAATTCATTAAAGGAATGAATTACTAAAAATTGACAAGCTAATCATAAATTAATAAACTTGACCACGAGACGCAATTAATAAAATTGTTACCTTTTTCTCTTTTTCATTTACGCTGTAAACGACTCGCCAATCTCCTACACGATAACAAAATCGTCCCACTAACGATCCTTTTAAAGGTTTAATATTGGGATGTCGATAAGGATCATTCGTAAGTTGTTCAAAACAGTTATTTAAGCGAGAAACCAGAGAAAAAGCTGCCTTTTTATAAAATTTTTGAGCTTTACGAGTTAATAGTAATTCATACATTTCGGCGAATACTATTAAAAGATACAACTTCTCCTGATTCTGCTTCTTTCTCTGCTTCTTTTAATTCATCTTCAAAATTAGCGATACTCAGCAGTTCCTCTGTTGCTTCCTCTGCTTCTTTTTCTTGTAAATAAGAGAGAAACTCAACCGCAGTTTGTAATTTTTCTAGAGAAAGTTGTGTCAAGGTATCTTGTGCTTGTTTAAGTAAGATTCGTTCTTTTTGAGTTAATTCCATAATCACATTTGAGTTAACAAGTTAAGAGTTGATAGTTGACATTATATGCTTAATTAATAATTTTGGTTTTGTCAAGCTTAGTTTACAAATTTTTATATACAGTATTTTTGTATTAACTACTTTTTTCAGTGGGGTAAAATCGTTTTTGTGGAAAAATAAAAATAAAACTTACCTATTTATGAGGGTTCTAGGAATTATTAAGCAATTTTTAGACACTATATTTCTATTTTTTTTTAATATAGCACATTTGAAAAATTTACATAACTTCAAGGTTTTGTATTTGGGCAAATTTTAGGAAAATTGGAAAAAAGTTATTTTTTGTAACGGTGTGTTAAGTATAAAACTTGATTAAAATAAATCATAGCCTATAAAACTTATGATAAGTTGAGATGATGTTTTAAGCGATCGCCTTACAGTAAAAGACTTAGTTAAAAATGATAATAATAAAGAATTACAAATTTTAATCTTTCCTAGAGATAAGACATTAAATAAATTAATTGCTAATATTTTTAGGATTAACAATAGTGATTTCCAAATAACGCCTAAAATCATCAGAATTAAAGGTCAAAATATGAGTTAAATTATATACTAACATTGAAGCGACTAAACGAGCATCATGAACATTGACCCCTTTTACTTGATATTTTATGACTAAATCTCGCCATTGGGGATAAACCTCTTGACAAGCAGGTAAAACAGAAAAAAGAGTTTCTAATTTTGTTAATTCTACAGTAGCTTTTTCTACGGTCATTCCTAAACCATTTTTATCTTTAGGACGAGTGCAACTCCGCCAAAACTCAATTAAATTTTGATCAACAATAAAATATTCATAGTGATTTTTAGTTAAATAAGCTAGACCATTTAAAGCCAATGGATACATAGGATGTTTAGGTTCAGCCAGTCGTAAAATAATGTTAGTATCTAAGAGAAATTTCATTAATCAATCTTCCTCATAAATTCCAGCACGACTGACTGCGTAATCAGATAATAAGGGAGTATCATCATCATGACTTTCTGCCCATTCTTTAATAGCTTGAAACCGTTCATCATCAGTTAGAATCTCAGGATTTTCTTGAGAAGACGTGGAAATGTGTAAAGATTGTATTCTTTCATTTAATAAGGTAAATTCTGTTGGTTCAAGAGAGCGAATAATTTCAAATAAAGAATCGACTAATTTGGTGTTCATCAATAAGAATCTCCGAATTTTTTACATAATAAAGGGATGGGATAATCTTTGATAATTTATAATTTGGTTAGAGCCGCTCAACACATTATGAAGTGAGCAAAATTTGTCAAAGTACACTCATATTCCTATTACATTATTTTAGCTGATCATACAAATAGAAAACAAGATATAATTTTAATAACTGTTCACTGGTCACTAATAATTGATATGACAGAAGAAGAATTATTACAAGTTATTGAAGAAGCAGCAAGGGATAAAAGAGAATCATTGGCTCTGTCATTAAAAGACTTAAAATCTCTACCTCCTGACATTGAGAAACTGACTAATCTCACTACACTTAATCTGTTGTCCAATCAACTAATAAGTCTTCCTGCTGAAATTGGTAATCTAACCAATCTCACTACACTTTATCTGTCGTTTAACAGACTAAAAAACCTTCCTACTGAAATTTTTAAGTTGACTAATCTCACTACACTTTATCTGTCGAATAATCAAATAACAAACTTTCCTTCTGAAATAATTAAATTGACTAATCTTACTGCACTTTATTTATCATCAAACCAAATAAGAGAACTACCTGCTGAAATTGGTAGTCTCAATAATCTTACTACACTTGATTTATCATCAAACCAAATAAGAGAACTACCTGCTGAAATTGGTAATCTCAATAATCTTACTACACTTGATTTATCATCAAACCAAATAAGAGAACTACCTGCTGAAATTGGTAATTTAACCAAACTCACTAGACTCGATCTAAAAAATAATAAACTAACTCAACTACCTGCTCAAATTGGTAAACTAAGTAATTTAACTTCACTTTCTTTTGAAAATAATAATATAATAAATCTTCCTCCTCCTGAAATTGAACAAAAGGGAACTAGAGCTATCATAAATTTCTATAGACAGCAACTTGAACAAAATATTGATCATCTTTATGAAGCAAAATTATTAATTATTGGAGAAGGAGGTGCAGGAAAAACCACTTTAGCACAAAAAATAAATGATAATAATTATCAACTCAAAATGGATGAGGAATCTACAGAAGGAATAGATGTCATTCAATATTATTTCCCTCTTGATAATGGTAAAGATTTTAGAATTAATATCTGGGACTTTGGAGGACAAGAAATTTATCACGAAACTCATCAATTTTTTCTTACGGAAAGATCCCTTTACGCTTTAGTTGCTGATACTCGAAAAGAAGACACTGACTTTTATTACTGGTTAAATATTGTAGAATTATTGAGCAATAATAGTCCTGTTTTAGTCATCAAGAATGAAAAACAAGAACGAAAACGCTGTATTAACGAACGACAATTAAGGGGAGAATTTAGCAATTTTAAAGAAACTTTAGCTACAAACTTAGCTACTAATAGAGGTTTACCTGAAATTCTCAAGAAAATTCAATACTATATTAGTAACTTACCTCATGTTGGCACAGAATTACCGGCATATTGGGTCAAAGTTCGAGAAGTCTTAGAAAAAGATACCCGTAACTCTAAGTACAGGACAAAAAATATAAGCATTCTAAAAACTCAGAATGTTTTAAGTCAAGATCATTAACAATGGAACGTAAATGGTCAAGTCCATAGCGAAAAAGACTTCTTTCTCTTCGTCCATGTTTT
>NETF01000052.1 GCA_002172675.1 unicellular cyanobacterium SU3
TGGCACAGTAAAAGATGTTTATATTCCCATCAATGATATTTTACCTCTCCCTTCTCCTGCTACATAATTTAAACTTATGAATTTTGGTGGCGATCGCTTGTCTCAAGCTGACTTTGTGATCTACTGATTCTAGACGGTTCAGAGGACGAATGGCAGCTAAAATATGAGTCGAATCAGTTCTGAGTCGTTTGGGTTTTTTCAGCAGTCCTATCTCTTCTATTTTTTCTATTATCTTATTTAATAAAAGTTCCTCTTTTTCGGATTCAATTAAACGTTTACGAAACTCACTTAATACAGAGTAATCGAACCCACTATCTTCTAAGGGTAAAGAAAGTACATATTTCCAGTCAATTCGCCCTCGCACAGCTTCTGCTACTTGGCGATCTGAAAGGTTTTCCATGTATTGCATAATGCAGATTAAAGCTAGTCGCCAAGGTGATTGGGCTGGTTGTCCTTTGACAGAAAATAAATCAGCAAAATCTTCATCAACATAAATAGTTTCCAAAGTATCTCGCAGTTGTAGATAAATATTTCCTTTGGGAAAAGCTGCACGGGCTACTCGTGCTGTATCTTCAGGAATCGGCGGAATTGGTTTGGGGTGCAAGGACATTTTCTCGACAAATCATATTTTTATTAGCATATTCGACTTTCCCAAGTAAGACATGGAGTGGGAGAAAATATTTTTTCCATGTATTACTTGGTTGACGGAACCCTATCATTTCACCACAATTCCTTCTTATACTTCATTTTGAAATACGCTTAGATTACTTTCGCCAACAGTATCATCTCTTCGAGATCGCCTCAACTCCCAAATCAATTAAATGGGCTACATTAGATAAATAGAGTAACCCATTTAAAACCATAATTACGTCACTTCTTGATCAGAAATAAACACCGGTGAATAAGAATAGTTTCCTTCCCAGTCTTCGCAAGAAATGGCTTCTTCTGTGAACGCTTTATAGGGATGAATCGTACACTTTAAACAAGTTTCACCCGTATAAAAAGAACAGCGATTGCAAGGAATTTGATGAAGCTTTCTTAAGTACAAAAAACCATCTTGGATAGCAAAGAAAATTGCACAGAAAAAACACAATAAAACCAACCAAATAACCAAAGGACAAAACCAACCCAGTTGGGTCATAATAACTTGTTGTAAAACCATAAAAAATCTCTAAACCCTACCTTTTTTAGTGACGACTACCTGTTCCCTGTTGCCTTCTGCCTTTCCTAAACTTTGCCAAAAATTAGTAATTTTCTCACTGACTAATTCAGAATTAAGACAATGGAAAAAATGCCGTCCTTCTGAACATTGCCATAAAATATCTCCTGACTTTAACCAAGGTTTCCAAGCATTGAGTTGATAATCTGAAATCACTAAATCATCTCGACTACCGGCAACAAACAAGGGAACTGATATCAACTGTGGTGTCACACTTACTTGCTCAACTAAACTATTCGGAGAGGGAGACGTTAATAAATCTTGTTCTAAGACATAGGTTAATAACTGACTTTTAAACGGACATTGACGACCAAATAAACTGTTAACCATTTGAGTTAAGATAGTCTGGCGATTGCAAGGTAATGTCTTGAACATGGCATAATAGTGACTTTGCCAATTAACAGATACATTAGCTCCCACTGATAACAAAGTCAAAGACTTCACTCGTTCAGGATAATGTTGTGCATACATCATCCCTAACCATCCACTGGTACCATGACCAATCAAATGCACCGGTTGCTCGAGTTGTTTAAGATAGTCATGTAATAAGATAAAGGGGACATCGAGGCCAACGGGTTCGTCAGGGGTTTGGTTATATTCCCATAAAGCAACACGATGTTCTTGAGACAGTTGACTAATTAAAGGACGGTTAAACCGTTGCAAAGCAGGACTAACACTTAACCATAAAGCGGTGGGAAGAGAAGACATAAGAAACTCCAATTTTGAAAAAATTTAAGGCACAATTAAGATAGAGTGGAAATAGGAAAGTTAAGCGGATGTCTATTAGTGCCTCTCACAACGCCAAAGACACCCCTTAACTCCTTTTTTATTGCGTGTTATTTACACTTGTTCAAAGTTATTCAGCGTTGTTTCAACTCGTTTAAAGTCAAACCCTAAAGCGCGTATAGCGTGCCAAAGATGACCTTGTAAGAAGAAAAAGGCTAAGAAAAAGTGAGCATTAGCTAACCAGCAACGGGAAGTGTGCTTACCAAAGTCTAAAATAGCCGTATCAGCAAAATAAGGGGTAATGCCTAACTTTACTTCTAAAGGAGGACCATAAAACTCAGGAGGATAGGCTAGAGTATTTACAGCACAGAAATAAGCAGCCACGAACCCGGCTAAGGCAATACCTCCTAAAGAATAAGATAAGATGGCTTCTCCAGAGAAAATAAGGCGTTTTTTCGCCCATTCCATCGGGGGAACGATAATATGCCAAATACCACCGGCTAAGAGAAGAAAACCAACGTAAATATGACCACCGACTAAGTCTTCTAGGTTATTAACACTGGCAAAATGGGTCTGATAACCATAGATAACTAAGGGGTCTAAAGTCGGTTGAGTCACTAAACGAACCGTCTCGGTTGTGGAGTCGTATAACCCACCCCAATACATGGCTTTTCCGACTAAGAGTAATGCACCGATGCCTAAAAATAAGAGGTGATGGCCTAAAATAATACCCAATTTTTTCGGGTCGTTCCACTCAAAATGAAAGCGACGTGCGCCTCCTTCTGCATTTTTTAGGTCATTTGGGGCTTGCAAAAGATGAAATAATGCACCGGCACCTAAGACTGCTGACGAGATCAAGTGTAGCACTCCAATGACAAAAAAGGAATAAGTGTCAATAACTTCTCCTCCTTGTCCGACACCAAAGCCTAAGGTTGCTAGGTGGGGTAACAAAATCAATCCCTGTTCTCCTATGGATAAATCAGGGGAATAGGTAGAAAGTTCAAACAAAGTGAATGCACCTGCCCAAAACATAATTAAAGCAGCCTGTGCAACGTGAGCAACGATAAATAACCCCGATTTATCGGCAAATCGGGCGTTCCCTGCCCACCAATCATATTTGACTGTCGGATTGTCGTAAGTTTGCATGATGGTTCTCATTGAACAACTTAATGAACACTTATTGAAAAAGACTATCAATAAGCTTACTACCAATTTAAAAAGATTAGCAAGAGAATACCATTAAGAATTGTTTAATTTAGGCGATCGCACATAACGAGCAAAAAACAAACTTCTCAAGGGATAACTTCGGCTGATAAGTACCTGGACAAAAATAAACATTACTCTGAAGTAAGCGGGGGAGCGGGGTTACGGCTTATTTATATTTCTTAAGACAGTTAACTATATTTATGTCCGACTACTTAGTTTGACCCGATAAGAATTAAGTACATTTGTAAAAAATGAAATAAAGTTGTTATTGAATAAGAAATTAGACAACCTTTAAATCCATAAACATTTTACTCTAACAAATATAATGATTAATTAGTTAATAAATATCTTGGTTTAATGACATTTGAAAAACCTATTTAACAATTGGCGATGTCTATAAATTTACTCTATCAAAGTGAATACTACTATAGAAGGGAACGGAAAACTAAGGATTAATAGAACTGAAATAGGCTACTATAAATATTTTAGAAGCGCAGAAGAGAACAAAAGATGTATCTAGAAAAAGAAGGTGTTTTTTAGTTATTTTTTCAAGTTGCTTTTTTTTATTTTTTGTCTTATAACTAAAAATATAGTTTTAATAGTTTCAAGGAACATCAAATCATGGTTACAAACTTATTGAAGTCAACGGAAAGTTCTCTAGTACAATCGAAAAGAACTGGGTATCAAAATCATAAAAGCTTGACATTTATGATCACTGAAATCGTCGATTGTCTAGAAATTATAATTGAAAACATTGAAGTAGAAAAAAGTGCTTACTCTCAATGTTTGACCCTTGAAGAATATTGTCAAGGATTGATGATAGCATTACAGGAGGAAGTGAGAGAGAATAAAGAAGATAAAACAGTTGACTATGACGAAATTCTTCATCTTGTGTTTGGAACAAAAATTGCATTGTCTGAAATTCATTTCGGAGAGTCAGGCAAATCTGATTGTGAATTAAATAGAAATAAGAACGAAAAACTAGAAGCCAAATTAAAGAAAAATCTGTCAATTCTTAAAAAGAATGTCCAAAAAATTAGAATCGCTTCAAATTGTTTGACAAATTCATAACTTTTTCACTAACTTTCTCTTAAGAGAAAAAATAGTCTATCATTAGTTTGAATTTTTCTAGAGAGGTTGTCCTTAGCTAACCTCTCTACTTACTACTTAATATCAGTTCTGCTATTATAAACATATAAACTGTCCAATTAATTCTTATGATTGCTTTATCAGAATCTTCTCCTTTGACTCCTGAAGAATATCTTGAATTAGAACAAAAACAAGATATTAAACATGAATATATAGATGGAGAAATTTATGCAATGGCTGGTGCATCTGATGTTCATGTTACCATTGCAGGAAATATCTTTGCATTATTACGAAATCATGTCAGAGGATCAAATTGTCGGGTCTATATTAGTGATATGAAAGTGAGGCTAGAAACCCTTAATCGTTTTTATTATCCTGATGTACTGGTTACTTGTGATTCAAAAGATCAAGAAACTAATACTTATAAATGTTATCCTAAATTAATCATTGAAGTATTATCAGACTCAACCGAAGCCTTTGACAGAGGGGATAAATTCATTGATTATCAAAGCTTAGACAGTTTAGAAGAATATGTTTTAATCAATACTAAACAGCAACGGATTGAATGTTTTAGAAAAAATGAGCAAGCTTTATGGGTGTTAGAAGTTTATCATGCACAGTGTGAGACTTTCATGTTAAAAAGTATTAATTTTCAAGTTAACTTAACAGAAATTTATGAAGATGTTAGTTTCTCTTAAACAGAAACAATTATTAATTATTAATTATCAATTATCAATTATTAATTATTCATTGATAAAATACCTATGTCAGCATCTTTCCCATCTGACGGGTAATTTTTGAATCTTAACCTATGACTAAGTCGATCATTAACCTGCAAAGCGTAGAAAATCAGCAAATTTTAAGTATAACTCCTCCTAATACAGGTTTATCCCTTCAAGGAACCTTGCAAATACCTGGGGATAAATCGATTTCTCATCGCGCTTTGATGTTAGGGGCGATCGCAGAAGGAGAAACCATTATCGAAGGCTTATTATTAGGAGAAGATCCTCGCAGTACCGCCGAGTGTTTCCGCGCTATGGGGGCAAAAATATCCCCATTAAACAGTGATAAAGTGACTGTACAAGGAATTGGGTTAGGCCAGCTACAAGAACCCCTAGACGTGCTAAATGCAGGGAACTCTGGCACCACCATGCGCTTAATGTTAGGCTTATTAGCGTCTCACCCCGATCGCCTTTTTTGTGTGACGGGAGACGCATCTTTGCGATCGCGGCCCATGTCCCGTGTCATCAAACCCTTACAAGAAATGTCGGCACAAATATGGGGACGCAACCATAATACATTAGCTCCCTTAGCCGTTCGAGGACAAAGCCTTAAACCCATTCATTACCATTCCCCCATCGCCTCAGCACAAGTTAAATCTTGTATCTTGTTAGCAGGGTTGATGACAGAAGGGAAAACAACCGTAACTGAACCGGCGTTATCCCGTGATCACAGTGAGCGAATGTTACAAGCGTTCGGCGCAATCTTAGACATTGATTCGACAACCCATAGTGTTACTATTACCGGTCATCCTAAATTAATGGGTCAAAGGGTTATTGTTCCAGGAGATATTAGTTCAGCCGCTTTTTGGTTAGTCGCAGCCTCTATCGTTCCTGGGTCAGAATTATTAATCGAAAATGTGGGAATTAATCCCACTCGAACTGGTATTTTAGAAGCCTTAAAAATGATGAATGCAGACATTACTCTAGAAAATGAACGCATCGTTACCGGAGAACCCGTGGCTAATTTACGGGTTAAAGCTTGTCAGTTAAAAGGCTGCACTATTGCCGGGGATATTATTCCTAGACTGATCGATGAAGTCCCCATTTTAGCCGTTGCTGCCATATTTGCCACAGGAAAAACGATTATTAAAGATGCAGCAGAATTAAGGGTAAAAGAAAGCGATCGCTTGGCGGTTATGGCTTCAGAATTAAAAAAAATGGGGGCTAATATTACTGAGTTAGCAGATGGCTTAGAAATCATCGGAGGCACTCCTTTAAACGCTGCAGAAGTGGATAGTTATACTGATCATCGCATTGCTATGAGTTTAGCGATCGCAGCTTTAAACGCTAAAGGAAAGACTATCATTAATCGTGCTGAAGCCGCCGCTATTTCTTATCCTGAATTTGTCGGCACTTTACAACAAGTTTGTGGAGATAATTAATAATTGATAATTATTAATTATTAATTATTAATTAATTCTTATGTTAGGTCAACCATCTTCAGCTAAATTAAGAAGACTGATAGAACAGTATGAGAACAAATTGCAAGCATTAGAAGATAGAACTTCTTTCAGTTCAGATACTGTACTAAGTCTTTTATTATTACGAGACGAAATTCAGAAAACAGTACACAATACAGAGGCTATATCTCCGCTAATCGTACAAAAAATTAGTTATTTTGATCAACAATTACAGCAATATCAAGATGAGATAGTTACCCTTAATGACTATGATCAATGGGTTCGATCAATACAACCTCAAGATGATGCTTGGTGGTGGCAATGGCAGTTACCCCATAAGACAACTAAATGGAAGACATTCTTAGATTGGTTAATCAATATCTTGATTTTAATTTTTTCTGGGTTTTCTATTAGTTTAATCATTGATTCGGTTCCTCGTATTCTTAGCGGTGGACTTGATCAGTTTAGTGTTTTAACCATTCTTATTCCTAGTTTTGTCGCTTTAGTAACTACAGGAAAACTAACCCCAATAGGAGAAGAATTCCTAAATTCTCTTTTTGCTAATTCTCAACGTAAAAAAATCTTTATTTTTGTTTTGTCTTTATTATTAGTTATTAGTTTGATTATCATTCATAAAAACTATAATCAACTTTCTAATTATTTTAATGAACAAGGAAAAAACTATTATGAAAATAATAAACTGGATAAAGCCTTATCTAATTATAATCGAGCGATCGCTTTTAATCCTGATAATGGTGAAGCTCATTATAACTTAGGAATATTGTATGAAGATTTACAAGAATTAGATCAAGCAAAAACAGAATATAAAATTGCTGGAAAACAAGGTAATTTATTAGTTCGTTTACAAGCTTATAATAATTTAGGACGTATTTATTTAATTAATAACAAATATCAAGACGCTATTTTTCCTTTATTAGAAGCTTATAATGAACTTGATGAAAATAAAGTTAATAGTGATGTAGATTTTCAAAAGGCAAAATATATGATTTATACTAATCTTGCTTGGACAAACTTAGGATTAAAAAATTATAAGCAAGCAAAATCACTATTACTCGGTGCTATTAACATCTATGAAGAGTATTTAGATAAATTAGATCAATCAAAAGATCAAGAGAAACACTATAAACGAAAAGGTAAAGCTTACTGTTTATTCGCGCAAGTTGCAGAAGCACAAAATAACAAAACGGAAGCGTTAAAATATTGGAGTGATTGTATTGACTATGGAAATAATCGTTATCCAGAAGAATATATCTGGGTTAATGTAGCAAAAGAAAAAACACAATAATCGTAGGATGGGTTAGGTGGCAATAACTTAAAGTATTAACTATTAATTTCATATCCACCGCAACCCACCAATATTAATATATCTATGGTAAGCTAAATAATTAAAAGTTTGAGAATTAATTATTATGAAAAACTATCAAATACTTATTAATTTACTGATCACTCTTACTATGATTAGTGTCTCAAATATTGCTGAAGCTGCACGGATTTTAGAATTAACAGGAGAAGTCACTATTAAACGCAAAGATAACCAAGATTTTTTACCAGCAGCCAAAGGAATGATTATTCAATACGGTGATCTAATTAAGCTATCGAAAACAGCAAAAGTAAAAGTTAGATGTGCTAATAAAAAAATTAAACCTCTCTTACCTGGAGATATTTCTGGACTGAATAATATTTGTCCAGGAAACCGCACTACTGATCCGAGAGTTGGCAGTATTTTTGCAGAATTATTAGATGGGAGTTATCAATATCAAACTGAGATTATGAGCGATCAACCTATATTAATCTGGCCATCAATCAAAGATGCTGATTCTTATCAAGTTAAAATTACAGTAGAAGAAGAAATAATCTGGAAAAAATTGGTTAATGATACTAACATTATTTATAATGGTTCGGCTTTTCGTCCCAAAGTTCCTTATGTTTTATCTGTGACAACAAGTAATGATAATTCTCCTTTTTATCAACTTCGATTAAATAGAGTATCCTTTTTTATTCAAGACACTATACAACAAGAAATTGATGACATTATGGCAGTAGATGTCAGCGAAGAAGCCAAAGCATTGATGTTAGTTGATGTTTATGTGAATCAAAATCAACAGTTATATTTAGATGCGCTCAAAACCTTAGAAAGTATCGTCAAAACTGAATCTAAAACCCCTATTATTCATAGACTTTTAGGAGATATGTATCTTTATTTAGGTAAAATAGAAGCAGCAAAAACACAATATTTACAATCCCTGGAATTAGCAAAATCGAGAGAGAATATAGAAGAAATAGCAGCATCTCAAACGGGTTTAGCTTCCGTTGCAGTTATTAATCAACAGTTAGAAACAGCAAAAACCCTATTATCGCAAGCACAAGAAAATTATAAACGATCCGGTAAACTATCTGATGCAGACTTAGTACAAGGATATTTATCTTTGATTGATAATTAATAAACTAGAGTTATTCTATTTTACTTATTCTTTAAATATTCCGATTAATTGAGTTTCGTTACATTTCGTAATGTGTGAGAATATTTTTCAACTATTAACGAGTTTATGCCCTTTTATGGTATTATGTCAGAGATAAAAATCTGTAGCCAGTGTCTGCAAAATTAAAATAGGTATCTGTAACGCCGATTTTGCGTAATATAGAGTTTGCTTATAAAGGATAGAACAGTTAATCCATCAAGGTTACAGACCGATCTAGTGAAAGAAAAAGTGCAACAAAAAAGCAGCCCTTATTGCCCAAAAAGCCCTAAAATTGGTAAAAGCCTCTTGCACCTGGTTCAGTAAAACAAATGTACCGTAAGAAACAACACTCGCCAATTACCCCAGAAAATTTTGAATTACTACCAGGAACCAAGTTATCATTAGAAAATCGTTGGGTAATCATGGCCGAATTGATACCAATAGAAAAATTTGAAGAAGAATATGCCAAACAGTTTAAAGTGGAAAAAGGTGCGCCAGCTAAACCGTTTAGGATGGCATTAGGGGCATTAATAATTAAAGAACAACTAGGAATAAGCGTGCTTGGAAACCGTAGAACAAATAAGAGAAAATCCATATTTACAATACTTTATAGGTTTAGAAGCCTATACATTTAAGCCTCCCTTTGAAGCCTCAATGATGGTACATTTTAGACAAAGGATAAATGTAGATTTAGTAAAGAGGATTAATGAAGAAATGGTAAAAAGAGGGAGGGAAAGAATAGAGCAGAAATCGAAAAAAAAGGGGTCAGAAGAAGAAGAAATAGGAGAGAGGGAAAATAAAGGCAAGCTGCTCTTAGATGCCACTTGCGCCCCCGGAGATATCAAATATCCGACAGACTTAGAAATATTAAATCAAGGACGAAAAGCAACAGAACAGATAATAGATAGTCTCTATAAATCTATAAAAGGAAGACTCAAGAAAAAACCAAGAATGTATCGGAATGTAGCAAGAAAAGAGTATTTAAGAATAGCTAAAAAGCAAAGAGGGAAGAGAAGCGATTAGAAAACAACTCAAATATATTGAAAAGAATTTAGTCAGTATAGAAAAACTAATTTTAGAAGGAGCGACTCTAGATAGCCTAAATAAAAGACAAAGAAATCTTCTGGAAGCTGTCAAAAAAGTCTATGAACAGCAGTACCAGATGTGGGAAAAAGAAACTCAAAGTATTCCCCAAAGAATTGTCAGCATAACTCAACCGCATATTCGACCTATTGTAAGAGGAAAAGCAGGAAAACCTACAGAGTTTGGAGCTAAACTCTCAGTAAGCTATGTAGATAATTATATATTTTTAGACCGAATAAGTTGGGAGAATTTTAATGAATCAGGGGACTTACAAGGACAAATTGAAAAGTTAAAACTAAGCTTAAAGAAACCTCAGAAACTGCCATTGCTATTACATTTTTAGTGGTCAATCTTTCCCAACTGCTTGGGCAGTTATTATTACTTTTTTGGTCATTTTCTCTTAATAGTAATACATTTAAACTAAACAAGCAAAAAGTGATAACAGAACCTTATTCTTTAAATTCTTTTATAGCAGTTAAAGTTATTAATTCGGAGATAAATTATTGGCTTTTGGCCTGCTAATTTTTTGAGTGACTTTTTCAGCAAAGCCTAAGCTAAAGATTAATAAAAATGTTAAAGTGATAGCATAGAATTAAATGCGTATTCAATGCGAAAACTATGCTTGACTTAACGAAAGATATCCGTTCCCTAACCGAATTCAAACGCAATACTAACGAACTGGTTGAAAACCTCAAACGGACTAAACACCCCCTTGTTTTGACTGTTAATGGCAAAGCTGAACTCGTAGTACAAGATGCTGAATCTTATCAAACCCTACTAGGTCATCAAGTTTGTATTGAGGGATAGAGACGCTTGAGTTTGACACGGGAATCTGCTGTAGTAAATCGCCAATTAACAGAACTGGCTTTTTGATTTCGCTTTTCTTCCCACGCAGTAATTTCTAATTTGAGAGTATCTTTATCGGGGATACGACAATTAAGACACTGACGATTTAAAACACTTAATTCAATCTCGGCCATATTCAACCCTTCGGGTTCAGCAGTCGCTCATGGGGAAACCCCCAAGACCGCGTTGCTTCACCAACTACCATGTTTAGGAGTATAATGAAACTCTAATTTATCCAAAATTCTCTTGGCTTCAACAGGAGGAAAAGCTTTGTATAAAGAGGCCTTTATATGAGTATTCAATTGATCTTGAATAACTCCTGTTTTACCTTTGTTTGTTATTTCTTCAAGATAGTTTCTTTCTGACGGGGTTAAATCCACAATATATTTTTTAGAGAGCATTTTTTGGCGATCGCTCAATTGTGCGTTACTGAATTCTTCTTTCCATATTAACTCTGAACTCATTCCTCAATACAGACTTGATAGCCCACTACTTAATGCAGCCGAACTTGTGGAAACCCTTAAAGGGATTAAACGGGGACTTGACCAGATGAAAGAAGGAGAAGGGAGAACCGCAGAAAGCTTTTTTAATGAGATGTTTGACCAATTAGACGAAGCTTAATGAAGGACAAATATCAAGTCATCATCCAGCCTGAAGCTGAACAAGGTATCAAAGACGGATATTATTGGGTTAGTCACTCTTCTCCTCGTAACGCCTGAAGATGGTTAGAAGGCATCTACAAAGCTATCATGTCCCTAGTGGTTCGTCAAGTTCTAAGTGATAGGTTACTAAGGTACAATTGAGAGAAACTTTTAGAACTGAAATGAATGCTCAAGAAATATATTGTCGATCAAGCGTGAAGCAGAACGAGAAACCTTATTGAAATTGGTCACTACAGGTAAGCACGCAGCCTACAAGATTAATCATGCTCGAATTTTGCTTAAAGCAGATATAAATCAACCTGTTGAAAGTTGGTCAGATAAAGCGATCGCCTCCGCTTTAGATATCAGTATCCCCACCATAGAAAGGGTAAGAAAACGTTTTGTCGAACTTGGGTTAGATGCAGCATTAAACAGACAACATGGTGGAGGAAAACAGAGACGTTTAGACGGAGAAGGAGAAGCACATTTGTTGGCGATCGCTCTTTTGTGAACCACCTGAAGGTCGAGGGAAATGGACGCTACGATTAATAGCAGACAAAATGGTAGAATTGGGCTATGTCGAGACAATTAGTCACGAAACTCTAAGACAAACTCTAAAAAAAATCAATTAAAACCACATTTAGTTGAATCATGGGTAATTCCTCCAAAAAAGAATGCAGAGGCAAGTCTATTATATGGAATCGGTATTAGAGGTTTATCAACGACCTTTTGACCCAGATTTTCCCGTCATTTGTCTAGATGAACAGTTAAAACAACTGGTATCTGAAACAATCGAACCAATTGGAGCTAAACCAGGGCAAATAAAACGTTATGATTATCAATATGAGCGTAATGGTACAGCTAACGTTTTTATGGTCTGTAATCCCATAGAAGGATGGCGCATGGCGAAAGTGACTCAAAGACGTACTGCCGTTGTTCTGTTGCTTTTGAAAACAATTTTTTTGAACAAGAAATCCGACAACTTCTCTACGGCAAAGGCAAAAACACCTATCGCATTCTTTTTACCGTAATTGAGATGACTGTACATATCCTTTATGTTAGACATTCGTCCCAACTAGAAGTTTCGCATTGACAGAAAATAAAGATTATGCTGTCAAAGAATTCGGGGCTGAAAGCTTTTCTATAATAAACTCCCTGGCTACTTCTTGGTGCGCGTTCCCTTGCGCCGTACGACGGCGCGGG
>NETF01000053.1 GCA_002172675.1 unicellular cyanobacterium SU3
AAAAAAAAACGCTTTTTAGACTATTTTTAGTTAGTCTTATCACTTTTGTCGTAGGATCATTGATTATTCGACATCACCAAAAACAGGTTGCACAAGAAGTTTTGGATATATACGGAGAACAAACAGAAAGGACGATAAGAGAAGCAGAAAAGGTTCAAAAAGAGATAGAGAGGTTACACAAAGAACAATCGCGTTGAAAACTTTAAGATAACTTTATCAGGAACTAAAAATTAGTCCCTGATGAAGTCTAAAAAATCTGTATTTTTGGGAAAAACTAGCGAGGCTGTCATACGGGGCAATAAGCAACAATTTTGCAGTTTTTAGTGTTTGAGCCACTTGAAACTTGTCTTGGTCTCAACTTGGGGTTAGTTAAAGGATGATGTTTATGAAAAGAGGTTATGGAGATCGCTTCTTATTTTAGCCTTTTACTAAAGTCCCATTAATCCCATTAGTCCTAAGAGAACGGCAGCGGCACCAATCCCTAACGCAACTTGAACCATCTCTTGCTCTTCTGTATTCAGTTGGCTCTTGTTCTCGTGAATTGCAACTAGAAGAAGAAGCTGATCTTCTGAAGATAAACTTCTGAAAAAATCTCTGGTAATGGTGGATATAGGAATAGCTCGAAACTGCTGAATGCGAGACTTAATTTGATTTTTTGCTTTCAAGATTTCTTCATTTTTTTTCTGTAAATATTTTTCTTGTTTATAAATAAATTCCCGATGTAATCTCTTTGCTTTTAAAATTTTATTATTACGATTTAATGACATTTGGATGCCATAAATTATCTTTAAAAATCCAATAAATGTAAGAATAACTCCAAGCAAACCAAGTAAATAATTTCCAATACATAACACAATAAATCCAACAATAAACCAGATAATTCCGTTAGTAATTGATTGCCTCTTATCTACAATAGATTGAAGAGCATCGATAGATCCTTGGTAGTTAATTTGTTTGACGGCTGTTAGTAACTCTTGTTCGATCAAATTAATTTGATAGGTGTATCTTTGTTCCGCCTCTCGTTCTATATGAGCAAGTTGAAATTTTAAGTTTTCAGCTGCCCATCTTATTTGATTTTCATCAAACCAAACTTCAGAGTTATCGTCCTGATAATAAGTATTATCTTGTCCACTATGATCAGAACGATAATTATCATGTTGCTCAGTATCAATCTGTTGATCATACTCTCTTCGTTGATCAGGATCAATTAGACAACTATAGGCTTCAGTAATTTTTTTGTATTTTTCCTCAAGAATTGAGCGAGCTAGTTCTGGAGTATCTAGAGGGATTTTGTCAGGATGAAGTTCCTTAGATATCTTATAGTAAGCTGCTTTTATTTCGGGTTTTGTTGCTTGAGGCAATATTCCTAGAATTTCGTAATAGTTCACAGAACCCATATCCATATAGAGTGTATCCTTAAAACTTCTCTAGTTTTCTAACCAAGAACTTACGAACCCATAACCATCAAAGTCTAGAATTCTATCCTCAGTATTCCCAAAGGTATTCACGAAACAACCAATATAGCTCAACAGTAGGAATAATAAAAAAGGAGTACCTAGATACTCCTTTTTCCAGAACGGTAGTTGTTTCTGTTTTACTCGTCGTAGCTACGACTATCCCTAATATGGCTTTTTGAAATTAGTTATGCTGTGATTAGGATCTCTTTTAATCGGGAGAATTTTTTAGTCGTTATCTAACTGAGATAATTCAAATAAAACGGCAGAAAGATAACTAGAATTATTGAGAGTTTCAGGCATAAACGTTCGGCAGATGTAGATCATCATAGGATTCTTGTGCTTATAGTCACTGCTTTTATCCCCCCCTCTACTATAATTTTCTTAGCTAAAAAATTCTTTATTTCTCAATAATATGATCACAGAAAAAAACGACAAGAGAGAACTAAACAAAGGATGTAACTATCTATATATAAATGTATTCTATTTATTAATTTTTGTTAGTGATTAAGTTCACAAAAGAAGGGTGATATTTTCAATCACTTAGCCTGAATTATTCATGAGGCTCTAGCTTTTGCAAGCCACTACATCTAATAAATTATAGATTTTTCAACTTCCTTCATCATTAAATTTTGAGCTATCATCTGTAAAAATTTCTACGACTTCAACATTTGGCGATATTTTTATTTTATAGTTACTTTCCACAACTTTATCTTCACCGTAATAAATCTTTGTTTTCATAGGATAGGTCCCTGGTTTGAACTTACCAAATACCCAAATCCTATTGCTATTACTATAACTCATATTAAACCTTAACATTCCTATTGGGCCATTACTTAAATTATCAATAGCTTCATAATCAAAATCAGGTTCGTCGGTAGAATAATTTGTATTAGGTGAATTTGAAAAATCACCAGCTAAATCTTCTGTCCAATAAAATTTCGCAACAGCGTTTTTAGCCAGTCCTTTTCCCTCATTTTTTATCGTAATACTGTAAGTAAAATTATATCTTGGAGTTTTATAAGGGATTCTATTATCATCAAACCTCCTAACATATAACTTATCTATTTCTATAGTCTGATTTTCTAAAGGACTGTTATTCTTGCCTAACATTTTAATGTCAGCTTCTTCATCTATTTCTCCTAGTAACTCATCACGTGTTTCTTTTTTAAATTCTTCAAGACTTTGTCTTTCTAAACTATAGTTAATATATGAACCTACTAAGAATAAAGTATAAACAGTCGCTAGAGTACCAGCAAACCATTTAAAAATATTTATACTTTCTTTAATGCCATTTACTTCTACTTCTAATTTCTCTTTTAATATTTTGTAGTTAGTCGTGTTTTCCGAGGAAAGATCTGATTTATTTGTTTCTTTTTTTGCTACTTTAGGTAAGTCTGTTTTACTCTCGTCTTTTTGCTCGTTTTGGTCATTCATAATAAATCGCTCACAAAGTGTGTTTTGAACGTTACAAAAAAGCCCACGTCCATATTGGGATAATTTATCATAAAGTATCATTTTTTAGCATTTCCTACTCAAACGCTTTTACTAACCCGTTTTTATTTTTCATTTTTTAAACCATTCCATCAAGCAGTGCAGTAACTTCTCTTTGAGCATTAACTCTATTGTCGTCATAGATCATCAAAGTATTGAGGTTGGCATGACGGCTTAATTTTTGAACTTTCCGAACATCCCCATCTGTCACATCTAAAGCCGTGGTGATTGAACTATGGCGAATTCTATGGGGGGACATAGCCTTAGTGATCCCAGCTTCTTTACACCATTTCTGAACAATTTTATAGATAGAGTTGGTGTGTAATCTATGCCCAATGTACCCAGGTTTATGGGCTACAAATAATGGGGCATCAGGGTTTACATCTTCTCTCATCTCTAGATAGGTTGAGATCGCCATTACAGTCCCTTTACCCAGTGACACCGTTTCGGCCTCTGTTCCCCTCCCTTTCCCATAGATGCGTAACGTCATCCCATCGGGGTCAAAATCTTTAATTGAAGCCTTAGCCACTTCTGACCGCCGTAAGGCATTGGACCAAAGTAGAACTAATAGAGCATAATCTCTAATCCCAATGATGTTTGACCGGTCAACCCCGTTAAGAACATCCTTAAATCGGTCAAGGCCAATCCCTGATGTATCCCTGTATTGGTGCATCTTCTCACCCTTAACTGTTTCTAACGTAAACTCACAATGACCACATTGATAAGCATGGCTAACCAGCGACTTAATAGCGGCCAGCCGTCGGTTAATGGTAGCAGGGGTTAACTCTTTAGATATCATTTGACCTTTATATCTGGTTAATAACTCATGACCTTGAAACCTGTCACCTGATAGGAACTTTCCGAGGGTCATATCGACATCGGTAATAAAGTTAGTTATGTCTTTTCGATAAACCCGTTGAGTATGTGGCGATCGCTTGGTTGATAACCAGTCTTGAAGGATCAGATCCCAGTCGGTTGTAGGGGTTAGGGGAGTTAGGTGGGTGAGGTTGTTATTGAGAGATACTAAATTACTCATTTTGATACTGTAGTTCTATTGAAGGAGTGAAAACTGCCATTATCAACACTTGATTTTCTTTTAATTGGTGGCCGTGGTGGCCACCCTGATAGATAGGCTAAGGTCACAGGTTCCCCGGCTTTAAAAGCCGGGGCTTGCCTGTGACCGCGGAAGGCGGTCACTCTTCTTTTTCTGGAGTCAATCGATCAAGAATTGTCGCCAATCGATCCTCTATCGTCTCAATGTGACGAATATAATCAGCTTGAACTTCGTAAAAGTCTGCTTGTGCTGCTGATAATCTAGCCATCCAATCAAAAATATGACGACGATCCCGATTCCATTCTTTTCTGTCTTGTGCTACGGCATCACTTAACGCCTGGATCGATTTAGCATTGGATTCGACAATCTTTTCAATTCGGTCTAATCTGTCTTCTGACATCGTGTTACTCTCAAAGTAGTTACTTTATTGATGTCCCCTAGTTGCCTCTGGGGGACTGCTTTTATTTTATGCCTGATGGTTAGCGCACCGCTACGCGGATCTCTCCGAGATCGCTTGCTTCAATTCCTTTAAAGATTCGATTGATTTACCAATAGAGAGCATAAGCTTTATAATTTCCTCATTTACCTCTACATCCCCTAAAATATTAGGATAAGCTTCAATTTTAGCCAATAAGCTATCGATATCAGAGGTAAGGGTGTTGTGGGTCGTTGTTTGATTCATTGTCTTACGATGTGTACTTTGTGTTCTATAGCTCTAGTATTACTCTGTACACAATGTATGTCAATAAATGATAAGCAAGTTTTATCACACAATGTACACTTAGTCTGATTATCTTATTTGTATTGCAATGTGTACAAAGTAATAGCTATAGTATTAATACAACGTACACAAGATAATACAATGACTGACAACAACGCTAAAACCATAACTGATAAGCCTATTACGGTACGGATTCCCCTTGATTTATTAGAGGCAATAGAAAATAAAGCAAGCGATCGCTACCCATCACGGAAAGGTACAGGGGGAAATCGAAGCCAAGTAATACTAGATGCACTTGTTTTTTACCAGTCCCATCAATGGGGTGAGGGTGAGGATAGCTTACAAAGTACACAAGGTACTCAGGAGGTAATCAGGGATGAGGTAAAAAAGTATCTGTCTGACAACGTACACGACATCATACAAGAGACTGTACACAAGGAATTACAAGGTATTACAGGAAACCTAGAATACTTGATTGACAAGGCTTTAGAGAAAAGACTACAAAGTACACAAAGTAATAATGATGTAGATACCTTACAAAGTGTACAGAGTATTATAAGTGAGGATGACAATAAAATACAACGTACACAAAATAATACGGAAAATAACTCCTCTGAGAATGAGCTAGAAGCCACTTTAAAAAATAATCAAGACATAAACATCATTGAAGAAACAACGTCTCTAGAAACGGCAAATTCTGAAAAGTTGCCAAAAAAGCAGATAGAGCAAGAGATTGGAGATGATGAGGTCGAGAAGGCGCACTCTCTAGCGGATCTCTCCGAGATCGCTAACAACGCTGACAAGGGACTGACTGATAGGGAGCTTGCTGATCTCTTGGCTAAGCAAGGAAAGAAAACCACTGCTTCTACCGTCAACCGGTGGCGAAACGGGAAAACTAATCCTACTGGCAAAAACAAGAATCTATTTGAGGAGTGGGAAGTTAGAGGCGATCGCTGGAGAAGGTTAGGTTAGATCGCTTTCCCTGGGTCAATGAATAAAATTCCTAACCAGTTGGATCAAGTGATTCAAGGGCTAGGAAAAGGAGGTAACACGACTAATTATACGATCAATATCAGTGTTGATGGTCAACGTGGCAGTGCGATCGGTTCTACAGCAGGTAATGTAGTACTTTCGTTAGAGGACGTATTACGACAGACCAAACAGTTGAGCTTTATTAAAGGTTGATTGCTTATTCTACTTGGGTAGAATAAGCAATCAGTTGCACAGCAAATTTCTTATTCTCGGCTCAATCGGAGTCCAAGCTTGATTCTGAATTGGGTTTATTTTTATTTCGCCTCTTTCTCCTTGAGCATAAATGTATAAACCCCTGCTTGCATAATTTCTACAATCAACTTCAAAAGGAATTTCAAAAGTCTCATTAAAATAAGTTCCATAGGCTATATTTCCTTGCTTTGGCTCACTATGCGTCTGCAAATACATTTGTCCAAATCCTTCCATATAACCTATGTCATAAATTTCTTGAGCAGACATAGAAGAAGGTATAAGTGTTAAGGCGATCGCTGACAAGGATAGGACTTTTAAGAATTTCATCATTTTAAAGAATAGTTTTTAAAAGTATTCCCCAGGTCTTGGACAAAATATCATTATTTTTAGCTTATTTGACTTATTACTATAATATTGCTCACTAGCGCACCGCAAAGAGGATCTCTTCGAGATCGCTGTTAGGATTGGCCATGACCTTCATGACCCAATTCAGACAGTTGAATAAACCTTAGTTATGCGAATCAATCCCTAATAAAAACTTGGTTTGTTCAACATCTTTAAGAGCCATAAACATTTCTTGAGTTTTAATGCCCCATTGAAAACATAAAGTTAGGGCTGTAATTTTAGTGTTATTTAACGGTTGCCTTTCTAAAATCTCTTTATTGAGTTGTTCAGTTAATGTTTCCATTAAATCACAGATTCCAGCATAAACTTCTTTGGAACGAATTAACCAAGCATTATCTTCTTGGGTTAAAAATTCATAGAGTAGTTCTTTATAGGCATTTTCAAAAACTGGATCATATTGGGGATTATTTTTATCTAATTTTTTTAGCCAATTATAATAAGAATCATAGCTAATCCCATACTCATTTAAAATCTGTCCTTTGGTTTTTTCTGCTGTTTTTTTACCCGAAAGATACTTAATTTCAAAGCAGATTTTAGCCATTAATTGGGGATCTAATTTATCAGGCTTACTCTTAGGATTTAAGTCTAGTGATCGTTCTTTTCTTGGTCTAGCCATAGTTTCGTAAACGATAGTATTTTTTTATTATAGCTGATATAAATTAGCATTCAAGTCGCTATTGCTCATCAGATTATACTAGGTTGCTTATTCGGCTTTTCAGGCTTCCCATTCTCTTTTAAATAAACAGGGAGCTTTTTAAATAAATCTTTAAAAGCTGCTCTCTCAATTCTCCCAGGAATAGAATAAGATTCTAATAGAGCAAAATTAGGATCTTCGGGGTCAGCCGAAATAAATTTTAATTGCCTAAACTGCATCCTATTTATTTTTAGATAATAGTGCTTTTTCATTAATAATAGTATTTTTATACTGATTTTATTCTATCTAAAATATTCCTCACCCAGAAAGTAATTAATAGAATTCGGGCTAAACTAGGTTTTAGCTGTGACAAGTGGTATTTAATTAAATAGTTTATTTATAGGTTTGGTGTCACGGTTTAAGCTGCTTGATTTACGTCTTCCTTATCTTTAGCCAAATCCCTTTCTAGCCACCGATCAAATACAGCTAGGCGGTCATCGTGGTCAATCTCACAGCCACGATAGATCCTTGTAGCCTCCTCACCCTTGTTAACCCTTCGACGCTCTTTAAGTTCAAGTTTTAAACCCAAGACCTTAAGGATTCTTTGAGCCACTGCGATCGCTGATCGTTCTTTACCGATGGAGACACCCAGAATTGTCTTAACTTGAAACCTGACAACGGGGTTATCTATTTTTTCGTACCATTCCTTAAGCGATTCATGGGTAAATTCTTTTTCAGGATCAAAAAACTGCTCTATATTTAAGGTTTCTAAGCAGAATATTCTAGTGACTAAACTATTCTTACAAACATCAGGCTTGAATAATTCCCCATTGTCTGATTGTTCTTTCAATTTAGCTAGTGCTTTCTTCTCTTTATCCCCTATAAAGCATTTACCATATATTAGATAATAGTGTAATTGCAACTGGTTAAACCATCCATTATCATGCTTTTCTATTAGTTCAGAATTAACTCTATTAGTGGCATAGATACGGCTAATTTGTGCTTTCTTTAGGGTTTCCTCTTGTGCTTCTGTTAAGTCATCTCTCTCTTGCCATTCTTGATAAGTATTGTCATCGAGTTCGGGAGACTCTTCTACTCTCTTAGTATGATTTTTGTAGTTACCTTTAGCCACTTCCTTGACCTCTTTCTTAACCTCTGTAAAATCTTTTTCTTCATCATCTATATCTACTATTTTATATCCTATTCTCTCTGCTTTGCTAAATAAATTATCAGCAAAATTATAATTTTGATTGTTGATGATAACGGCTCTTTTTGCCCATGCTATTAATGAGGGTGAGAAGCTTTTTATATCTTCATTTTCCTCATAAAAAGTAATTTCGTTAGCCTCTTCTATTCCCATCCTCATTAATAAGTTGATATGGGCAAAAGCCAGTTTGTGAGTCGATTTGAGGAGATTTTTAATATCATTTGAGCCATTGCCTATCCGAGTAGGTGAGTAATTTCTACACCACACATAACGGGGGATATTTGACCTTATTCTTTGCATTGTTTGACAGACACTATCAACCGTTTGAACCCCATGACTGAGGACATAAACAGAATCGAAATGGTCAACAGTTATGCTTACGCCTGTTTCGATAACGGGGCTACAGATAACAATATCAAACTGAGGTAAAATTTCATTTAATTTGTCAACACAACCAAAAGCAGGATGATTTTTATCCTTGACTGATTTTCTATCAATTCTTAATATTTTTAAGCTAGGGAATTTCTTTCTTAAATAGCTTTCTAAGGCACGGGTTCCCCATGTGCTTTTATATTTTTGTCCGTCGGTGTGACAGATTATTTTCTGTCCTAATTTTGCGTTTTCTTCTAGTTTTGCTATTAATTCCCCTGGATCTTTTTTGAGAAAACGATAAAGCAGTCTAGAAGCATCAGGGACATAGCTATTATCAACAATGTATTTAGGTACTTTTAAGCCTATTAATTGCTCTATGTAATTAATACTAATTGAAGATAAATCAGCATCAGCTATGAAGATTTTACCCTCTTTGGATAAAGCAATTCGTTGTAGTAATCTTTTAAAGGTTTTAAGGATTCTGACACGGTTTTTTTGACAAGTCGGACTGTTGAGTAAATGCCATAAAACTTGTTCAACTTCATCAATGATAATAACAGCATCTTCCCACTGAGGATGATCAGGGTCAAACGGCATTATCTTGGCTTTGTCATGCAGGGAATCAATGCATAAACTATAGCCAAATTGACCACTACCTAAGTCTTTTTTATTGATATCCGTTCGGTAATCAATATTGAAACGACGGGCTAATTCACGGGCTAATTGCTCCCTATGAACAATAATAATAACCCTTTGACCATTGTTTAAAGCTTTCTGTACTTCTCTAGCCAACTTCTCAGTCTTACCCGTTCCGTGTAGCGATCGCAGTGCGATTAATTTTGCTTTTTCTGGGAAAACCAAGCTTTCTGGGATGTACCGTTCACAGATGGTTAGATCAGGAAATAGGGTGAGTATTCCTTTCAGTTTGTAATCAGCTAATGATAAACGCGCCTTAAAGACACTTTCAAAATAATCTTGACCCTTCGACTTAATTAGATCATCGATGCCCTTCTCAGGGCAATTTACCCACTGCATAACAGAAACCTTACAGCCGGTCACAGCAAACAGCTTACCCAGTCTCTCAGTCGCTTTTTTGACGTTCAACCGCGTTTTGAGCTTATGGTCATTATCAAAACAGATATTGATTTCTCTATCATTCCCAGTAAATAGCTGTAAATCGGGTAATAACTGAGGAAAACCTATCTTATGACCATATTCGTCTTTTTGACAAGGGCATCCATTAAATATCCCAGGAATACTAATTCCTGCTATCCCTTGCGTTAATAATGCACCTGCTTTTTTAGCACCCTCAGTTATAGCGATCGCTATCTCTGTCTTCGATTGTACCCATTTCCAGAAGTAGCGATCGCAGGTATCTAGGAACTCAGAAGTTAATATCCTAACCTCTTGAATAGCTGACGTTTGGCTTCTGGATCTCGAATTATCGTCAGAGACTCCCCTGTATCGGGGTTGATCTCCATTTCCGCTTTTATCCCCATTGCTTCTAGGTTTTCTTGAGCTATCAAAGCCTTTTGTTTTAATTTTTTGGCTTTTGAGTGTTTTTTCAAGCTTTCTTGCTTCTGACAGAATCCTTTTGCCATATTCTCTCCCTAATCCGTTTCTTTTTGCGACTCTATACCCTATTCTATAGCTTACAGCCAAAAACATGGCCTCGGTGGGTACGTTTTTCGGGGCTTCATACTTGATGGTTTTGATCTTAGGTTCACTGCCACTACCAAAGCCGTCGGGGTGTTCCTGGTAGGTGTAGGGGCGATCGCTCTTAAATTGTCCCCATTGACGGACTACGCCAGTTAAAGGGTCAACTCCATTAACCCACCATCCCCCGTTAGTGGTGTGTTTATAGCGATCAATTACTGATTTTGGCCAACCATTGTAAGCATTAGTTTTATTTCGTTCGACGGCATAACACAGTTTCTCTATCGGCTCTGATTCCCCCATTGTCCCATCGAGGGATTCGACGTTTAAGGAGATGATGGACGGATCAACACAGCTATCTCGCCATTCCTGCCAGTGGCTTTCCCAGATGTAAAAAGGCTTCTGCATTATCTCACCCCCCACTTAATAAAATTGCCGTGAATGGGGCAAAAAGCAGGGTTGGACTTCCGAGAAAGGCTTATTACTTCCGTTTTCTCGTTGCAACGGGGGCGACGGGGGGGTGAACAATCTTGCTTATTTTGGTGATTGTTACTATAATTGTTACTAAGATTTAAAAATTTTTGGACCATTTAATCCTCCTTTGTTTTGCTGTAACAAAGGGGGTTTTGCCATTTTAGCGATCAAAGATACTACTTGAGCCTATACCCTTTTAGTATTACTAAAAGGGTGATTTTGAGATACGATTCAAGATAATTAGTTTGTTTGTTGTGGGGGTGTGTCCCCCTAGAGAATCGTAAACTGGCTTATTTTGGGCAAATACCCGGTCAAGTGAAGTATTTTTTGATTCGATAGGCAAACACCCTTCAACTTTCTTCTTTTTAGTATCTCAGAGAAATCCGGCTTTGAATCAAAAAATAATTGTCGGCTGAAAACCACTTCCTGTAAGGCTTGTAGAAACGAAATTGATTTTAAAGCAAAAAAAGGAATAAAAAAGAGCCTTTCGTTAATTAGCTCCTTAAATCTCGCAATTATTTTATTTTTCGTCTCCCATCGCTTGTGATAAAGGGATTGTGACTTTGCCTTTACTTCCAGGCAGAATAACTTTCGACCCATCTTTATGGGGACAAATTATTCCTCCTGATTTTTTTGCTTCTGTCACTAGCTTCTGACGTGCCGAAACGAATGGACTCCAAAACTTTTTTCTAAATTGATCGTATTTCTCTGCTAATTCGATGCTTTGTTGTATAAATAACCAGGTAAAAGTATTTGGCTCAAAAGGATTTTCAAAAGTTTTCAACTTACGATTATCATTAGCTAATTTCTTACAAAAATCTGTTTTTCTATTTTTAACCAAATTTGGAGAGACAGTAGTTAGCTTATCTTCAAGTAGCAATTCGCTTAAAATATTAAAAGCACATAAAGGTTCATTAATGGAATAAGCTGATATTTGAGAAGCCATTCTAAAACTTTGATAATAGCACTCAGCATTTTTATTATGTAAAGCTCTCTTTTCCCTGCTCATTGATGGTAAATGATGTTTTGATATCCAATCTTTTTTTACTAAATAATGCAGACGATATAAACTATCAGTAATAGAATAACAGGCATAATGAGCATGATAATACTGATATCTATAACGCAGGTTTATAAAATAATAAAACATATACCCTAGTTGATGAGGAATGATTCTTAGGACTTTATCTGAAGGAATAAACTCCTTTGTTTGCTGCTTGGCTTTTTTCTCTGCTTGGGAGATTTTGTTTTTCATTTTTTTCAAGTATTTAATCTTTCCAGAATATTTTAATGCAAAAGATTGAAAAAATCAATTTCTGAAAAATGTAATATTTTCTGATCTCAACGTCAATAAGAGGGAAACAAAAACTATGAAGATTGATCTTGAAATCATTAGGGTATTGGGGATCGATGGATCGATGATCTTGGATCAAGTTAATAACACTTTAATATTAAATCTTTGCGATCGCTAAAAGTTAGCATTAATAAAAATAACTTTGCCGAAAATGGCAGTGGACTATCTCAAATCAAGAAGCTTCAAACTGTTATAGATTGGGATTTTTCAGATTAAACATTGCCTAAAAGGGGGTCTTCTAGGCAATGTTTTTTTAGGCTGTATATACATGGTAAGTTACAAAACTTTACACCGTGACCGATTTTGCACGTATTCTTTCCCAACCCCTTTCTAACCTTTACTTTCGCTGTTCTTGGATCTGGCTGATAGAAGAAAATCAAGTCACTTGATTTTTTATTTCTCTTTTGGGAATCCTAAGTATATAGGAGTTTGAGTATAAAAATTTAGAGTGATATAACAACCAATGACACAAACTAAGCAAAAAAAAACGCTTTTTAGACTATTTTTAGTTAGTCTTATCACTTTTGTCGTAGGATCATTGATTATTCGACATCACCAAAAACAGGTTGCACAAGAAGTTTTGGATATATACGGAGAACAAACAGA
>NETF01000054.1 GCA_002172675.1 unicellular cyanobacterium SU3
CTCAAACAATATGTAGAAGATCAAGATCGTCCTGATGTGTAAACGATGCTTCGCAGTTAATAGACTGGTTGCATTTTCATCCCGTCAGTAAAACTGAGGGTCTTCAATCCAACATTTTAAGATAAATATCAAATATCACTTCACTTCCATCCCCTAAAGTTCCTCGATCTCTATAACTCCAAGGCAATTCTAGTTGCTCAATTATTTCTGATGGTAAGCTAACGAAACCACTAAACCCCGTATCAATTACAGCATCGATAACTAATCTTTGCCCCGTATCATTTCCTACAGCTAAGCGAATAACAGCCTCGTAATTAGCATTAACATATCCAATGATCATCAGCTTGATTTAAAAGTTCTCCCACCAAAATGATGAACGGCACGATGACCAATTTTAACTACCCAAGTTTGTGCATTTGGGCATTTTTCCAACAATTTATCAGTGGCAGTTAACGTATCATCAGCTACAACAAAAGCACCTGTTTCAATATCAATGGCGACAATTCTTCCATGATTATCAGCTTCAACTTGGGGGCGAATCAATGATTCATAAATTTCATCCCCACGTTTAGCAAATTCTTGTTTACTGTATAGTGGTTGTCTTAGGGTCATCAAATCTCTTGTGCTATAATCTTTAATTCTTTCTTCATTTTATCACATATTTTTAGTTAGTTAGTTTTTGATTTTTATTACTTATTATTTAAGCAATATGTAGGTTTCATAAAAACGCTTTGAATACATGATCGCCCCCTTGACTCGCGCGTTAGTGCCGAACTATAATAAAATATATCAGCACTAACTTAAACCAATGTCCCAAGCTACCATCAAAGCTCGTATCAATCAACTGCGAAGTCAAGGAACAGTAGCACCACCTAATACTTGGATCGGCACTACTAGCATTACCAAGAAAAACGGTAAGCGTTACACTTATTACAGGCTAATGACAGCTTATTACCCTCCTGCTACCGAAGATAATCCGAATCCTACTCGTAAGACTAAAATGGTACAGTATTTGGGGACAAAAGATAGTCTAGCGTATCAAGAGATGAAAGATGCTATTAAGCGTCGTAATGAGATTCAGAGGTTGGAAAAGAAGCTGTACAAACTAGAAAAACAAGTTAGTGTCGCACAATTTCAGAGACGGCAACGGAATAAACAACCAGCACTAACTAAGCTGGTAGGGGAATTGGTGGCGCAGGTGCAAGGATTGGTAGAAGAAATGGCGATGATGAAAAGACAATTAAAGATCCACCCTTGTGAAGACATAAAGGTATAGCTATCTTTAGGGTGGAAATTTAGTTAGAGTTTCTTTTTAAATCGGCTTACGCTACTGTTCTAGACAGACGAAATGCCCAGAAAGTTAGAATTCCTCCTGCTATGACTGCCAGAATAGAAACCACTAACGGAACTGACCATACTCCTACTATTGCCGGCCATTGAAACAGAATTCTTAACAAGTGCAACAGTCCGATTATGGCAAAGATTACACCAGAAATGATTAAATACAGTTTTTCAGTCATGGTTTTTCCCTCCAATCGTTAGCTTTTTTGGCTAGAAAGAACTTTCTATTTTTATTAGAGCAAAAAGCTCATCTCATACTCTTATAAAAAAAATGATCGTCTTTATTTAACTTCCCTCGAAAAAGAAATGCTAAGGTTAGTAAAAAATCAATCAATATTTTAATTAAGAGCAGAAATAAAAGTTAAAATGAAATTATTAAACCCACTCATTTTATTGCTTCGAGCAGCGAGGAGGAATTCATGAAAACTCAAAATGGTTCTACTCCAACTATTTCTCACTACGATCCCCATATTATTCCTACGGAAACGGCAGTGCGTGAAGCTAGAGAAGGAAAACATTTTGGTCACGTTGACCATGATGATTCTGCTGATACGGAACATCTTCACACCAGAGATGGCTACACTATCGACCAAGAAGGACTGATTAATAATTATGCTATTGAATCAGAACCCTACATCAAAGAACCTGGAGATTTAAAAGCGCAAGAGTTAAAAGACAAAGCCGAGCGTCTTCGTGTCCTTCAAGAGTTGTCAGAAGATGAACAAGGCAAATTGACAATGGATCATGACTGGCGACACAAAGGGCCTGGATTAATTTAGTATCTTTGTCTCCTTGTGCTGTCTGATGACTTTTTGGCAAAAGTCCTTTGAGGCTACTTCATTTTGGCTACCATTCTAAATGCAAGGAGAGTTAATAAATGGTTAACATCTCAGATATGGATGATTATCAATTAAGAGATAGTAGTGACTGGTTTAATCAAGGGAAGGCTGATGCTTGGGAGGGAAAGCCCAAACAACCGCCCCAACACAATTGTGAAATGGCTAGTCTGTATGAACTTGGTTACAGTGAAGGGCTTGTGGAGCCTAAACCCACACTTGTTAAACCAAAACAATCCTACTTGATGAACTGAAAACTAAACCAAAGCGTGAAAAACAAGGAGCCACTAATGAGTAAACATCTCTTTTACGATGAACTGACCTTGGCTGAAGAAGCTGAAAAACTGGGAAAAAGAGCAGTTAAGTTAGGATTGATACCCAGTCTGACCATACGTTTGTTTCCCGACTCCTGGCAATTCTGCCTTCCCAACCCGAAAAAATTAGACCCCCTGACCCCAGAAGAAGCCTACCTTAGCTTCAAAAAACTCCTCGAACAACAGCCTCATATTTAGATGATTCTGGTTATAACGCATCCTTTTTAAGTATTAAAGTATTATAACTTTAGGGTCGTGATTGACCCGTTGATTAATCAGTGCGTGGCAGTGGTGCGCTCCTTCGAGAATCCCAAGGAGAAGGCTGTGGAAGTGGCGATCACACATCTCAGAGTAAGCACAACATAACCCATACTAGGTTATCTCGATAATAGTGATATCGTAGAAACGAAACACACCATCATTGGTCAAAATGGGGAGATTTTCGCCCTGTCCCTGAGCGATGATCATTCTGTCAAAGGGATCTTTGTGATGCAGTGGAAGTGTCGCTGCTATCATAGCGTGTGAGGCTGAGATAGGTAGTGGAATCGTTTGAAAAACCTGTAATCGGCTTGGTACAAAAGTTTCAAAAGATTCTGGTAGTTTAATTTTGCCTGATTGTGCTTTTATTCCTAGTTCCCAAATACTCGATGTTGATAAATAAATCTTATTAGTTGAATCGCTGATCAGATTAGAAGCTTGGGGATTTAATTTTTCTGGTTCACTTAAAGCCCATAACCAACAGTGAGTATCTAAGAGAAGATTCATGACTCGTCCCCATAAAAACCATTGAGAATGTCATCAGGCAAAGGATCATTAAAATCTTCAGGAACGGTAAATTTGCCTCGATCTATGCCCAAGGGTCGGGATGGGTGCTGATTGGAGAAAGGAACAAGCTTGGCAACCGGAACACCACGACTAGCGATAATGATCTCTTCTCCGAGTGCCACTCTTTGTAGAAGCTTCGATAAATGAGTTTTGGCTTGATGGATATTGATAGATTCCATAACAATTGTGTTAATAACCGCTATTTTTAGTGTAAACTAAACTTAGTTTGTTGACTAGACTAAGTTGAGCAAAGATTTAAAAAAAAGAATATAAAAGACTAATTTTTGAATTTACTCGAATTGGCAAAAAATCAGTCTAATACCTACAATAAGTAAAAAAAATGGGAGGAAAAAGTGATGTTTGCTGTGTATGTAAATTGGGGAAATGTTGATTCTAATGAGTTGATTTTGTCTATGTTAGGAGGATTTTTAATAGTATTAGCTTATAAAACTTATTTTCTCAGGAAAATAGATAGACGCTTATCGAGAACTCACGATATATTTGCGGCCATCTCAGAATTTTTCTTAGGACTTAATATAGTAGGACGTGAGTGTTTATCAGGAGAATATGTAACTCTATCTATTCTAGGATTAGTCGGGTTGTTATTTGTAGCTTTATTGGAGATTTATAATCTAAGAAAAGAAGTGCTAAGTTTACAAATAAGAAATAAAGAAATTTCAAAAAGTCAATGATTATCTGCATCCTCTCTGGTCATTCCTCTGACCACTTTTTTAACGATGTGGTGACGAGGAACTCTACCATTGGCGATCGCTACTGCTTTATCCCATGCTTTTACTTGTAGAGAAGGTTTCTCTAATACCCCTAATGGTCTAATTTGAAATTCGCTCTTTGGGAGAACCTCGCAACCACCAGCTTCTAAGTTTTCTTTGATGGTAGCGGCCATGATTAAATAATCGGACTTCTGACGGGAATGACCAAAGGTTTCCTGACAATACAGCGCAAAACTTTGATGAGTGTCACGGTACAGCTTTTTGTCTCTGAGTTCCCGTAAGGCTCTACCAGCAGACCAAACAGCACTACTTACAATAGATTCTAGTTCTTGTTTTTGGGCAAGCTCAGCTTCACTGAGAGGTTGAAAGGGAGTCTCAAATAGGGTGCTTTGCTCAGATACCACCTCATCATCAATTGTCGGCATTGAGTGAGATTGAGACTGTGCTAATAATTCTTCAAAATCGACCTCAGTGAAATTATCTTGTGCTGAACTGCGTCGTCGTCGGTATCGTCTTATGTAGATTTTAGTATAATCATTATTTAATGAAACAACTTAACTTATTTGAGAATAACTCATTTTCTCTGACTTCCAAAAAAGAGAATTTGATTATGGATAGAGAAGTTTTAATCAAATGGAAACAGAGAATATTCAAATATCAAGAAAGTCTTTAAAATAATCAACCACAACAACAAAGTTTGTTCGAGATGCCTAAAACTTCATGGCATACAGTAGAGGATATAAAACCGTTTGAGTTACCAATCCATGACTGTTTATTTTGGAGAATGCCAGAACGCAAACATCAGTTTACTGATGAAAGTAACAACGGTTATCTTTATTTTATAATCGATAATACCCTACCTATTTTATTATATTGTGGTGAAACAAAGCTAACTGTAAACAAGCGGTGGTCTGGGGTTCATGATTGTAAAGATTATATCAGAAATTACATTCAATTACATCGCATACATAACCTTAATGTAGGGGTTGTTTCTGCTTTTTGGAAACATATTCCCCCTGATAAGAAAGTTCTCTTAGAATGGGAAAGACAACTAATTATAAAATATAGAAGTCCTTTTAATAAGGAATCTTGGAAGTATTGGGGTCAACCGTTTGGGAAGGAATGGAAATAAAAGGTTCTAAGCAAGACATTTAATAACTATTATTTTAACTCTTCTATAAAATTTTCTAATTGAGCGATCGCTTTTAGGGACGCATTAGTTTTAGCGTTTTTCTTCGAGCCGTCAATAGCTTCGGTTTCAATAATAAGTTCCTCTAACCAGTGAACCTGACAACGACAAAGCCAATCATTGCCTACCTGATCATAAAAATATTCAGGTCGTTTCATTTTCAGTTTTTGTAAGGCTTCATGTAAATAACCAATAGGAGAGTCATGGGCTTCTTCTGGGACTTCTGAGAAGTCGATTTCTTCAATTTCTCTATCAAAATGAGGTTCATCGCTTGTTTGAGTTGGAACCATGTTTTTCTGTGAATTCATATCTTGCAAAGCACTCTCATCAATGAACTGGGGTGGAACTAAACTTTGATCTAATACCCCTTCTATCAATAAATAATTAGCCTGATGTTTGGAGGCTTGTTTATTATTGGCAATTCCAGGCGTTGCTGTGGTTTCTCCTTCTAAGACAGACCAAAAAGCAAATTTTCCCGATGCGGTTGTCTTTTCAATGTATTCTACGGTTGTTTGGGTCGTCGTCCCTGCTATTTGAATAATTTGAGTGGCTTCTACTTGTTTTTCTTCTAGATAATCTAAAATTCTGTTTTTGAGTAACTCCTTATTGTTTAAATTATTATAGTCTCCAAAGATTAGATAGTATAAATCTACTGGTTTGATGTTACCGTCTTCTATTCTAGAGATAGCTTCGGGTACGATTTTGTCTAACTTTGATACCCTGAGACTATCTTTAACTATTTGGGAAAATTCTTTATCTGAAAGATTCTCCATCTTTCCTTTATCCCTTAATATGTGTACGGTTTGATTGAGGCGTTTCTCACGAAAATGTTCGTCTCGTTGTTCTTTGACTTGGGTGCGTTTACTGTTAATGTGATTAGCGATCGCTTTTAGTTCTTCTAGGGTGTAAGGGGATTCTTTGCCTTCGATGAATACGGACTTGAGAATACGATGGTTAACGTAGTCGGCCACCCGGCGAATCGGTGAAGTAAAGTGGGTGTACGCAGGTAAGGCTAGGGCAAAGTGACCAATGACTGTCGGGGAATAAGTAGCAGGATTTAACCAACTTTGTAACTTTTGTCTGACTAATTCAGGTAATCCTAATGTGGTCAGGGTTTCAATTAACTCTTTACTTTTGGGGGCGATCGCTGATGCAGTATGGTTCCGGTAGAGGAGGGGGAGTCGATGCTTCTCTCCTAAACTGGCAACTGCGGTATTAGCCAAGAGCATGAATTCTTGGATAATTTGCTGTGAATGGTAGAGTTGGCTGGGAAGGATGCGTCCTTCTTCGTCTAAGTTCACTCCACCCACACGGCTTAAACCGATCGCACCGACATCTTGGCGTTTCCAAGCTAATTTTTGCGCCCAGAGTTCACAGTAACGTAGCATCTGGAAAAAGGGTGATGAGGGTTCATGGAGCGTGGCATCAGCCGTAGAGTAAGAAAATCGTTTAAGACTGGTTAAATGGGTTAAATGAAGGGAAGTATTGTTAATATTAGCTGATTCATCGAGAGTGATGCGAATTGTCACCGTTAAACGTAATTTATCTTCGAGTAGAGATAATTTGTCTTCCGAAAGTTCATAGGGAAACATGGGTTTATTCTTAGTTGCTAAATAGCGAGTTTCTACCTGTGATAGTGCATTAGCTTCTAAGGATGACCCTGGCTGAATTATTGCCGAGACATCCGAGATATGCACTGATACTACGGTTCCTGATTGCTTGGGTTCTATCCACAAAGCGTCGTCGAGGTCTTTTGATGTTTCGCCATCAATCGTAAAACCTAGTACCGCTTCTCGGTTACTAAGGGATATATTATTGTCCAGTAATTGTTCGATTTCTTTACGGATAATTGGTAATGCTTTCGCCACTTTTTCTTTTGGTCAGTTAAGAGAGACTACTTTAATTGTTAACTTTTTTGAGTTACTAAATCTTTCAAATCATTGACTTAGATGACTCTATTATTATAACATATCAATTTGATTGACTGTTACTTATTTTTCTTGATTTAATGAGTTGGTATTTAGTGTCTTGTCGTCCGAATAAAAGAGATTTGTTTTTAAAGCAGTTAGATTTTGGAATTGATAAAAATCAACTTAAAAATTTATTTTTAGAGAAAATATCTCCAAGTGATGCTATGTATAAAGACATGGTATTGCTCCAAAATAGTGATCTTTCATCAGCCCGAATCCATCTTAAGAAGATTGAGCAGTTTCAAAAGATAGAACCAAGAGCTTTATCAGAACGTCAAGTTCAACAATTTCTTAACAAGTAAATCAGGTAATAAACTTCTTTGCCTTCTTTTAATATCTGTTAATTAGTGAAGTTGAAATTTTAATAGAAGATTGGACTGAGTTTCCTGAATTTACAACAAAATTTGAAGCTTTATAAATATTAAGAAAATATTGATAATAAACTCAATAACTGATTTCTTCTTTTACTCTTGATAATAAGACAAGCTGTCGATTTTCCTCTCATAGTTAGGATTAAACTTTATGAATGTTGAATCAATCACTCATGAACCCATTGAAAACACTGACAATGTTTTAAGCACTGTTATTATTAATCAAGTTTCTTCTCAATGTATTCTAGCTAGATTATTGATTGATGTGTTAGGAAAACCTGGAATAGATAATGATATGGAAATGATGGGAACTGGTAATACATGGACAATTATTTGGACTCAATCATCAAGTGTAATAGAAGAAACTCAAACTTGAATTTTCAAAGCTATTACTTAAGAAGAAATATGAATGATTATGAAACCATCGATGCTTTAGATATTCTTGATCCAGGAATAGAGTTTGACTGGTCAAACTGGGAAGATTCAGGCTTATTAACTCTTTTTATTCTTTTTACTATTGGTGGAATTGTTTATGTTGTCTATGAATTAAAACAGAAAAAAAATAAGCTGACTCATTATTATAATAGGAAAACAGGAAAAGTTGAAGAAATTGATGAATAAAGAGATGGTTATGACGCACTTATTTTTGGCGAGAAGTTAGAAGAATAGAGAACAAAATTAGCTTGATTATAAAATTCATCAAGAGCAAAAATCTCCAAAAAATCTTGACAACATGGGGGTTAGGCTAGTTATAATCACAATCTTATTAATTATTAAGAGGATTATGAACAAAGACCAACTGGTAAAAGCGATCGCAATTTTTGGGGGTCGACTAAAACCTGTTCTTGTCGTTCATCTCCGCCATAAACTGTAACTTGAGAAACCCCTGGAACCGAGAGAATTTGATTACTGACGGTTCCTTCTACCAAGCGACGTAACTCCATTAAAGAGGTTTGTCCGTTGACGGTGAAGGCGTATTGTAAAATCGTGCCTAATGGAGAAACTAAGGGCGAAATTTCAGGCGGATGGGCATTTTCGGGAAATTGACCACTAATCTGTTGCAGCCGTTCTGTTACTGCTTGCCTAGCTTTGTAAATGTCTGCATCTTGATCAAAAACCACTTGTACCATCGATAACCCGACTTTAGAGGAGGATCTTACCGTAGTTACCCCTGGTAAGCCATTAACTGCGCTTTCAATGGGTACTGTAATTTGTGCTTCTATTTCTTCTGGTGCAAGTCCAGGAACTTCCGTTTGAACATCCACTTGAGGAGGCGCAAATTCGGGAAACACATCTAAGGGCATTTGAGTAATATTAAAAATGCCCCATAGGGTAATTAAAATTGCTCCAATAACAATTAACCATCGTTGAGTAATAGAGCTTTTTATAATCTGATTAAGAAGAGAATTCAGCATTTTAAAAATTAGTATGAAGCGACAGTAATTAGAATTTTGTAGGGGCTTAATATGATTAAGCCCACACAATCTTTATCTGGTATTAGATCAAGAATTCTCCTTTTTGCCACCGCTACCGATAACAGCTAATGCACCACCCACTAACACCACGACTCCCCCACCAATAGCGGCTACCGTCATCAGAGGAAAACCCCCTGATTTTTCTTTCGTTGCTGACTCAGACGTTTTAACTATATTCTCTGAATTATCATCACTGTTAGAAGTCGCTTCAGTCTCAGTTTCAGTAGTAATAATAGATTCTGATGTCGCTTCAGTTTCCGCCGTTTTCGTTTTGCGAGACTCAGCATACAGGGATAAACTCCCCTGAGTCACCAATTGTTCCCCAACGGATAACCCTTCAGTAATTTCAATTAAGTCCCCTTGGGTTGCCCCTGTGGTAACTTCTACAGGTTCATAAAAATTTTCATATTGTACAAATACAAGCTGCTTCCCGTCCGCTTCTACCAATGCTGTTACAGGAATCATCACCCCATTGGTTGAGGTTTGTTCAATGGGAGTCACCACAATACCCAACATCTGATCGTTTTCGGGGTTAACTTCCACTCTTTCAATACCACCGGTCGCTTGAAACTCATCCCCATGACCAACATGAGACAGAACAACGTTAGGCACACCAAAGGTTAAACTGAGACTTAAAAGACTCATCAATGACAGAGATTTCATAATAACTCCTCACAAAAGCAGGGTTGATCCAAATTTTTTAATAGTCTGTCATAGGTTAGATGAAATCTAGGTGAAATCTCTTAAAGAATTATGAAAGTGTAGATGACTGTGCGCGCCTTCATGAACAACTAAATTTGACTTATGATAATGTTGATGATGTTCATCATGGATATGTTCATGTTCATGCCACTGTCCTTGATTTAAAGTATCAGGCTGAAACATCAGATAAACAAAACCGAAAACCGTAGCCCCAATGAGACTACTACCTAAAAAAGTCCCATTAACCCAATTATTGCCCATCCATCCCGCTAACGGATAGGAAAACGCCCACCAGAGATGACTCCAGGCAAAATGCGCCCCATAAACCCTACCTTGTACCTCAACCGCTACCCGATCTGCGATTAAGGTTTGGGTTGGCACATTAACCAAAGTTTGTCCGATCCCTGCCACCAACCATAAGAGCAATAAAAAGCCTAAATCGACAAAATTGGCTGGAAACAAAGCCAAAGTAATGAGAATCGCTCCTATAGCGCTTAAAGCTGTTAGTTGTATCCTGCGTTGAAAGGTTCCTAACCCAACAGAGGCTAAAGTGGCACCAATGCCAAAAGCAGCCATTACCCAACCATATTCTAATTTACCTAACCCCAGGAATCCTTGCACATAACCTACTGTATTAACTAGAATAGCTGCCCCTGAAATCGCTGTTACTAATTGCATTAACAAAGCATAACGAATCAGGGGATCTTGCCATAAACAAGTGGTTCCCGTGCGAACATCTGCTAAGGTTTTGCTCACCGTTCTTTTATTCTGCTGGTTTTGATTCACCATTAATTGCCCAGGCAGGGTGATAATTAAAATAGCCGCCATCAGAAATGTGATTGCATCTAAGAAAAATACCTGCCTTGTTCCTACAAAAGCAGCAACGCTACCTGCTAAACCAGGCCCCAAAACTCCCAACAATTGATAAGTGGCACTGGATAAGGCGATCGCTTGGGGATAGTCTCTTTCGGTTGCTACTAGAGGAATAGTTGCGGTGTAAGTAGGGGTAAAAAATGCCCCAAATAGATTAAGGACTAAAACAATGCCGTAAATTTGCCAAGGTTGGGTGACGAAAGGAAATAAACAAACAATAACCATTCGTGCCAGATGAGTCAGAATCATAATGCTTTTACGGTCAACTTGATCAGCGATCGCACCAGCAAAGGGAGACAGTAAAACAAAGGCTGTGACTCGTAAAGTTAGGGCGATAGATAAGATAAATCCGGCTTTTTCTCCAACTAATTCAAAGGCTAACAAAGCTAACCCTAACCAAGTCAGCGCGTCTCCGACTAAATTGATGGTTTGGGCTGAATAAAGACGGGCAAACAAGGGATCTTTAAGGCATTGTAGTAAGGTCGGTGTTTTGAACATTTTTCTTAAAATGGGTTGAATGTTAAAGACAGCTTTAAATTTGTTTATTTTATCCCCCTAGGGGCATTTTGATTCAAGCTAAAATTGTCCTATGTTTAATCGATTAAGCATCGATAAATCTTGGTAATAATCAAATAATCTTGCAGTTTTTATTGAAAACTCTTTTGAGACAGTTTTTTTCTTTTTTTTCTTGCCAAGTAGCAGTCAAAAATTGATAGCGTCCTGCTGCGGTTGAACATTTACCTCGATTGGGTCCAATATTAATTGGTATGCACTGATTAGGATGCTGTTTTAAATTGTGAACATCACTACCACCATACAAGAGATAATAGGAATTTTTATGGTTAGATTCACTAGCAGAAATCGTTAACATTAAAGCCCGAATATAAGGATCACCTTCAGACATTTCTAGTTCAGGTAAATGAGCAACTAATGATGAATTTAATAAAGGTTGACTATTTTTTTTGAAACTATGGATTAACCCAAGTAATCCAATAAAAATGATTAAATTAAATACTAATTTATAAGGTTTTTTAAGGGTATATTTTGTCCGCTTGCGTTTGGGTTGGGAATGTTGAACAATCATAAAATATTGAACAATTTATTGATAGCCAACTTTACAGCTAATATTAATATGCCTTTAGGGGTAATTGGGCATGAAGGCTCTACAGTTTTGGTAATTTTAAGTGGTCTCCGTTTATTACTGTAATAGACATCTCCAAGAATCCATAACCCAGTTACAGCAATGAAAACAGGCAGATTAAACTTGAAGTCAAAATTAGCCTTCAGAACGAATTAATAAGGGGTTGAAGGAATTAACTCTAATTTGGACATAAAACTATGGCTCATTATAACGTCAATTACCTCTCCAGATTGGGAGGATTCTATTATTTTCAAAATCAAGGAACTAATTCTCAACCGAACTAATCCACA
>NETF01000055.1 GCA_002172675.1 unicellular cyanobacterium SU3
GTCTAACAACTGCGAGGTCTTTCTACCAATTTTAGCGGTTTTTAGCTGCACTAGCTGATCTTTTTTCCTCATCGAGTATAAGTGTAACCTTTTAATAATGAGGGTTTAGCTTTTATTCAGCAAACCCTAATTAGGCTCTCCTCGTGAAGTCTTGTGGCGATAATAAACTAAAAAATAATGTTTTAGGGGCAAAAAAAAATTTAAAATCCTTATTTTGTCTATTTCCTGCCTTTTTCACTAGGCTTTAATTAGGTTTTTTTTTTGGATTGACTCGGGATTACGAACTTTCGGAGTCTTTTCTAAAACCACAATAATACCCATCCTTCCCGTTTCTAAAGTAACATCGCTCAAGATATCTCTAACTTTTACCTCGAGAACATCTTCAATTAATCCTTGTAAGCGAGAACGAGTCAAATTATCCAAACTTTCACGAACTTTTTTAGCCAGAGACCTTTCTCCTTCATCGCTTAAAAACTGTTCGGTAGGAGTGACCGAATTTTCAATAATAATGGCCACTTTTTGCTCAAATAAATGACAAATTGTCTGACCTGGCTGATAGCCTAAATTTTGGCGATAAAAAGCTTGGATGCTTTGAGAGAGTTTCCTCTCTAATTGTCCACGGGTAGGATACTGCTCAGTTGAAGAACTATCAATGTTCATAGTATTCGCTTCTTATAGATGAAAACTATTAATAATAAATTTCAAAGGTGTAAATTTAAAGATAGGATTATATGGAGATTATATACAATTTTTTTAGTCAACTAAACCCGATCGCAAAGCCCGAACCGCAGCTTGAGTGCGATCATTGGCACAGAGCTTATTGAGAATACTACGAACGTGAGTTTTAACCGTTCCCACCGTTACAAAAAGCCTTTCTGCAATCTGAGCATTATTGCACCCTGCCACAATTAATTCTAATACCTCTAATTCTTTGGGGGTTAAAGAAGAGCTATTGATCATTTGCTGAGTATCTTCATCTAAAGGATCAATTTCTCTCATTTGATGGTTCTCTTGTGTATCCATCTTGACTGCTAACTCAGGTAATTGACCCGATTGCACTTGTTCAAGGACAACCCTTGCCACTGTCGGTTCAATCCAGGCGTTACCTTCATAAGTAATTTTAATGGCGTTGACCAGGGTTTCTAAGTTAACATCCTTAATACTATAAGAATCAGCCCCGGCAGCAAAGGCAGCTAACACCGTATCTTTGCTGGTGTTCATTGTCAGGATCAAAATTCTAGTGTTTGATAGCTCAGAGTCTTGTTGAGATTGTTTCAGACGTTGGCTTAATTCAATCCCGTCAATATCCGGTAATCCCACATCAATAATTGCTACATCTGGTTGAGTTTCTTCTAAAACTTGCCAACCCTTACGACCATTCGCTGCTTCTCCAACCACTTCAATTTCATTGGTCTGTTCCAATGCAGCACGAAGACCAATACGAGTTAAGTCATGGTCTTCTATTAATACAACACGAATATTACTCATTGGTTTACCCAACCTCCAACCATCAACCTTTAAATATAATTATATTGAAATAAGAACAAGTCATAAACACTTAAAATTTATAACTGCTGAATCTCAAAACCGAAAATTGAATCACCATATCAATTTAACAACCGATATAGTTGATGAATTCTTATTATATAGCCTTTTGTCAATTAAGGTACCATTTCAAACATATAACTCACTCAACTAATTATGCCATAAGGTAGAGGAATATTAAGGATAAAGTCTTTCCAATAGTTGATCTGTCAGGGGAAATTTCTCATATAATTGTAAATAAGTAGATAAGATAGCAATTTATGAGTATAGCTTAGTGTGTTACTGACCAAGACTTCATTAAAAACAAAACGATTATCAGCAATAGTTGACACAGGAAACTGTGTGGAACTCTCTAAAATGGAACAAGCTCTTAAAGTTTTAATTATAGATAATGATCAAGCGAATCGTTTGGCGATACAGCGATCGCTTAGACCTATTGTTCCGTCATTAGAATTAACTGAAGTCAAAAGTCGAAGAAAAGCTATTTCTATACTAAAAGAAAAATCGTTTAACTGTGTCTTTGTGGGTTATATTTTATCTGATACCACTGGAGTGAATCTTCTCAAAGAACTACAAGAGATAGGGATAGAAATCCCTCTAATTGTTCTGACTCCTTCAAAAAACAAAAAAATTGCACAAGAATTTATGAAATCAGGGGCATGGGATTATATTGTTGAATCAATGATTTCTCCTGATATTCTCCTAAAAACCCTTAAAAATTCTATGCGTATTCATCAAGCAGAAAAAGAACTCAAATCAACTAATGAACAGTTACGAGAAAACAACGAAATTTTGAAGCAAAAAAACGAAGAATTAAAACAGCAACAAAAACAAATTCATCTAAAAAATCTACAACTTCAAGAAGCATCTCGTCGTCAATCTCAATTTTTAGCCACCATTTCCCATGAACTACGTACCCCCATGAATTCCATTATGGGATTTTCTCAACTGTTGCTACGTCAGTATCCTGAACCTTTGAGTTCTCAACAAACAGATATCGTACAACGCATTTTTAATAATAGTCAAAATCTTCTGACACTTATTAACGAAGTCTTAGATTATTCTAAACTGAACACCGATCAAATGGATCTGGCAGTGGAAGAATTTGACCTAAATATATTGGTGCAATTAACCATCGAAGAATTATCTTGTTTGACAATCAATAAAGACGTTACTTTAGATGTTGATATTAATTTAAGAAATTCTTTAGTTTTTAATGATAAAAACTTTTTAAGGCGGATTCTCATTAACCTTCTTTCTAATGCCATTAAATTTACGCCGATGGGTCGTATTGATGTTAAAGTATGGGAAATTAATGATCAAAGGATTGCCATCAGTGTAGAAGACACAGGAGTCGGTATTCCTCAAGAGCATTTAAAAACCATTTTTTCTCCTTTTCAACAAGTCGATCAAACCTTAACCCGTCAACATTCAGGTACAGGGTTAGGTTTAGCCATTGTGCATTCTTTAATTAAAATGATGGAAGGTGAAATTCATGTCACTAGCGAACTAGGAAAAGGGTCGACCTTTCGAGTTGAAATCCCAAGACGTTTATCTTCTAATCTACAATGAATCACTATATTCTAGTCGTCGATGATGTTCCCGATAATCTTTATTTAGTGAAGTTAGCACTAGAACAAGATGGACACAACTTAGTATTAGTTAATGATGGTTCTTCGGCCTTAGCTCAAATTGATAAATGTCCCCCTGATCTTATTTTACTTGATGTCATGATGCCAGGAATGGATGGTTATCAAGTCACCAAAAAGATTCGTCAAAATTCTCGTTTATCTTATATCCCAATTCTACTAATTACCGCTCATGAACAATCAAATGTGGTCAAGGGTTTAGATAGTGGTGCTGATGATTTTATTCGTAAACCCGTCCAACTTGATGAACTTCAAGCTAGGGTAAGATCCTTATTAAGACTTAAACAAAGTATTGATCAACGAGAACATTTCGTGCAGTGTTTAACCCACGATTTACGCACCCCTTTAGTGGCAGCTGATCGAATGTTACAACTGATTAAACAAGGCATTTTCGGAGACATTAGTTTCAAGACAGAAGACGCGCTTAATAATATTGTTCGTAGTAATGAAAATTTACTAGATATGATTAATAAGCTTTTAGATGTTCATTCCTACGAAGAAGGACAAAAAAGCATAAATTGTATTACTTTTAATTTCAAAAATATCACTGAGCAAGTTATTAATCAACTGACTCCTTTAGCCGAAGAAAAATCTTTAGAATTGCGTTATACTTGGCAGTCTTCTATAGAAGAAATTTACGGCGATCGCCAGGAATTACGACGAGTATTAATTAACATAATTAGTAATGCTATTAAGTTCACTGATACGGGTTATATTGAAGTAACAGTTTTTGTGTCTACCAGAGATAAAAAAGAAGATAATTGGTTAATAATTGAGGTTAAAGACACAGGAATTGGCATTAGCTCTCAAGCAAAATCTAAGATATTCAAACGATTCTACCATACCAATCATAAAGGCTTAGGCTATGGATTAGGGCTTCATTTATGTCATCAAATTGTTCAGGCCCATGGGGGAAACATTAGCCTTAAATCTGAGGTTAATCAAGGCAGCACTTTCAGCATTTATTTACCGATTTCCCAACAGTCAAAGCGTTAAATCTTTAAACGCTTCTTGTACGCCAGGATGAATTAAGACCCCATCTTTAACATTGACTCCTTTGGCTAAACTGGCATCTTTTTCTAAAACGCTTAACCCTTCATTGGCTAATTTCAAGACATAGGGTAAGGTACTATTATTTAAAGCCTGGGTTGCTGTCCAAGGAACGGCTCCTGGCATATTAGGAACACCAAAATGAACGACTCCTTCCTCGACATAAGTAGGGCAAGTATGGGAAGTGGTGCGTAAGGTTTCGATACATCCCCCTTGGTCTACGGCCACATCTACGATCACTGAACCAGAGCGCATTTTTGATACTAATTCCTTAGAGACTAACGTTGGGGCCCGTTTTCCTGTTACTAATACAGCACCAATCAATAAATCGGCTTCAGGGACAGCTTTTTCGATACCGGAAGCATCACTGTACAATAATTCAACCCGTGAACCAAAAAGAGTCTCTAAATAGGCTAAACGATCTACATTGATGTCAAATATTTGCACTTTCGCCCCCATTCCTACAGCGATTTTAGCTGCTTCAGTACCGACAATTCCCCCGCCTAAAATGACCACACTCCCACGAGAAACCCCAGGAATGCCCCCTAAAAGAACGCCACGACCCCCTTGTTGTTTTTCTAGATATCGCGCCCCAAACTGTACGGATAAGCGGCCTGCAATGATACTCATGGGGGTTAATAAAGGCAGTCTTCTGTCGGGAAGTTCAACGGTTTCATAAGCGATCGCCGTTATCTTCGATGATATTAACGCTTTCGTCAAATCCTTATCTGCTGCTAAATGGAGATAGGTAAACAGCATTTTAGGGGTTTTAAGGTAGTCATATTCTTCCTTGAGGGGTTCTTTTACTTTTACCACTAAATCTTGTTCCCATGCTTCGGTAGCACTGGTGACAATGTTTGCCCCTGCTTGTTGATAGTCTTCGTCTGTAAAACCCGATCCGATTCCTGCTTGAGTTTCTACAGAAACTTGATGTCCTCTATCACATAATACTCTAACGCTGTTGGGGCTTAAACCCACCCGAAATTCTTGATCTTTAATCTCTTTAGGGACACCAATTTTCATATAATTCCTCACGCCTAATGATGCTTTATACTGTAGCTTACAAAAACTTTTTGAGAATTGCTAGGATTATAACTGTTTATCACTGTTGCACTTTAAACTATGGTTTAGTATTTCCTCCTCGCAAAAACCAACCTAAAACACCGCTAATAGTAGCCGTGATGCTAATAATAACAAATTGTCTCCAATTCTTTAATTCTCCAACTTTTTCGGCTAAGTCAGGAATTTTATCAACAGCAGGTTTCCAAGTTTCTAAACGGGTATTTACCATCACTAATTGTTTATCTACTTCTATTAATTGTTCTTTTATCTCAGTTTGTCCTTTTTCTACACTGGTGAGTCGGGTATCAACGTTTGTTAGGTGAGTTTCTACACTGGTGAGTCGAGTGTCAACGCTAGTTAATTGAGTTTCTACACTGGTGAGTCGAGTTTCTACCCCAGTTAGCCTAGTCTCTATATTAGTCAATCGATTTTCTAAGACTTGATGATTACCGATAATCAAGTCTTTTAGTTCTTTGAGGTTATTTTCTGTTACTTTTGCCATTATTAGCCTTGAGGTTAGTGATCTATTCAGGAACTATTTTTATTCTACTCTCATTATCGTTTTGCTCGAAGTCAGAAACAGTAAGCTTAGCAAGGGAGAAATTGTTTTAAAGTTTCTAAAGTTTGTTCTCCTGTAGTTTGCCAACTAAATTTTTTAGCTTGTTGTAAACCCAATCTTTTTAACTGCGATCGCATTTCATCATCTTGGGTAATTTTTTCCATCGCTGTTGTTATCTCTTCTGTATTATATGGGTTAATTAATAAAGTGGCATCTCCTGCAACTTCGGGTAAAGAAGAAATGTTTGAAGTAATAACAGGAGTTCCACAACCCATTGCTTCTAGTACAGGAAAACCGAACCCTTCCCACAAGGAAGGAAAGACTAATGCTAATGCTTGATTTATAATAATTGGTAACTGTTCATATTCTACATAATCCAGAATTTTGAGTTGTTTTTCAATACCTAATTCTTTAGATTGTTCTATTAATTTAGGGGTGTAACGTTTATCCGTTGGTCCAGCTAACCATAATTGGTAATCTCTGTTATTTTTCAACTTAGCAAATGCTTCTACAATACGATTAACATTTTTGTGGGGATCATGACGACCTATATATAGAAAATAGGGAACAGTTACAGCATCTTTATTGACATCTAAAGGTTTAAAATGTTCATGATCATAAGCGAGTAAAATAGGGGTAATTTTATGAGAAGGTATATTAAAAAAGTTACAAATATCTTGAGCAGTTGCTTGAGAATTACAAATAATATGTTCAGCTTGTTTGAGAACTTGAGGAATATAATATTTAAAATAAGGGGTTAAAGGGGATGTTTTTTTAGGAAAGCGTAAAGGAATCAGATCATGTACCATTACTATAGAACGGCATTGACTGTATAAGGGTGCTTCAGGAACAGGAGAAAATAACAAAGATGCTTGTAATTGATTATAAATTTTCGGCAGTTTAAACTGTGTCCAAAGTAACCGATTTAAGTGTCCTTTTGTTCCTTGTTCTGGCGTTAAATTATCAGGAACTAAGTAAGTATTAAAATCTTGATATTGTTGAGAAGCTAATAAAGTCGGTTCTAAGGACTTTAAATAAGGAAAAACATTATTAGCATAGACAGTGATTCCTGTTGGTTTTGATAACAATAAAGATAAATTTATTAGTAACTTTGATTGATGATTCATTATTAACTAATACATTGATATACATTTAATGTCTTTTCTGCTGTTTGTTGCCAAGAAAATTTCTCAGCTTGCCTTTTACCTTTATTAATCATCTCTTTTTTTAGCGTAGAATTATCTACTACTTTTAACATAGTTTGTGCTAATTGATAATAGTCAGTTGGATCAATATATAAAGCCGCATCTCCTGCAACTTCAGGTAAAGACGAAGTATCAGAAGTAATAACAGGTGAACCTAATGTCATTGCTTCGAGTACCGGTAAACCAAAACCTTCATAAAAAGAAGGATAGATAAATGCTTCTGCTTGACTATAAAATATGGCTACTAATTCATCAGAAACATAGTCTAAATGCTGAATATCTTCTTTGAATTGGGATGTATTTATTATCTCTAAAATATCTTTATAATTCCAGCCTTTTTTTCCAACTAATATTAATTGATGAGGGATTTTATAGTTTTGTTTTAAATATTCAAAGGCTTTAATTAAGGTTAAAATATTTTTTCTGGGTTCTAAGGTACTAATAAATAGAAAATAAGGTTTGTATAAATAAGAATCAACCATATTACGATTATCATAGACTATTTGACGGGTTAAATACTCAGGAGAATAACGACTTGCTTGGGGAGTAACATAAATAATATTGGGATCAATATTTAGTAATTCAATAATGTCTTGTTTAGTGCTTTCTGAAAAAGTAATAATCGCATCTGTCCAAGACAAACAGTATTTAATTCTCTCTAAATAACCTTTAACAATTTTAGTTGAATATTGAGGAAACTTGATAAAGGTTAAATCATGAATCGTCATAATTTTAGACGCTTTTCGATAAGGAAAAATATAATGATCCGTTCCTTGAATAATATCGGGTTTATCTAAATGTTTTTCAAAATAAGGTAAGATAAAAGGGGCATATTTAGCTAATAAATGAGCAACACTCACAGGAATAGGAACAGAAGAAACTTGAAGATATGGGGTTAATCGTTCTGGTGTTGATAAACTTCGTTTTAACCAATTTTTTACAGAAGGATGAAAATAAATATCTAAAATAAAATTTTCTTTTTCTTCTTGTTTTCGATATAATGCTTCAATTAAATTAAGAGTATAAACGCCAATACCAGTTAATTTTCCTCTGACGGGAGTTGCATCAATACAAACTTTCAACATTATCCTAAATAATCATTTCTTGGTAAACTTTGTTCATAACATCAGCATAATTATCAACACTATGAAATTGTTCATAATCATGTTGCATTTTTTTTATTTTAGCTTGAATTGTATCACTTTTAACAACTTTTACAATAGTATCAAAAACTTGTGCAGGATCTTGCCAATCGATAATTAATTCTGGTAAATTATGTTTGTTTAACTCGTAAGCCATCCAGGTATCTTTCGTCACTAAAGGAATTTTGCCGGCCATAATACATTCTGTAAAAATGCCTGATGTTCTTCCTTCATAAGCAGGAAAACTATAAGGTAATAAAATGATTTGACTCAACCCAAACCAATGATAATATTGTTCTCTGTTTAAATGATTATCAATTAATTTCAAATTAACCCCATTTTCTACAGATTTCAAGTCTGTCTTTTCTGCACATACTAAGTTAATATTTTGGATATTTTCTCCTGAATAATTAACTAAATTTTTGATAATATTTAATCCTTTTTCTTCTCTCGGAAAACCCGGCCACCAACATAAAATATGTGACAAATCGAGAGTATTTATGTTACAATGATTAATATCAGTATGAGGAATAGGCATGACCATAACCGGTTCTTCAAAGTAACTTGATAAAGACTGACTCAATAAATCACTATCGGTTAAAAGTTTAAGTCTTCCTAGTTGTAATTGTTTTTTAATTAAACTATTGAGAAACTTATAAATCAAGCGAGTTTTATCTTTATGAGTATCCCTTCGATATAACAACCACACTGATAACTTATCACTAGGAACCCATAATAAAGCAAGATATAAAGCAAACAATTGTAAATGAATAAATCTTTCTAAAAAAATAACAGATAATTCCGACTGGTTAATCACCTTATTTTGTAAATAATTCTTAATACTTCGGGCTAATTTCCAAGTTTCCTTCACTCTTAAAAATTTATCAATAATATTGCCTTCTTTTTCTAAATCATAATTACTTAAACACTCATCCCACTTTAAGGGGGTACTATCTACTTGATTGTCAATAGGAACTGTGATTTTATGTTTCCATCCTAACTTATTGACCGCTTTATTAACAGCTTGATGATAAGGAAGAATATGACCTTCACCTTCCATTAAATTAGGAATTAATGATACAAATATCGGTGATAATGTCTTTCCCTCATCTTGACTCATGGTTATTCTTAACTAGGGTTTAATCAGTTTAACTGTATCCTGTAAACTATCAAAAATTTCAACTTTTTTAGTATATTCAGTAATTTTTTGTAAGGTTTCTTGTCCCCTTCCGGTTAAGACTAAAATCGGTTGACACTCAGCATTAATTGCAGATTCTACATCGCTAGGGGCATCTCCTACAAAAAAAGATTGAGATAGGGAAATACCATGTTTTTTAGAAGCATCAATTAACATTTTAGGAGAGGGTTTCCGACACAAACAATTATTTTGAGGATGATGAGGACATAAAAAAATATCATCGAATGTTACCCCAAACTTGCCATATTCATCAATAATATAGTCATGTACCTTGTTTACATCTTCTAAGGTATAATAACCTCTACCGACTCCTGCTTGATTAGTAATTAAAATTAATAAATAACCAGCATTTTGCCATTGTTTTAACGCTTCCCCTGCACCCAGAGGAAGCTCAACTTGTTCTACTTTACTAAGATAAGGAACATAGTTAATAACAACTCCATCCCTATCCAAAAATAGAGCCTTTTGGAGTTGTGTATAAGGGGTAAGAGTTGTGGTCATATTTACTATTTTAGACAGCGATTTTTGCTTCTAAACCAGCTTTAGCAAATAACTGAGCTTCTACTTGTTCACAAATACGATGATAAGTGATCAAGTGAATTTCTTGAATATAAGGGGTATGATATTCGGAGACAAATAAAGGATAATCGGTTAAATCCTTGATCATTCCACCATTATTACCCGCCATACCAACAGTAATTAAGCCTAAATCTTTGGCCATTTCCATTGCACGAATAACATTAGCAGATTTTCCAGAAGTAGAAATACCCCAGAGAATGTCCCCTGGTTGAGCAAAAGCCTCTACTTGACGAGCGAAAACTGTCTCAAACTCGTAATCATTCGACCATGCTGTTAAGGTAGCAGGGTTTGTTCCTAATGCGATCGCAGGTAAACCTTTACGATGCAGTTGAAATCTTCCGACAAACTCAGCCGCAATGTGTTGAGCATCGGCCGCGGAGCCACCATTTCCACAGATTAACAGTTTATTCCCTGCTTTAAACTGTCTGGCAACAATACCAATGGTATGCTCTAGCGCACGACAGTATTTAGGGTTAAACGCTTCCTCTAGGCAATTTAGCCTATGTTGAATCCAATAGTTCACCGTTCCTTCCTCACATATCAGTTAATGAGCAGGGACAAGTTTTTCTTGCTCCTGCCAAAACCACTCAATTGTTTTCGTTAATCCTAATTCTAATGGAGTTAAGCTGAAATTGGGTAAAGATTGCTGAAGTTTGTCAACCACTAAGCATTTAGACTTAGCTCCCACATAACGAGAGGTGTCAAACTGAATTTTGTTGAAGTCATATCCGACATTTTCACAAATAATTTTAGCGAAGTGACGAATGGTAAACTCCTCACCAGCACCGATATTAATTAAATCATTATCGATCGTGTGGGCTAATTCCATAGCAATCTTAGCAAAATCTTCCACAAAGACAAGCTCCCGTGATTGGTAGCCATCTCCCCATAGGATAACGGGTTCATCATACAGTTTACCGCGAATAATTTTACGGATCAGATCGAAGATAAAGTGCATCTGGCGACCGTCGGTATGATACCCTGTCCCGTATAAAGTAGAAGGGACTAAACATAGATATTTTAAGCCATATTGCTTATTCAGTGCCAAAAGTCCTGCATAGAGCATCCTTTTAGTCATGGCATAAGTAAATAGGCTACTAATAGGCATCCCTGTTAGATAATTTTCTTCTACTAAAGGTAAGTCGGGATCATAGGCACAACTTGTTCCCATACAAATAAATTTAGCCTGGGGTTGATGTTTTTGCCACCACGTTAAAACATTAGTATTCATCTGTTGATTGATGATCCATTGTTCCCCTGGATGATACAAACAAAAGTCCCCTGCTTGAGTCCAGGCCGCTAAATGATAAATTTGATCATAGCTAATATTATTAAAATTGAGCAACGAATCTGGTTGTGTCAGATCGCAATTTTTGGAGTTTAATTTGATTAAGTCGTGACCTTGGGTTTCGAGTTGAGAACATAGGTTAGTCCCCAGAAACCCAGATGCACCCGTAATTAAGATTTTCATAGTCATATCCTATGAACAACATTAACGTCTGATTAACAGAGGTCAAGTAGGCATACTATAACCGTGACGTAACGTTTTGTAAAGTGTTGCCTTGATTTAAGAAGGTTAAGAGAACGAGAAAGTTGTTAAAAAAAGATATTTTTACAGAAAAGGAAACTTGATCAATAAAGAATGGACTGGTCAAGAAGGTATATGTAAAAAGTATAAAGAGGAAGTAAAAGAAGGAAATATATGGTTCTACCGAACTTAGTATGTAAAATCAAATAGTAAAATGCCAAGTTAAAAAACTTCTTAGTTTAAAATTATCAAAATTCCTGAAACCATAACCTCTTCTTTTAATCAACTTTAATTTATTATTAATTCCCTCCACGACACCGCTAGTAGTTCCTTCATCAAAGTAAGCAATGATTTCTCCTATCCAACGTCTAATCGTTCCGAAAC
>NETF01000056.1 GCA_002172675.1 unicellular cyanobacterium SU3
TTTAATCTCTTACGCAGTAAGGTAATCTCATTCATAGGGTTTGTTCGTTAGTTAGGGTAACTTTCTATCAAACCCTCTCTGTGTCTATCTTTGCAACCCCTCTCTCATTTTTTTGTCCCGTACTAAGATTAATTCTACCCTTTCATTATACGTTAACTTTTCAAGCGGATTTCATATGAGTTAAACGTTTCACTAAGGGGTCCTTTTTTCTATCTTTTTTCTCTATGTTCTCGAAGATATCATCCGTCTCTGGGATTTTTTTTTCGGTTTGGCTTTTACGACTTTTCTTAATCGATAACCTAGACGATTCCCGATGTCGGCCCCCCAGTTATACTGCTATAGTATTCAACTCTAAACTCTAATATTAAACCCCTCTATTTTCTAGAGGGGTTTAATGAGACAAAAATCTCACTTTTTCAAAGAGGTTTAATATCCTCTACTTTTTCGTTTAATCATCCTTATCCTCTTCCGATTCAACGGACCAGGGGGGATCAGCTTCTGTGTAAGCACGAGCAATATTATCGTCTAAGATCATATTCTCATCCACCTCATCAAGAGTAGCTCCAATTAAGCGATTGGGGGGTTTTTTATCACTATTTTTGGTATCACGATCGCTTTGTCCATAACGGTTGTTAAGACTTTCTTCCCCATTATCGAGGGTTCCCATGAGCATTTCTTCATGAGCATTAAACCCTGTTCCTGCAGGAATTAAACGACCGATGATCACGTTCTCTTTGAGACCCCGTAACCAGTCAGATTTACCTTCAATGGCTGCCTCAGTTAAGACACGGGTTGTCTCTTGGAAAGAAGCCGCACTAATAAAGCTATCAGTGTTCAAAGAAGCTTTAGTAATCCCTAATAACACAGGAGTATATCGTGCCGGCGCACCGCCAGTAATGGCCATGGCTTCATTAACTTGTTCAATTTGCCGTAATTCCACTAATTCTCCTGGTAACATGGTGGTATCTCCCCCATCATCGACCCGCACTTTAGCAGTCATCTGACGGACAATTACTTCAATGTGTTTATCAGAAATCTCAATTCCTTGGGACTCATAAACGCTTTGAACTTGATCGACTAGGAATTTCTGGGCTGCCTGTAAACCGATTAAGGCTGCTTCATAAACTCCTTTTTTGTCCACATAGTAGTCAAAGAAGACTTCTAATAATTCGTGAGGGTTCGCCGGACCGTCAGTTAAATGCTCACCCACATCAACCCGTTGATTATCAGAAACAATGACATTTTGATTGAGTAGAATAGGATATTCGCTGACGGTGCCATCATCTTCAATGACTTTGACATCAACGCTTTCATCCTCTAAATATTCTACCTGACAAACCCCTGGCTTGCGAGACAGAACACAAGCTTCTTTAGGCTTACGCGCTTCTAATAATTCTTCAATTCTCGGTAAACCTTGGATAATGTCACCAGTTTTCGCCCGTTCGTACACTAATAACACCAAGTTATCCCCTCGTTGTACCAGATCACCATCGGCAATATGTAAAATGGCTCCAGGAGAAACACGGTAAGGACGAGCTAAGCGTAATCTGATGGCATAACCCTCATCAACTTCATTAACACCGACAACTAAACCTGACTCTGTGGCCGTAACCCCTGGAGCTAATTCAGTACCAGCAACAATTAAATCGTCTTTGATTACCGTTGGCTTCTTACCGATGGTAACAATTTCCACATCTTCATCTCGAACAATTAAAACTCGACGAACGGCTTCTTGTCCACTTCTAATCCCTCGAACTTCCCCTTCTTCTTGACACTGAATTTCAGTTTTAGCCACTACGTCTCCTGGAGCGATTTGATCCCCGTCAGTGACTAAAACACTGGTTTTAATGGTGCCACCATGAGGATCGGTATCAAGATCCCGACGCAGAATGAGTGATTCTAGGATAACTAACTGTAGTCGTTGACAGTCTTCTTCTTCGTCATTTTTCAGTTCAATGTCGGCTGCTAAATTGGCTGCAGCTTGTTCTGTTTCGGTCTCAATTTCTAGCACTAATTGGGTACTTAACAGGTGAATTCCATCAACAGATTTTACCCGTTCCCCGTCTTTAAAGAAGAGTCGTTGTACCGATCGCAGTTCAATGTGTCGTCCCGCTTCTTCTTGATTAATCGATCCTTGAGAAGGGGCTGCCGGTTCATTGCTAACGGGATATTCTTCAACCGGACGCAATAATAAACCTAATCCCTCGGTGCTTTCAATCCATTCGACTTGGCGCAGATCCTCTGTCACCACACCGGGTAAAACTTCGGTTCCTGGAGGAATTAAGTCTTCATTTTTATAAGACACTTCATCGGGATCAACATCTAAATGAAAATCTCCTGGTTTAATAATAATCTCTCGGAGAATATCATTTTTCTGTACGACTTCGATCGCTCCTGAACATTGACAGAAGATGTCTTTAACCACTTCGGTTCCGGCTTCAACATATTGTCCGTCTTCGACAACTAACAAAGAGATATCTTTATTAACTTCGTGCGTTTCTTCAGGAACCCATAATAAGGTTCCTCCTTGCATCACTTCATAACCGGTTTTACGACTGCCTTTGGCCACTTCAATACCACCGTACCGTAACATTCCCCCGGTAGTGGTTTGATAGCGATCATCAATTAATTCAGCAATAATGGCGTGATTTTGTACTTTGGTTTCGGGGGTCGCTTTTAATAAGAACCGTTGACCATCTGCTGTATAAATAACATATTGTTCGTGGCCGCCGGTGCTTTCTTTGCGAACCTCAGCTTGATCCAACAATACAGAAGCGGTGATAATATCAATTTCACGGCTTTGGGGTTGATAACGAACCACACCCCCGTTAATAGAAACTAACTTAGTTTCTGCTAACACCGTGCCTTCTGTTACGTCATCCCCATTGGACACTACGGGTTCAGCACCTGGAGGTAAGTTATACACTTCCCCTGATAACACCCAAACCAGTCCCCCTCTTTGGGCAATGTGGGTGGTATTTCCCTGGCGGTCGGTTTTTTCTTCTGCGATCAAGTTGGCAAAGAAGACTTCCCCTGCTAAGTCAGTAGATACGTCTTTGGTGGCTCGTTCTGTTGAGCGAGTTGATTTGGCTGCGGTGACTTCAGCTAACATTTTATCCTTTTCAACGGTGTCCCCATCCGCTGCAAAGAGAACTGATCCAGGGGTCACAGAATAGGTCATTTTCTTACCACTACCGGTGGGAGTCCAAATTAAGTCCCCTGCGAGTTCAACTTGGAAAGCGTCTTCCCCGTGACGAGTTCTGACTTTACGGGTACTTAATCCTTTACCCCATTTGACGGTTCCATGATCGGGAGCTTTGATTTGTTCGGCTACTTCTCCAGTGAACACACCTCCTGTGTGGAAAGTCCGCATGGTTAACTGGGTTCCGGGTTCTCCGATGGACTGGGCGGCAATGATCCCGACGGCTTCTCCTAAGTCTACTGCTCGCCCTGTGGCTAAACTCCAACCGTAACAACAACGACAAACTGATCGCGCTGCTTCACAGGTTAGGGGCGATCGCACCATAACTGAGTCTACGCTTTTGCCGATTTTCGCTGCTAAGGCTGCATCGATGGATTGGTTTCGAGAGGCAATAACTTCATCTCCTACCATTACATCTTCGGCTAACACCCTTCCTAGAAGGCGATCGCCTAGGGCAATTTTGACGCGATCACCGTCTTTCATGGCGGTTACTTTCAGCCCTCTACGGGTTCCACAGTCGATTTCTCTAACAATTACATCTTGAGATACGTCTACTAACCTTCGGGTTAAATACCCTGAGTCTGCTGTCCTTAAGGCGGTATCTACCAATCCTTTCCGCGCCCCATAAGAAGAGATCACGTATTCTGTTACGGTTAACCCTTCTCGGAAGTTAGTTTTAATGGGTTGGTCAATAATCTGTCCTTGGGGATCTGCCATTAATCCCCGCATTCCGACTAACTGACGCACTTGGCTCATGTTACCCCGTGCCCCAGAAAAGGCCATCATATAAACGGAGTTCAACGGATCAGTTTGTCGAAAGTTTCTCACTACCTCATCTTTCAATTCTTCTGAGGTACTATTCCAGGTATCGATTACTTTTTGGAAACGTTCAACTTCAGTAATTTCTCCCCGAGCATATCTCGCTTCTGTGCTGTTAATTTCTTTTTCAGCACTATCGAGCATTCCCCGTTTAGTGGGAGGAACAGTTAAATCGTCGATGCTAATAGAAACGCCCGCTCTTGTGGCATAGCGAAAGCCCAAATCTTTTAAGTTATCTGCTACTTGAGAGCTACGAGCCGCACCATAATTCCGATACGCCCAAGAAATTAATTTCTTTAAACGGCCTTTGTCAACAATTTGGTTATAGAATGTCATTTCAGTTGTTAATTGATAGTTGATACTTGATAGTTGATAATTAATAGTTAATGGTGACAATTAAAATCAGTTATTAACTATTAATTATCCATTGGTCACTGCTAACTGTTTACACTTCTTCTTCTTCGAGATCCTCGCTAGTTAACGATTCATAGGTCGGACGGTTAGGAGCACGACGTTGACTATCGATCATCAGATCAACTTCTACATCCCGACTGGTTCCGTCGTCGGCAGTTTCTACTTTATGGACTGCGATATCTAGCCCTAAAGATTGCAACTCTCGCATCAACACTTTAAAGGATTCAGGGGTTCCTGGACGGGGAATGGGCTTACCTTTCACAATGGCGTTTAAGGCTTCATTTCGTCCCTGCATATCGTCAGATTTAACGGTTAACAGTTCTTGCAGGGTATAGGCAGCCCCGTAAGCTTCTAATGCCCATACTTCCATTTCTCCGAACCGTTGTCCACCCTGTTGGGCTTTACCACCGAGGGGTTGCTGTGTTACCAACGAGTAAGGACCTGTAGAACGAGCATGAATTTTATCATCGACCAGGTGAACCAGTTTCAGCATATAGGCTTGACCTACTGTTACCGGGCGATCAAATTTTTCTCCAGTACGCCCATCATAAACGTCAATTTTCCCTGGATGATTTGTGTTGTAAACCCAATTTTTACGGGGTTTTTTGGTTGCTTTTTCTAATAATCCGTGAACGGTTTTCCGAGAGGATTCTTCTCCATACATTTCGTCAAAAGGAGTAATTTTAAACCGTACCCCTAAGTTTTCTCCTGCCCAACCGAGAAGGCATTCAAATACTTGTCCCACGTTCATCCGTGAAGGTACACCCAAGGGGTTTAAGACAATATCCATCGGACGACCATCGGGTAAATAGGGCATATCTTCAATCGGTAAAATACGGGAGATAATCCCTTTATTACCATGTCGACCTGCCATTTTATCCCCAACTTGGATTTTGCGTTTTTGGGCAACATACACCCTAACCACCATATTTGCTCCTGGGGGTAATTCGTCTCCTTGTTCACGGGTAAAGACTCTCACATCGACAACCCGACCTTTTTCTCCGTTGGGAACTCTTAAAGAGTTATCTCGCACATCTCTGGCTTTTTCCCCGAAAATGGCTCTTAAGAGTTTTTCTTCTGGGGGTTGATCGGATTCTCCTTTAGGGGTTACTTTCCCGACGAGAATATCTCCGGCTTCTACCCAAGCTCCAATACGAATAATTCCTTGTTCATCTAAGTTTCTCAGGGAATCTTCCCCAACATTAGGAATTTCTCTGGTAATTTCTTCGGGGCCGAGTTTGGTTTGACGGGCTTCAATTTCAAATTTTTCTACGTGAATACTGGTATAAACATCGTCATACACCAATCTTTCACTAATCAAAATTGCGTCTTCGTAGTTATAGCCTTCCCAGGGCATATAAGCGACTAAAATGTTTTGTCCTAAGGCTAATTCTCCCCCTTCGGTAGCCGAACCATCCGCTAATACTTGGCCGGGAACGACATCTTCTCCCACAAACACTAGGGGACGTTGATTTAAACAGGTATCTTGGTTAGACCGTTGGTATTTTTGCAGGATGTATTGAATTTCCTGGCCTACTTTTTCGTGACCTTCTGGCCCTGTTACCCTGACTCGAATTTCATTAGCATCGGCATAGGTAACAATGCCTTCAGTTCTCGAAACGATTACCATCCCTGAGTCTCTGGCTGCTTGTGCCTCTAGACCAGTCCCCACTAAGGGACGTTCTGGCCGCAGTAAAGGTACGGCTTGCCGTTGCATATTAGACCCCATCAAAGCACGGTTTGCGTCATCGTGTTCGAGGAAGGGAATCATGGATGTAGCGACAGAAATAATTTGCACCGGAGAAACCGCTACATAATCTACCTGATCGGGGCTGGTAATAAAGAATTCTTGCCGATAACGGGTCGGAACGGCATTTCCTAAAATATGCCCCTCTTCATCGGTGCTAATATCTCCGGGGGCAACTCGTAAATCGTCCTCTTCGTCAGCGGTTAAGTACACTGGGTCTAAGTCCCGTCTCACCCGACCATCTTCGACTCGATAGTAAGGGGTTTCGATAAATCCGTATTGGTTAACTCGTGCATAAGTAGCCAAAGAACCAATTAAACCCGCATTCGGACCTTCTGGGGTTTCTACAGGACAAATACGCCCATGATGGGAGGGGTGAATGTCTCGTACGGCGAACCCTGCTCTTTCTCTGGTGAGTCCTCCTGGTCCTAGAGCAGAAATACGCCGTTTATGGGTCAATTCTGCTAGTGGGTTAGTTTGATCCATAAATTGGGACAACTGAGATGACCCAAAGAATTCTTTGATAGCCGCTACTAAGGGTTTAGGATTAACTAAAGAAGCAGGGGTCAAACTATCGGATTCACTGACGGTCATTCTTTCTCGAATAATCCGTTCTAAGCGGTTTAATCCGACTCTCACTTGGTTCTGTAGCAATTCTCCTACAGACCTAACCCGACGGTTTCCTAAGTGATCAATGTCGTCAACGGTACCTACATCAAATTCTAAGTTAATCAAATAATCGATCGCTGCTAAAATATCCTCTTGACGCAACACACGAATCGTATCTGGTGCATTTAGGCGTAATTTTTTGTTGAGTTTATAACGACCGACTCGCCCTAAGTCATACCGTTTACTGTCAAAAAAGCGAGATTCTAAGAGTTGTTGTCCTCCGCTAACGGTGGGAGGTTCCCCTGGTCTTAATTTTCGATACAATTCTAGTAAAGCATCTTCTTCTGAGGGGTTGCCTTCTTTATCTAATGTCCTTTGGTAAAATTCAGGATGACGCAAAGAATCTACAATTTCGTTATCACTCAGACCAATGGCTTTTAAAAGGACTTGAGCAGATAATTTCCTAGTTTTATCAATTCTGACCCAGACTAATCCATTTTTATCTGTTTCAAATTTTAACCATGCGCCTCGGTTAGGAATTAAAGAAGCTGAATAGGTTCGTCGTCCGTTTTTATCGGTTTCTGCTTTATAATAAACCCCTGGAGAACGAACAATTTGATTAACGATCACCCGTTCTGCACCGTTAATGATAAAGGTTCCGCGATCTGTCATTAGGGGTAAGTCCCCAATAAAGACTTCTTGCTCTTTGATTTCTCCCGTTTCTTTGTTCATTAAACGGGTAGGAACATACATTTGTACAGAGTAGCTTGCGTCTCGTCTTTTTGCTTCGTCTACGTCGTATTTTGGTTCTTTTAATTTATAGTTTTCTCCTAAAAAGTGTAATTCTAATTTTCCTGTATAGTCTGTAATGGGGGAAAAGCTATTGAGTTCTTCAATTAGACCTTCTTCAAGAAACCAACGAAAACTTGAATGTTGAATTTCAATCAGGTCAGGCAGTAGATTATAGTTATAGATGAGATTAGTCATAGGTTGCTCAATTCGCCGTTTTTATGGGGTATCTTTGTCAACTATCAACGGATAAATTAAATAATTGACAAGCGTTATCTGTGGTTTGTTGGGCTAAGGTTTCGAGGGGGACGTTCCGTAACTCGGCCAAGAATTCAGCAACATGGCGAACATTGGCTGGTTCGTTCCGTTTTCCTCGTTTTGGTACAGGTGCGAGAAAGGGACAGTCGGTTTCAACTAAGATGCGATCGCTTGGTACAATTTTGGCACTTTCTTGAATGGTTTTGGCGTTTTTGAAGGTGACAACTCCACTAAAACTGATGTAAAACCCTAGATCTAAAAACCATTGTGTTTCTTCTGGTGTTCCACTCCAACAGTGCATAACGCCTTTAACTTCACCTGTTTGTTGCCAAAACAATTCTAAAACATCTTTCAGTTTTTGGGCTGCATCTCGACAATGGATAATAATGGGTTTTTGCAACTGGTGCGCTATCTTTAGTTGTGCTTCTAGCACTTGCTGTTGGTGTTGATGGTTATTTGCTTTATAGAAGTCTAACCCCATTTCTCCAATGGCTACTACCCGCTGATCGGACTGAGCATACTCTAATATTTCCGTTTCAGTGGTATCAGTCCATTTTTGAGCGTCTAAGGGGTGTAACCCCACAGCAAAGGATAAGTTACCCAAGCGATCGGCTAATGCTTGAATGCTTTTGAATTCTTTTGGTTCTACACAAGAATGCACTAAATGAGCAACTTCTGCTTGTTGCCAACGATTTTTGATGTCTTCGAGATCAGGCTCAAACACATCAAAATTAATATGAACATGGGTGTCTATAAGTTGCATTAGCCTCCTCTGATTTGGTCATATCATTTGATAATTGATAATTAATACTTGATAATTGGGACTTTGATACATTTTGTCTCGTTACTATCAATAGAGCTAACTATCTTTTATCGGTGATGTTAAGAAGCCCAATAAAAATGGTTTAATCCCATTCTATTTTAGCTTTAAAAACGACCTATGAACCGAGGTTTGACCTGATTACGAGGCTTCGGCAACTTTTTGTAGGGCTTTGGCTAAACGAGATTTCTTTCTTGCTCCATTATTTCGATGAAATACGTCACGCTTGACGGCTTTATCGATTTTACTATAAGCTGCTGCCATCCTTTGATCCACCACTGTTTTGTTTTCTGGGGTAGGAGACGCAGTATATTCTTCTACTGCTTGGAAATATTTTTTCATGAGGGTTCTTACCGCCGACTTATAGCTTTTGTTTCGGAGTCGGTTGCGTTCAGATGTTCTAATGCGTTTCAGTGCAGACTTTGAATTAGCCACAGTCTTTATCCAGAAGAAGTTTGCTAGTTACAATAGTAATTATTCCTATCGGATTAAATATTATAGCAAAGCTTTGTTTCTTTTTGCAACTGCTTTTTGCTTGCTCTACAGAAACATTTGATTTTTTAGGTTCTAATTGAGCTTGTCGAAGAAATTTTTACAAATCAGTCAATTTTCTCTATTTTATTTTAGCAATCTTAACTATTGAGATCAGATTATCGTGATTTAAAGATTATTTAATTATTTTTGATGGTTTCCGAATACAATAAATATCAGACAATATTACAAATTAAAAAACCGTAGGATGTAAAGCATTAATTTGGTGTATGAATAGACAAGTTTCTCTTTGGCGTAATCGTTTAATTTGTGTTGCTTTAACCTTAGTTATTTTAATTATTTTATTAGTTGCAGAACCAATTTTTCAATCTTCGGGAAAAACGATCGCATCTCCTACTTTTACAGAAAGACGAGGAGTCTGGTTAACGAATGTTTCTAGTCCTGTTTTGTTTGTCCCAGGTAGTGTTAACCGTGCCATTAAACAGTTATCTGAACTTCATTTTAATACAGTTTATCCCGTTGTTTGGAATCGAGGTCATACGTTTTATCCTAGTAGTTTAGCAAAGGAAATGATTGGAGTCTCACAAGAACCATTATTAAACTGGACTAGAGGGAATGTTGATGTATTAAGTGTCATCCTTGAAGAATCTCATCAACGGGGTTTAGAAGTTATTCCTTGGTTTGAGTATGGATTAATGATTCCTAAAAGTTCATTAATTGCCAGAAAACATCCAGATTGGTTAACCCATAGTCAACAGGGTGCAATCAATACATTTTTTCAAGATGAACTCAAAGTAAAAAATGAAAAACAGCCGACAAACTTTTTAGAAAACTGGAGTCAATATAATTATCAAAAACGAGCCAGCCAATTAGTTTGGTTAAATCCTTTTCATCCTGAAGTACAACAATTAATCAAAGGATTAATGTTAGAACTTATTATGCAGTATAAAGTAGACGGTGTGCAATTAGATGATCATTTTGGCATACCAGTTGAATTAGGATATGATCCTTTAACGATTAAACTTTATCAACAAGAACATAGGGGAAAAAATCCCCCTGATGATCCTTATAATCCTCAATGGATGAGTTGGAGAGCAAAAAAATTAACAGCTTTTATGACAGATTTAGTTACAACCCTTAAAATAGTAAATCCTAATATTTTGATCTTTTTATCCCCTAACTCATACCCTTTTTCCTATCAAAATTATTTACAAGATTGGAAAACTTGGGTAAAGCAAGGTTTGATTGATGAGTTAGTATTACAAGTTTATCGCAATGATATCGATAGTTTTAGTCAAGAATTACAAGAATCAACCGTAAAGTTAGCTCGTCAGAAAATACCAGTTAGTATTGGCATCTTATCAGGAACCTTGAATAATCCTGTCAAAATAGAACAAATTAGACAGCAAGTCGAACAAGTTAGACAAGAAAAGTTTGATGGAGTTTCTTTTTTTTATTGGGAATCATTATGGGGTTATCTCTCTCCTGAATCTCCTTATAAGCGTCGTCGTATTTTTGATAAAATGTTTAGAGAGTAGTCTCAGAAACACAAGCTTATAATACGTATCAACAAACTTTGACCTTTTCAATTGTTGATGTTAAGACCTAAGTAAATTTATCAGTATGACTCATGGTATTAACAAAACTAATTAAATTTCGGGGGGATAAAGCAAAGCTTATCTAAATTAACAATCGCTTTCTCTATATAGTAGATATGTATGGGGGAAGTTCAGTAATAGGTAAATTCGTCGATTATGGCAAACTCCCGACCCACCTGGATTTACAATCCAGGTGGAAAGCAGGAGTGCATTCCGCACTTTAATGCTTGTCGAGTCAATAAAACTAATGCCACTGCATTGCCCAAAGCAATGTTTAAGATAGACACACAAAGGGATGAGAGTCGAAGGCCATGAGAGATTAACTGTTTACGCCATTGATGTTCAAATATTTGGCAGAAATCATCTACATGACAAAATAAAGTGTCTATAATTAGCATAGGGAGAAGTTACTGGATATTTGGTTATTTTCAGCTTACTACTTCTCTCTTTTCTTATCCAGGTTCTAGTGTAATCCCTGGTTGGACAACGACTAACGGAGAACTAGCATGACTAGATAATAGTAATTCCTGGGGGATTGTAACCCCTTTTAATTCTTTCTTTCTTGAATTGGCGGGTTCTTCCAATCGATTTCCCTATGGGGGTGTCAGTCAAACTATAAATACTGTTACAGGCCATCAATATACTCTCTCTCTGTCTACAGGACTATTAAATCGTACTTATCCTGGTCTTGTTTCAGTTAGTGCAACTGCTGGTTCTTCTAGTCAAACATTTACCTTCAATTCATCAGAACCAGGTAATCAGTGGGGTGACTTCAGCTTAGATTTTACGGCAATCGGTACATCTACTGCTATTTTTATTATTGGAACTTCAAGAGCCAATGGAGGCTACATTGGTTTGGATAATGTATCAGTCGTCAGAAGTGTACCTGCACCCATCACTATATTGGGGGTAAGAACTGCCATCACTTTCGCAGCCACCTTCAAACGAAAACTTGCCAAGGCGAAGAACCAGAATAAAAAATCCTAAATTATAGGGTGGGTTAGATGGTGGTAACTGGAGATTA
>NETF01000057.1 GCA_002172675.1 unicellular cyanobacterium SU3
TTAAGTCCAATCTTCTATTATATAAAACAAACTTATGTTTAAGGAGGTTTTTTGGGCTGTTTCAACGTAAATTGGCGATCGCAGATTAACGTTTCGCCTCTCTGAAACTGAGTTTGTGATCTACTGAGCCTTATCGTCCGACACCGTTAATGTTAAAATCTGCCCGTTCTACGGTGCAAACTTATCTGAAAACCCTCGCTTCTGCCTCTATTTATCCGTCCGCTCATCCCCCTGTTATTCCTAATCTGAGTTTACTGCGAAAAGCGGGAATTCCTGTGGTTAGTGATGAGGAGTTTTTACGGTCTGTTGAGAATTTAGCTCATCGTCGTAAGTTACTGTTAGGGTTAGTTCAACGCAATCATTTTCGCTGGCCGAAGTAATTAAAAAAGCACTCAGTATTAAGCGTTCAGTGGTCAGGATTATAGAAAAATAGCTGATAGCTAATGGCTAGTTCAAATGACCAACGGTCAGAGCAGGCTCCGTCGTTGTACGGCGGAGTAATCTCTGACTAAATTATAATAATTTGAAAATATTAAATTAACTCAATATCATGCCAAAAATTGTCTTTTTTTTTGGGGGCTTTGAACCCATTCTTCGCGTTATTGTTGTCGGGACATTAGCTTATCTTAGTTTATTAATTTTATTGCGTGTTTCAGGACAAAGAACCTTAACTCGAATGCACGCTTTTGATTTTGTCATTACCATTGCCATTGGTTCTACATTTGGGCGATTAATGACAGCAAAAGGGGTATCGTTAGCAGAAAGTGTGACAGCTTTTTTGGTTTTAATCGCACTACAATATATTTTTTCCTGGATAATGGTACGCTCTTCTAAGTTTGCTTATTGGGTAACAGCGACTCCATCCTTACTTTATTTTCGGGGAAATTTTCTCCATAAAGCTATGAAAAAACATCGAGTTAGTCGAGATGAATTATTAGCTATTGTTCGTCAAAATAAAATAGGTTCTCTGCAAGATGTAGACGCGATTGTTCTGGAATCAGCCGGAACATTTGCCGTCATAAGAAAAGACTCCTCTGATTATTCTGCTATGAGTAATCTTCCTGGCATTCATTGATATTAACGGTTAACTTCTTACTTCTGATTAGTTTAACGTCACTCTTTAGAAGGATAAGGCTTAATAATTTAATGGGTTAAGTTGAAATTAATCGTCGAAAGTAGAGGAAATACAATGACAGGTCATGCAAGTCACAAAGGAACTTCTCCTAAACCCAATACTAATGCAGAAGGGTCTCTAGATACAGTTACGGATGGTGTTAGCCCCCATGAAATTGCACCAGATAATGCTGAAACCATCCGAGTTCAAGAAGCACCAGAAAATGAAGCTGCAACGGAACGACCTAATAATCTTCCCCATAAATAAGCATAGATAAACAGATAATAAAGGAACTAAGAATTATGACAGTTACTCCCGATCAAATTTCGGCTCAATCTCAGGATAGAACCCCTGCGTTAGAATCACAAATGACCCCCAAGCCAGAGTATGATGATCCCAATTATAAAGGTAGTGATAAATTACGGGATAAAGTGGCTTTAATTACCGGTGGTGATAGTGGAATTGGTCGCTCTGTTGCGGTCTATTTTGCTAAAGAAGGGGCGAATGTTGCTATTTGTTATTTAGATGAGCATGAAGACGCACAAGAAACTCAAAAAGCAGTAGAAGAATATGGTCGTGAATGTCTTCTAATTCCTGCAGATATTCGTAACGAAACCGTCTGTCAAGAAGTAGTTCAAAAAACTTTAGATAAGTTTGGTAAGTTAGATATTTTGGTGAATAATGCGGCCATTCAATATTTAGAACCCAGTTTACAAGAGATTGACTCGGCACAGTTAGGAGATATTTTCGCCACCAATGTCTTTGCTATGTTTTATTTAACAAAGGCAGCAACCCCTCATTTAAAACCAGGGAGTTCTATTATTAATACGACTTCTATCAATGCTTATAAAGGTAACTCGAAACTATTGAGTTATTCGACCACAAAAGGGGCAATTTTAGCCTTTACTCGTTCCATTGCTGAACCTTTATTAGAAAAAGGAATTCGGGTGAATGGAGTTGCTCCTGGACCCATTTGGACACCGTTTATTCCTGATGCTTTTGAAGGAGAAGCGGTTAGTAATTTTGGTAAACAAGTTCCCATGCAACGCCCTGGACAACCGAAAGAAGTCGCCCCTAGTTTCGTTTTCTTAGCTTCAGAAGATGCGTCTTATATGTCAGGACAAGTGCTTCATCCTAATGGTGGGGTTGTCATTGGTGCATAACTAAATTTATCAATGAATAATGAATAATTAATAATTGTTGCATTAGGACGAAAACCTCCCTCACGCATTCCCTTAAAGCGTGGGGTTGTTCATCTTCTTTTAAGAAGAATTACACACTCAAGAAAAAAATATTGCCAACATCTGAAATCTTTTCCCTTTCAGGGAGGAGTAATTATTCATGATTAATTAAAGAAGCGAAGTAAGCAAATTATGTTATAGTAATTTTTAACTTCATTGACTTTGTAAACAAGTCATCATTTTTATTATAATGTCTTTTAATCGTCGTCAATTGTTAACTGCATCTTTGGGAAGTTTAACCTTTTTAACTTCTCTTTATTCTACGGCATCGGCACAAAATAATTCTATTATTAAACCCCGAAAACTTAAAACAGGTTCAGGGGTGGGTTTAGTGAGTCCGGCGGGAGCAACTTTTAGAACAGAAGACATTAATATTGTACAAGATGCGGTTAAAGCATTGGGATTAATTCCTTATTTAGCTGATCATATTTTAGATCAATATGGTTATTTAGCAGGAAAGGATCAAGATAGAGCAAATGATATTAATCAGTTTTTTTTTGATTCTAATATTGATTTGATTTTACCCATTCGTGGGGGTTGGGGATGCAGTCGTATTTTGCCTTATTTGGATTATAATCTAATTAAAAATAACCCGAAAATTATTGTCGGTTTTAGTGATTTAACAACTTTATTAATCGCAATTTATACACAGTCAGGTTTAGTGACATTTCATGGCCCTAATGGTTTGACTTCTTGGCGTACTAAACAAGTAAACTCTTTTAAACAAGCTTTATTTACTGGTAAAAAAACTAGCTTTCAAAATGAAAAAGATCCAGATGATAATAACCGTTTAATGCAGGTTAAAAATCGCATTCAAACCATTACCCCAGGAATAGCTAGAGGAAAAATAATAGGAGGAAATTTATCGGTTTTGTCAGCAATTATTGGTTCTCCTTATGTTCCTGATTTTTCAGGTTATGTTTTATTTATAGAAGATGTAGGAGAAGATATTTACCGTATTGATCGCATGATTACTCATTTAAAAGTAGCTGGGATTTTAGATAAATTGTCTGGGTTTATTTTTGGAGAATGTACTAATTGTTTACCCGATGGTGGGTACGCTTCTTTAACCTTAAAACAAGTATTAAATGATCACATCAAACCGTTAGGAATACCGGCATGGATGGGCGCACAAATTGGCCATCTTGAACCTGTTTTAACCTTTCCTATGGGTGTTGAAGTCGAAATTAATGCTAATAACGGAACTATTAACTATTTAGAAGCAGGAGTTATTTAAAATATGCTTTTGTAGAAGATTATTAATATCAATAGGGTCAGTATCTGATATTAAAATACTGGGATAAATAGCGGTTTTTTGGATGGGATGATTTAATACTTTACATCCTTGTTTAGTATGATAATAATTAAAGCCGAGGATTTGATGAATAATAGCAATCATATCAAAGTTTATTGTAGCATTATTAGAATTAATTGGTTTTCCTTCTTGAGGCTCAATAATTTCAATAAAACAATTTTCTTTGTGTAAACTATATTTCAATTGATTTCCTAATTGTAGAAATTCTTGTTTTAATCTTTGTTTTTCTGTTTGACTGTCCTGATTAATGATTTCTAGTGGCAATTTAGCGTATAATAAAATAATCAAAATACTGTTAGGAATACGTTTCCATGTTGGTAATAAATCAGAAGTATGATCGATTATAAATTGAGTGGGAGGATAACTATATATTTCTATAGGTAATTGGATTGTTGTTTGATAGGTGATAAATGGCTTATTTTTAAACATAGATATAAATAAAAAAAGAAAAAAGGCAAGCAAATTTTATCTTACTTACCCTAAAAATTGTTGATTACTTAAGTTGCACTTGCTTCTATTTCTTCAGAATTAGATACTTTTGACTGTATCCAAGACGTAACAATGTGAGACAGTAACCCCACAGGACCGGCTAAGAAACAAAAGATCAGAGAATGAACCGTAAAAATACCTTTTTCTCTTCCTTCTAAATAAACATATCTACCTGTGAATAAATCAAGAATAATAAAATGTATCCATCCTGTTAACATAACTGGTTCTTTACTAAAAAGTTGTGCTAATATCGGTAAAGTTGGGTTAGAAAAAGCCTCAATCGAATCAGGATCAAGACTACCAAAAAATAGATAGATATATAATATCGCTAAAGGAATAAAAGGAAGATAAGAAGACATAATTTTCTCAGTGACTCCCCATTTAGGTAAAATAACCATTAACAACCAAAAGGGCAAAGCGTAAATATTGGCAATGTTGAATAATAGACTTAAATCAATCATTTTAAATTTTCCTTAAGAAAGTTAAATTTTCACCCTTTAGTGTAACCTATTCTGGTTAAGGGAGTTATCATAAGAAAAGATGTAAAAATTGATAATTTTATCAATGATCTAGGTAAAGACCTAAAATTTAGTATGTAAAATTTGCTATGTCTTCTAGCTATATTCCTATGGTAAGTCCAGCCTTACTTTGGTTAATCGCCGGTGCTATTTTGTGTTTTTCTGAGGCAATTTTTCCCGTTGCTTTTGTCGCTTTTATGATGGGAATTAGTGCTATTATCGTAGCAGCGATCGCTTTAGTGATTCCTTCATTTCCCATACAAGTCGTATTATGGTTAAGTTTATCAACCATTTCAATTGTAGGATCGAGGCGTTTTGTTCCCAAGAAAAAATTGTCAAACTCAATGGTGGGTGATGCAGCAGAAGGGGAAACACTAACAGAAATTCCTCCAGGTAAAATAGGAAGAGTTTTATACGAAGGTAATTCTTGGCAAGCTATTTGTGCTGACCATACTATATCAATCTCATCCAATCAAAAAGTCTATATTGTTAATAGAAAAGGCAATACTTTAGTGGTTTTACCAGAATTTTTGCCCAGTTCATTAGAGTAGTTAAATTTGTTTGTTAAACTTAAAATAAGCGTTATCCAGGAGTGATCAAAATGGGTCAATTTTTCTTTTTTGTTATTCTAATTTTAGGCGGTTCAACTGTTTTCGGAACTGTGAAAATTGTCAATGAAAAAAATGAATATTTAGTAGAGAGATTAGGGAGTTATAATAAAAAACTGAGTCCAGGATTAAACTTCGTGGTTCCTTTCGTAGATCGGGTGGTTTATAAAGAAACCATACGAGAAAAAGTTATTGATATTCCTCCCCAATCTTGTATTACCAAAGATAATGTTTCTATCACTGTTGATGCGGTGGTTTACTGGCGAATTATGGATATGGAGAAAGCCTATTATAAAGTCGAAAACCTACAATCCGCTATGGTTAACCTAGTGTTGACGCAAATTCGCTCAGAAATTGGTAAACTAGAATTAGACCAAACTTTCACCGCTAGAACCGAAATTAACGAGATATTATTAAGAGAATTAGACATCTCTACCGATCCTTGGGGAGTGAAAGTCACTAGGGTCGAATTAAGGGATATTATGCCCTCCAAAGCAGTGCAAGATTCTATGGAATTACAGATGGCTGCAGAACGAAGAAAACGAGCTGCTATTCTAACATCTGAAGGAGAAAGAGATTCAGCCGTTAACACTGCTCAGGGTAAAGCAGAATCAAGAATTTTAGAAGCAGAAGCCCAGAAAAAAGCCGAAATTTTGCAAGCAGAAGCTGAACGTCAACAACAAATATTAAAAGCAGAAGCGATCGCTAAAGCCATTGATATTTTAACCGAAAAAATCAAAACCGATCCCAACGCCCGCGAAGCCTTACAATTCCTATTAGCTCAAAACTACCTTGATATGGGAATTAAAATTGGTAGCAGTGACAGCAGTAAAGTCATGTTTATGGACCCTAGAAATATTATGTCAACCTTAGAAGGGGTGCGATCAGTCGTTGGTTTTCAATCCGATGAATATCAAGAATTAACCCAAGACTTAGATAAAGTGGATCGTCATTTATCTGAGTAATTAGTCAATGAATAATTAATTAACAAAATTACCCATTAAACATGAAATCTAACTTAGTTCATCCTATCATCGGTCTGATTGGTTGCGGTAACATTGGAGGAAAACAGGCGAGGAATTTTCTTGCTCATGGTTATCAAATGTATGTTTACGATATCAACCCCGATAGGATGACTGAGTTGCAACAACTAGGGGCCCAGATAACCCATAGTTGCACGGAAGTCGGGGAACGTTGTGATCTTGTGTTTACCGCCTTACCAACGCCGACGGATGTCATGGAAGTTGTACTAGATGGTAAAAAAAACCTTAGTCAAGGGTTGCAACCTCACACCATTTACATCGACATCACTACCAATGACCCAGAGGTGGTGAAAACAGTTGATCAAGCCTTAAAACAGCAAGGAATCAAAATGTTAGATGCTCCTTTTAATGATAGTCCTGTAGGGAGTCAAACATCGGAGGGAGTGGGACTAGCTTTATTGTGTAGCGGTGCAGAAGAAACCTTTAAACAAGTTGAACCGATATTGCAATTAATGGCTGATGATCTCATTTATTGCGGAGACATTGGTCAGGCGACTCAATGCAAGCTCATTCATAATGCTGTTAATGCTGTCGCGGTGCAAGCGGTTAGCGAGGGTATTACCTTAGCTTTAGCCCAAGGTATTGACCTATCAACCATTTGGGAGGTTTTATGTATGGGTGCATTTGGTCAAAATGCCGGAGATATTCACGGACTCCCTTATTATTGGTTCTCACGACGGTGCGACGACCTCAGCCAACCTCCTGCGTTTACGATTAAACTACTGCATAAAGATTTGAAACTGACTTTAGCCATGGCTGCTCAGAATAATGTTCCGGTTCCTCAAATGAGTTTAATGATGAAAGACTATGAAGAAGCTATGTGCCGAGGTTGGTCTAACTATGCTGCTACTAAAGTTCGCTGTCTTCAAGAAGAAAGGGCATCAGTAATAGCGACACAAGAATGAATCCCTTTTAAAGTATTTTGTAAATAACGCATCATAAAATTGTACTTTTTGCATAAAAAGAGAGATTTAGTATTGTTTGATACAAATACTGCATTCTTTCTATGCAAATTATGAATAGGTTAACTAAAGTTTAAAACATTGTCGGTGTGAGGCTCGAATCAAATAATGAATAAACTCAACCTATGGTTATCTTTTCCCTATACTCTTCTACTTAGTAGTATTTTTTTCCTAAAAACCCCAATAAACGCCCAAGAAATCCCCAATCTTTTACCCCAAAGACCCACTCAAACCCCTTTTAGTAAACCCCGTCCTCGTCATAAAACTTTCAACAGTTCAGTTAACTCTATGGAACAAGTAACCAGCGTTTCAGAGTTACAAGATATTAGCCCTACAGATTGGGCTTACGAAGCATTACGCAGTTTAGTAGAACGCTACGGGTGTATTGTCGGCTATCCAGACCGAACTTTTCGGGGAGAACGCAGCTTAACCCGTTGGGAGTTTGCAGCCGGGTTAAACGCTTGTTTAAACACCATTGAAAGATTGCTACAAGAAAATGTTACTGTCCTCAGAGAAGACATTGAAAAATTAAAGCGATTAGCCCAAGAATTTGAACAAGAATTAATCGCATTAGGGGCAAGAATTGATAATTTAGAATCAAGAAGTGCCTATTTAGAAGACCATCAATTTTCAACCACCACTAAGTTACAAGGAGACATTGTTTTTAACTTAGCTGATGCTTTTGGAGACGATATTAACAATGGAAGAGGCACAAGAGATTTAGATGCACAAACGGTTCTTACCAGTAAAGTTCGTTTACAATTAGTCACCAGTTTTTCAGGAAAAGATCAACTCATCACCCGTTTAACGTCTGGAAGTATTGGTAATTCTTTTCAAAATGAAATTGGAGATTTTGAAGGACGATTTTCTTTTGATTTACCCAGAGATAATAATGATGTTATTATCGACCGTTTACATTATTATTTTCCCATCGGAAATAACCTGAAAATCTTTGCTATGGCTAGTCTTGCAGGACATCACTTTTATGCTGATACCTTTAACCCAGGGCTAGAAGCTGGTGGCGGTGGTGGTGGGGCTTTATCCCGTTTTGGAGAGAGAAATCCTATCTATCGTCTTGGTTTAGGGGGTCGTGGTTTAGCCTTTACTTATCGCTTTAATGATACCTTTAAACTCGCTGGCGGTTACATGGCCAGAAATGGTGAAGATCCCAACTTAGGACGGGGTTTATTTAATGGAAATTATTCAGCTTTTGGACAATTAGAAATTCAACCCGCCGATAACTTAAAATTCGGTTTAACTTATCTCAATGGTTATGACCCTAATATTGCCCCTAATGCTAGGAATAATCAACCGAATCAATTATTTCTCTTTGGCGGAACCGGAACGTTACCTGGTAACTTTCAATTAGGTAATTTAGGGGTTCCTAATCGTCCCATTTTGAGTAATTCTTATGGTATTCAAGGACAATGGGATGTTATGCCAAAATTAAGTGTTCGCGCTTGGGGAGGCTATACGACAGGACGATTGATTGGTTTAGGAACAGCTGAGGTGTGGAATTATGCCTTAGTTTTAGCCATGCCAGACTTAGGAAAAGAAGGAAGCATGGGCGCGATCATTGTTGGCGCAGAACCCTATATGGGAGGCTTGCAAATTCCGGACCGTCCTGTTAATTTTGAAAATGACACACCTTTTCATCTTGAATTCTCTTACAAATATCCCTTAAATGATAATATTTCTATCACCCCTGGGGTGATTGTTTTAACTTCTCCAAACCAAGATTCTGAGAATAATGATACGGTAGTTATTGGTGCTTTTAGAACTAATTTTAAGTTCTAAGATACAGAATGTCCCCTAGAAATATCTAGGGGAATCAGTATTATCAATAATCTATTCTTCTAAGAAGTCTTTTAATTGATCGCTTTGCCAATAACGATTAAAAATATCGTTGTTTTTAGCCAGATCACTAATAGTCTTAGGGGCAATATCTAGGGCTTCTAATAAGCAATTTATAGCCTCATCCTGGTTATCTAAAGCTGCATGACAATGACTTTGGTGATACCAAGCATATTCATCATTAGGTTCAGCTTCTAAGGCTTTTTGATAACAATTAATGGCCTCATCCAACCGATTTAATTGTTGTAAAATTTGTCCTTGTTGATACCATCCCCAATAATCATGAGGTTTGACTAATAATGCTTTTTCGTAGTTAGTTAAGGCCTCTTCTAAGTTCCCTTGATGGCGTAAACAGTCTCCTCTACGATACCATGACCAATAATCATTCGGTCTAATCGTTAACGCTTGATCGTAAGCTGCGATCGCCTCAGGGTATTTTTCCCATAAACGATAAGCTTCTCCGATACGATATTGCGCCCAATAATCGTCTGAATAAATTAATAAAGCATTTTTAAAACAGTTAATAGCGTTTTCATACTCTTTTAATTCTTCAAGATGGATACAGCCTTTATCATACCAAGACCAATAATTGTTTGGTTCGATGTTAGCTGCATTTTCATAGCTGACGACAGCTTCTTCGTAGCGGCCTAACTCTTCTAATGTCATACCCTTTTTATACCAAGCCCAATAATCATTTGGATAATATTCTAAGGCTTTTTCGTAACACATTAACGCTTCTGAATAAAGTTGATCTTCGCGGAGTCTATTTCCCTGTTGATACCAACTTTGATAACTATCGGGACGACATTCTAAAGGGCGGTAAATGGTCACTTGACTCTGTATCATGGCTAATAAAGGAGATAGTATTTATGCTGTATAACAATTTATTAAGTAATTATGTCAAAATTGCATTAAATAGATTCAAAAATCACATAAAAGTTTATCAGTGAACAGTTATCCGTCAATTTTGTAAAAAGAGTTAAATAAAATTTATTATGTTACCTTCAGATTTATTAATGTATCGTTATAGTGGGGACACTCTTGTACCCAAACGTTTACCTTTAAATGATAGCACAATTAATTTAGCCGCTGAACAAATTGATTGTTTTGTAAACTGTGTTGATCAGACACAAAAACAGTTAAACGAAAAATTAGCAGAATTAGAAGGGGATAACCCAAATTATCGGGTAAAACGCGGATTAGCCCATTTATTAAAAAATCATTTTTCGACGTTTGAAATTGTTAGTCCTCTAGAACCGAAAGAATTAAGACAAAAAGTATTTAGTTGTTCTGCGGAATCTTTACCCATTCCTCAAAATAAACCGAAATTACTCGAAAAAGTTGCGAGTTTACTAACAGAAGAATTACAAAGGGAAGTCTTACCCAGTGAAATAGAAAGGGGTTTATATGCCGATTTACAAGAAAATAGAATATTAACCAGTTTTGAACCACCGGAACCAGAAACTTTAATCCATCGTTATAATTTATCCCAAATTCAAGGAGTTTTTTATCGTTCTAATTATATTGTAATCAATGCTCATCGTAATGATCCAGGAGAATATAAACTCTTATTTCGTTATTTAAAATTGTTTCAATTAATGGCATATATAGAAGGAGATGCTGACACGGGTTTTACTATTACTATTGATGGTCCCACCAGTTTATTTAAAGCCAGTACCCGTTACGGTTTATCTTTAGCTAAGATGATTCCTGCATTACTTCATGTTAGTAAATGGAGTTTAAAAAGTAAGTTACAAACCAAAGATTCTTATACAGGGGGCATCAAAACCAGTTATTTTAATTTAGACGATCATTGTGGGTTAGTTACTCATTATTCTAGGGGAAAAACCTATGATAGTATGTTAGAGGAATCTTTTGTTAAACGCTGGAATAAATTAAAAACAGAGTGGAAATTAGAACGAGAAGTTGACTTAATTCCTATTCCTGGGAGTGTAATGATTCCTGACTTTAGATTAGTGCATCCTGATGGGAGAGATTATTTACTAGAAATTGTCGGTTATTGGCGACCTGAGTATTTAAGAAAAAAGTTTTATCAAGTTCAAAATGCTGATAATGATAACATTATTTTAGCAATTTCTGAACGGTTGAATTTAGATAAAGCAGGAGTGAATTTTAATGAGACTCCAGCAAAAGTTATCTGGTTTAAAGATAAGTTGAATCCTAAAACTGTTTTGTCTTTATTGGAAGATACTTGATACTATTCCCTGAAAAGATAATCTATGACAATAGTAATTTAGTAACATACAAGTAACTACTAATGGGACTTTAGCGAGAATCTAAGATGAATCATGCGCTAATATAGACGCAATAAGCTTTTTAGGTTGATAGCGATTGCCCTTGTTCCTATGAGAGAAACGATTTCAACGGCCATGCCTCCTTGCTTTG
>NETF01000058.1 GCA_002172675.1 unicellular cyanobacterium SU3
GAATTGACAAAAGGTGGCTTTCCTGCTCGCTATGGTGGTCGGCTTTCTTCTGTAGTAGACATTAGTTTGAAAGAGGGAAACATGAAAGAATTTCATGGAGAAGGGGCTGTGGGTTTGATTGCTTCAAAACTTACTTTAGAAGGACCTATCATAAAAGATAAAGCCTCTTTTATGGTCTCTGGCCGTAGAACTTATATAGATCTTTTGGCACGACCCATTATTAGGAACGCAGCAAGTAGTGAAGGGGAAGATATTTCAGTCGGATATCATTTTCATGATGTAAATGCCAAATTCAATTACAAATTCTCTGAAAAAGACAGACTCTACCTTTCTGTATACACAGGCAGGGATAAAGCATTTTCTGATTATAGTTTTGAATCAAATGACCCTAGCGATACTTATGTTTCAGGTGATGAAAATTTCGGATTACGATGGGGTAATATAATATCTGCCTTACGGTGGAATCATATATTCAACCCTAAGCTGTTCAGTAATGTCACCTTTACCTACAGTAATTATCAATTCGATATTTTTTCTGACATAGAAGATGTTTATAGAAGAAGAGATTCTTTGGAAACTGAAATCTATAATACCCGCTATCTATCTGGCATTAAAGATGTCGCTGGTAAAATTGATTTTGAATATTATCCAAGCCCTAACCATTCAATTCGATTTGGTAGTAGTGCCATTTACCACACTTTTCAACCAGGAGCATTTACTGTAAAAAGCAATGAAATTGATGATATTGATATTACCCAAGATACATACGCTTTAGAATATGCCTTATATGCAGAAGATGATATAAAAATAAGTCCCAAGTTAAATGTGAATGTAGGATTACACGCTTCGGCCTTTAGTGTGAATGATGAAATTTATACATCTCTACAACCCAGATTAGCAGCCAGATATCTACTAAATAAGAAGCTTTCCATCAAGGCCTCGTATGCACAAATGGCGCAGTTTATTAACCTTTTGGCCAACTCAGGTATAGGCTTGCCTACCGACCTTTGGGTGCCCGCTACGGATAATATTAGACCACAAGAAGCATGGCAAGTAGCCTTAGGGGCAGCCAAAACACTTGATAATGGTTTCGAAATTAGTTTGGAAGGGTACTACAAAGAGATGACCAACCTTGTAGAGTATCTTGAGGGAGCAAGTTTTTTAGAAGTAGATACAGACTGGCAAGATCAAGTTACACAAGGTAATGGCAAGAGTTATGGTGTAGAGTTATTGGTTCAAAAGAAAAGAGGAAAAACTACGGGGTGGATTGGTTATACCCTTTCTTGGGCCAATAGGCAATTTCAGGACCTAAACTTTGGCAAAGAATATCCTTATAAATTTGACCGAAGACATGATATCAGTGTAGCTGTTGTACATGAATGGAAACCAAAAATAGATCTTTCTGTAGCTTGGGTTTACGGCAGTGGAAATACAGTGACTTTACCCATAGCTGAATACGAAGGATTACCAAGCAACAATGTTGATATTGGCCGACGTACTGGAAGGTTTAATTCTAGACCAACACTTAATTATTATGGTGAACGCAATAGTTTTAGAATGCGCGCCTACCATCGCTTGGATATTAACTTCAGGTTTAAAAAAGAAAAAAAATGGGGGGAGCGAACATGGGCATTAGGAGTGTACAACGTTTACAGCCGATTGAATCCTTTTTTTATAGACCAAGGGTATGACTATGAAACCGATGAGGAGGAGTTTTTACAATATAGTCTATTCCCTATTATCCCTAATGTCTCATACAGCTTTAAATTTTAGTGTCATGCGATTTTGTTATTTTCTATTATTGATAAGCCTTTTAGCATCAGCTTGCGAAACCGTAGTGGAAATTGAACTACCAGAAGAGGGAAACAGGATTGTAGTCAATGGATTAGTGCCCTCAGATAGTAGCTGGATTATGCGTATCACACAATCAAAAGATCCTTTAGAAACGGTAGATTTTTTTACTTCTATTTTTACTCCTATTAAGAATGCAGAAGTGGTCATTACTGATAATGAGGGCAATACTATTAATTTAACTTATAGTGAAGATATTCCCGAATTTGTGGATTGTGAATTTGAAAACTGTGATGCATATGGGTATTTCGTGAATCCTAGTGCGGCGAAAGCTGGCATGAATTATACTTTACAAGTAAATGCCAACGGTTTTCCTTCCGTTACTAGTCAGTTTTTGATTCCAGAAAAAGTGCCCATCAAATCAGCAGAAATTGGCGAAGTAGTAACAATAAACACAGGAGATTTTTCAGAAAATGAAGTTGATGGCAATATTACTTTTCAAGACAATCCGAACGAAAGAAACTTCTACACTTTTGAAGTGTACAGCATTGTTGCATACACCATCGATAATGTTGATCCTGATACTGGCGAAATCATTAGTTCTGATACAATAACCGACTATTTCCAAATATCAGTTTCTTCCCCTGATCCTTCTGTCGTAAATAGTGATGCTGACTTTGCGACTAGTTTTCTATTGATCAATGATAACCTTTCTAATGGCAGTGAGTATAATCTAAATTTTAAAATCGATTATTTTAATTCCCAAGGATTTATTTATGTGTTTAAACACATTAGTGAAGATTATTACAATTACCTTTTATCCTATGAAAACTTTCAATTTACTGATGGAAATCCTTTCGCGGAACCTGTGCAAATAGCCAGTAATGTAGAAAATGGTTTGGGAATCATTGCCACCTACAGCAGCGATACCGTTTCATTTGAGTTTGACTAGTAGGTTAAGTTTTCTTTGATCTAATTGAGTTTGTGAGGGGTTGGTAAAATATAGTTAGATTTCGACGGCAATGAAATTTATAGCTTCTTTTCAATCAAAAAGACACAAAAAGAAATATATTAAATCAGAAAAGAAAGGGCAAGGTCCCTTCAATCTAAAAAGTCAAAAATATAAGCTTTTTGGTAATCAATATTGAATTTTTCCAAGAAATCAAGATACTCTTGCCTAAAGGTCTTTTTACGATGGTGTTTTTCTTGGTTTAAAATATATTGATACACCATCTCAATTTGAGAATGGCCGTAAGAAAATGCCCCATAACCGGTTTGCCAAGCAAATTGTTCTCTAATCCAACCTTGCTCATTAATAAACTTGCTGGAATTATTTTTAATGTCCCTTACCAAATCAGAGAGACTAACTGATGGCTTAATTCCAACAAAAATATGAACATGGTCGGCTACACCATTAACAATAATTGGTTTTTGTCCTTTCTCCTTTATAATTCCCGATATGTACTTAAATACTTTTTCACTCCAAGGTTTTTGTAAAAGGTTATTTCTTCCTTTTACGGCAAAAACTACCTGAATATAAATTTGTGAATATGTATTGGCCATCTCCTAATTTTTTGGTAAACACAAAATGAACGATGGTTTATTGGTTATTATCACATTTTTATCAAAATTTCACGGTATCACCCCTAGCGGTGTTTATGCTCTATCCGTTTTATATGCTATAATCTTTTCATACCTAAAGGGATTGAAAATGTAATGTAATTCGATTGACTCTTTAAATTACCAAAGCTTTGTTATCAAAATCCCTTAGGGATGTTATTAATGTAGCTATTATTAATATGTTAATAAAACCCTGTAAGGGTGATATTTTGCGTTGATTTTCCCTGAAATCTCATTTTCCTAGAAGAATTAATTATTTCGCATCTTTGATGTCACCCCTAACGGGGTTTATGCTCTATCCGTTTTATATGCTATAATCTTTTCATCCCTAAAGGGATTGAAAATGTAATGTAATTCGACTAACTGTTTAAATTACCAAAGCTTTGTTATCAAAATCCCATAGGGATGTTATTTATGTAGCTATTATTAATATGTTAATAAAAACCCTGTAAGGGTGATATATTCATTTCATTTTCTATAAAATCTCATTTTCCTGGCATAAAGAACATCTTAGCATATTTGATGTCACCCCTAGCTGGATTTATGTTCTATCTATCTTTCATGCTATATTATTTTCATCCCTGATGGATTGAAAACGTAATGTAATTCCTTTGACTCTTTAAATTACCATAATCTTATAATGAAAATCCCATAGGGATGGTAATATTATAACTAATCATAATAGGTAAACCTAAACCCTGTAAGTATGATAATTTATACCCTATTTTTCAGTCTACATTAATTTGAAAAACACAAGCATTCCCTAGCTTACAGAAATTCATATATTTGCCCTTTATATCGTTAAACTACACCATGAAGAAGATTTTACTGGCTATTTGCTATACTATTTTGTTACCTTTTTTGGCACTTGCTCAAGAAAAAAAATGGACACCTGAACACATCATCAATACAGAATCTCTCAGCAGCCCACAATTTTCACCTAACAAACAAATGTTGGTGTGGACAAAAAGAAAGGGAATTAAAAAAGAAGATAAGTTTGTAAGTGACATCTACCTCACCAGATTCGATTTACAAAAAGATGGGAAATTCCGCACCTTTCAATTGACCAATGGGAAAGAAAATGAATATGCTCCACAATTCTCAAAAGATGGGGAATCTATCTACTTCTTATCGTCTAGAGATGAAGGCAAAAAATTGTGGCAACTTAGTATTTATGGAGGAGAGGCCAAAGAAGTACATGAGTTTAAAAATGGCATATCAAATATTACTTGGATAGAAGACAGTCTTTTCTGGTTTACCGCCAATGAAGGAAAATCTTTGTATGAGCAACAATTGAAAGAAAAGAAGGATAATACAGTGGTTGTAGAAGACGAGGAACATTGGACAGCTACTCGAGTTTACAGTTTTTCTTTAAGCGATAAAAAGATTACCCGTCTCAGCGATAACGAAAAGCCTGCTTTCACTTACGAAGGATCAAATAACGGCAATTGGTTATTAATAGGAGAAAGTCAAAGCAGGCACTATCCTGCCGATGCCAATCCTGACCCTAAGTTTTATTTATACAATTTACAATCAGGCAACAAAGAAGAAATATTACAAGGCTATCAAACACCAGGTAGCTTCAATTTTACTGCAGATAACATGGGCTTCTATTTTGAAGCATCTACTTCTTCTGACCCAGAATGGAACGGCGCTGGTATTGAAGAACTTTACTATTTTGATTTAACTACTAAAGTCATTACCAAAGTACCCATAGAATGGGATTGGGGATTAGGAAGAGGATATGAATTGGTTGGGAATAATGTATTGGTTTCACTGGCGAATGGTGCTACCAATCAAAACATTTTTATGAAAAAGACAGGGGCTACAACTTGGGCTCGATATGCAGTAACTACAGGAAAAAGCAATGAGCATAGCCGAATGTTAACCGTTTCTGAAGACGGCACCCAAGCATTATATAATTATTCAACTGCTTCCACCATCCCTGAGTATTACATAGCTACTTTAGACCAATCTGCCAAAACTTTGAAGAAAAGTGGTGTAGTATTCCAAAATGTGCAAGTAGCTGTTGAACTGAATGAAAAACTCAAGAAACTACCCATCACTCGTTCTGAGGTTTTTACATGGACAGGCTGGAACCAAGATGAAGTGAATGGTATTTTGTACTACCCAGAAAATTATGAAGAAGGGAAAAAATATCCGCTCATTCTTTCTATTCACGGTGGGCCATCTGGTGTAGATACCGATGCATGGTCTGAACGCTGGTCTACTTATCCACAAATTTACGCACAAAAAGGTGCTTTTATTCTAAAACCAAATTACCATGGTTCTTCCAACCACGGTTTATCTTTTGTAGAATCCATCAAGAAAAATTACTACGAGCCTGAAATGGAAGATATACTGGCTGGGATAGATGTTCTTGCTGAAAAGGGGATGGTAGACAAAAATCAAATGGGAGTAATGGGTTGGTCAAATGGGGCTATTATTACTACTATGCTTACTGTTCGTTATCCTGATATGTTTAAAGCTGCTGCTCCGGGTGCTGGCGATGTAAACTGGACATCTGATTTTGGTACTTGCCGTTTTGGGGTTTCATTTGATCAAAGTTATTTTGGAGGTGCACCTTGGGATGATGTAGAAGGCAAATTTTACAACGAGCAATACATTATTAAATCGCCTTTATTCGAGTTGGAAAAGGTAAAAACACCTACCATCATTTTTCATGGAAGTGAAGACAGGGCTGTACCTCGAGACCAAGGCTGGGAATATTATCGTGCTTTGCAGCAAATCGATGAAGCCCCAGTCCGTTTTTTATGGTTCCCAGGTCAACCACATGGATTAAGAAAAATTACCCATCAGCTGAGAAAAATGAATGAAGAAATTGCTTGGTTCGATAAATATCTCTTTGAAAAAGAAAAAGAGAAGAACGAAGCATTTAAATCAGAAAGTCCTTTAGCGCAAGTGCTTGCTTTGGCAAAAATGGAAAAATCTAAAGGCAATTATGGAGAAATTAAAAATGATATATTAATTCCACAGACTCAAGCATTGAAAAAAGACAGCATAGCTATTGGGGTTTTTGAAGTAACCAATGCTCAGTATCATGTTTATGACAACAATTGGGACTTTGCTCCTGCCCTTGCCAACCATCCAGTACAAGGAATTACTCTAGAAAACGCCAAAGCTTATACTCAGTGGTTAAGTGAAAAAACAGGTGCAAACTATCGCTTACCAAATGCTGAAGAAGCCAAGGCTTTACATAAAAAAGCGATAAAAGCTGCCGCTAAAGAGAATACCTTGAATTATTTGGCAGGTTACGAGTTGACGTATGATGATGCGGCTGATTTAAAAATCAAAATAGCTGAAAATGATGCAGAACTCACTAAAACTGTGGGTTCGTTTAAAGGCGTAAAAATGGGAAGCGCTACCATTTACGATATTGGTGGAAATGTGACCGAATGGGCTAATGATGGCTCTCTTATTGGTTATGGCGCTACAGACTTTGCTGACAGCCATGAAAACGATAGTAGCGCAGATAAAAGTAAAGCTGGATTCAGGGTAGTAAAAGAGTGAGGATTTTAAAGATTTTTATTATATAAAGGCAATGTCGATGTCGGTCTCTCTATCAACATTGGCAATAGAATAAAAAGATGAACTACATCATATTAGATTTAGAAGCCACTTGTTGGAAAGATAGAAACCATAATAAACAAAATGAGATCATTGAAATTGGAGCGGTTAAGATAGATGGAAGTGGTAATATCGAAAGTGAGTTTGCCGAATTTGTCAAGCCAAAATTGCATCCTATTTTATCTGATTTCTGTAAGGAATTAACCACCATTACACAAGCTGAGATAGATGCTGCTGATACATTCGATAAGGTTATCAGCAAGTTTATAGATTGGATTGGAATTGACCAACCCTATGCTTTAGGAAGTTGGGGCTTTTATGATAAAACGCAATTTGAAAAAGACTGTGATTTGTATCAACTCGATAAAGGTTGGTTAAAAAATCATATAAGTGTTAAACATCAATATGCCCAAATTACAAATTTAAAGAAACCAGTTGGTATGGACAGGGCACTTAAAATTGAAAACTTAACCCTTGAAGGCACGCACCACAGAGGCATTGATGATGCAAGAAATATTGCTAAGATTTTCCAAGCTTATTTCGGAAAATGGGAGGTTTGATAATAAATAAACTCTCTGAAAGATTTTAAATACGACCCTTAGGAAGGGTCATAAACCCCTCCCTAGATCATTGCATCGCTAGTTATTGCACAGTTAGATTAAAATCAACTTCAACATCTGTTTCACCACCTGCATTGGTAATATCTCCTTGAGCCACACCAGTTGCATTTTTATCTGGCTCATGTCTCAAAATAACAGTAAATACGGATGGTCCACCTGTTTGTAGTATACTAACATCGTTATCTAAACCGATGGGGTTACCGTCATCATCACTATCATCATAATCTACAGAAATTAAACTGCCTACTGCAGCACCTGTAAAAAATACTTGATGTTCATCATCTTCATCTTCAACTTCTTCAGTTACGTCTTCTACAGGTGTCTCATTTTCATTCAAAAACTCTACACTTAAAGTATAAGTAGTTCCATCAACTATTGTAATAGGATCTATAACAGGTGGATTTCCACCATCACCATCTAAATCTTTCCAAAAAACTACTACATTTGGATTAGTCCCACTATCATCTACAAAAGTAAGTTTAACAGTAGTGATTTCTTCTTCTTCATTTTCAAGTTCTGGAGTTACATCGTCATCGTCATCACAAGCGGTGAAAATAAAACCAAATGCAAAAAGCGTAAATAATAGATTCCAGTTAAATCTTCTTAATGTTTGTAAGGGTGTTTTCAATTGAAACATGATTAAAAATTAATTTAGGTTGAAAAATAAGTTTTAGATTTATTTATAATTATGGATAAGTTCTAATTAGAATTTTACAAGCAAGCGTAGAATCAGATTACGCCCCATTTCATCGGCATAATATCTCAGTCTATTAAGGTATGAGCGGTAAGTGGTATTCAGAGCATTATTTAGAGTCAAATTAAGTCCTGCATGGTTCGAACCAATATTAAAATCTATCCCTGCATTTAAATTCAACAGAAAATTAGCATCAGGTGGGGGCGAAAAATCAATACCTGGTACTCTTGTTTGCTCTGCTTGATAAATAGCTGATATGCCAGCATAAAAGTTTTTTACTTTACCAAGATATTCTTTGGATATTTTCAGCTCATTCTCAACTTGGTCAGGAGGCATAAAAATTAAATAAGTATCTTCTGAAATATTGTTGGCCCTTACCATGTTGTAATTCAAATTGTATTGCAACCATGGAGCTATTCGCCAAAAAAAAGCCGCATCCAGACCCATTATACGCGCATTTGTCTGAGTGTACTGAAAAACAGGAAAAGCGCCTCTTACTGTTAACCGGGGTTCTCCAAGAGGTTTTAAATAGATAAAATCGTTTATTCTTTGATAATATAAACTAGTAGTAAAACCATAGGAGTCTTGGTTATATTCAATGGTATTTACCCATTTAAATGCTTTTTCTGTTTCTAAGTTAGGGTTGCCTTCCTCTATTGCGGCCAATCCATGGTGCAGTCCTTCACTGAATAGTTCGCTAACATTTGGTGGCCTAAAAGCAGTTGCTAATTGAGAATTAACTAAAAATTTTTCTGAAAATTCATAGGCAATACTTCCAGTAACTGAAAAATTATGAAAATCATAAGTAGGTGTCTCCAATTCATCTTGCTCATTAAATCTGAATACCTCAAGATTGCGATAATCATAACGCATACCAGCTTCAAATTCCCACTTATTTAAATCCAGAGATTCTATAATAAAAGCACCGATTGAGGTAGATAAAAAATTGGGGATAAGTGGTCTCACACCAGTTCCTGGAATATTTCTATTTTTTTGATCTGTATAAGAAATACCATAAGTACCCTTTAGTGAATTGCTTTGTAAATCATCAAATACTAAATCTATTTGATTAGTAGTTAAATTTAAATCCAATGCTGCCCTTCCGCTTCTACCTCCCCTTCTTATGTCAAATTCTTTTCTGCTATTTTGTTGCTGAGAAAACGATAATGAAAGCTTTCTTTTGTCATTAAAACGAAAAAAAGATTCCGATTTAATTAGATGGTGAACTACCTCTTGTTTTGGATTATTAATATCATAACTAAAATCCTCAATAAACAAAGGGATATCTCTTATTAAAGCCGCTTGCAAATCAGTTGTATTACCTATGTGCGCACTTCTCAATATGCCAATTTCTGTAGAAAATAAACTGTAATATAGCTTAGAGCCCCACTTTTCATTTTCATATCCTACTTCACCTGAAAAATTGAATTCTTCTAATCCAGTGTTGGTCAAGCTATACCTCGGTGTGTTAAAATCACCCGCCTTTTTAGCTGAAGATTGAAGGCGCCAACCTAAACCTGGAATTCCCTTAACTCCATTCTCTAGTGAAACAGCAGCTATACCTTGCCGTCCATTAGTGCTCCCAATTAAATTTACTTCTCCGTTTAAATTATTTAGCATTGGCAATGGAGCAGGCTCTACTAGTAAAGCTCCAGCAATCGCGTCTGAACCATATCGTACTGCTGCAGCCCCTTTTACTACTGTTATTTTATTAGCAATAAAAGGGTCAATTTCTGGTGCGTGTTCTGTACCCCATTGTTGACCTTCTTGCCTCACTCCGTTATTCAATATTAAAATCCGATTACTATGCAATCCATGAATAACCGGTTTTGCAATAGCCGGTCCTGTTTTTAGCATGGTTACTCCAGTAATTTGATCAACAGATTCTGCCAAAGAAGCGCCTTTACTTTGTTTCATCTGTTCTTGTGTAAGCGTATTTGTAGTAATTAAACCCGCAAGATCTTGCTCTTCAGCAACAATTATTTCATCTAGGACATGAAATTCTCCAGATAAAGTAATAGTTAGGGATTCATCTAGGGGGGCATTCAATGTAATTTCTGTAGATGTATGACCTATATACCTAACCTCTAATTCATATGTACCATCGGGTATATCTTGAAATATGAATTTACCGTTTATGTCTGTCACTGCTCCCTTCTGCAAAGAACTAATAAATACGGTTGCTCCAGCAAGATGATGGCCACCTTGATCGAAAATTGACCCAGAAATTGTACTTGTTTTTAGCTGAGCTAAAGTAGCATTTGCTACGCACAGCATAACAATGAATACGGTTTTTTTCATTATTAACACACTTATAGCCTTTTAAGGCATGAAAGAACTAAAACTAAGCGTGTGTTATGGGAGGAGCTCTAAGCTGATAATAAAATTTGTGTAGATCTGCTAAATCTGAAAATATTTTGAATGTTTGTTCTTGCTCAGAAGTCTCAAATAAAAAAATAAAGGTCTCTACTCTATCAAGTTTTTTACTTAAGTATAAATCACATACATTACAATCTTTAGATTCAAGAATGGAAAGCAACTCTCCTTCACATCTTTGTTTCTCTACTTTTACAGTGATTCTTTCTGAGGCTTTTTGATGATTTTCTTCATCAACATGGATGTGAAAGTGAAATAAGGCAAACTGTCCTACTAACATGAAAAATGCCATGAAAGTAGCAGTGTGTTTGTAGAAACTATTAAATTTACCTTTTTTCATTTTTGCAAATCTATTGCATTTAGATTACTTCCTGCAAATATATTGCATATAAATGCTGATATTGACTTCAAAACTGCGAAAGATTCAAAATTGTTAAAATTTTTTTTAATTCTTACAAATGTTCTTTTGCATATCATAAAAGAAAATGCTTAAAGCGTAAGATTTAAAGTAAGCATACTACACAAGAGTGATAAACAACCTACGCATTCTTAAAATAATCCCAAGCTAATTTTGCTATTTCAGCAATTATTTTTTGGTTGGTATCATTGCTTTCTTTAGAATCGCTTACAAATACACTTATATAGAAATAGCTATTATCCGGTAAAAAAACTATTCCGATATTATTCAAAGCACCGGTCAAACCTTCGCTATTCTTTCCCGAAGAACCTGTTTTATGAGCTACTACCGTCTCTTTGGGCAATAAACCCCTAATACTTTTTAAACCTGTTTTAGTACCTTTCAATATCTCCAAAAGAAAACTATAACTCTTGTCAGTTAATAGATTTTCTGTGTTTTCAAAGAACAATTTTAGCGATAAGTTTGCAGTATTTGCAGTCGTCCAATTTTCAAACTGACGTTCCCATTTAGCTTGCATGTCAATTTCTTTATGGACAATGGTAATTTCTTTGATCCCTATTTTGTGCAAATAGGCCTCAACTACAGTAGGTCCTCCTATTAGATCAAATAATATATCGCAGCCCAGATTATCACTCAATGAAACTGTATACTCGAGTATTTCCGCCAAGATTACTTCTGCCCCTTCAGGATATTTCTTTCGAAGAGGGCTCCATAAATGGCTATAAGCATCAACCAATTCTTTGTCAATAGTTATGTTATCTTCTAAACCAAACTTTCCTTGGTCAACTTCATGTAATACTGCCAATGCGAGGTGATATTTAAATACGCTCTGCATGGGTAAGCGTTTATCTCCATTAATAGACAGTGTATCTGATGGATCCATCCCGCTAATGGCAACCCCAACTGTGGCAGATTTATTTTTTAATACTTTTTCGATTTTCTTTTGAAGGTTTTCAATAGACTGCGCTTTTAAAAACCCAAAGTTCATTAAGAAAAACAGTATAAAAAGTGTTCCCTTTTTTGTCATTTGCTTTAATTGAAAAAATTCCCTTTTACATTAATGTAGCAAGGTACTTATCTTACCATCCATAATAGCCTCTTGGCACAACTCCCTCAAGCCTTAAATATACTATACATTGCCCTCGATGATGGATAATGTGATTTTCCATGGCATAAAATAAGCGCCATATAGGAATGGTATCACCTGCAAACTCACAATCAGAAAGGAGTTTTTCCATAGATAACTCATCAATGGATTTTCGCACAAAAGTATACATGTTTTTTAATTCCTTAATAACATCTTCTTTTGGCATTTGTACAGGAAGTTTTACATTTTCATATGGATTTTTTATGCCTGTATGTCTTGCCAATTGCCCACAGGTGTACACTACACAATGCCGCCATTGCTCAGCAAAAGTCATTGCTTCATCTGTATATTTGAATGTAAAAAATTCAGGAGGCATTTGTTCCACATTGGTCATGGTCATAGTTTCGGACCGAAGCCATGCAGCTTTTAGCTCTTGTCTGAGTTTGTCTGTAAAATCCTGTTCTTCTTTCTTTTTATCGGCAACTTTGAGCCCAGCAATCGATGCCGTATTACTCTCTGTTTGACAGCCCCAAATTGAAAACAAACCTAAGCCAAGGACATTCTTAAGAAAACGGGTACGTTTCATTCCAAATTTAATTTAAGATTAATTTTTTACACGCATCATTAGTCCATCTTACTAGTAATTTATAGCTCACATCTTCTGCACTTTCTCAGCAAATCGCTACTGTTCACTCAGTAAAGATCTATTTAAATTCAATGTGGTATTTTTACCTAGCCTTAGAAATTGATTAAAAGTCCAGAAAATAATCCATTGTTTGATTCTAGCTATTTGGATATTGTGGTATTTGCAGCATGAAATAAGCGCTTCACTAATGATTCTGTAAAGTAAGTGTTTTTTTACAAATGCAATAATGTTGCATTTAACTTTTAGATAAAATTTAAAAAATAAAATAACTACAGAATTGAAGATGATGGATTTATATACAATTGGAGTGAAAATGTAAAGATTTGTTCTTTTATAGACTTTTTATTCAAACCTTTTCGAAGATGACGAACTTTATTTCAAATGAATTTTACGTTTTAAAAACCCCAGTTACTTTCTAGTTGTTATAAAACCAACTTTAGCAACAAATTTTCGAACAAAGCTTATTTAGATTAGTTCTAAAGAAATATTTAAAAATATTAAAATAATAGCACATTTTTAACGAATTTTGCGGCGCTCAAACAAGACATACAAAGATGCTAGAAATTAAAAATTTACATGCTTCCATAGAAGATAAGAAGATATTAAATGGTATTAGCTTAAAAGTGAATGCAGGAGAAGTACATGCTATCATGGGGCCTAATGGTTCAGGAAAAAGTACATTGGCTTCTGTATTAGCTGGTAAAGAAGACTTTGAAGTTTCAGAAGGTTCAGTCGATTTTGATGGGAACGATTTAATGGAAATGAGCCCAGAAGACAGAGCCAGAGAAGGCATTTTCTTAGCTTTTCAATATCCAGTTGAAATTCCAGGAGTTAGCAATACTAATTTTTTAAAAACCGCTCTAAACGAAGTAAGGAAATACAGAGGCGAAGATCCTTTAGATGCAGTAGCTTTCCTTAAAAAGATGAAAGAGAAAATGCAATTGGTAAATATAGACCAATCGCTTATGTCTCGCTCTTTAAACGAAGGTTTTTCAGGTGGAGAGAAAAAAAGAAATGAAATATTCCACATGGCTATGTTAGAGCCTAAGTTGGCCATATTAGATGAAACTGACTCTGGTTTAGATATAGATGCATTAAGAATTGTAGCTAATGGTGTAAATGCCCTTAAAAGTCCAGATAATGCTACTATAGTAGTTACGCATTACCAACGCTTGTTAGATTACATCGTTCCAGATTTTGTACATGTTTTATACCAAGGTAGAATAGTAAAGTCTGGTAGTAAAGAACTTGCTTTAGAACTAGAAGAGAAAGGATATGATTGGATTAAAAAAGAAGTAGAAGAAGGAGTTATATAATCGTCGCTTTTTTCTTGATCAACATCGAACTTAAAAATTACTACAATGCAGCAAATCATTCAGGCAAACCTGAAAGAAAATATAGAGCCAGCTTTCCAGCATTTTGAAACACAATTAAACGGTGAAAAATCTACTGCATGGCATCAGAAAAGAAAGGAAGCGCTTTCACAACTCAAATCGCTAGTTTATCCAACTTTAAAGCATGAGGAGTGGAAATATACCAATGTTGCCAAAGTATTGGCCAATGAATATGCCTTTAATGCGCCTTCGGACTTAAGCAAAGAAGAGATTGATAAATTCTCATTAAAAGAATTAGATGCCCATAAATTGGTTTTTGTGAATGGTGAATTTAAGGTCCAATTCTCAAATTTCAGCAATGAGCAAGGCATACACATCATGAGTCTAAAAGATGGCTATAAAAACCATCCAGAATTAGTAGAAGCTCATTTTAGTGAATATGCTTCAATAGCAGATGAACCATTTACAGCATTAAGTACAGCTTTTGCTTTTAATGGTGTTTTTATTCTTGCAGAGAAAAGTGCTGTTGCTCAAAAGCCCGTTTTCATTCTCAATGTTACCGATACCAGTGATTATCCTGTTATAGCTCAACCAAGAAACTTGGTGATTGCCCAAGAAAATGCTCAGATTACAATTATTGAGGATTTTGTAAGTGTGGGAAATAAGCCTGCATTCCTTAATTATGTTTCTGAATTTAAAGTAGAAAAATATGCCAAGGTAGATCATTATAAACTTCAGAATAAAGCTGACGATAATTTCTATGTGGGAACTACCCAAGTTCACCAATCAGACAATAGCAATTACAACAATTCTGTAATTACATTGGGTGGAGGGCTCATTCGCAATAACCTTAACATCTTGCTAGATGGCGAACATTGTGAGACTTTTATGAATGGATTGTTCATGCTCAAAGACAAAAACCATGTAGATAACCATACCATGGTAGATCATATTAAACCTAATTCTTATAGTAACGAATTATATAAAGGAATTCTGGATGGTAGCTCTACAGGTGTTTTTAATGGAAAAATATTTGTGCGTAAGTATGCACAAAAAACCAATGCGTTTCAGGAAAATAAAAACATATTACTATCAGAAAATGCCACAGTAGACACCAAGCCCCAGCTAGAAATTTGGGCCGATGATGTAAAATGCTCTCATGGAGCAACTACTGGCGCTTTAGATGAAGAACCTTTGTTTTACTTACGCTCTAGAGGTATTGGTGAAAACAAGGCCCGCGCCTTGTTAATGAATGCCTTCGCAGCCGATGTTATATCAAGAATAAACGCTGAGGCTTTCAAAACACATATTGAAAAACTTATAGATGAAAGACTCGAAAAAATCAATTAGCATGTAAATTATACGAATCCAATCAACTTACATACTTTCAATTAAATCCTTTTTACCAAGACCCTTAAACAACGGCTCCTCTTACGAGGAGCTTTTTTTATGAAACCGTTTCGGGCAAAGCATTTTTTGCCTGTATAAGATGCCTCTCAATATGCGCCAATAAAAACCTAAACACATCACCAAGTTTAAACATAATTATTGGACCTAGTAATGAAGGCACTTTCAATTTATTAATATCTGTCTCTTTTGCTTTTTCAATTTGGGAAATAATTGTTTGTAATTGCTTTCTGAAATTCTCAGCTACTTTTTCGATATCTAAAGTAGATTTCTCATACTTTACAAGGGGATTTACAGATTTAAAAGTATTAATTCTATTTTTTACTTCTCCACTTACAGGTTTCATTGAGTTGTACATGTGGTTACCTATTAAACCAGATTTAAACAATTGTGCACTAGTAATCCCTTCACTTATGCCTTTCTCTAGTACATCTTGTATTTTAGGCAAATAGTATCTTCCTGTCATGTTCAAATGTTCAATACATTCTATGGCACTCCATTTTTTTTCTTCAGGTCTTGACTGTAAAAGTTCAGGTTCATAATTTTTAATTAAAAACTCAAAATCTTTTTCATATCGCTCAGTAACTGCTTTTAATTCATTCAAAAGGACTTGGCTATCAAATTTGGGCATGTCTACTATCTTTTTTGCCTAAGGTATTGAATGTAATCAAGAAAAATCTTGACCTGAATCAACTTTTGCCCTCATAGAAAAAATTCGCTTAGTAATCACTCTAAAGATAATAGCAACTTGACCATTATTTAATCATTAATTTTTTTCAGTAAAGAATTTAAACAATAAGTTTACCTATTGAATAGAACCATTAAGATTCACATGAACATAATGACGCAAGAAATAAAGTTAGATACGATAGAAGAGGCAATAGAAGCAATTAAAAACGGAGAAATTGTAATTGTAGTAGATGATGAAAACCGGGAAAATGAAGGTGATTTTATCTGTGCCGCAGAAAAAGTAACGCCAGAGATTATCAATTTTATGGCTAAAGAAGGAAGGGGTTTGATTTGCTGTCCATTATTAGAAACCAGGTGTAAGGAATTGGCCTTAACACCCATGGTAAGTAGCAATACTGCAGTTTATGAGACTCCCTTTACTGTATCTGTCGATTTAATAGGCTATGGTTGTACAACAGGCATTTCGGCTTCAGATCGATCTAAGACTATAAGGGCATTGGTTGATCCTAATATTAAATCAGAAGAACTAGGAAGGCCAGGTCATATTTTTCCATTAATTGCTAGAAAGGGCGGGGTATTAAGAAGAACTGGGCATACAGAAGCAGCAGTAGATTTAGCCAGATTAGCAGGACTGACTCCCGCTGGTGTTTTGGTGGAAATCATGAACGAAGATGGCTCTATGGCACGTTTACCAAACCTAAGAAAAGTAGCCGATAAATTTGGTTTAAAATTGGTAACTATTAAAGACTTAATAGAATATAGACTACACCACGATTCTTTGGTTTCAAAAGTGGCGTCTACCCCCTTTCCGAGTAAATTTGGCAATTTCACCTTGCATACCTTCAAACAAATAAATTCTGAAAATTTACACATTGCCGTTGTTAAAGGCGATTGGGAAGAAGGAGAAGCTATACCAGTAAGGGTACATGCATCAAATATTTTAGATGATCTTTTCGGATTTACATTGAACAAAAGAGGAGGATTATTGCAACATGCCATGCAAATGATAGAAAAAATTGGGAGGGGTGTAGTTTTATACATCAACCATCCCGATGATCAACACGATGCCCTGTCTGAACAAATCTCTCAAATTAAACAACATGCATTGGAAAACATAAATAAGAATAGTACCAAAACAATGGATTTTAGAGACTTTGGCATTGGTGCCCAAATCCTTAGGGAATTAGGTGTCACCAAAATGCAACTCATTACAAACGCACCTAAAAAAATGGTTGGTTTAAATGGCTATGGCTTAGAAATTATGGATAACCTCCCTTTAGAAGATATTTAAACAAGTTGGCTTAAATTTCACTTATAGGTGGAGAACAAAAAATGTAATTCATTATGGCATTAGCATTAAAAAGTAAAGCACCAGATTTTACACTTCCATCAACATCAGGTAAATCTTTTACCTTAAGTGAAGACATGGCAGGGAAATCTTGTGTGATTTATTTTTATCCTAAGGATTTTACTCCTGGCTGTACAAAAGAGGCGTGTTCTTTTAGAGACTCGCACCATGTACTCAGCAATTTAGATATCCCTGTTTTCGGAATTAGCAAAGACAGTATAGAAACACACCATAAATTTAAAAAGGAGCATCAATTACCATTTGAACTATTATCTGATACAAAAGGAAAAGTTTGCAAGGCTTATGATGCTTTAATACCTATTATAAAGGTACCGAAAAGGATTACTTACCTTTTAAATGAAGCGCATGAAATAGAAGCAGTATTCGACAGTATGTTCGATGCAGCTGGACACATTAAAGCAATATTAAAAGCAGCTAAATAGCTGCTTTTGGTTTTTTTAGATGGTGAGGTTTTCCAAAATAAAACCTTTCGTCCGCAAATGATAGATTTCGCCATGATCTTCTTCATTTTCGACTTGAAATACTTACTTTAGAAAACCTCAGTATTAGCTTTTCTTACTCGATTAAATCTCCGCTAGCGATTTTTTTCTTTAGTACATCTTCGTTTTCACTTCCACCAGCATCCAAAGCTTTCTTCCATTGAATAAGTGCTTTTTCTTTATCACCAGTTCTGTATAAAACATCTCCGTAATGTTCAGCAATAGTGCCATCGTCAGAGTTTAGTGCGGCTTTTTCAAGGTATTTTAAAGCTTCTTTGTATTGACCATCGGCATAAAGGATCCAACCATAAGTATCGAGGTAGGTAGGATTTTCAGGGGCTTTTTCCATTAACTTTTTACCCATCTTTAATGCCTTATCAATATTTTCTTTTCGAATAGACAGATAATAAGCGTAGTTATTTAATACTTGTATATTATCTGGGTCAATGGCTAATGCTTTTTCGTAATGCTCATCAGATTTTTCAAAATCTTCTAAATAATGAAATACATCACCTAATTGAGCATCAAATTGTGCAATCAGTTGAGGGGTATTTGCATACATCCTTCCTGTTTCTAGCATATCTTTGGCGGTATCATAATCTTTTTTCATTACATAGCCTAAACCGGCAAAGAAGTAAAGTCGTGGTTGATTCGGAAAATATTCTTGGGCATCTTCAGCGTGGTCAATTACTGCTTCATATTCTTGTAGCTCCCAATCGATGTTCAACACCTTTTGCCAAGTATCAAAAGCATTTCCATCAATTTTTAAGGCTGCAAGAAAATGTTCACGCGCTTCTTTTCGCTTTTGATCGTACATTAAAAAATCGCCGTAAATGCTAAGGGCAGTACTTGAATTTGGATGAGTTTCTACTAAAATACCAGCTAATTTTTTTACCTTATCTGTATTATTTTCTTTGATTGCTTCTTGCTGGTAAATCTGTAATATTTCTATTTTTTGGTTAACATCTACCAAAGGACTAGCAAAAGCAGTTAAAATCATTTCATCTGCTTTTTCATGCTTCCCTTGTACTTTGTACACACGTGCCAAGGTTAGTCTTGTTTCTTCGTCTTCTGGATTTTGAGCCAATACTTTTTCAAGTAACAAAGCAGCTTCATCAGTTTTGTCATTAGCCAATAACAATTGTGCTTGTGAAGCTATGAACCTAATTTCTCCAGGAAAATTTTCTATTAACTTTTTCCCTTCAACTAATGCCTCTTCTATTTTGCCTTGTTTTAGATATATTCTTTGCTTTTGCCTGATTACCATTTCACTTAAGCCAAACTTTTCTTCAGACTGATTATAAGCATCAATGGCTTTGTCTAAATCTGGCAAATACAAATAAGCTGAGGCTAAATCAAAATAATATTCTTCAGAAGGCTTAACTTCTACTAACTTTTCTAAAGTTGTCGCCAGCGATTTATAATCTTTATTACGCTCATAAATGTCTGCTAAGAGCAAATGGTAATAAGGATTCTGATCATTAATATTAAGTGCTTTCTTTGCAAAAATTTCTGCCTCAGTGTAATTCTCAAGTTTAAAATAAGTATCGGCAAGCTTAAAGGCAGTAGCATGATTATTTGGCTTCAATCTATCACTTTCCTCAAATAAGATAAGTGCCTTTTTATAATCTTCCAAAATGAAATGCTTCATCCCTTCGGAAAAAAGGTATTCGGCTTGATCAAAACTTAGCTGTTCTTTTTGTTGAGAGCGCTGCTCTTCTATAACTGTTTCTTTTTTATTCTTTTCTTTGTTTTTCTTTTTTTGAGCAAATAAAAATTGTACAGAAAACAGTTGAGCTAAGAGAAAAACAAACGCTAAAAACGAATTCTTTAACATATAAAAAATTTAATATTACCCAGTTCTACAGATCAGTAAAAATCATTGAACTTAGGTGATTAATTAAAATGTATAACAAGATAACGTAAAAAAGAGATCAAAAACTATTTATTCTTTTAAGTAACTGTATTCTCCTAAATTTACATGCTTCTCTTTTCCAGCATAAACAGCATGCGTGCCAAAAATTGAATTGGCTAAACGCACGTTTTTTATAGAAACATGATCCGCTATTATTGAGTTTTCAATTAATGTATTTTCAATCTGTGCTTCTTCACCAATAGAAACATTTGGTCCTACCACACTATTTTTAATTGTAGCACCTTCACCAATAAAAACAGGACTTATAATTACAGAGTTTAAAATTTTTGCAGAATCAGCAATGTGCTTATGGGTTGCAAAACCCGCAATAATTTTATGATGTATTTCTAATAAGTCTTCACTATGAACACAAGTAACCCAACTTTCAACAATGATTGGTAAGAACCTATCTCCATTTTTAATGCGTTGTATTACTAATTGTTGCAGCTTAAACTGCTCATTGTTTTTTTGTTGCTGTTTTATAAGTTTTTGAATATCTGGTATTAGATCTTGTCCTTTTTTAAAAAAATAACAACTAACAGGCGAAAGATCAGAAACGTATTCTAAAGATTTATCATAAAATCCTGATACAGAATTATTTAACTCAACTTTAACTACATTATTAACAGAAGGATCTTCTACCTTTTTTACCACCACCATATTTTCTCCATCGGCATTCAACTTTACTCCACTTTTAAACCAAGCATTTGCTGGCAAAATAAGTACAGGTCCTTTTAGGGCATCTTTAGCACAATCTAAAGCTTCAATTGGTGAATTATCTTTTAAACACGTGTAAATATTGGTTTTAAGACCAAATTTAGTAGCTATTTGTTTCAGTACTTCATGATAACGGGATATTGCAGGAGAAGTGATAAATACTAGCTCATCTATATCATCTTCTGTAAACAATAATAATTCTTTTAGTAGGTATTCCATTAAATACTTACCACCACATTTTGTGAGTGTAACTGGTGTTTGATTCTTATGTACCACAGAACTTGTTTGTCTGTTACTAATAAGTAGTAGTACTTTCATGGTGTTTAGGGCATTTCATAAAGTGCCAATATATACATTAAAGTTAAAAAAGTTAAATATGCTATTAGAGTTAGAAATGTGTATTTAAAGTAAAAGTAAACCTTGAAATTTAAATACAGAAACCCTCTTATAAATAATATGTGTTGATTAAGACAAGAGAGGCATTATGACCTTCTTATAAGATTGTTATTCTTTTTAACGATAAAAAGTTCTCATACAGTAATATGCAAATAACCATTTAAAGAATTTTACTTGAATAAAAGATAATTGTAAAAGCTAGTTCTGAAATAGTTTACACTATACATACCAAATACCTACTTGCCTTTTATATTTATTTAATGGATTTTTAATAAAGAACCAATACAAACATATCAATAGTAAATCATATGAGAATTTTACTAACACTTGTCCTCCTCAATTCTTTGTTTCTCACGCTTTATGCTCAAAATACTATGCTATGTGTAGGAAGGCATTGGAGTGAAGATGAGGCGAATTTAAAAATGAAATCCTTTGATGCAGCATGGAATGACAAATTATCTTGGGAAAATAGGGCCAACAATATAAAAGCAAACATCATAGATGGGATGCAACTAAATAAAATGCCCCGTATTTCTGGAGATTTTAAGGCAATTATTAGAGGCAAGAAAGAAATGGACGGATATATTGTAGAAAATATTGCTATTGAGAGCTTTCCAGGTTTTTATATAACAGGAAACCTATACCACCCTTTGGAAAAACAAGAAAAACATGCAGCTATTCTGAGTCCACATGGACATTTAAAAGACAAACGCTTCACTCATTATATTCAAAAAAGATCAGCAGTATTGGCTAGAATGGGTGCTATTGTATTTGCTTATGACATGATAGGTTATGGAGAAAACACCCAAGTAAATCATAAGATGCCCATTGCCTTACTCCTACAAACTTGGAATAGCAAAAGAGTATTAGAATATCTGCTATCACGCCCAGATGTTGACGCCAACCGAATAGGCATGACAGGTGGATCTGGAGGAGGCACACAAACTTTTATGCTTACCGCTATTGATGAAAGAATAAAAGTATCGGTACCAGTGGTGCAAGTATCTGCCCATTTTTTTGGCGGTTGCGTTTGCGAAAGTGGCATGCCCGTACATAAGAATGAAAATTTACAAACCAATAATGTAGAAATTGCTGCCCTTTGTGCTCCTCGCCCTATGTTACTTATCTCAAATGGTGCGGACTGGACAAGGAATACACCCAATATTGAATATCCATACATAAAAAAAGTGTATGCATTATACGACGCTGAACACAAAGTAGAAAATGTCCACTTACCAAGTGAAAAGCATGATTATGGTTACTCCAAAAGAACTGCTGCCTATAATTTTTTTGCCCATCATTTAAATTTAAAAATCAATAATGTGCCATATGAAGAAGGCTTTCAAGAAGATTTTGTAACCATATTGCAAAGAGAGCAATTATCTGTTTTCAATGAAGAACATCTAAGGCCTAAAGATTTACTAATGGGCGATGAAGCAGTCATGAAATATCTCAAAATAAGTGTAGAATAAATTTGAAAACTTAGATTGAAATTATCTTTTCTCAACCTTAGACATTAAAGAAGAAATTTTGCCCTTGTATTTAAAATACAGAAAAAGGAGAAATACTAATACCAATAAGTTTTTAATAAGTAATTCTAGTAACGTATTCGATAATTCTAAATTAAATACACCAATAAGCAATGCTGCCGTAACTATAAGGTTTGTTAAGGCCGATTTTATATTATAAGGAACTTCAAAATATTTTTTGCCCCATAAATAGCTAATAGTGGCTATTGAAAAATAACATGTAAACGTAGCAATAGCACTCCCAAAATAACCTACTAAAGGAATGAGTAGAATATTAAGGCTAATAGTAATAACTGCACCAATCATAGACATATACGCTCCATAAATGGTGCGATCTGTGAGTTTAAACCATACTGACAAATTGTAGTATACCCCTAAAAACAAGTTAGCAAAAAGAAGAAAGGGAACAATAGGCAATCCTACCCAATAAGCTTCATTAGGGATAAGTATACTACTTAAAAAAGATATGTTAGCCATTACCAGCAAAATAACCAAACAGCAAAAAACAATAAAGTAATCTAGAATGAGCGCATATGTAGCAGGTGCATTTTTATCTTTTGCCCTAGAAAAGAAAAAAGGTTCTGCAGCATACTTAAATGCTTGAATTGCCATGGTAATGAATATCGATAATTTGTAACAAGCAGCATAAACGCCTACTGCCCATTCACTGGTTTCACCATCGTAAAAATTATCTGGTAGCAAATATTTTATGAAAATTCTGTCTGCAGCCTCATTAATGGCAAAAGCTAACCCCGACAACATAATTGGATAACCATAAATATAAGCTGGCTTTAAAAAAGTAAAATTTAGTCTCAGTTTAAAATTGAAGAACGCATCTGCATGCATAGGTATCAATAATACGTTAGCTATTAAATTAGCTAAAAAAGTATACCCAAGCCCGAGTGTTGGATCATAAATTTCAGATATAAATGGCTTTAAATCTTGTAGATATTTACCTTCATAAACATCCTTACAGAAAAATAGGAAGAATGCATTAAGTGCTAATATCAATACTGCATTGATAATTTTAATCAAGGCAAATTTTTTAGCTTTGTGCAATAACCTGAGTCTTGCAAAAGGAATTGCCACAATGGCATCTACAGCAAACAATATGGCAAACCATGTAACGTACTTTGCACCTTCTTCCCCATGCCCAAGTGCTATCGAAATATCTTCAGAAAAAACATACAAGCAAAAGGATAAGATGATACTGCTAAATATGAGGGTTGAAAGGGCATTAGAAAAATGAAAATGTAATTGGTCTTTATCTTTAGTAGCAAACCGGAAAAAAGCAGTCTCCATCCCATAAGTATAAATTACATTGGCAGCTACTGCATAAGCATAAAACTCTGAGATAATACCAAAACTGGCTGGTGCAAAAACACTTGTATGCAGAGGAGTAAGCGCATAACTGATAAGCCGTACCAAAATGGTTGTACCTCCATAAAGCACTGTTTCGGATACCAGTTTACGTATCATTTACCAAAATCAATTTGATTAGGTTAGCTAGGTAGGTATTTAAGATTTACTTACCAGTAAAATTAGGTTTTCTTTTCTCTACAAATGCCGCTACGCCTTCTTTAAAATCTTCAGTTTTACAACAATTACCAAAAGCATTGGCCTCAGTTTGGTAACCATCCCCTTCTCTATAAAATGCGTTAACACATTCTATGGTTTGTGATACAGCAAGCCCGGCTTTATTAAGAATTTTATTAAGGATTTCTTCTGCTTTTAGTATTACTTCTTCTTTGGGAACTACATAATTAACTAAACCAAGTCTATGAGCTGTTTCAGCTGTTATCATTTCCCCCGTTAAAATAAGTTCAATTGCTTTTGCCTTACCGATAAGTAAGGGCAATCTTTGCGTTCCACCATAACCAGGAATAATACCTAAGTTTACTTCTGGTTGCCCAAACTTCGCCTCTTCAGCAGCAATACGCATATGGCAGGCCATGGCCAGTTCACAACCACCCCCTAGAGCAAAACCTTTTATAGCAGCAATTACTGGCTTTGGACAATCTTCAATCTTCTCAAATACTTCCTGACCATACTCAGCAAATTTACGCCCGTTCATGTAATTCAGTTCTTTAAACTCACTTATATCTGCACCGGCAGCAAATGCTTTATCCCCTGCTCCAGTTAGTATTACCGCTTTTATTTCTGGGTCATCGTATACCTCTTGAAAAGCTGTATCTAAATCTTTAATAGTCTGTTGGTTTAATGCATTTAATTTATCAGCTCTATTTAGTGTAATAGTAACTATACCACCAGTTTTATCCAGTTTTAGGGTTTCGAGGCTCATAATTCAATTTTTGATTAAAATTAGCTGTCCATTAAAAAATTTTTTGATGCTTTCGGACACTAATTGCTTTCGGTTCTACTTTTATAAACCGTCTGTTTAGTAGCTCAATAATTTTTATGCAAAAGTATAAAAGTTTGGCAATATCTAGCTTACCCTTTCAATTTCACTTAGCAATTACATATACATTTAATTCATAGCTAATGTTTTCAAAAAATTATTAGTGTGAGTGCTACTCAATTATTGTCTGTTAATTGTTAATACTTATATTTTTGAAAGAAAATCTTAATATATTTACATTTATAAAATATGAATTTATTGAATTAAGATACAGATTACTCTTATGGAAGACATTCAGTCTATTAAAAGTTGGAAAGTAATTAATGATGTTCCATTTGCCATTGCAGGACCATGTAGTGCAGAAACTGAGGAACAACTATATACCACTTGTAAAGGAATTAAAGCACAAGATATTACCATGCTCAGGGCAGGTATTTGGAAACCAAGAACAAGACCTGGCACTTTTGAAGGTGTTGGCGAGATTGGTTTAGAGTGGATGGAGAAGGTAAAAACTGAGCTTGAAATGCCCGCAGCTGTGGAAGTAGCCAATGCAAAACACGTAGAATTGGCACTTAAATACAATATGGATGTACTTTGGATAGGAGCAAGAAGTACGGTAAACCCTTTTACAGTACAAGAAATTGCTGATGCACTAAAAGGAGTTGACATACCAGTAATTGTTAAAAATCCAATCAATCCTGATTTGGCATTGTGGAAAGGTGCCATTGAGCGTATATATATGTCTGGCATTAAGCAAATAGCTGCTTTACACAGAGGATTCTCTTCATTTGAAAAAACTAAATACAGGAACGTACCAATGTGGCAAATAGCCATCGCTTTAAAAAGTGATATGCCTAACCTTCCTTTACTTTGCGATCCTAGTCATATAGCAGGAACAAGGGATTTGATTTTACCTGTTTCACAAAAAGCCATTGACTTGAATTATGATGGTTTAATGATAGAAACACATTATGATCCAGATAAAGCTTTGAGTGATGCAAAACAACAAGTTACCCCTCATAGACTAGGTGAAATACTAGAAGCTATCAAAATCAGACAAACTACTTCTGATAACCAGGAATTCAATAGTATTCTCGAAACCATGAGAAACCAGATTGATAATATTGATAGAGAAATTCTTGAAAGTATGGCAGCTAGAAAGTCATTAGTTGATAAACTTGGTGAATACAAAAAAGAAAACAACGTAACTGTATTTCAATCTAATCGCTGGTTAGAAGTTTTTAAAACAAGAGCTGAATGGGGAAGCCAACTTAATTTGCAAAAAGAATTTGTAGGTAAGCTATTTAAACTCATTCATGATGAATCTATTAGACTTCAAAGTAAAATTTTAAATAACGATAAAGAAAAAGTGTCTAAGTAGAAAGATATTTTTTGTATTAATTAGAAAAAGTACTGCCTTTAGGTAGTACTTTTTTTAAATTTAAACCTTGCCTAACTAGTAATTTAACACACGTATCTATATGAATGCGAAAGAAGCATCACGCAATGTACTCGTATATAAATCTTTTGATAAAAAAGATTTTCACTTTTTAGAGAAGTATTCAAGTATATGCATATTAACCGATGATAATACGCATGAACATTGCTATCCTTTAATAAAAGATATCCTACCTGCTCACCATATTACTTTAACCATAACACCAGGTGAAGAATACAAAATTCTTAATACTTGTACCTTAATATGGCAATTCCTTACCGAAAATAAATTCGATAGAAAATCAATAGTAGTGAACTTAGGAGGTGGAGTTATTGGTGATATGGGTGGTTTTTGTGCTTCTACCTACAAACGAGGAATCGATTTTGTACAAATGCCAACTACTTTGTTAGCACAAGTAGATGCCAGTGTGGGAGGAAAATTAGGTATAGATTTTAATGGGTTTAAAAACCATATCGGTGTTTTTAAAATGCCCAGAAAGGTTATGATATATCCATCCTTTATTAAAACTTTAACCAAGCGAGAGTTAATTTCAGGCTATGCAGAAGTTATTAAACATGCCTTAATCAGAGATGTAATTCATTGGGATATATTAAAAAGAGTAAATGAAATTGATACATTAGATTGGCATCAAATTATTCATCATTCAATAGAAATTAAATCTTTTGTAGTAGAAGAAGATCCATTCGAAAAAGGATTAAGGAAAATTCTAAACTTTGGACATACAATAGGTCATGCTATTGAAAGCTACTTTTTAGAGAACAAAGAAAACAAGCTTTTGCACGGTGAAGCCATAGCTATCGGTATGATATGCGAAGCCTATATTTCGTACCTAAAAGGCTTTATTAATGAAGCTACTTTTAATGAAATTAAATCATACCTACTGAAAGTTTATAAACCCGTAGAAATAACTGCAGATGATATTGAAAAGATTTTACCGCTTACACTCCAAGATAAAAAAAATACCAAAGGTGTAATTAGTGCCAGTTTACTTGCTACAACGGGCAAAGCCAACTTTGACCAACCCATTTCATTAGAGGAGGTGAAAGACAGCCTAGAAAAATATACCTCTTATCAAGTAAAGATAGGATAATACAGGCATTCTCAATTTAACATTTTTTTTTTGCTTTGTACCTTTCATTTCAGCTGAGTCTCTACGAAAACAATTGATATAGCCCATTTAATAGTAGTTAGAAGCACATTTTGAGTGCGTGAAGTATACAATTTTTAGCTTCTCTACGTAAAGTAAGGATAAAACCAATCCTTAAAAAACACTAATAATTATCAATAGTAGTGTAATTCCACCTATTCTATTAAAAAAACAGACTTTAAGCATTTTTAAAAATTGCATATTGAATGAAAAGGAAAATATCAATATCATTTGTTGTCGGTATATCATTCTTATTAAGTTCCGGAATATTCTTATCCGTACCAAATTGTAATGCAGCAACCCATTCATCTACTGTAAAAGAACCCTTAGACATGTCTTGGTGGCAAAACCTAGACGATGAATGGAAGAATATATTTCTAAACACACTTGAATTGAATGATAGTGTAGATATTACTCCTCATTTGCCAAAAATCTCAAAATTAAAGTCTTTAAACTGTATAAAAAGTCGCATTACTTCACTTGAGCCTCTTCTAAGACTTGACAGCCTAGAAAAGCTCAATTTAATGGGAAGTACTATTGAAGACATAAGTTTACTATCCCAGATAAAAACACTTCAAAAAGTGAATTGTACCTTCTCTAAAGTAAGCAGAGAGAAGATTGAAAAATTTAGAGAAGAAAACGAAGAAGTAACTATTTATCCTGTTCTTTATAAAGATTGGTGGGACGCATTAGATACTCCTTGGAAAAATGTTTTTAGAACTTCTGCCAAATTTAAAAAAGAACCAAGCCCATTAGACTTAAATCGTATTTACGATATGGGTAGACTTATTTGTACAGGAAATGGTATTAATGAATTTGAGCTAACTCATCTAGAGCCTGTACGTTCATTAAAAAATTTAAGGATTCTCTATATCACTAATTCAAACATAGAAAGTTTAGAACCTATTAAAAACCTAAGCAATCTTAAAGTATTACATTGCTCTAGTACAAAAATCAATAGCTTAGAACCTATTAAAAATCTAATTGAATTAGAGGAATTAGACTGCTCATATACTGGAATTGAAAGTCTAGAGCCAATTAAATTGATGAATAAAATGAAGCGATTAACGCTTTATGAAACAAAAATCAGTTCAATTGAAGCCTTGAAAGATTTTAAGTCTCTAGAAGAATTGTATATATCTGATACCAAAGTGAATGAAATAAGCGTATTAGGAGGATTTTCTTCACTTAAGAAATTACATTGTGGAAATACTCAGATTACAAATCTTGATGCCCTGAAAAATCATAAAAACTTAATGGAGTTGAAGGTATATGGCACACAAGTATCTGATTTACAGCCAATACAAAATGCTTCGCTCATGAGGGTACTTAGTGTTTCCTCAACAAATGTCAGTTCTTTAAAAGATATTCTAAAGCTAAATAGACTTAAGGATCTTAATATAGCTTCAACAGATATTAAAAACATATACGAACTAAGTGATATGAAATACTTAGAGACTCTAGATATTTCTGATACAAATGTTACTGACTTGGATCCCCTTTCAGAGAAATTCAGGTTAAAATCTATATGGATGGCTTTTACTGAAGTTTCAACATTAAAAGCTTTTGAAAAATTAAAGAAAATTGAATATATAGACTGCAGCGACACTAAAGTAGGTGAAGAAGAAATAAAAGCATTTAAATTGCGAAATCCTAATTGCGAATTTAACTAAGTAAAATGCTTTCTAAAGATGTGAGTTTACCCGAAATAATTGAAAGATTATTCGGGTATTTTTTTTCGTCTCGGAGTTTTTTCTTTAGCACATCAGATAGAATAGCGCTCGGCTTCAGATAAATTCCTTTACAGAGTAACTCATATTGTAAATCCTTTTCATCGTTTGCCTTTATGACAATAACTTCGAAATCGGTATTTGGAAAATTATCTGTACTGTAAAAATCAAAACCACTTAAAAATAGAATTTTATTTTCTTCAACTTGAAAAAAGTGAGCGGGTTCATCAAGTGATTTATTCTGAAACGAAGTACAAAATTCCGCAAAACATTTATATACCTCTACCTGATTGAATTGGATTGTTTCTCGAATTTCGTTAATTGAGCTATCAAACATTTTACTATTTTGCTTATAACCCCAAACAACTGAAAATCCATAAATAACAATTAAAACAAAAGCAATAAGTAATAGTCCTAATGATTCTTTTCCCCAAAAGAATATAAGTAATAGTATTAGCGCAAGTAATAGAAATACAATGGAAGCAGCCGTAAACCTAAAATGAAAGCGTTTCTTTTTTTCTACTTTTTCGATATCTGCCACTAATAGGGCCATTTCTTCAGGGTTAAGGGCCCTATGAGAGATATCTAGCATTACAATTTGGTTTTTCTTTCAAAGAATATATGCATAGCGTAAAAGTAAAAAAGCCCTGCTCAGGGCTTTTCTACCAATCAAGAATCATTAGAAGAGTTCTTTAATTTTTCTTTAAGCTTATCTAGGTCACTACTTCCACTTGGGGCAGTATTAGTTTTTGCTTCTTTTGTAGATTCCGCAGATGAGTCTCCCCCCTGCTCTATTTTTGAAGATTCGGCCATTTTAGCCTTTAATTTTGCCAAGGCTTCTGATTGACTTGCAGAAGATGGTCCTAAAACTTTATCGATTTCATCATCAATCGATGTATTTACAGTATCTGCAATATCACCATAAGATTCTGCTAGCGCTTCTTGTTCAGCCACTTTTTCTCTCATTCTTTCTAACCTTGCTATGGTATCAGAAGAGTCTACACGAGCAATTTGTTTATTGAGTTTACTAGTAGCTTGACTTACTCTAGAACGGGCTTTAAGTGTTTTGAGCTCATTTTCCCATCCGCTTACTTGGCTTTTCAATTGCTGAACATTGGTCTCCATTTTCTTGACCATCGGTTCATATTGATTTACATTTTTTCTGTGAGTTGCTACCTGATTTGCAGTTTTCTGCTTTAATTCAAGCGCTTGACTCGCTAAACGATCAGCTTCAGAAGCATCAATTTCACCTGCTTCCGCCTTTTTTAAAAGCAAAATAGCCTTATTTTCATATTCTGATTCCCTTCTAACCGCCGCTTCTAATTCCTTTTTAGAACGAATATGCATAGCCTTAACTTCGGCCAAGCTTTGTAAACTTTTATTTAAGTCTTTCTTTAAATCCCTAATTCCTTGTTCTGTCATTTTAACGGGATCTTCAAGTTTGTTCATTGCAGCATTAGCCTCAGCTGAGGCAATTCCAAATAATCTTTTTAACCAACCAAACATTTTTCTCTTGTATAATTTAAATATGCGATGTATTTGTCCAACTCAGTAAAATTAAAGTATATAAGTTTCCACGCCAATTATTTTTCGTATTTGTTTTTAAAGTAAACATACGCTTCATTTAGCTTTTGAGAAACCTCTTTCGCCATTTCAAACTTCTCTTTGTCATTGTGATATAAATCTGGATGATAGACTTTCATCAATTTTCTATAAGTTTTTTTTATAGTAGCGAAATCAGCTCCTTGGGGTAACTCTAAAGCCTTATAATACTCTTTCTCTTTGTTATTATCATTTTTTTGATATTGATTACTTTCCCTATACTGTTGTTCATAGGTATAATCATCTTCAGAAGAAGTAGAGGTTTTCTTATTCCCTTTTTCTTCATATTCTTTTTTTAACTTATTGAGTATTTCATCAATTTCTAGGTCTTCAAGACTTTTAAAGTTAGTAAATTGATGTAGCTTATCATTAAGTTCGGCCTTTAGTATATCTTTAATTCTATCTAACATCGGATAAAAATTTATACAGGTTTACTTACTAAGAAGTTTTGTTTGTGTGAACAATGGTTAAATTCTTATTTGAATTGACTCGATTTTATTCTTAAGCGTAAGATTGATTACAAACAAAGAAAAAACAAGTCTTTCAAAAATAAAATAAAGTAAAACAAATTCTTATTGCCTTTCAATAGCCATTTATACCTTTATAAAGGTATTTTTTAAACTGTAATGTTTTTAACAATAACTAACCTTTCTGTGTGTAAAAGTGCAGATTTTATACAAAAAAGGCAGAACACAGCATTATTTATTGAGTATTTTGAGAAGAGAAAAATAGTTATTTTTGTATCAATTAAAAAAACCAAATACTTTACTTAACCGACTATACATTATGATTAACTCAACTAACAAACTGCTACTATTAAGCCTATCTTTTATAATTGTTACAACCACTTTTTCTCTTTCACAATCTACTATCAATGATCCATTAAAAAAACCTGAAATATGGAATCAGATAGTTAAAAACCCACAAGATATGCGCCTTTGGGCGGCTTATGTAGGTAAGGATCTCAATTCTCTTTCAGATGAAGAAGAAGAAAAAATAGTAAAATGGTGTAGCAGCATTAAAGGAAACTTTGGCTTACATCAATTGCCAGAAGATACTTGGAAGGAAATAGCAGAAGACCACCATTATAATTCCCAGCAGAAAGTTCAAATGGATTTAGAATATAAAATTTTTCACAAACAAGTGGAAGATCATATTCTTAATGAATCTCCTATACTACAAAACCTACAGACCAACATAGAAACTAACTTTATAATTATAGAAGATATCATGCAACTAGAGTTCGAAGAGTTAGGTACTAAATATGTTAGTTACGCAACTATTCATAAAAATGGGGACTATCCTAAAGATAAGTGGCTCCAAGAGAAAAATGAGGAGCTAAAAGAGCTAAAAATGCTTAATCTAGAAATTTTAAAAGTACGAGCTAGTAAATAATCAATCTAGTTTAGTTCCACATTACAGTTTTAAATAAGTTTTGTTGTACTTTTACCATTATATCTTGTTCTTTACAATGAGCATAAAATTTTGAAAAAGTACCAAACTATGAAGATAGGATTTAACCTACTACTTATCCCGTTTGTAAGCTTAATGGTAATCAGTTGTGGTGGAGAAAAGAACTTACCTGAGCAAACTGAAAATCAACAAGCAACTATAGAAGTTGCAGAGAGTAATCCTGCAGCAAATGGATTTAATGAACAAGCATCTGATACAAAAGCTATAGCACTTGCAGATAGTGTGATGAATGCAATGGGAGGAAGAGAAGCATGGGATAAGACCAGATATATAGCCTGGAATTTTTTCGGAAGCAGAAAATTAATTTGGGATAAATTTACAGGTAATGTGCGGGTAGAAAATGTTGAAAATGATTTTAAAGTACTTGTCAATGTCCATACATTAGAAGGGAAAGTATTTAAGAATGGAGAAGAGCTCTCACAGCCAGATTCATTAAAAAAATACTTAACCAGAGGAAAAAATATATGGATAAATGATTCTTATTGGTTAGTAATGCCTTTTAAATTAAAAGATAGCGGGGTTACCCTTAAATATTTAAGTGAAGATACTGTAATGGATGTACCTTCACATGTATTGCAACTTACATTTGAAGAGGTAGGAGTTACTCCTGAAAATAAATATTTAGTATCTGTTGACAAAAATACAAACCTTGTAAACCAGTGGGCATTTTATAGAAAAATTGATGATGAAGAGCCCGGATTTACTTTGCCATGGCAAGACTACAAAAAACATGGAGATATCCTTCTTTCTGGTAATAGAGGGGTGAGAGAGTTATCTGAAATAAAAGTTTTTGAAGAGCTCCCCGAAAGTGTCTTTACTGAACTTGCTGATGTAGACTTAAGTAAATATAAGGCACTGTAGTAATTAATAATAGATGAAATAATCACTATTACTTGATTACATATTTTCAGCCTAAAAGCGTCTAGAATTAATCTATATAGGATTAGTGTTTCTTTTAGATACTAATTTTTTATAAATGCCCTTCCTAAATCAAAAAAGCCAAAAGATTCTTGGTAAGCCCTAAACAGGTTTACATTTTGCTTTTCATAATTCTCTGCCATGGCTGTCATTATTTTGGCTTTAATATTCATGTTATTCTCGAAAATTTCCATTACGTTGGTAGTAGCCAGAACATATATTTCACTAACTTCTGAAGTACAAATGGCATTATAAATTCGTCGAGTACCTTCAAGTAATGCATTATCGCCAAAAGATTGAGCTACTCCAATTCTTGTCAGTTCCTCAAACTTATCTTCAATATCTAGATTTAACGATACTTCACCACTTTTAATAATATATATGGCTTGACTGGGATCTTTTCTAAAAAAGATGGCTTCATCTCGCTTATAAGCTCTCAAGTGTAAAAAAGGGATAAATTCTACAAGTTCATTATCTTCTAATGTTTCAAAAAGAGAATTTTTCTGTAGAAAGCGGAATAATTGTTTATCACCAGCAGAGTAAGTCTTTTTAAGCGGGTTAAGCATATCAAATAGCTTCAACTGTATAAATTTTTTTAGTTTTATCTGTCACTCTAAATCTATTATCGGGTCTTAAGCCAATTACCCAAACAATAGTATTCTCATAGCAAAGTACTTTTACACTTTGTTTTTCAAAAATGCTAAGTTTTTTATCAGTTAAAAAATCACTTACTTTTTTATTCCCTTGCATACCAAATGGTATAAAAGAATCACCAGATTTCCAATATCTAACGATTAACGGAAAAGCAATAAGTGCTGCATCTAAATACAATTTGTTCGGTTTAAACACCAAATTATTAGTACTTGGTTTATCTATAAAATTACATTCAAGCGTAAGATTTGAAAATTTTATTTCTTTGGTATCCTCTTTAATTTCTACTTGTTGCCACTTAGGTTTTTCGCTTATTGGCCTCACTATTAAAGATTTACGGTTAATTAAAAGTTCATGACTTCTACTTTTATAGATTTTTCCTACCTGAGCATTCAGATTATTTACAACTTGCCTTGTCTGTCTAAAATTAAAATCATAAGGAGTTAAAATTTCGGATAAAATTAAATTCTTAAACGCAGAATTTTGCAATGCCATTAAATCAATTTCAAATGCCCCATCTTTTGTTTTTCGAATATTTTTTTGATTAAACTCTTTACAAGTACTTTTTACTAAGTATGCTGTTTCTGCCAATCTTTCAGTTGTGAAATGCAGGTTTGAGACTAGAGAAGGGTTAATTTGTTCAAGCACAGGAATTACTTTATGTCTTAATAGGTTCCTTTTATATTTTAATGATTGATTCGAAATATCATCTCGCCATTTTAAACTTTTCTCTGAAGCATATTGCTCAATTTCCTCTTTTTTTGCATAAATGAGCGGTCTTATAATGTTTCCATTTATAGGTAAAATTCCTCTCAAGCCTTTAATTCCAGTACCTTTTGTTAAATTAAAAATAATGGTTTCTAACTGATCATTTGCATGATGTCCCGTAGCAATAAACTTAAAGCCATGCTCATTAGCTAATTTTCTAAACCACTCATATCGCAATTCTCTTGCAGCAATTTGTGTAGAAATCCCTTTTCCTTTTGCGTAATTTACAGTATCAAATTTTTTAGTAAAAATCGGCACTGCATATTTAATCGCCAGATCCTTCACTAAAGATTCATCTTCGTCTGAATCCTTTCCTCTTAATTGAAAGTTACAATGTGTTATAGCAAAGTCCATTGCAAATTGATTTAGAAGTGAGGCCAACACAACAGAATCAATTCCACCACTTACAGCTAATAATATTTTCTCATCTTTTATAAACTGATGTTCTTCAAAAAAATATTCAATTGAATTAAGTAATGACATAAACTGTTACAAAAATTGTTAAATTAATTATGTAGCCATTAATAATCTGTAAATTTGAAAAAAAATCATAAGCTTTTTGGATACAAACAATAAAGACTTGATAATATCAATATTAAGATTGCCTTTCATTGTAATACTTTTCTTGTTATGCAGCAATTTACAAGCGCAAGAAACACCAGGTGAAGGACAAATCGCATTGATAAAATCTGAAAGATTAGAGGGTAAAAATGGGTTGAGATATATTTATTCAGGAAAAAATTTTCCTAGGGTCGTTTTCATGCGTGATAGTACTTACATGTATTGTAACCTTGCTATTCAAAATCCAGCCAACAAAAATGTAGAAGCTTTTGGTGATATTATAATCAGAGAAAAAGGTGGTGCTTTACTTACTGGGGATACGCTTTACTACAACAACGATGAAAATATTGCAGAGATGAGAGGGAATGTTGTATTGATTGATAGCACAACCACACTTTACTCTAATGAACTTTTCTATAATCTTACTACAAGAAATGCCTTTTATGTAAGTGGGGGAAAAGTGATTGAAAATGGAAGTATTCTAACTAGTGAAAAAGGAAACTACTATTCTGTTTCTCAAGCATTAACATTTAAAGGCGATGTAGTATTAAGAGATACCGTAAAGCAACAGAATCTTTACACAGATACCTTAACTTATTTCACCCCTACAAAAGATGCATTTTTTCACACCACTACAAGAATAGAAACAGAAGATGGGGAATTAGTAGCCGAAAGAGGGAGCTATAATACAAATACTGGGGTAACCAATTTTGAAGGACAAGCACAAGTTGAGTCTGAGGAGTATACTTTAATTGGTGAAAAGATGTATAGTGACCGCGAAAAAGATGTAAACATAGTTAAGGGTGATGTATACCTTTTAAGCAAAGAAGAGAATGCCATAGTATTAGGCGACGAGTTAATTTATCGAAAGAATTATGGTAATTCTAAAGTATTTGCCACTGAAGATAAATATGCCATTATGAAAAGACCTTTCGGTGATTCAGATTCATTGTTTTTAGCTTCAGATACGTTGCTTACCATTAACGATACTATTAATAATGTAAGGCAATTACATGCTTATTACAATGTGAAAATATTCTCACAACAGTTACTAGGAAAATGCGACTCATTGGTATATGACTATAATGATTCATCTATTACCATGTTTATGGATCCAATTCTTTGGAATAACGAACAACAAATAAAAGCCGATCATATTAAAGCCTTTATTTCTAATAACGAGGTAGACTCTTTGATTTTAACAGATAATTCCTTTTTGATACAGGAAGACACCTTAGGAAATTACAATCAGATAAAAGGGAAAAATATGAAGGCATTTTTCTCGAATAAGGAAATTATAAAACTTGATGTAGATGGTAACTGCCAAACAATTTACTTTGCTTTAGAAGCCGATACGCTTACCATGGGTATGAATAAAGTCGATTGCAGTAAAATGGTCATGTATTTTGCTGACTCAAGTAAGCTAGAAAAAATGTCATTCAAAAAAACGGTTGATGCAAAGTTTATTCCCCCACATGAAATTGAAGAACCAGAAACAAGATTGAAAGGATTTCGATTAAGATTCGATGAAATACCTGAAAAAACCATATTTACTTCTCGCAAAAAGAAAGTAATCGTAGAAGAAAAAACTGAAGATAATGAAAATACAATGCAAACTCCTGAGGTAATTATTAATGACCCTAGTATAAACCTCGAAAAAAAACTACAACAAGGTTTAAAACAAAAAGAAATAAAGAATTGATATCGAATTAAGAAACTGGTACTTTTTCAGGCTTAATAGAAGGGAAGGTATCTTTTGCATTACTTACTTTATGATGCGATTTTTTCATTACAAGCTTACGTTTTCTCGCAAATGACTTTCCGTAAGTTAAATAATGAGTAAATACACTTAAGCTTAAACCCACTAAAAACATCCAATAAAAAAAACTATTGTCAGTAAATCCCCTAAATAAAACTGCTATTAAAATAAATGTACATGTTACAGATAAAAGTATGAAGCTAGCAGAAGCATGATTAAAACCCAGCTTTAGCAAAAGATGATGTAAATGGTTTTTATCCGGATCAAATGGAGATTTACCACTAAAAATTCGAACTGAAAAAACTCTAATAGTATCAAAAAAAGGAATTACTATTATTGCAATAGAGAATGAAATTGGGTTTTGAAAAGAAAAAGTATCTGCTAATAAATGCCTGTCTTCAATAAACCTAATAAGAGATATGGTAATCAAGAATCCAAGAAATAGAGAGCCAGTATCACCCATGAAAATTTTGGAAGGCATCCAATTAAACCTTAGAAAAGCAAGTATGCTCCCAGCTACACCTATCAATAAAACTCCATGAAAGTAATGACCTTGTAAATTTATTAGCACCCCTAAAATTGTGCATGCCAAAAATCCAATTATTCCAGCAAGCCCATCTATGCCATCAATCAAATTAAATGCATTGGTCATGCTTACTATGGTAAAAACTGTAAGTAATACCGCAAAAGGATAATTGATTTCATTTAACCAAAACAGCCCTTGAAATGAGGTTAGTTGGATTTCTGCACCAAATACAGCGCAACTAATAGCAGGTATAAATAAAAGTAATTTATATCTTGCCCTCAAGTTCACTAGATCATCTAATAGACCTATTGCAATGATTAAGATACAAGAAATTAGTAAATAGATTTCTTTAGATTCAAATACATTTTCCAAGTGGACAAGCCAAATACAAATTAAAGTTGTAGGTAAGAATAATATGCCACCAATAGAAGGCTTTTCGATACTATGCACTTTTCTTAAATCAGGTTTATCAACTATTCTTTGTAGAACTAAAAGTTTAATTAAGTAAGGATAGGCGATAATTGATAGGCAAAATGAAAAAATAAATACAAAAAATAAACTATTCATTTGCTAATGAGAGGTTAATTGATTTCTACAGTTTAAACCTCTATACCATACATAATAGTATCTATGTTGAAATTAAATTTTCACAAAAAAAGGTCTACTCTGATAGAGTAGACCTGAATATAATAAAGAATAATATTTTACTTGCCTTTTCCTTGAACCATCACTTTCACGGTTAGCATAACTAGTTTCATATCAAAAGCAATTGAGATATTATTCAAATATAAAATATCGTATCTCAATCTTTTCACCATTTCTTCAACATTTTCTGCATAACCAAACATTATTTGGCCAATAGAAGTAATACCTGGTTTTACTGTATGTAACTTTCTATAGTGAGGTGCCAACTCAACAATTTGATCTATAAAATGCTGTCTTTCTGGCCTAGGTCCCACAACAGACATATCTCCTATTAAAACATTATAAAACTGGGGTATCTCATCGAGTCTTGTTTTTCGCATAAATCTACCCCAGGGTGTAACTCTTGGGTCATAGTCTTTACAGAGTGCTGGTCCTTTTGATTCAGCATTAATATACATACTCCTGAATTTGTAAATCTTAAAAGGATTGCCCCATCTACCTATTCTTTCTTGAGAATAAAACATAGGACCTTCAGAAGTCAGTTTTGTTACCAAACCTACAACCAAATATACAGGTAAACCTAAGATTAAAACACCCAATGAAAAAGTAATATCAAATGACCTTTTTACAATTTTTGCTTTTACATCCTCTATCGATTTTCTACCTATATTTAGTACTGGTATGTAATCTAAATACTCAAGGTCAACTCCCTTAGATATAAAACCTCTAAAGTCAGAAATTAACTTTATCTTTACTTTATAATCTTCTCCATAAGTAATGATATTTTGTACTAAATCTGGAGACATTTGAGGTAAGCAACAATAGATTTCATGAATTTCATTACTCTCTGAGTATTTTCTAATCGAAGTTATTTTTTCTTTATCTAGTGTCTCAGATTCATAAAGTGGTTGATGCAATCTATAACCTAGCTCTGGGTGTTTATTAAAAAATACTTTAAGTTCATCTGCCAACTGTCCGTGCCCAACAATTAATATATTTCTAGAATTATAACCTTTTAGCCTGTAATACTTTAAAAAGGAAACAAATATTACTTTCCAAATTAACAGTAGGCATATGAATATAAAATATGTAAATAGTAATTGCTCCCTAGAATAGAAATAAGCCTTAAAAACTACCCAAAATGAAGAAATAAAGAAACCATGTAACAATACAACCATCAAAGAGGAAGCAAATACACCTGAAATAAGATTAGATTCTATTCTGGTTTTGTTGTATGGTTTTGTTATGTAGAGTAAAAGCAGCCAAACGATATTAAAAAACAGTAATAATCTCAGATATTCACTATTACTTGACAAATGGTTTTCATTAGCAAATTTTATATTATAAGCCAATAAAAACGAAATATTTAATAATAGGGTATCAAGAAATATATGAATATGATTAAAATATCGCGAATATCTTATATATCTTTCTGACACTGCTTAATTTTTAAAAAGACCACTAAAAAAGAGACGTGTTAATCAATATTAACAAACTTAGTCTTAGACAGAAGTTTAAAAAATACCACTTTGACCAATTACTTACATTGTAAGAATTGAAGTGATTCAAATCATATTTACTTAGAAGACAAGGTTTTTTGTTATTAGCGTAACGTAATTAAGGATAGGTGTGCTGCAAAAGTAGTAAAAATTCTAATTTTTACTTTCAAATTCATTTAAGAAGTTGTTAAATCTAATCAAAACAAACAAAATACAAATAGATAAGAAACCATATATGGCTCCCCAAAAAACATTATTTATTTGAAAATTAAGTTTGTTTTCTTTTATGAGTTTTATTCCATTAACGATGGATATTCTTTCTATTAAAGTTATAGACCTTCGTACTTCTTGCAATTCTTGAAAAATTTTATAGTCTTTTTCATAAATAGCTAATGGATCTTTCATTATATCTTGCTCCTCTGAAATAGAAATTTCAAGTTTTGAAGTGAAATTATCTTTTTGCTCAAATAATAGTTTATTATTTACAGCTTTTCTCAATGTATCTAAACTTGCTAAATCAGTTAGTAATTTTTCCTCTGTTCTTAATAAAATATTTTTTTTTATATCATAGTTTTTGTTCAAAAGTTCATTTTTTTCAAGGAAATTTATTAGCCATGTCTCTATATTTTCAAGAACAACTGCATTACTGTTCATTTTCAATGTTACAACAAACAAACGAGAATTCATTTCGGAAGCAACAGAAAGAGAGTCTAATTTTTCGATTTCTCCATATCGTTCAAAAATATTATGATGATTATAATATGATTTAGCACTTATCCCTTTCAGAACGGCAACATTACTTACATCCGAATTAAATAGCTCTGCAATTAAGGTGAAATTTCTATCCTTTATATAGTCATCAAGTTTTTCAATCTCATATAAAAAATCAAATCCATTTAAAAAATCTGATTTTAAAGTTAGACTGGTTTCATATATTGGAGGAGTAAGCTTAGAGAAAAAGAACCCGGATAATCCACCTATAACACTCCCGATTATTAAAAAAACAATCTTTTCAATAATAAATCTTCTTATTATTACGAGTAGTACAAGTAGTCTATTTATTAATCCAGTTATAAGATTAGTAAAAATCTTTAAAGTATTTAAAACTAAGTCTTCTAGACTTATCTCATCCACATTGTTTTTACTTTCCTTATTCATACTCTTTATGATATCCTACTTTTAAATGACAATCTAATCGATGATTGAAATAAATCCCCTATTGAAGCATAAACAGAAACAATTTAGTTTTGCATACCAGCAGACCAAAAACTTTTGTACATACTCAATTTCTTTTTTAATGGTAAAGGCATCCTTTTTTCTGATTTACCTAATTTATAGCCAAAGTATTTAACAAAATTCCTTAGAAGACCATAAAAAATCAGGCTCTGCTTGGAGTGTTTTATCAAATACTCCATTTCTTCTTTTACAAATTTAAAACCTGACTTTTCAGCAGTAGCAAATTCTCTTAAAATCCACTTATCGTTTTCATGAAATACCCCTATATCAAAATACCTTCTGAACTCTTCTGATAATGTGTAGTTATGCGAATGGTAAACCTTAGCATCACCGTTGTAATACACTTTATACCCTTGCTTAATTGCTTTGGCGGCTACTATCACATCTTCTCCCATGATAACATTATGTGGAAAACCACCAAATTTTGTAATAATATCTTTATTATAAGCTGCAAACGAATTGGAGTTAGAACATGTTTTTATCCCCAATTCCTTAATCATCGCTTGATCTTTAAGCATGCTTTCACTTGGATAATTATTAATTCTAGCAAATTCGCTAAATATATCAGCATCTTCATGAGGAAGCTGTCTTCCATAAGTTACAGCGATTTGATCATTTTCAACTAATGGATCAACCAGTTTTTCAAATGTATACTTATCATATGGAATAGCATCTTGAGTGATATATATCAAATACTTACTTTTTGAAAGCCTTAATGCATAATCTCTTGTTGTACCATGGTTAAAGTCTTTAGAAGATATTTCTTTAAAATCGATACCCTTAGATTTTAAAAAAGGTTGTGTGGAATCCTTTGAACCAGAATCAACAATTAACAACTCATGTTCCAATGACTGAGACTGAATCTTTTCAATTAAAATTGGAAGAAATCTACCAGCATTATATGTTGGTATTACAACAGAAACTTTTTCAGTAAGCATAAAATCCCGTCCTAATTAAAAAATAGTAAAATTGTTGTGCTATAAATCAAAAAAATAGGATCAGTATCATTTAAAAGATTTTTTTAGTCTCGCAAATATAAACTGTTTATGTAGTAATTGCGTAAAAATCTAAAGACATCTTAAACTGAAATTTTACACAGCAATCATATAACATCTGCATTCTTATAAGTTTAGTTTAAACATTCAGGCTATCTAATATTTTATCTACAGTTTCTACCATCGTTTTAAAATTAAAAGATTTAGATTTTTTTAATGCCTCTAAAGAGAGGCTATCATAATGTTCTTGATTTTCTGCAATAAAAAGAATTTTATCTTTCAATTCGTTCAAATTTTTAACATCAATTTTATAGCCGTTTACATTGTCATCAATTAATTCGGTAATGCCACCTATAGTTGGTACAATAGCCGGTTTACCATAGTGCATTGCTTCTAATACTGTAAGGCCAAATGTTTCAATCCACTTATCTGTATGAGAAAGGTTTAATAGCAAATCTGCTCGTTGATAAAATTCGTGTACGTTTTTAGTAGCAGGATAAATATGTAAATTGTTAGGTAATGACTTTTTAGAGAATGTATGATTTATGTTCTCTAAACTTGCATTTACTACCAATTCAAATCTAAACTCTACTAATAATTTTGATAATTCTATAAACTCCCATATACCTTTGAAATCTTTTAAAGAGCAAATCATTAAAATTTGAAATAAATCTTTCTTTTTAGCGGGCTCATAACCTTTTACAATATCTAAAAAATCTTTAGAAAGCGCATTATAAACAATAAAAGTATTAGCATCATTAAAATTAAATTGCTCTTTTACATAATTCGATACAAAGATTGCATCTGAAGCTGTTTTATAGGCAATCTTTTTCAAAAAGTTATTTAGTATAATAGGCGAAATGGATACCTCATGTATATGATATATTACTTTTTTTTTCATTAATTTACCAACAATAGCCGCTGCAAAAGGTACTAAAGTATTAACATAAAATATAACCTGTTCATTTCTGTATTTAAAGAGTCTGAAGAATAGCTGTAACTGCGAAAATAAAAAGTAGAATAATGTAAAAAGTTTTATCGAAAACTTCTTGTAAGGAACATGATAATATGTAACCCCACTAATTTCCGATAAAAAACCTTCTCTACCTTTAGTTGCAGTATAAAGTTCCACTTGTCTATCATTTTGTACCCAATGTTTAATTAGGTTCGATAGCACTAAAGGACTTCCACTGTAATCATCTAATCGGTGAAAACAAACTAATTTTTTGGGGTATTTAGTCATCATTTATGACAAAGTAACTGTAGAGAATAGAACTAAATGTTGTGTAAAATACTACGCCTGCCTGTCTACTTAACACAGCCTCCGTGGTAAAACATATAGATATTAGAATTATAAAAAAAAGATATAGCATAGATTTCTTTTTTAAAGCATAATAAAATGAAATCGATAGCATAGATAAAAAAACAATTAATCCTACTAAGCCATGTCTTATTGCCTCTTGAAAATATTCATTATGTGAATTGAAGCGCATTTCATAGATGTATTCATTTTTATCTTCATAACATTTTACCAATTCTTCAGTATTATCTCCTGTACCTACACCTATTAATAAATTATCTTCTATAATTTCTAAAGCACAATGCCAAGTTAACATTCTGAGGTTATAGCTATGCCCTACATTTACAGAGTACAAATTATAGGGAACAAGTTCAAGCTTAAAAGCACTTTTTACCAAATCTTTATATTTTGTTGGCGCTTTTGTCCAACCATAGTAACTCGAAATAATACCTGTAATTAAAAAAATACTTGCTAAAAGGTATTTCCTTTTGCAGGTGAAATAAAATAATGTAACTATAGTCCCTCCTGCTATCAATGCAACTGTAGCCATCCTAACTTGGATAACAAACATGAAATAAAGAAAATAAAAAATGAGAACAAGGTATAAAATCTGAATTAAACGATTTTTAGATTTTGAAATTAGATATGCCAATGTGGCTATGCAAAATACTATGTACATTCCAAAATATGGCCTGTGTAATATCAACTTTGAAACCATAAATAAAAAGTCAGAAAACACTTGTTTTCCATTTGCATAAAGCAGTAAAGTGCCAATAAAATTTGCAGCTATAAATACTAGAAGTAGTTTATTGAAACTTGTTTTTACAATTTTAGCTGAAGAACTAATTATTAGAGGTAAAGCCAAGAAAGACAATCTCACTTCAATGCCATGTTTAGCATCTTTAAAGTATTCTGTATGTATCAATCCAATTATAAATAATAGAAAGTAAAGTAAATGTAACAGAACAAATTTATCTTTATAAATAGTTGAGAATTTATAGGTATTTGCCTTTCCTAATAACCAAATGATGCTAACAAGTATTATTCCCCAGCTATTCCACCTGAAGCCCCTTTGCATAGATACTATAAGTGTACATATTAGAAACATCAAACAGTACAAAAAAATAGTGTCGTAATTTTTTATTACATATTTTCTAATCTTATTTCCCGAAAAGAAACTCATAAATATCAACAGTGCATTTTAGTACTTAAAAAATTCAAGTAGGAACAGTCAAAAAAAGTATTAGTTTAAAGAATACAATCTATAGTTAAGGCTCAATAATTTGAAATTACATTGATTGAATTTATTGATCCCCATGCTACCTAACAATCTTAATAATTTATAAAAAAATAGTATTCTAATTTTGTATTGTTAGTTTTCAAACTCCTTATTTTTACGTTCTAAAAATTTTTTTTTATTGATATAAAAAATCCAAAGAAAAAATGGAAAGCCATGTACAAAATAATGTCCTTCTCGCAATAATTTTAATATTATCATTGTCAAAATACTATTACAAATAAGCCAATATAACTTATCATCATACACACCTCTCGAAACAAAGTTTCTTATAAGAAAATAAAGAATAAAACTAAAACCAATCAATCCGCATTCAGCTATTGTCCTAAGTAACAAAGAGTTAGCATCTGTACTATTAAAATAATTTATTTCTTCTATTTCATATACACCACCTATTGCATATTTTTCAAAACTTATCGGATAAGATCCCAAACCACTACCAAAAACAGGATTCTCAAAAAATGTTTGCAAGGTTACATTAAAACTATTGTACATCACAAAAGCTGAAATATTTGTATTTCCGTCTACCTTCCCTTCTACAAAGGTGTAGTATAAGCCATCTAATCTTGATTTAGTAAATTCTGAATATTGATAAGACATAAAAATAAAGACCGAAGCTAAGGTTAGCCCATATACTATATAAGTTGGCCTTACTTTTTTTAAAGTAATTAAGAGAATACTTAAGGCGATTCCTACAAAACCTAATGTAGAGAAAGTCATTAAAAATGTGGAGATTATTAACCACCTAGCTACTTTATTAATATAAATAGGAGTATTCTTATTAATTACACCATAAACTGATGTAAAAAAAGCTGGCATCATACTAATACAATAGTGTGAAGGCTCGGGAAGGATAGAATTTATTCTGATTATATTTATTGAGGGATAAGTATACAATCTCCAGCTTGGGAAAATCCAAGATAAATTATACGCTTTTTCAGCATTCATATAAAAACCAACAAATTGGATTATCCCAATTATGGCCACCAATGTAGCAAGGTTCAAATATATATTGAATAGTTTTAAATAGTCAAATTCATTTAGTTTTAATAAATAGTAGAAAAAAAGTCCAACCAGAAAGATACCAACCAATTGTTTTGATAAAGCTCCTATAGAGTTGTCGTTGAAATAAATTTTAAAAATACCAACTACCGTAAAAAAGAAAAGTAAAGCTAAAAATTGTTTTGGGAATTGTACACCAGTCCAAAAAAATAAAAGAGGCAAAAAAACTATAATTAATAGATAGTAAAAGTATAAATCAAAAAATGGGCTCTCAATTACTAAGGAAGCTGAAAAAACAACAGAGACACCAAGATAATTTAATATCTGTTTCATTTGAAGTTATACTAAACTACAACTCTTTTTCTATAAAGAAATTTACAACAGGTTTAGGAAGTAGATTTTTGGTAAAATTCCTTAACAAACGATTTAATCTCATGAAATTAAAATAAAAAATTTTTGTAATAGACTTATCATATTTTAAATGAACTTTCATCGTTTCCCTTATTGAAAGATCCCCAAAATTAACAGATAACCCTTCATGTTTCACAACTGGTATGATAATTTTTGTATTCAAAAATTTAAAATCATTATTGAACAAATAGTATATAAAATCATAATCCGCACTCAACCTAAATGAATCATCGAAAATTCTTGCCTTGTGTATGCTTGTTTTTACAAATAAACTTTGATGAGAAAACACCATACCCTTAGGAAGTTTATTTATATCTAAAGGATTAACCACCTTTTCAATGCCGCTATCATATACTTTTTTACAACTTCCATACATGGCATCAAAACCATGAGTATCTATCTTACCCAATTCTTCGAGCACTTGGTCATTAAAAAAAAAGTCTCCAGAATTCATAAAATTAATCCACTCGCCATTTGCCAGCTTTATCCCTTTATTCATAGCATCATAAATACCTTCATCAGGCTCACTTATAAAAACATCAATCTCATTTTTATATTTATGTATTATTTCTACAGTTCCATCATTTGATGCACCATCGATAACAATATATTCAAAATCCTTAAAATTTTGGTTTAGAACACTTTGAATGGTTTTCTCTATACCAACTTTATCGTTATAAACAATGGTAACAATTGTATAAATAGGATTAATAGATTTATTTTCCACTTAATAAAATTGTTGATATGTTGTAGAAAAAATAGGTTTTGTAAAAACTATAACCAAACTGCTCTATAATAGTCGTACTTATGAAGATGTTTGTTTAATTTTCTTTTAATCCTTGGAGGCATAAACCATATAAAATTATCAATAAAAATCTGAAGCCAATCCCAAGGATATATCAAAGAGCAAAATGATAACATTTCTTCCTTATAACCTTCTATGTCTTCAGATGCTTGTCCAGGATGAACACAAAAACCTCCTAAATATGCTTCTACAATATGTAAATGATATTGTTTTGAAAATGAATACCATAAATAATAATCACCTGCCATTTTTAAACTGGCTAAAAAGTCAAAATCTAATAAGTTATTCAAACCAGAATACCAAAATGTAGATTCTTGTTGAATAAATGGTAAAATGCCATTATAAGCATGTTTTTTTATCAGTCTACTTCTATATTTATAAGGTAACTTAAAACTAACGGGATATCCGCTATCTGTATAATAGACTGAATACCCAGTAAGCCAGTTAATGTGGGGATGTGTTTTAGTAATATCTAATATAATATCAAAAGCAAGAGGATGATAATAATCTCCAGCATTTAAATATGCACACCAACCACCTTTAATTTTTTTTAATCCTTTTGAAAGGGCATCATACATTCCTTCATCCTTTTCAGAAAAAACCACCAAGTTTTCTGATTGAACATCTGCCAATAATTCAATAGTTTTATCTTTTGATCCCCCATCTAATACATAATACTTCAGTTTTACTTTTCCTTCTAACACTGCTTTTTGTTGTAATACTGAATTGACTGTTCTAAGGATATATTTTTCAGCATTATAACAAGGGGTTAGAATTGTAATCTCATTTATATGATTATTTTTACTCATATTTATTCGTATCGAACTCCTTCCTATCAGATTTAATGAAAAATAAATCAATTTGCCAAAAAGAATCATCTCTTTCTCTAAATAAAGGTTCTGACATATCAATACATCTAAATCCTTTTTCTTCCATATAGGCAATCATTTCATGAAATCTTAAACTCTGGTCAGTTAACTTAAAGTTATAAGTTTCAATGACTAGAATATTAGTCTCTTTTAGCGTATTCTCTGCTCCTTCTAAAATTGGCACCTCAAAACCATGTGTATCTAGCTTTATTAGATAAGGTCCATCAAGTTTTCTTTCTGCAATTAAATTGTCAATTGTATTCACTGGAACAGCTACAGTATTTTTAGAAGGTTCCTTTATAGCTTTGCCATCATATAAGGTATTGCTTTCAAAATAAATTTCTCCTTCTTCATCGCCAGCAGCAACAAGAGCAAATTGAGTATTCTTATGCTTTCTTGTGAAATTGATTAAATCCACCTCATGTTGCTTCAATGCCTCTATCATGAGATATTTACTTTTAGGAAAATATGGAAATGCCGTTTTAGACCAACTTCCATCAGATGCTCCAACATCAATTATTGTATTAACTTTAATACCTCTACCTAAAATTCTCTCAAATGCAGATTCTGTAGAAAGTGATGCAAAAACAAACTTTTTGCTTAATCCTGTTTTTAGGATAAAATTCTTGGCTAATTTTAATAGCAAATCAATATAGTGTTAAGTTAAAAAAATGCAAATGTAATGTAAACAGTCATTACATTATCAAAGTTAATACAAATTATAACTAGTGTCAGCCCTACTAACATACAATAATTACCAACATATTTTTAAATAAAGATAATTTTGTAGTTTTCTGTAACTATCTACAAGCTTTAAAAGTAATTCTTCGTTCTAATTTTTTATTTTTTAGCCTATAAAATGAGTCACATTAGACACTTAGTTTTAACAAGTTGCTTACAATTCCTATTTCTCACTTCAAGTTTTTCTCAGCAATCAATTTACGTATCTTCTATTGCAGAAGGTAACGAACAAGATGGCTCCTTTGAAAAGCCTTATATAACTATAGATCAAGCATTACAAAAAGTATCTATTTTAAACAAAGAACTATCTAGTGATATTTCTATATTAATCAGAGGAGGAACTTACTATTTAGATAGTACATTAACTATAACACCTAGCATTTTTTCATCAGAAAAATATACGTTAAGCATCTCAGCTTATAACGATGAAGAGGTGATCATTTCGGGAGCCAAACCAATTACAAACTGGATAGAACACTCTGAAAATATTTACAAAGCCGATGTAGGAGACCATTATTTCAGAGATTTATATCTACAAGACAGAAGAGCAACTAGAGCTAGACACCCAAACAAATGTGAGTATTTGAGAATTGAAGATTGGGTTGATACTTTTAGTCTCATACAAACTCCTAAAAAGGACCTTGACATTATTACAGATATCAATAGTAATAACCCGCCTGAAATGCACATTAAAAAGCATTGGGCTTTGCAAATCATGAGACTAAAAGGTATTTTCAAAAGAGCTAATGGCGATTTAATTGATTTTCTGGACCCCGAGAAAGGCGTAATTTTCGGCCGCGAAAACCCTCAAAGATCAAATGGGCAATTCTACCATTTGGAAAATCACATCAACTTTTTAGATGAAGAAGAAGAATGGTTTCTAGATAGTGAAGAGGGCATTCTTTATTTCTATGCTGATGATGCATCTTTTTTTGAAGAAAACACCGTATTAGCCCCTCTACTTGAAAACCTATTATTGGTTGAAGGGATTGGTCTTAAAAAGGTCAATAATGTGTCGGTAAAAGGTATCACATTTAAGCACAATACATGGCGACTACCTAGAGAAATAGGATTCGCAGCTGGGCAAGCAAGTTACCTATATCAATATGTAAGAGAACAACCCTATAAATCCGCAGTGCTTTTCGAAGACGCCGATTACATAGAAGTTTCCCAAAATAAATTTGAGCAACTTGGCACACCTGCTATTATGTTTCACCACGGTGTAAAGGAATCTGTTATAGAAGGCAATCTTTTAGATGATGTAGGTGGAAATGGAATTGTAGTTGATTGGGCTATTGATACCTTAACAGGCCCTTCTAGAAAGTCAAAGAATATTAAAATAAATAATAATTACATTACCAATGTAGGCAGTGTCTACTTCGGTAGTGTAGGTATATTTCTAGGTTTTACAGATTCTGTAACCGTAGAACATAATTACTTGAAAAATCTACCTTACACTGGTATAAGCCTTGGATGGCACGGCAAAGGTGAAAATCAAATTAGTGGCAATATCATCAGACATAATCTTTTGGATAATGTTATGAATATGTTAGAAGATGGTGGAGCTATATACACTCTTGAACCCCAGGTAAATACCTTAGTTTACAATAATGTGATTAAAAACGTAACAAGGTCTCCATGGAATTTAGGCAATGAAGAAAACTGGCCTGTAGCTGGCATCTATTTAGATAATTTCTCTAATAACATTAATGTATTTGAAAACTTAATATTTAATGCATTCATACCTTACAGGGTATCAAGTATTGCTGGATCAGGTAACCAAGTTTCCAACCACCTTGCTGATTTAAACTATACTATTGAAAAAGCGGGTATCACCGAAGAGTTTTTAGATATTGTAGTAGACATGCCCTATTTAAACTGTGCAGATAGAAACATTCAGAACCAAGTCCAAGAACTAACCGTTTATCCTAACCCTGCACAATCAGAAGTAAATGTAATTTACAGATCTTTTGAAAGTAGCGACTTCAATTATTCGATTATAGATTTAAATGGGAAAGAGTTATTAACCGGAAAAACCACACAAAACTCTATTAATAAATTATCGGTTCAGGTAAGCAACTTAGCCGCTGGATTTTATGTACTTTACCTTTCTGATGGTGATAGAAATATGATTGGTCGTTCTGTTTTTATAAAGGATTAGCTATTTGTCGGATATACATCTTGAATTTCATTAAATACAGCATTCACATACTCGTCTCTTGTAAATCGCTTGCTATCAACTAATGCTTGAGTACTTAATTGAGTATACTTTTGGGGATTATTTGCCGTAGATTTCATTAATTCAGATAGTGAATGATGATCTTCAAATTCATGATATAAATAGCCATTCAGTCCATCTTTGACTATCTCGCCTGTAGCTCCACCAGCAAAGCCAATCACAGGTATACCATGGGCAAGTGCCTCTACGGTAACCCTACCCATACCTTCTGAATAAGAGCACATTAAAAAAATATCGGTCTCATTGTAAACTTTTTTAACATCTGAAACAAAACCTGTAAAAGTTACTACACTTTCCAGACCTTGCTCATTCACTACTTGTTTTAACTGATTTAGATAATTTAAATCGCCATCACCTGCTACAATCAATCGCGCATTTTTATTGGTTTTATAAAAGTTAGCGAAAGCGTTTATAGCAACCATCTGTCCTTTGGTTGGCATCAGTTGACCTATAATTGAAAACACAATCGAATCTTTCTCTTTATTCAATTGCCGGGGTTGAGAGGGTATATCCTTTACATCGACAATGCCATTATATACCACTACATTTTCGTGTCCATCCAATACTTCATTTCCTATGGCTTTAGAAATGGCTATTAGTTTATCGGATTTGCCAAAAAGTATATTCCTAATAAATTTTGGCAATACGTATTTTACCTTATAATCTTTCCACCCAAACTCTCTAATGTGCCAAACATGGGGCTTACCTAAGCACAATGAAAGTAGTATACCTGTCTCAAATATTGAAGAATTGGAATAGATAACATCAGGTTTTAATTTATTGACCCAATACAGTAAATAAGGGAACTTTAAAATATCTCTTACTAGTCGAAATGGCACATACAACCATTCTTTTAGACCAACCACAATCCAAGGGAATGATTTTACCACTTTTACATCTAGATTTTGCTGCTTAAAGAAGTCAATGGCCTCGCCTTCTTCGAAGCTCAAAATATGAGGCTCAATCCCTTTGTTTTGAAGACCCTTGACTAAGGTTAACAAAGAACGATTTGCCCCATATAGGCGTCCGTAGTGAGTAATAAATAATACTTTCAAAAAATGAAGGAAATTTTAAACCACGCTTTAAAGACTAAAAGGAATATGTAACAGCTATCCAATTACAGATTGAATTTCTGCCCACATGTCACGATTCTTCTCCTTAATTTCTTCATTTTTATTATTCAAATCCAATCTAATCTTTTGGTTTTTCTTTTGGTCTACTAATGATTTTGTTTTTTCTATTATCTGAGCTTCATCTGGTTTATCAAAAACATAACCTTCCATTCCATACTCTTCAAATAACATTTGATACTTATGCGACCAACCCATTGCTAAGGAGGGTACATTACAAGATAATGCAGAAGCAAGCGAGTGAAACCTAGAACCAATTAAAAATTGGCTATTCGCAATTACCTTTTTTATTTCCAATGGATCGGCAATTTCTAGTAATTCGCAATGCTCAGCATCTACTTTTTCATGTAAAGCTTTGGCAATTTTGCCATCGCCACTGGTAGTATCGTGAACCATTAAAAACACTTTTAAATCAGGTTTTTGTATATTCTTTATAATATTTTGAAGCAGATTAGAATAGGTATCTTGCCAAGCAACATCTCCTTTATCAAGCATTCTTTCGTTGGGTACTATGCAACAATACTTATCTGTAATATTACTAGTATCTATTTCATCTTTAAAGCTAAGTGTAATATCTGGTGCTTGTTTTATTTTATCTTTACTATTTCCGCTAAGCGTTTCTAGGTAAGATTTAGATATTCGATCCCTAGCATACACTAGATTTGCATTTTCAAGCATTTTTTTAACCTCTGTAGCCATACCTTCCTTTTCAAAAGGACCAAAAGCTTGTGGTAATACAATGTATTTTACTTTTTTTTCAAATACCACATTTAGGAGATAATTGAGATTAATTAAGGGATTGATTCCCCATAAATCACCATAAGCAAAACCTGCAATATCTATAATTACATCTATCTCTTTTAAAGATACTTCGCCTTTAGGAAACCCTTTATAAAGATTTACTAATGGGCTGTATTTTAGGTATTTTTTAAGTTGTTTATGATCATAACCCACATGTAATAATGGACTTTTTAGCAGTTTTACACCCTCTTGCTTTAAGACTTCTGGAAGTTCCAGATAGTTGCTCATAACAATTTCACTATCTTTAAACAACTCCTTTAGTTTTTTACAAACCGTAACCACCATTAAATAGGCTCCCTTATTATGAAACTGCCCTCCGATTATTAGTATCTTCATTTTATAGATTTTTTACTTTAAAATAGCATTCACTTTCACCACTTCGTCCGCCGGCCTTTTTTGAGAATAGGGTATTTTTCCTGTTGCTTCAGGATAGCCAAGGCCAATCATCATAATCACAAACTCGTGTTCTTTTAAGTCTAGAATTTTTCTGATTTTTTTCTCTCTATCTGGCAGATTAGGCCAATTAATACAAACACTGGCAAGTCCTAGGGTTTCTAAGGCATATAAAAAAGACATGGCAGAGAGCGAGGCATCTATAATAGGTGCATTGATATCTCTTTCATCAAAATAGCCATTGTAATTACCGACCATCACCACAACAGCCGGTATTTGATACCCAGCCACCCCACCAGGCACCTGAGACAGTTTGTCAACTACTTTTTGCTCATTGTAAAAGTAATAATGGAAGGATTGTCGATTACAAGCACTTGGCGAGAGTTTTGCAATTTCATAAGCTTTCTTAATCACATCTTCGTCCACCTTTACATCTTTATAGTGCCTAACACTTCTTCTTCTAATTGAAAGCTCCATTAACTGCTCATAGGTGATATCAGAGCTAGGTCTCAACGCCTCATCATAAGGTATCTCGTTTTTAGGGAATCCATTGTTGCGGGTAGTACCTTCAAATGATTCAAAGGCTCTAGTAATGGTATTCGTATGATTTACTTTACTAAAATATTCGTTTAACACCGATTTACCCCATCCAATACTTCCCTTATCAAAAGCCTTTGATTTTTCCCCTTCTACTAAATAATTTACGGTTTCGCCAATGTAATCTTCTGCAAATACAGGCTTTAAAGTAGCATAAGATAGCCCTTTTTCGAGCCTATGTATATTTCTTCGAAAATTGTAAAGATTATATTTTTCTTTTCTATTCTTTTCGGTTCCCTTGTAAAGTGCTTTTATCTTGAATCTTAGTTTAAAAAAAGTTTGTATTAACCAATAAAAATATCCTAGTCCTATTAGTCTAAAAAATCGATAACTGATTTTATTAACTAAAGCAATTGCTTTGAAAAAAGCACGGCTGAAAAATTTCATATTCATGGAATATTAGTTTAAAAAATGCTAGCTTAAGTCTTATTTATCTTTTTTGTTCAACAAAGGTATTATAAAGAGAGAAGACAAAAGTAATTGTAGAAAAGAAAAGGTTCTTTTATCAAAAACTGTAAATATTACTACGGCGAATAGCAATGAGACAATACTAGCATATGCAGCTCCTTCTCCACCAAATTTTGGAATCAATAAAAAATTCAAAATTATATTAATTACAACACCAATAGAATGTCTTAAAATAGAAAAACGAGTTAGCTTTTCAACAATTAGCCACCTACTTAATACAGCCGCCGTAAAAGTGAGCAAAAGCGTCCAAATATGTATACGCATAATTGAAACTGAACTTAAATAGTCTTCACCAAACGAATAAAACACTAATTCATAAGCAAATAAATAAATTCCTAAACCCAAAATCCCCGCAATTGTTAACATTAACAATATCAATTTCCTCATCTTCGATTTATAATCAAATTCATTTTTCATCTTACTCTCAATAATAGCAGGAAAGAAAGTACCCACTATTAATCCTGGAATAAATGAAAATAGTTCTGAAATTTTTACAGCAGCTGAATAATATCCACCTTCTTTTTCGCTTAGTAATTCTACTACCATTACTTGGTCTATCTTCATATATAATATTGCGCCTGCAGATGATATTACCATAGGCCAAGCTTCATGCATCATAGCTTTTGCAAACCCCAAGTTAAACCGCCATTTAAATACCGACTTTTTATCTTTTTTATAATAAATCAATAGGAAAACAACGCCTATTAATTCCTCTAACAAGACTATTGCAGCAAGTATTAGAAATGGCCACTCTAAAACTATAAAAAGAACAATTAAAACTGATCTAACAGCATAAGCTATATTTCTTGCTATAACTTTAAATTTCGACTTTACTATAGATTCAAAATAAAGTTCTATAACGCTAAATGGAGTAAAAAAGACTTTTAGGGCAATTAAAATACTTAGAATTGCTTTAAGCGAAAATGTAGGTTCATTCAAATATAAATATCCACAAAGGAATATATAGCTTACTAAGGCTGCACTTATTCGTATCCAAAAAATTGTACCCATATATTCATGATGTGCTTTTTTATTTTCTATGAGAAATTTTATAGCTACACCATGTAAACCCGCTATGGCAATAGCTGCTAGAATGGAAGCATTGGCAACAGCATAATTATAAATACCATAGTTCGATGGGCCTAATTCTCTTGCTAACCATATAGCAATAAAATAGCCCCCAACTAATCTTAAAGAGTAGTCAAATAATAACCATAATAAATTCTTAACATACTTATCAGATAAAGAAAACCGAGGCATTAGTGTAGATTCACCACATTTTGAGGATTATTGAAACAATATCCTTTTGCAATTAAAAAAATTCAAATGCGAAATTAATCCCTTTAAATTAAAAAGTTTCAACAATTTTTGTGATTTTACAGGTCTACAATAAAGTTCTTATCTTTTTTGCCATTTTTCCGTAAATTATATTCAGTATTCTGCTTATTTTCAGAATAATTTTTGCTTATTTCCGACAAAAGCTATTAATTGAACGATATTAATTTTTTGTAACACTTTTTCAACTAAACAGAACACCATGATTTCGGGTGATATATATTTCATCATTGAAGCAGTAGTAATTATCATCATTATTCTAGCGCAGTTAGGTGCATTTTTTAGCAATAACCTGACTATTAGAAAAATCAAAAAGATATTTCCTGCTGGTCATAAACTTGGATTCGAGTTTACGAATCAACATAAGACTGAAGGCAGTGCCTCTGATGAAGATACTGCTATAACAGAAGCCAATAAAATAGCATTGCTCAAAAAAGACAGTGCTTTTAGTGAAACATTCAACGAGATAGTTGAATCTACCAACAACTATTTAATCCGTAATAAAGGTGCTGCCAATATTGAAGACTTACAAGATTTAGCCGAACGCAAGTCTAAGTCTATGGAAGATACGATTGATACTACTATAGCTTTCCCGCTTTATTTAGGCCTATTAGGTACTTTCACTGGGGTAATTATCGGTTTAATTAAAATTGCCAGCGATGGTGTGAGTGATCCCGCGATACAATCTTTTATAGGTGGCGTGTTAATAGGTATGATCGCCTCTGCATTTGGCTTATTACTTACTGTTAGAAGTAACCAATTATACAAAGAAGCAAAAAAACGCAGAGATGGAGACTTATTCGAATACCTCAATTTCGTTCGAATGAATATCGTTTCCCGCTCCTACAAAGCATTGCCTACCGATATGAAAAAGGTACAATATCAATTGGCTTCTTTTACCCAAGAATTTACAAATTACCAAAATGATTTAAGTGTTTCCCTTGGCAATACTTTAAAGCGTTTTGAAGAATTACAAGAAGTAATGGAAGGTATAAAAGGGCTGGAACCAGGCCTGAAACATATCGCCCAAAGTATTAGGGACAACAACGATTTAGTTGTGAAGCAAGCCGAAACAATCGGAAACATTACCCAACGCACAGCTGGAATGACTCGTGAAATAGATGACCATTTAATAAAAGTAGATGGTAAAATTCAACAATTGGCAAGTAGCGAAAATGGTGAACAATCTGACATATATGCTGAGACTAGAGAAGTAAACAAAGGAATTCTTAGCAAACTAGAAGAAAGTGATATTTCTAATAAACAAATGTTGGCGCAGGTCAGCAACTTGTATTCATTTTTACAAAAGTCCTTAGATAGTGCCGAAAGTAATGAAGGCAGCTTTTTAAATTCATTTTCCTTTAAATTATTTACTTTTTTAGGTACTGTGCTTTCCATCTTAGGCATTACTATAGGCATTTGGTATATCACCAATGAGATTATTCCTCTCTATTTTTGATAATAGTGCTTATGCCATGTGCTAGAAAAGAATAAAATGAATTGCTAACAATGTATTCATATCAAAATGAAAAACAGTTCTAAAAATATATTCTGGGCAAGTTATGCAGATTTAATGACTGCCCTTTTCATTATCACCCTTACCCTCTTTATTTTAAGTTATAAGTTGTTTAAAAATAAAGAAGCAGGTTTAGAAGTATTACAAGCTGAATTATTACTTAGAAGTGACCAAATAGCTGAGCAAGAAAAGGAATTGGAACGGATCAGTAGTTACCTCATCTCTGAAAAGAACTTGGCAGATTCGCTGGTAAAACAACTAGAAAATGAGCGCGGTAGACTATTGGTAATGGAAGAAGAGTTTAGGAAATTAAAAGAAATAGAAGAAGCCATCTCTAAATTAGATTCGCGTTATTTTACTTACCAACCTCAGTTTAAAAGACACGTGTTAAAATCCGACGTGCAATTTGCCACAGGATCTGCAATTATCAGGCAAGAGTATCATGGCATGCTCGAAAATGCTGGTAAAGCACTTAAAACATTGATGGATAGTCTCAATAGTGAACTTAATATCAAGTACTTATTGGTGATTGAAGGAAGTGCTTCTAAAGACAATTATACCCGTAATTATGAATTGAGTTATGAGCGTGCACTCCAACTCGAAAAATTATGGACCAGGCAAGGTATTGAGTTTGATCAGAATAAAATACAGGTAATCATATCAGGCAGTGGTACTGGAGGTATTGGCCGTGTAGCAAATAACGAGCGACTCAACCAAAGGTTCCTCATTTACATAATCCCGAAAGTAGGTACAATTGATACGGTTGATTGGGAAAGATTAGATCAAATAAGTTCTGAGCTAAATCCTGAAACCGAAGAAGAAAACTAAGCATTGTTTTTTAGTAGAATACTGCATCATTATTTTTGTACTTCATTACGAAAGTATAAATCATGAAAATTCACTTGAATAGGATTTTAGTGAAATGTAAGCCAGCTTTTGCAGTAAGCGTTATAGCTATTTTTTGTGCTAGTTGCGGGGTAGAATTGCAGTTATACGAGTGGGAAAACATGGATTTGTTCTTACTCAATACTAATACAAGAGATACATTGGAGGATGCTACTATCATCGATATAGATAACTTTGCTATTTTAGTTTCTCTCAATCCTGAAAATACCATTACTGTTAGGTCTAGTGATTGGGTGAATGCATCAGATGGTTTTCAAGCTAACGATGAAATAACAAGCATTGAAATTACCAGTAACCAAGATTATAACGATGAAAATGCGAGTGGGGAATTGCTAAACGATGTGTTCAGGGCAGCATTTATCAATGAACCAACTATTATTTTCACTTTAGAAAACTTTCCAGACGAATTTGGCAAACAATCTAATGTAATTGATGAGGGGTTTGAACTAATCCCTTTTACTTCTAGTGAAGTTCCCATAATTCGAGACTCTTTAAGAACTTTTACGGTAAGAGTCGCTTTAAAAAATGGTGGTACTTTTTTCCAAACCACAGCTCCAATTAGAATCCAACAATAGAACAATTAAATTTGTCTGCATATAACTAATATTTGCCTAAACTCTACTTATAATATAAGTATTATCTATATGAAAACTAAGCTATTATATCAATTACCTCCTGGTGTATCAGGGTTTTATGAAGAAAATAAGGCGACACCTGCCAAAGCAGATGTGTACTTGTTTCGCAGGTGTTGTGAACAATTAGCCGAAAATTCCAACTATCACTTATATAATTTTTACGATTTTAGTGAATCGGCTACTAAAAGTTACCATTTGGCCATATTTAAACATACTACCAATGGTTATTTCCTTGTATTCTGTAATCGCTATTATCCCTTGGTTGCTTTTAGCAAAGTAGAAGATGATGCAAACATAGAAAAGGCTGATTTGCAACTTCCTAATAATGAATTTATTGACGATGATTTGCTGAAGCAATATTTTAAAGAAAACTTTGAAGTATTGAACAGTGATTACTTAGGCATTACGGTAGATGCTGATAATGAAGAAGATGCTATTACGGTAAAACAACTTACTTTTTATGAGTTTGCAGAATTCTCTTTCTGGAAACCACAAGTATTGGCAGACATAGTTTTTAACAATTGGGGATAGAAGACATGATTGTTTCTATATGAAATTTTTCGGTGCGAAGTACTCGGTGCGAAGTACTCGGTGCGAAGTACTCGGTGCGAAGTACTCGGTGCGAAGCACTTAAGCCTGAAATTTGATGCTACTTTTACATACATTTAACAGATGTTGTTGTCGATAACAACATTGGAGGAAGTAGTCTTTTTTTTGAAGATTGTCAAACTTTTCAAGTAAAATCATAAAGCACCACATGGTTGTTACATTATCCCCATTTTGAAATGCTCAAGTACGGTTGGAGAGCTATACATTTGAAATCCAAAATTTGCAAAAAAAAGGAATAAGGCGGGCAATTGCATAGAAGTATTGAAATAATTTCCATTAAGATCTTTCTCTTTCAATTGTAGATGGATGGTTTTAATGAAGCCATTATTATAAAATTTTGATTGGCTAAAATCCATTATAATTTCTTTTACCTTTAGTTTTTTGACTATCTCCTTAAGTTCATCTTTTGTTGTTCGTGGAGATAAAACAAGCTTTACCTTCTCTGTATCCATTTCAAAAGTAGTATTTCGATGTTTTTTGAAAAGTGAAAACAGATTAAAAATGGGAGTAAAAATATTAGATATAAATTGAAAAAATCGAAAAACCATGATACACTATTTTAGATTTATATGTCATGATTATTCTCGAAATATTACAAAGCTATTATTAAGTTGAACCTAATAAACCAATGCTTTTCGGGTAGTATTCTTTCAAAGTACTCCTAACTCAACTAATTGAGCATATAATTTATGAACGGGCATTCCCACTACATTAAAATAAGAACCTTCAATTTTTTCAATTCCAATCATACCTATCCACTCTTGTATGCCGTATGCACCTGCTTTGTCGTAAGGTTGGTATTGATCTATATAATAATTCATTTCTTTTTCTGTAAGCGTTTTGAAGAAAACTTTGGTCTCATCTTCTAACAAATAAGTTTCACCTCTAAATAGTATACAAGCAGCAGAAATAACCGCATGTTCCCTACCCGATAGTTTCTCTAACATTCCAATGGCTTCTTGCTTATCGGCTGCTTTTTCTAACAAAGCATTATCGAGTACTACTGTAGTATCTGCAGTAATGATTAAGTCATCAGTAAAATCTTCTGTATTAAAAGCTTTAGCTTTTTTTTCGGCCAAAAAACCTGCTATTTTTTGCTTAGGTAAATCTGCAGGATAGTTTTCTTCTACAGGTTTCACGACTATCTCAAATTCTTTAATAATATGAGTCAACAATTCTTTCCTTCTAGGTGATTGAGACCCTAAAATTATACGCATCTAGGTTTATTATTTGATGAACAAAGCGACAAAAAAACAAAAGAAAATGAGCGCTTCAAATATTTATTACTTTAGAATTTTAAGAAATTTGAGACTCCTATTTATCATTATATTGGAAGTTGTAAGCGTAAATTGCAAAGTTGACTTCCGATATGTAAGAATAATTTTAATATGTTTTTCTTTGACATAATTAGTATTGAAAGAAATCGAAATAACTATCTTCCTGACTTGTAGTTAAATAAACCCCAACTCACTCCCTCTCACTTTCCAACTCTACTATAATTTCATTTCTGCGATTAATTACTTCATAAGGTGGGTTGTAACCTAAAAAGTAAAATTGGTCAGTGTAGGCTATCCCTTCGGCTTTTAATGCTGCTTCTAGTTTTGCTTTGTATTTGGCTATTATATGATCATCGGACCAGCCACCAAAGGTAATGGCAGCCACCGTTTTTGCTGGAACTTCTCTAAATTCTATCTGCTTTTGGTTGGGTTGTGGTAGGTTTTCTTTGTTGTATTTTTTCGGCACCATAAACATCATGGTCATAGAATCTTCTAGAGACATGGCCACTGGTGAGGTCATCGCTATTTTTTCATTCTTTTCATTGTCTCCAAAAATATAGCCTGCTAAAATGGAGAACCCCCTACTCGATGCCCTTTTATATTGATTAGATGGAAGTTTTACGGCAGTAAACAAGCTAGCCTCATAACTGCGCACTTCAAACGTATCATACTTTTTTAAAACCTTATAAGGATAAGTTTCAATTTCATTTTGCTGACCCATGGCAAAAAATTGTATAATGAAGAAAACTAATACGATTATGCCTATTGATATGAAAAGTATTCTCATCTGTAGAAGAAAATTGGTAGAACTGCGATTTTTTTATGCTTTTAATTTCAACTTTTTGTAGTTAAAGACTGTTCAGCTTAAAATCTATTCGATACAATCTTTTCGTATCAATACTTATTTTTTTTGGGTTACAATTAAAGCCTACTTCTATTTACTTCACTTCATTCAAAAAATTGGGATCTTTGTATCTTGTTGTTTTGTAATATTTTGGTCGGGTATCCATTCTCACATGTAACCAAATAACCCCCAGTCCTGCTGTGTTTAGCCAAATTAATTTTTGCTTTTCTATTTCATCCTTCACTACTTTTCCTACTCTTTTAAAAAGCGCTAAAACCTGATGTTCATCTGCCATCCTAATAAATCTACCCATATGGTTGTAAATCTCTTCATCTGTTTTTTTTATGGGCACAACCAACCTAGCATTTTTGCCTAAATTCATGAAATCGGTTACTTCTGTTTCACTAAAAAGATGTTCTTTAAAAGCTTCCTCATTACTCTTTAAATATTCTAAGGGCTTACTTCTTTGCAAGATACATTCGTATTTTTTGCTTAAAAATGCATTGTTAAGCGCAGGATGCTCCCAGTAAAAAGCCTGATAATCTAGCTTTATCAATTCACTTACATAAAATGCTACAAATTCATTGCTTTGCGCCCATAGATTAAATACTTCTTCAAAACTCAAATAAGCATCGTCTTTTTTAAGTCGAAACCGAATAGTGTGTTCATGTTGTCCTTTAATTTCGAGTTTATAGGTTGGTGACATATTTTCTACCCTTTATTTATTGGGCCTAATTTTCTTTTCAGATATGGACATAACTAGGCTTTTTGGCTTTACTTCTTTCCCTATCAAATCAGTATTAAGTCTTTCTGAAATCCCTACAGCTTCCCAAATCATATCTTTTATTGCATCTTGCGGAAATTCCTGAAAATCTTTTACCGAAATATGCCTGATCAATTTCCCTTTTCCACTTAATTTTAATTTGGTTTTTGAAAGCTCTGTCCCTCGATTAAAGCCAAAATTTACATATTTGGCATATACTGCTATATGACAAAAAGCATCTTTTAATTTCTCAGATTTAGAGTAAGCTAGGGCAACTGCATTGTAATTGTCCCAAATTAATTCATTTGCTTCAGGTACCAAGTCTGTTACAAAATTTCTCAGTTCCATAGCTAATTGCTGAATTTCCTCATCATAAGGTGCTAAAAATTTCTTTAGTGCAGGATTTGGTTTCATCTTTCAAGAAAATTGAGTGTGCTTAATACTATTACTTAGTCTTACTTATTATTTTCTTCATACCAATCAATCATCTCCATATAAACTTTTTCTTCATCAATACTTTCATCCAATATCTCATCGTAACTCAATCCTCTTATATCCATCAAGTATTCAACCATCAATCTACCTTTATAATAGATATATGGTGTAGATTCATTTTCAGTAATTTGAAGAATTTCATTATTATTTTTATCGGTAAGTAACAAAAAATTCTCGATTCCTTGCATTAAACTATAGGTTTCATCTTCCAATTGTACCCTTCTTCCCAAGTATTCAGGATAACCTTCTAATTTCCACATAGGTGGGTGGTTAAATGGATTGAACATCCATTTTCCATATTTATTCTCTTGAAGACAATGCGTCATTTCATGCGCCAAGACATATACCAGGCTAAATTGGTTTTTATCATTTAGAACTATCCCCTCGTCTTCCTTTATTTTTCTTTTAATAATTATATTGTTATCTATTGCTCTTGCCACAGACCATCTACCAAGTACAACATCATCAATTTTATTATAAATAGATTGATGCGCCAGAAAAATATCATACTGATAATCAGTATCATATAACTCACTTTCTTGTATATTTTTTATAGCTTGGTCAATAGCTTCATTAAATTCAGTTTGATCAATTGGAGTATTTGAATAGATTTCAAAATTCTTGTATTCGTAAGAATGGGAAAATAGAGGCTGAGGAAACAAAATCACGGTAACTAAGCCTCCGATAAAAACAGCGGCAAAAATGCCAATAAACGATACAATTCTTTTGATCAACATACTGATTTTTTTAATTGAACTTGTTAAAACATTATTCAACTAAAAAGTAAAAAACTTCTTGCTAAAAATCTAATACCCTTTTGCTAAAACTCCCAAAATCTAATTGAATAGCAATTTCTTTGGGCATATCGGGGATTATTACGATTTTAGGGCAGCAAAACTTTTTCTATTTTTTTAATACTATGAAGATAAGATTACTGATTACCACTACGCTCATTACCTTAACAATGGCAGCTTTTGCTCAAAAAGAAAAAACATTTACCCTAGTTTCTCCCGATGAAGAGATAATTGCCCAAATAGATGTAAGTGATCGAATCTATTATTCTTTACAGTTAAAAGAACAAGAAATCATACAGCCTTCTGCTATTTCAATGACTTTGGCAGACGGTACAATATTAGGGAAAAAGCCCAAAGTGAAAGGTAATTTTATTGAAACCTACAATACTTTTATTGAGCCAATATATTGGACGGCCGATAGCATAAATGACAATTATAATTACCTAAGGCTAGATTTTAAACGTGAATTCTCTTTAGAGTTTAGAATGTACAATGAAGGTTTTGCTTATCGATTTATTACCAAAATTGAAGATCCGATTACAGTTAATTCTGAAGAACTCACTTTCAATTTCAGAGATAATTATGAGTTAATAAGCTCAGATGTAGATAAAGATGCTTTTATACATAGTTATGAAAGCAATTATACGACGCGAAAAATAGCAGATTATCCTTCCAATAAAATGGCAATGCTCCCTTTTATGATCAATGCACGAAGTGGGGTAAGATTAACCTTTACTGAAGCCGATTTAGAAGACTACCCAGCACTTTATCTAGTAAAAGGAGACAATGGAAGTAGAAGTATGAAAACCATTCTACCTGCCTATCCTTTGAAAGAAGAAATTGGCGGACATATGGACTTTGAATTATTGGTAACTGAAAGAGCTGATTACATTGCTAAAACTGCTGGAAGCAGGTCATTTCCTTGGCGGGTCTTTATCCTTTCAGAAGAAGACAGTGAATTATTGAACAATCAACTTGTTTATAAACTTGCCAAACCAGCTGAGGGTGATTTTAGTTGGGTTACACCAGGAAAAGTAGCTTGGGATTGGTGGCATGCCATGCATTTAGATGGCGTTGATTTTGAATCAGGAATCAACACTGAATCCTATAAATACTACATAGATTTTGCAGCAGAAAATGGCATTGAATATATCAATCTAGACGAAGGCTGGTCTGATCAATTCGATTTGTTGAAAATAAACCCGAAAGTAGATATTAAAGCCATAGTAGATTATGCCAAACAAAAAAATGTAAAAGTGATCCTTTGGTGTATAGCCAGAACTTTAGATGCACAACTTGAGGAAGCCATGGAACAATTTGAGGCATGGGGCATCAGCGGTATCAAGGTTGACTTTATGGATCGGGATGATCAAAAAATGATAGATTTTTATTATCGAATAGCCAAAGCAGCCGCCGAAAAGAAAATTGCTGTCAATTACCATGGAGCTTATAAACCTACAGGACTCAATAGAACTTTCCCTAATGTAGTTAATCAAGAAGCAGTACGTGGATTAGAGTATAACAAATTTGCTGAACCTGATGGTACTACACCAGATCATGCCGCTAAAATTCCTTTTATTAGAATGGTAGCAGGCCCTATGGATTATACACCCGGTGCTATGAAAAATGTCAATAAAGGTAGCTTTAAAGTTGACTTCGATTATCCAGTAAGTCAGGGTACAAGGGCACAACAAATTGCCATGTATGTAACCTATTTTGCCCCCTTACAAATGCTCTCAGATGCGCCTACGGCCTATCAAAAGGAAAAAAAGGTACTAGATATAATTGCAGAAATCCCTACAGTTTGGGATGAAACGCAGGCAGTTGGTGGCGAAGTTGGCGAATATGCCATTATTGCTAGAAGAAAGGGAGATACTTGGTACCTCGGAGGGCTCTCAAATTGGGAAGAACGTACAGTACCTGTTAACTTCTTTTTCTTAACTGAAAATACTTATGAGGCTACTATTTTAACAGATACTGAAAACAGTGCAAAAGATGGTACAGCTTATAAAATTGCCACAGAAGATATTAAACCTTTCGACAGAAGGGAGTATAAAATGGCACCTGGGGGAGGCTTCTATATCAAACTTACCCCTAAAGCAGAATAAACACTGATGGAATAGTTGTTGAAATACAGTACAGTAGATTTAACTGTACTTATTTTTTTATGATACTTCAAACCGATAAAATTTTAAAAATATTTTTAATTCTTATCAGTTCCATCCTCTTCATTCAATGTGAAACCACACTCGATGCAGATAAAGCCATTGATCCAGAAGACGGAATGGATGATGAAACGCTAGTACCTGTAGTAAGTATTGAAGGTGATAATTTCCTTGTTAATGGTAAACCAACTTTTGAAGGAAGAACTTGGAATGGTTACAAGATAGAAGGTTTATTACCCAATTCCCGCATGGTAAATGGTATTTTCGATGATGAAAATACAGAAACGTCTGACCGCTGGGATTACCCAGATACAAAGGATTGGGATCCAAATAGAAATACCAATGAGTTTGTTGCAGCCATGGAAAGTTGGTATGAAAAGGGTTTGTTATCCTTCACAATAAACTTACAAGGTGGTAGTCCAATGGGCTATGGCAACCAAGGTTGGGTCAATTCTGCCTTTGCTTCAGATGGTAGCCTAAAAGATCCATACATGAATCGTTTAGAACTGATACTAAACGAAGCCGAAAGATTAGGGATGGTACCAATAGTTGGTCTTTTTTATTTTGGCCAAGACCAAATTCTCGCTGATGAAGACGCTGTAAAAAATGCGGTTACTAATGCCATAAATTGGTTGTTTGACAAAGGTTATAAAAATGTACTTATAGAAATAAACAATGAATGCAATGGTGCATACGATCATGAAATTCTCTTTCAATATCGTGTACATGAATTAATTAATTTAGCAAAATCTATTGAGCGCAATAGCTACCGTTACTTGGTAAGTACCAGTTATACAGGTAAGCACTTACCAAAATCTAATGTAGTGGAAGTATCAGATTTTATTTTACTCCATGGCAATGGCATGAGCAATCCTAACGAAATTGTACAGCTTGTTGAAGAAACCAAAAAGGTTGCTGGTTATAAAGGGCAACCCATTGTGTATAACGAAGATGATAATTACGGTTTTGACAGTGATTGGAATAATTTTATAGCAGCCTCCAGCGTACGTGCCTCTTGGGGATTTTTCGATTTCAGAAGAAATGGCGAAGCATTTGAAAATGGTTTCCAAAGCGTACCTGCCGATTGGCAAATCAGCTCCCAAAGAAAAAAGGATTTTTTCGATTTAGTAGAAACCATTACCGGTGGAATAAAGAATAGCAATTGATACTATTCTTGTTTCAGACTTGTTACTGGATTTACTCTTGTACTTCTTATTACTTGAGTAAGCCCAGTAAATAATGCTACAGTTATCACAAAAAGACCTGCACCTAAAAAAATCCATATATCAAGTGAAATCCTGTACGAAAACCTATAAAGCCATTGTTCCATCACTATCCAACCTACGGGTGTAGCTATTAACATAGCTAAAGCGATTAACACTGTAAATTCTGCACTAATAAGCCAAATAATCGCCTTAATAGGAGCACCAAGTATTTTTCTTATTCCTATTTCTTTTTGACGCTGTTCGGTGATAAAAGATAAAAGCCCATAAAGCCCCATGAGCGCAATAACCAAACATAAAATAGAAAAGGCATGAAACAAGGTAGTAAACCTTTTTACTGACTGGTATTGATTTTCAACAGCATCATCGAAAAAGTAATAATCGAAATATGCTTCAGGAAACATATTATCCCAGATTTGTTCTATCTCTAAAAGTGTTTGCTTATAGTCACCTTTAAACCTGATTGAAATGGATGAAATATTACCATGGTTATGATACATACTTACAGGTTCTAAAGGATGTTCCAATGAATTGTAATGGAAATTTTTTACCACCCCAATCACTTCTCCCTTTATGCCATCTTGCTCAACTTGTTTCCCAATAGCATCTTCAATACTTTCCCATCCTAGTGAAGTTACAGCTGCCTCATTTAACAAAAAGGAGGAAGTGTCCGATGGACTATTATTCAGATTTCTCCCGGCAATGAGTTCAATTCCATAGGTTTTAAGGTAATTGGCATCCATCCTTACCCTATTCATGGTCGAATTAATTTTGTTACCATCTCCGCTAACGCTCGTGAGTAATGAGTTACTAAGGCCACCAACAGGAACTGTCCTTGCTCCAGTTACTGAAATAATACCCTCTTTTTCATCTAATGAGTTCTTAAATACTTCAAATTTTTCAATAATATTTCGATCACCATTGGTTTTTATGACCAATATATTTTCCTTGTCAATTCCTAGGTCTTTCTCGCTTATAAAAGTGTATTGCTGATTAATAACAAATACTCCTACTATCAAGAAAAAAGTAATAATAAATTGAACCGTAACTAATACTCTTCTGAAAAACTTACCTCTCAATTTACTGGTCGCCTTTTTCAGATTATTTAATGGGTTAACTCTTGAGAAAGTAATGGCAGGATAAATTCCTGCTAAAAGGCCAGAAATCAATGAAGTACCTATTAAAATTGAAAGGGTTTCTATAGTGTAGAAGGGAATATCCTGTTTTCCACTCACCATATAAAATATGGGTTTGATCAAATCCATGAAACAAATTGCTATGAACAGTGCAATTAAAGCCGTTAAAATAGATTCGGTAAAATGCTGAATAATCAAATGAGTATGTTTAGCCCCCAATACTTTTCTAATACCACTCAATCTTTCTTTTTTTAATGAAACTGCCGTTGAAAGATTTACATAATTGATGATTGCCAAAAGTAAAAGCATACAACCAATCAAAGTGAATACTTTAAGATTTTGTAGACTTCCTGTCTTGAGTTGGTATCTCATGTGGGAATCTAAGTAGAGTGTTTCAAGTGGTTGAAGATCAAATTCATAAAATATGTTGTATAGATCCATTTCGGAACTCATATATTTTACTATGAAATCGGGAAATTTTTCTTGTAGGTCTCCTGCTTTACTCTCTTCGTTAAGTAATAAATATGTATAATATCTATTCCAGTACCATCCCTCTTCGGTTAGTAAATTTGGGTGGGCAGATTCTATGGTACTAAAGGAGCCTATTGCCTCATATTGCAATTGCGTATTTTCAGGACAGTCTTCCATGACACCTGTAATCAGGTATTCAGCTCCATTTTGTCCTGGGTCATATAAATATATTGTCAGTGTTTCCCCAATTGGGTTTTTACTACCAAAATATCTTCTTGCCATACTTTCTGATAGTACTATCTGATAAGGCTTGGACAATGCAGTATTGATGTCGCCTTCTTTCAAATTAAAATCGAATACTTCGAAATAGCTGGAATCTGTAAACATCAGCTTATCTTCAGTGAGTACAGTTGTTTCTTTTTTCAGTAAAGCATCATTAAATCCGAAGCGTACTATTTTTTCTACTTCAGGAAAATCAGACATTAGTTGAGGACCCAAGGGAAGAGAAGTAACCGCATGCTGAAATATTTCAGTTTCAGTTTTTACAGTGCCATTTATTCTGTAAATTCTATCTTTTTTTGTGTGGAATGCATCAAAACTCAATTCATGGTTTACCCAAATAAAGATCAAGCCAAAAGCAGTTAACCCTAAGGCTAACCCGAATATATTGATAAATGATTGCGTTTTTTGTCGGATTAGATTGCGGACATAAATCAATAAATAATTCTTTAACATAGCCATGGTTGATAAAAAGTTGTTTGAATCTGAAAACTTGATGCGCCGAAGAAAGTAAGGGTTGAAGTGTGGCAAAGCATCAAAAAAGTAGAGCCAATTTGCCCTTATTATACCCTTTTCATCAACATTTTGATAATACAGCTCCTCTAAGTCGCCTTCTATTTCTTCTAAAAAAGATTGATCACAAAACTTTTGGAGTAGATACTGGATCCATCTGGGTGGTCTTACATTTTTCATAACTCCTTTGGTTTTATTTCAAAAGCAATAGATGGAATTTGACGCCACATTTTTTGTCGAATTTCCATAGCCTCTTTTAAAGCATGTTGCCCATGAGTAGTTACTTTATAGAACTTTTTTCTCTTCCCTCCCCGTTCACTTGTTGGCTTTCCAAAGTTGGCATCTAAAAAACCTTTGTCTTGAAGTCGATTTACTGCTGCATGTACAGCGCCAATACTGATTCTTCGGTTTGTTTGTTTTTCAAGTTCTGATTTTATAGCTACCCCATAAGCACCTTCAAACAAAGCACCGATGGTCAAGAGCACTAATTCTTCGAACTCACCTAGATATGTTCCTTTCATTGTATTAATTTCATATTTGTATATAAAACTATTGATTTAAATTATTTCTAGAGATATATTTTTCATAAATGTATATAATATAGAGATGAAAGGTTGGTCTCAATGATGGATGTATTCTATTTTCCAATTACTTTTCACATTTCTTTCAAGGAAGATATATTTTCTTTTTGTTTGAAATGTAGCAATTAGGAAAAACCAAAATGCCCCAAAATATAATAAATGTAGTTGCAGGATTGATTTACAAACAAGATAAAATTCTTCTTTGCAGAAGAAAAGAGGGCAAACATCAGGCAGGTTTTTGGGAGTTCCCTGGTGGTAAAGTTGAAAATGGGGAAAGTAAAGAAAAAGCCCTACTCCGTGAAATCTTAGAAGAGTTGGGCATTGAAATTACAATAGAAAGTTTTTTTTCTCAATCCACTTATCATTATCCTACAATAAGCATCAGACTATGGGCATATACATGTTCGTATCTCAAAGGCGAAATCATACTTAATGATCATGATAAATATGCCTGGATCAATAAAGAAGCCATTACAAACTTTCAACTTTCACCAGCTGATATTGAAATTGCCCAAAAAATCGCTACATCTTAGTTGTTTGGGTATTTCTTTTAATAGTTTATGGGAATTTCAATTCTAATACCGGCTTGCACAAACATTGGACCTATTCTTACATTTGGGTAAGGCACCAATTGGTCGGGCATGCTGTAAAACTTGGTTTCTGGATCTCCTTCATCATCTACTTCACCAGTTTCTGCCCTGTATTTCCAAGAATTGAATCGCAAGTGTTTGTAACTCATTTTCGCAAATAACAATACATTTCTTACCCGCATTGTACCTTCTACACTAGCGCCCAATAAAGGAGACCAATCTCTCACAAAATCACTTTCACTGGCTGAAACTTGATTTACTTCATTGTATTCTTGGCGCATATTGCCATAACCTACTTCTACACCAGGCGAAACATATAAAAACTCAGGAATGAGAGGTATTTGGTAAGAAACTCCGATTTTGGGAGCCCATCCATTCAATTCACCATCGTTAATACTGTAAAATTCTGCCCCAACAGATACGGAATAATTATATAACATATCTCTCAAGTGCACATCAAAAGTATAGATATCAAGATTTGAAAGATTGTTATATCTCTCCAAAAAATCGGTATCTACAGAAACCAATCCCGGTTCACCGTTATTTACATTTTGAACACCCGTGGGTCTATTAGCTACAACAGTACGTTGATTCAAACCTATACCATAAGAGAAAGAAGCACCAACCAAGTAAGATGAACCCGTAGTCTGTTCCACTACCATACCTTCTTTAAAAGCATATCTTCCTTTTATGATTTTGCCCATTGCATAATTCTCTTCGGTATCATAAATATAGATGAGTCCTACTTTTTTAGTTTTACCTGTCAGGTTTCCACTTTTCTTGGCTTTTAAAACTGTATAGTATTGACCTGATGAAATATCGAAATTTCTGCCTCTATTAATTCTAATTCTATTTAAAGTCTTTTTGGTAATAGTTGCCGTAGTTGTGGCAGTGGTTTTCATCTCTCGTAATAAGTAACCAGGCATCAATTCTTTAAAAGGTCCCATTAACAAGGCTTTAGCAGTACCTGGTTCAGTTTCTGTAACTTTAATAATACCAATACGTGGAGTGCCTACTGGTATTTCAACATCTTTACGTACTTTTCCCTCTTGCTTTTTTATATCTAGAATTTCAAAGGTCATTCCTTCTTTTATCCCTAATTCAAAGCCACGATCTATTAATATTTCTCCTTGATTTACACCACTTATATATGCTTGTATCAAGAAATACTTTTTGAAATCATCAAAAATCTCAATAGCCAATCGATATAAAGCCTCGTTTAATGCACCTTGTTCAGAACCTGAACGCCCATAAGTTGAAGCCAAAGTAGAAGCAGTATATTTACCTGTTTCAATATCCAATAATTTGATAGTAGCACTTATTTTGGCAGTGTAATAGGCATTTTCTTCTAATTCTCCATCATCATTGTATTCAGCCCGATGATAATCTACACTGTTCCCTGTGAAATTTCCGACTATAAATAATTTGATTCCCCTCCTCTTCCCTATCTCTACAGCAGTACTTTCATCTACCATACCCGATAGTTGTATGCGTAACTCATTCGCAATTTTCTTTAGTTCGGCATCATCAGAGGTGATGACATTGAATTTTCGGGAATCAATTACCATAGAAAGGATTTTCTCAGTAATTATCTTTTGATAAGATTCGGCATCGAAGCCTTGCCAACCAGTAAATGGCAATACAGAAATATCTTCTTTTTCGTCAGTATAATTCTGCGCAAATAAATTAGAATTAAAAACGATTGCAAGTAAAACAACAATGTATAATGCCTTCATAAGGGTTAATTTCAGCTATTTAACAAGGTTTTTATCTTATTACGAGAATTAATCTATAGTGTTAGATTTTAACATACATTTTATGAAAATATAAATCGCAATTATACTTCTTCCATATTATCTATTGAATAAAATGTAAAATAAACTTGACTTATAGAAAGTTAAAGCTATCTTTGTGTAAAGTAAGCTTTACATAAATAAAAAAATTAAATAATGGAAAATAAAAAAAGTTGGGCCATTATAAACAAAAAGAATACCAAACTTTTAGCCTATTGGACCTTGGCGTGGTTACTTTCTATGGCTTTGGCTACATTTGGGCCCAAATTACTTTGGGATAATCAAACTATCTTTTCTGTCATTGCTATTTTATTGAATGTACTTATAGGCATAGGAATGATTTTGGCTAACAAACGCCACTTGAGTGGGCTGGACGAAATGCAAAGAAAACTACATTTAGAAGCCATGGCTATTGCATTGGGTGTAGCCGTTGTCTGTGGCTTGGGTTATTCTAGTTTAGATATAAGTAATGTAATAGCCTACGATGCTGAAATTTCACATTTGGTTATTCTTATAGGGCTCACTTACCTTGGTGGGGTAATCATTGGTAATTATCGATACAAATGAAAAACAGGATCAAAGTTTTGCGGGCAGAAAACGATATGACCCAAGCGCAATTGGCTGAAAGCGTAGAAGTATCGAGGCAAACCATTAATGCGATTGAAAAGGGCAAATTTGACCCAAGCTTGCCCTTGGCCTTTAAAATTGCCAAATTATTCAGCAAAAAAATTGAAGAGGTCTTTTTGGATGAGGGTTGAGTTAGAAATTAGTGGCTTTTTTACTTATTAATTTTGCCCACTTCTCTCCACCCACCCGTTATTCCCAGCGTAGCGTGGGAATCTCCTCATTTTGAGAATAATAAATTGTATTGCCACTCAAATAAGGAGAATCCCACATCCATTCCAACTCACAAAACATACCCGAAAAGAATGTTGATTAAAGTAAAATGAGAGATTTACACCCATAATATTTATTCAAAAATAGATGCTATATGATTTTATTCGGTGCGAAGCATTCGGTGCGAAGCATTCGGTGCGAAGCATTCGGTGCGAAGCATTCGGTGCGAAGCACTCGGTGCGAAGCACTTAAAAATTTAGAAAGCTAAGTTTAAGGTCATAGTTTAAAGGGTTAAGAGAAGTTAGAGAGGTCTTTATTACAAGACTTTATTTTTTTCTAACCTCTAAATTCTAGTTTCTAATCTCTTGGCTTTCAACAGTAATCAGTTGTAAATCCAGATTTATCAAGTAATTTCATAAAGAGCCCAAAAATATCTGTTATGAAACCTTTTTTCAATTCAAAAAATCAATAAAATTTTCATTCCTAAAAAAAAATCCACCTTTTCTGTAACCTTTTCTGCATCTTCAGGTAACCAGTCCAAATCCGATAAAAATTAAAGAAAACAATAACGCCTAAGGGCAATACCATACAATACTATGACGGATGAAGCAGTAATGGCGATGGTTAAAAAGGGAGACCTTGAAAAAGCGGCCATTTTATTTGAACGGTACCAGGCAATGCTCTATAACTTTTTTGTAAAACTCAGTTTTGAAACTGAATTGAGCAAAGACTTGACGCAGAACGTGTTTTACAGGCTCATAAAATACAGAAACAGCTTTAATGAGCAGAAACCTTTCAAAGCTTGGTTTTTTCAGTTGGCGCGCAACCAATACCTCGATCATATAAAGAACATCAAAAACAAAAGATCTCGTTTCGACGACCTTGAAAAGTTAGCCCATAAAGCAGCTGAAAACATGCAAGACGAAGCGCAGAAAGAAAGAGAAAAAGTATTGTATAAAGCCCTGAGCTTATTAGATGAAGAACAAAGAGAAATGATTGTATTGAGCAAGTTTCAAAAAATGAAATATATAGAAATCGCCCAGATACTTGGCATTACAGAAAGTGCTGTAAAAGTGAAAGTACACAGGGCTATAAAAAAATTAAAAGGTGTCTATTTCATGACCGAACAAAATTAAACCCATATAACTATGGAAAATAAACCCGATAAAGATCAATTGATTGCCTACCTAGAAGGCACACTTTCAGCATCAGAAATTAAAGATGTTGAGAAAAGATTAACTGAGGATGCAGATTATTTTACCGAGTATGACCAATTGCGTATCATATACGATAGCATGGAAAACTCTGTGGAATTTGAAGCTCCAGAAGAAATTTCGGCTGACTTTTATGCACTACTTTCTAAAGAGATAGAAGCTGAAAAAGACGCGGCTAACTTTGGCAAAGCAGGCAAGGTAATCCATTTAATAAAAACAACTTGGAACAGTTCATTGCCTTTGCGTATAGCTGCCTCAGTAGCGCTTTTCTTAGCTGGTTTCTTCATCGACAAGCAAATAAATATAGAGCAACTGCAAACCAAAGAAGTAGCCACATTGCGCGACGAATTGAACACGACAAAAACCTTGGTAATGCTCTCTTTGCTCAAGCAGCAGTCTGCCAGTGACCGCATTATGGCGGTAAATTATACTTACGAAATGCATGAGGTAGATAAGCGCATTATCGAAGCACTTTCAGAAACTTTAGCAAGTGATGAAAATCCGAATGTACGTATGGCTGCTTGCGAAGCTTTAATTCACTATAAAAGTAAACCAGATGTGCAAGAAGTTTTGCTAAGCACATTGGCTGAACAAGAAGATCCAAGCATTCAGGTACTCATTATAGATGCACTCATCGAGTTGGAAGATCCTAGGGCTGTAGCCTCATTACAAAAATTAATAGACACCCAAGAAATACTAGATATAGTAAAAAACAAGGCCCAAGAAGGCATTGGAAAATTAATGTAAACCTTTGAATTTAAGTTAATTATGATATTTCAAATTAATATAAAAAGCAATAAAATGAAAAAGATATTTTTAGCGATTTTATTCCTAGCACTCAGTTTTAGTCTAATTCAAGCACAATCGCTTGAAAATGAATATAAATTAAATTTAGATGGTAGAACAAGCTTATCTCTAGAGTTATTCGATTCTGAATTGCAAATAACAGGGTATAATGGTAGCGACTTGGTTATCTCTGCCAAAGGCTATAGAAAACCACCAGAAAGAGCCCAAGGTTTAAAGCCTTTATACAACACCGCAGTAGATAATACCAATATTGGTCTTTCCGTTTTAGAAATGGGTGGGGAAATAAATATTCAAAAAGCAACGCGAGAAGATGTAGATTATGTGCTTAAAGTACCACAAAATATAAATATCACTATCACTGAGACCAATTGGCACGGAGATCATTTTAAGATCGATAATATAACCGGTGAAATAGAAGTCAATGCCAAATCTTCAGATATTGAAATCACCAATGCAGCAGGCCCTATTATAGCCAGTACTACCAATGGAGATATCAATATAGTATTTAAATCATTGAATCAAGAGAAGCCTAATTCCATCAAATCGATTAACGGCTATGTAGATGTTACTCTACCCGCCAATGCAAAAAGTGCCATTAAGATGAGGGCCATGAATGGAGAAATCTTCACGAATTTCGAACTTACTTTTAAGACCACTGAAGACAATACTAGAAGAATTGGTGGCGGAGGTAAAATTGAAGGAGCTATTAATGGTGGTGGTACAGAACTAAATCTCAATACCATTAACGATAATATCTATCTGAGAAAGGCAGAATAAAATAATTCTCAGACTAGTACTTTCCCCACTTCTTCTATTTCAAAAATTTTATACCTATGAAAAATATATTAATAGCAGGGATATTTTCCCTGCTTACCTCGCCCCTTTTTGCCCAAAAAATTATTGAAAAGGAATTTGATTTACCTGCTTCGAGACAAGTTTCTTTAGAACTCAAGTTTGGAGAACTCATTAAAATAAGTACTTGGAAAAGCAATAAAGTAGCATTTAAAGCTAGTATAGACCTAAACAATGGATTATTAAACGATTCACTCAAGCATGAATTCTTGGATGGAGAAGTACTTAATATCAAGTCGTCAATTCCTAAAGGCTTCAACAATTGGATGAGCAAAAGATATTATGATTCAGATAATGAAAACATCAGGTATTGGACTGGCAATGAAAAAAGCGTAATTATCAGCGAAGTTTATTATGAGTTAAAAGTACCCAAAAACTGTTTAATTAAGATAAACACCATTAATGCCGATGTGGAAATCAGAAATTTACTACAAAGTATGGATATTAAAACTATTAATGGTTTTGTTGATGCCAATTGGAGTGAAAAAGTAACTGCCGATTTTGAGTTAAAAACCATTAATGGTGAGGTTTATTCAGATATTGATGGATTGAAATTTCTGAACAAAAAAGAAAATCCATTAGTAGGTTACAATTTAAAAGCACAGTTGGGAAATAGTAATAATAAAAAAGTGAAATTACATACCATTAATGGCGATGTATTTTTAAGAAAATCAGACAATATTTAAATAATTTGTTTACCTGTTCCATCTGGAAAGTATGGAGATAAAATAATTTTTTAATCTAAATTCTTTTAAGATGGGTTTATTCACTGAAGCTTGGGCCAGCAGCGGTCATCAATTTTTAATCAAAAGCAATCCTATACAATTAGGAGATTTTGGCAAAGTTAAAATCGATATTGATTTCAGCGATAAAGCATATGCCATAGGTATAGATAAGGCTAATAGGCATAGTTATTACATCTCTTTTATGGTTCAGAACCTTACGCATAGTAACCAAGGAGCAGAAGTATGGTTGAACAATAAGAAAATTGGAGAAATTCATGCTTATCCTGATGAAAACCAGAGGCATTGGTACATGCAAACCATTATTTTAGATAATATCATTGAAGACAAAAAAAATGAAATTGAAATTTTAGCTGCAAGAAGAAAAGATGGAGGTAATGATCTTTACGATGATTTCTTGATTAAAAATATGATCCTTCATTATAATATTTCTTACCGAGATTAATGTAGATTTTTGCAAAGCATCATTAAATTAAGAGGCGTATTGTACGCCTTTTTTTGTTGTATTTCGCCAAGTATAATCTCAAAAAAATCGTTAAATTTATAGCATCATCTTCTAGCATAAGCTTACCAAGCAAAGGATTGGCAAATCCTACTAACCTTACCTAAAACACATGATTATGAGTAAAAGCTTTAGAACGGAAATAAGCCTAAATCCTCCTCATTATAAAATTGACCATCAGGATAAAATATTCACAATTGGTTCTTGTTTTTCAGACCATATCGGCAATCTGTTAAATAAGAATAAGTTTGGGGTTATGGTCAACCCATTTGGAATTATCTTTAACCCAATTTCTGCCATGCATTTATTGCAAAATGCTTTACTGGGCAATTCACTATCCGAAGAAAAAATTATTCAAAATCAAGGAATGTATTACCATTACGATCTACATTCTGAAATTACTTCCGCAGACAAAAACACACTTATAAACCACATCAATCAGAGTTTACAATCAACGGGAAGCTTTTTAAAAAAAAGCAAGGTACTTATCCTCACATTTGGTACAGCTCATGTTTATCGTTTATTGAAAAATAAAGAGGTAGTGGCAAACTGCCACAAAATGCCAGCAAACTTATTTAACAAAGAGCTACTTACACCAGAGCAAATAATTTTGGCTTTTAATGAATTACATAAGTTACTATTACCAAATACAACCATAATATTGACTGTAAGCCCTGTAAGGCATATAAAGGATACCCTTATTTTTAATTCTGTAAGCAAATCCGTCTTGAGGTTGGCATGCCATCATCTATGTGAACAACACCCCAATGTACATTATTTTCCTGCTTATGAGATGCTACTTGATGATCTACGCGACTATAGGTTTTACGAGCCTGATATGATACATCCTAATGCTACTGCTATCAGCTATATATGGGAACATTTTAGTCATTTATTCTTATCAGAACAAAGCAATCAATTTATTACTAAATGGGAGAAAATAATGAAAGCATTAGAACATCGACCGTTTAACCCTGCTACTGAAGAACACAAGGATTTTTTAAAAAATACACTTGATAAGTTACAAGAATTCAAAGAAACCGATGTGAGCAAAGAAATAAAGATAGTTGAAGATAAACTTCAATTATTTAAGATGTAGGCTTAGTTTTTCCATCCATAAAGAAATAAAGCGTATTGCGGTTTTTAGGTTTTTCTTTCCAATGGAACTTATGGCTTCGCTATAGCCCCATTGGTTGCCTGCGATATGAAATTGCCAGATATGCGCTGAAAAATTATAATATTCTTGAGCTATTTGCAGCAACATGCCTGGGCTGAAACTGTGCATACTAAAACTAAGTTCTTTGGGCTTTACTTTTTCCAATTTATATTGGGAGGAAATCTCCTTGGAGGCATCCGCAAAAATCACCAAATCGTATTTTAATAACAGTAAGACATCTTCAATATTCAGTTGATAATTTTGAGTAGTATCTATCTGTAAACCAGGCCATTTATTTTTAAGCTTTTCCATATGCTCAGTAAATAATAAGCCCAATCTATCGTCTCCTCTTGCCGGATTCCCAATTCCAAATATCAAAACCTTAGTCAAAATATTTCATTTAAAATTCTATTTCCATGGAGTTGAAGGCTCTATATGAAATTACTCGATAAGTATTGGTGGTACAACTTGGTCCAGTTACTTGCCTTCTAGTTTTAATATTATAGTAGTCGTACCACCAAGAATCTAAAGATTCCTTCAAGCAAAATCATGTAGTACCGAATTAAATGTATTGTCACCTAAATCTTTCTTCAATTATATCTTTGTTTGCATTATACAAACTCACTTGTAGTGGCATCTGCCCTAGGGCATGTGTGGCACAACTCAAACAAGGATCATAAGCACGAATTGCTACTTCAACAGCATTCATCATCTCTTCGGTAATATTGGTTTGTTCTTCCATGTATTTTTTGGCCACTTCATTAACAGCTCTATTAATTCCCTCATTGTTATGTGTTGTAGAAACAATCAAATTTGCCATTTCCACAAGGTCGTCCTCGCCAATTCGATAATGATGTATTAGTGTACCCCGTGGCGCCTCTATAATTCCTATTCCCTCTTTCCCTTTTTCACCTTTAGCCAACAATTTATCTCCTTGCAAATCAGAATCCTCTAATAATTCCTTGATGATTTCTGCCGCATGCAACAATTCAATAAGTCTAGCCCAGTGCATGTGCATGGTCATATGATTCGGTTTGCCATTAGTGTAAGCTTTAAAGTGTTCAAATGCCTTTTGAGCTTTAGGAGTTGATATAAAATCTGCACAATTGAGCCTTGCTAAAGGGCCTACCCGATACCAACCTGATTTTGGTCCTAGTTGAGTTAAAAACGGGAACTTCATATAAGACCATTCCTTCACCTCTTCTTTAATAAAAGTATAATATTGCTTTTCATTAATGCCATCAGCTATCATATTTCCTTCGGCATCAATCACCCTTAATTTCCCATCATATAGTTCTAAGCCACCATCTTTATTTACCAAACTCATATAAGCAGAAGGTACCACTGAAAAATTATCTATTAACTTTTGGTTTTTTTGGTGAAACTCTCGAAAAAATGTGAGTGTCTCTTCGGCCCAATTAATCATTGTGTCGATATGCATGTCATTTTTTTTGTCTAGCAAGGATGCTTTTTCTGCTAGACTAAGGTTTTTATTAATCCCTCCAGGAATTGCGCCTGTACCATGAATGCGTTTACCAGCAGTTAACCTTATTACTTCTTGTCCATATTTTCTTAATAGAATACCTTCTTTAGCTAGCTTTGGGAATTGGCCTGCCACTCCAATAATATTTCTAATAGAAGGGTCTGCCCCTATTCCGAATAGAAGGTCAGGAGAAGATAAATAGAAAAAATGCAAGGCATGTGATTGCAATATTTGCCCATAATGCATCAGTCGACGCATTTTATATGCCGTAATAGGTAAATCATGTTGAGATAAGCCTAAGAAAGAATCAAGTGCTTTTGCCGCCGCTAAATGATGGCTTACGGGGCATATCCCACAAAGACGCTGCACAATAACCGGCATTTCCCAAAATGGTCTACCCTGAATAAAGCGCTCAAATCCTCTAAACTCTACAATGTGTAAGCGACTTTCTGTTACTTTATGATTATCATCCAAATGAATGGTCACTTTTCCGTGACCTTCTACCCTAGTTAATGGCGAAATTGTGATAGTATCACTCATGATTTTGATTAAAAAAAAATTCAGTCGTAATGTAAAAGTTCCTTGGGTATAGCACCTTTATCTCCTTTTAGTAAGGCCATCAATATTGTATTAAAAAGTGCCGCATCAGGTGGGCAGCCAGGCAAAAAATAATCCACATGTACTACTTCGTGGCATGGATATACTTTGTCTAATAAAGAGGGTAATTCTTTATCTATAGGTAAAATCTCTTTGGGATTATATACAGTAGGTCCATTGAGATAAGCTTCAGCAAAACAAGATTCAATGGGTATGGCATTCCGCATTGCAGGTATACCTCCCATTAAGGCGCATTGGCCAACAGATATCAATATTTCACACCTTTGTCTAAACTGCTTCAAAACCTCTACATTGTGCACATTGCAGCACCCCCCTTCAATTAATCCGATTTAGCATGTCTGGGTAATGTGTTTGTAATCATCAATGGGAGATTGATCAAATTCTACTAATTCTACCAAGTCTAAAAGCTTCTCATCTAAATCTAATAGAGACATGTGGCAACCAAAGCAGCCTGCTAAAGAAGCTGTAGCGATACGAGGTTTATTTTTCTCCATTATCTTCTTTTAAATTTTCAGTTGAGTTGTTATGCGAGATATTATCGTATTTTCTTTTCCCAATGGGTACCTGAAACGCTTTATTTCTTGGTAACATAGCACCTACCGGACAACATGCTATCGCTTCGTTGGCCAATTCATCAGACATGTTTTGGGCCAATTCTGTATCTATTTGGATCGAAAGCTTTGAACCTCTTTTGCTAAAAGCAAATATGCGTTTCCCTTCTTCATCTTTAATTAGCCTTATACATCTTTTGCACAAAATACAGCGATTATGATCTTTCAATAATTTTGGATGTGATGCTTCAACATCCCTATCCTGAAAGAGATACGGATAGTTGCTTATTGTAATGCCAAATTGCTAGGCCAATTCTTGTAGCTCACACTGCCCACTAATTTCACAAAATGGGCAAAAATGATTGCCTTCTGCTAACATCATTTCTACAATTTGCTTTCTTAGAGCATCCAATTCATCGTTTTGGGTAATTACATCCATACCATCGCTTACAGGAGTAGTACATGCGGTTTGTAACCTATTCCCGATTTTAACAGAACACACCCGACATGCACCTCTAGGTACAAGACCAGCCACATGACATAGCGTAGGAACATGATATCCATTTTCTTGCAATGCATCGAGTAACAAGGAGTCTTTCGATACATTGATTTTCTTACCATTTACTCGAATGGATACGTCAAGACTCTTCGACCTTGGTTTCATGGTTAATAGATTTAACATTATTTTCAAACATTTCCCTAGCAGGTTGCAAGGCTTTTTCAAGTAAGAAAGAAGGATTATTTGCTGCTTCTTTTTTGATATTCATTTTATAAATTCCTGGAAAATTTCGGAGACTACTAAGTATAGGATTTGCCGCCGTTTGCCCGAGTCCGCAACGAC